>SVHG01000017.1 GCA_015055965.1 Clostridiales bacterium
GGTTTCGATAAACTCAAGATGACCGCGGATAGAAAAAAGTAATTTTAACAGTCATTCTGAGCCTGTCGAAGAATCTCTTGCATTCTATAATAAGAGCCATCCCTAAATTCGCACGGGTGCGAACATCATTTTGCGATAGCAAAACATCATTTGAGCAACGCTCAAACATCATTTGCTTTAGCAATATCATTACGCTAGTCCTGGAGCGTAAGCGATAGAATCTCACTCAAACAGTAATTCTTAGTTTATCGAAAAATCTCAAAGATAAAAACCAAAAAGGAGGTAAATGAATATGAAAGTAAAATTCAAAGGCAAAGGCTTCAAAATATTTGCTTTAATTTTGTCTTGCGCGTTATTCGTAACCTCCTTAGCGGTAACCACTTTTTCTAGATTCGTAAGCTTGGTAAACGCACCCTTTGAAGGGGAAGACCACTTAAATTATACGGTTAATACCGTATTCATTGTAAGAAATCAAGAAGAGTTGTTTGCGGCAATCAACCAAGGTTATACTTACATTCAGCTTGATAAAAACATAGAAAACCCCCTTATCATAACCCAAAAAACAGAAAACCTAGATACGGACTTAATTCTAGACCTTAACGGAATAGAAATTCAGCGTAACGGTTACGATCCCATTCTTAACGTAAAAGAAAACGTTCGTCTTACCATAATAGATACGTCAGACGAGCAAACGGGTGGCTTATATAACCCCGTTGGTTCGGTTTTCAACGTTAACGGTAGAGACGGCAAGGGCGGAACACTTACCATTCTTGCAGGCAAGTTTGAAAGTGGCCCGCGTTATTCTGAATATTATTCTTATAACGACGTTATTTTAGATGATACCGAAGGCTCTTTAACCCAAAGAACTAAGGTAGAAGCAGCCCCCCAGCTTGTTACTATGCACGTAAGAAAGGCAAGTGGAGAGGGCTTTGATCAAATCACAACGGACTATAAAGCGCCCATAATTAAATCTTATCCGGAAAAAACGGGTGAAATCACTTACGAGCACGGCAATTTATATTTTGATAACACGCTTGCAGTAGCGGGCAGTAATCTTACTATTAATCCGGATACCTACTGTTATTATAGAACCAGTGAGAACTATGCGCTGGACTCAAGTGAAATAGCTCAGTCAGACTGGTATTACACTTATTACGTTCATCCGGAAACCTTTAACTACGTTGGCGCAACCGTTCCTGAAGCAGAAGAAGATAACTTCGTTAAAATTACCATTTACGGCTACGAAAACGTTATTAAGCAAGCGGCAGAAAATTCAGATCCCGTTGCGGCTCTTAGAATGACGCTTGGAACTATAGATATTCAAGATGGTGGCTTCTACTCTTATTTCGGCGTTAAAAACGCGGCTTGCGTTAACGCTAAGGGTGGTACTATTAAGGTTAAAACGGCAAGATTTTCTTCCCGCGTGCCCAACGCAACATCTTCTATTGAAGATAGCGTTTCCGTTAAAGAAGATGACGAATCAGCCTTTTTAATAGACGATTATTTCAATAATTATAAATGGTCAACTCATGCAGATGGGGCAGTTCCCAGCGGTAACCTTGCAAGAAAGGGCGAAGCGTACTGTATACTTAACGGTGGTAACGCTACCGTTACTATAGATAAAGGGGACTTCTATTCCTCTAATAACAACATAGTAGGTATGGAGGGCGGTGAGCTTTCCGTTGGTGGCGGTACGTTCACTAAACAGCTTACTAACGGTATTAAAACTAACGAAATAAGGGATCTTTCTGCTATATATATGGCAAACGGCTCTCTTGATATTTCTGATGCAACCTGTAGCGTTCTTGCAGATAACGTTCACGCATCCAACGCTATTTACATGCTTGCAGGCGAGCTAACCGTTGATAACACCAATTATATTATTAGCGGTAACTCTACCACCGGTATTAGAATGTTAGACGGTCAGCTTAGCGTTTCAGGCGGTAGCTGTTCTATTTCAGGCGATAATACTTACGGTATTTACTCAACCGTTTCCGGTGACGATAAGTTCTACGTTAAAAATACCTCTTTTGAATTAACTGCAGGTAATAATCAAACGGCTATCTTCACGCAAAACGGCAGAATAAACATTTCTGCAGATACTTCTTCAACTATTTCTACAAGTGGCGCAAACGGCAAGGGCATTCACGTTGCTTCAGGTGGCTCGGTTGTTTCAGAAAATTACAGTTACACCTTAAGCGGTAACGATTCGCACGGCATTTACTCAACCGCCGGCACGATTGACGTTTCGGGCGGTAACTTAACTCTTACCGGCGCAAGATCTTACGGTATTTACTCAACCGCAGGCTCTATTACTATGCAGGGTGGCAACATAGAATTAAGCGGTATTACCTCTTACGGTATATACGCAACATCCGGTACTATTGCTCTTACTAACGGTAACGTTTCGTTAACGGGTAATACCTCTTACGGTATTTACTCAACTGCAGACGCTATTACCGTAACCGGCGGAGACGTTAACTTAACAGGTACTTCTTCTTACGGTATATACGCAACATCCGGTACTATTGCTCTTACTAATGGTAATATTACGTTAGAGGGTAATACCTCTTACGGTATTTACTCAACTGCAGAATCTATTACGGTAGAAAACGGTAACGTTTCATTAGAAGGTACTAATTCTTACGGTATTTATTCGGGCGCAGGCTCGGTTACTATGGACGGTGGTAACGTAACCCTATCTAGTAACGTTAGCAGTTACGGCGTTTACGTAAGCTCTACCTCTTCAGTTAACGTTGACCTTAAAGACGTTACCGTAGACGTTGGTTATTCTATTACAAGCAATAAGAACGGCACGAACCGCGCAAGCGTTGGCGTTTTCCTTGCTACTAACGATATTAACAATAAAATAACTCTTACCAACACAAACGTAAGATGTTATGAAGTTGGTATTTTGGTAGACGGTGGCTCACTAGACGTTTACGGCGGTGCAACCGGTACTAACGATATTTCAACAAGAAAGGCTTCTTCTATTATAGTTAAGGGTGGCGGTATTACTTTTGATGAAACCTGTACCTATAACATTACTTCTTCAACTACCAGAAATAACAGCGCGACTAACGCTTTCAATATTACTCTTCCCACTATTAACGCAAATACCAACGAAGCTTATTCTAATTACGACGGCATTTACGTTTCCGGCGGTGACTTTACCTCAAACGGTAACGTTACTATAACTCACGCAGGTTTATATAACGATATTGGTGATTGGGATTATTACGACGATATAGTTATTAAGAGTTTCGCGGTTAGAGTAGAGGGCGGCGAGGTTCTGTTAACTAAGGCAACCATTACTAACTCGGTTGGCGGTGGCGTTATGTGTAACGGCGGTGACGTTACTCTTGGTACGGAAAATTCACAAAAATCAGATATTACTATTACTACTACCGGTCAAACTAGAGATGAAAGCTGGCGTTACGTTGTTGCAAACGCCGGTGGCGAATGGACTGTTAGTAAAACAAGAACGGGCGGTCACGCAGTAGAAATTAACGGCGGTAACTTAACTGCTTATCACGGCACTTATACCGCTGCTTACGGTGACGGTATTAAGCTCTTCGCCGGTAAATATACCGATACGGACTTAAATAACGGAAAAGAAAGAACAACCGTTAACATTCATAACGGCGAGTTTATTGGTAACATGACGGGCGAGGGCACTCAACAGATTTCAGGCCCTGCAGCTTGTTACGGCGTTAAGGTTTTCGGTTCTGCAGTAATTAATATTTACGACGGTAAGTTTGACGGTAGAGGTGGCGGTGCTTGCGTTAGTGGTGTTACTGACTACCTAGGTGGTAACAATATTGATTACAGCGAAAAGTATCCCGCAAACGTTTACATTTATAAGGGCGAATTTGGTAGTGCAGCAGCAACTGACGGTTTTATGATTTACGAATACGCAAATATCATTTTCGGCGCTGCTCCGGAAGGTTATTTTGGAAGTCAAGATAACGCAGAGTATAGAAGAAATGCAATTAAGATTTATTCTGAATACGCTCCTTTCTCTGTTAACTGGATACCTTACAATCAATCACCTGCTCCTAAGAGCGCGTACTCGGCAGTTTATTACGGTACTTATACCGGTAACTATCACGGTTGGAATAAGGGCGGTAACGCATCTGCTATTCAAATTTATAACCAAGCGTTTAACTATACTTACAGAACGGGTAATACCTATGCTGAAGCAGTAAACGTACACAATACGCCAAACGTATTTTATTATCCCCAAACGAATTAAAACGTAAAAAAAGCACTTGAATTATCAAGTGCTTTTTTGATATCGTTTTTTTAATAAAAATGCCCCTATAAGTCGATTATCGGGGCTTTTTTGTTAGTTTTTATATTTAAAAGTGAGCTTAATATTTTGCGGATAATCCCCAAACGCCTTGCCAAAAATATTAAAACCGCCGGGGTGTTCGGTGGTGTCTTTATTACCAAACTGAACAACCGTTTTATTTCCCCTAGCAAGGTTTAAATCTTTAAGCGTTACTTTAGAATGCGCCTTTGCTCCGTTTAAAAATACTCCCTCGTTAGTAACGGTTAGGGTAACCAGCTTTCCGTACTGAGTATTGTGGCTTCCCCACCAGGTAGGGGTTAAAAGTCCGCGCCTGTCACCGTAATCCCCTTGGCAAACGTGAGTGGTTATTTCTTTGCCGTTAATCCAAAAGGTGATATCAGATTTTTGCTCGTTATCAAAATAGGGCGCTTCAGAGCAAATTTCAAGGCTTAACGAAAGCTCCGTTACGTTATGATATCTTGGCGTGTTGTTGTTAAAATAATAGGTTATAATTCCGCGGTTCGTCCAGATTAATTGAGCGCCGTAGCGTTGGGGGGAAAAGCATTTTTCCACCATAAAGGAGTAATCGTCCGTTTCGGTACAAAAGCCAAAGGACTCCCCGAAAAAATCCACGAACTGCCCAATTCCAAGCTCTTGCGTTTCCCTTTCTTCCTTAACCGCCTCTTCTTCGTTATAGTAAAAATTAACGAATAAGCTTCTTGCATCCCTACCAAAAAAGCGCACGGTGGTTTTATTGTTGCTCTTATAGGTAACTCCGACTATATTCGCCTTTTCCATCACGTTAAGGTGGTGTAAAAGGGTAGTTTTTGGAATGTTTAATTCCTTACTGAGGCTTTGCAAGGTCTGTAAATGTGGCGCGCGTTGCAAAATTTTTAGTATTTTTAAACGTGTTTCATTACCTAACGCTTCGCATATTTGCGCTATTATGGGTAAATCCCCCTCTTTTTCTAAAGAAAGCTTAATTTCTGCGTTTTGGTGCTTAAAAAGGTCCATAATTTCCCCCTTAACCCATTGTTCAAGATAATTATACACTAATTTTTGGCAAAAGTAAACTAATTTAATAGATTATATAACGCATAATAATCTAAAATTTTAGTTCAATAAATTTTTAAAAGCGTATTGACAACACATTTTAACTATGTTAAAATTATGGCAATTAGAAATTATTTCTGTAAGAAATAAGTAAATTCTAAAAAATTTTTTATGAGGAGGAACAAGATGAAAAAGAAAAAAACAATTTTGTCCTTAAAGTATCTTATCTTATTCGTATTGATTCCCACTGTATTGGGCGCATCTGTTTTAGTTTCAGCTGCGTTTAGTCACGTGCCGGAAGAAAGAACGGAAGGAAATAAGGCCGTAACCATCTTTCCCAGCGTAAGCGAAGGGGGAGAAAAAGCACCGGTTTTAGTTCCGGAAGTAATTACTGATGAAGAGGGAAGCTCTGAATTTAACCCCTTCATTCCCGGAATCAAGGATGATGAACCGTTTATTGATATGGATAGCTCGCGTGATTTTTCAAAGCAATATAACTACGCGAACGCATTACTTACTTCAAAAAACGGTAATTGCACCCTTGAAAACGGCGTATACACGGCAACTACTGCATCAAGCATTTACGCAAATCTTGATGCAAGCACTCCTTTCCCATACGGAACTATTAGCGCGGATATTATGAATAACGCAAGCGATAGCGGTATCGTATTTGGTCTTTCTGCTAATGCAAATAGCTTCTGGGAAGGTGCAGGTGTAAGCTATTATTTTGCTTTCATAAACTTTGAAGGCATTTTATACTTAGGCAGAACGCATAACGGCGTTTGGTCAGCATTAGCTTATACTGATATTACCGGTTTTAATCCCTCAAATACCTACAACCTAAAAGTATTATACAGGGTAGAAAAGATAGTGTTATTCTTAGACGGTGTTCCCCTATTATCCTTTAGAACGGATGAACCCTTAACGGGAACGGGCTGGGGAATAAGAACGGGTACGGCTGGCGCAAAAATCAGCAACCTTGTTATTTCAAACAAGGTAACGGTAGAATAGGAGGCGTTAAAGTATGAGAAAAAATATATTTAAAGCTTTATTTACCGTAATGCTTGCTTTTGCAATGGTATTCAGCCTTTCTGCATTAACGGCTTGTCAAGGCGGTGAAGATGTAAGCTCTGAACCTAAGTTTGAAATCGCGCTTGAATCAAACGGCGGTACACAGTATTATAACGTTTTAGCGTTAGCCGGTGATTCTATCGTATTACCTTCACCCGAAAGGGAAGGTTACCAATTCATTGGTTGGTACGATAACGCTAAATGTGAAGGCGAACAAATCGTTGGCGAATACCTCGTTTCAGCTGATGCAACTCTATATGCAAAATGGGATGCAAACGAGGGTACTATTAAGTTTGAATCTAACGGCGGTACACAGTATAACGATTTACAATTCGTAGCGCAAAGGGTAGAACTTCCCACTCCCAAGAAAGAGGGGTACATTTTTAGCGGTTGGTATGCTAGCGAAACTTTTGAAGGCGAAGCACTTAGCTCTTCAATCGTACCCACCGGCGATATGACCATATACGCTATGTGGGAAACCATTATCGGTTCAGTTGTTTTTGAATCAAACGGCGGTACTCAGTATGCAAGAGTAGATACTGCAGGTCAAAAGGTGCAATTACCTGTTCCCACTAAAGAGGGCTATCTATTTGCAGGCTGGTATGATAACGCTAATTTTGATGGTAGCGCATACGAAGGTGAATTCCTTCCTGAAGAAACCGTTACCTTATATGCAAGATGGGCAACCACTTACACCTTAGTTGCTCTTGAAGAGAACGGTGGAGCACAATTAAAGGACGTTAAATTATTCGATAATGATAATCTAGTTCTTCCCGAAGCTACAAGATGGGGTTACAGATTCTTAGGTTGGTATGATAACGCAGAATTAACGGGCGTTCCCGTAGACGATTATTACTACTATCCCACTTCAGACGTAACCTTATACGCAAAATGGGAAAAGTGCAGTTACTTATACTTATTCTACGGCCCAACCAAAATGGATTGGACTAGATTTGAGTATGATGAAGGTGACGTAATCAGCTTAGAAGAGTTATATGCGTTATTAACTCCCGAAGATATCACAATAGTTGACTTCTTAGGCAACGAGCATACCGCACCTTTCAAACATTGGTCATACCAAGGTTATGATGAAAAGTCACACGTTCAAGTAACCTCTGACGTTGTTATTGAAGACGATTATTTAATTTTAGTAGCTCAATACGACGACAGTAGCGTTCCTCCTGCAGAATATTTAACCTACGATAAAGAAACTGACGTTTACACCACAACCGGTAAGGTAGCGCACGTATTTATTGAAGATACGGAATCAGTTCCTTACGTATACAGCCTTGACCTATCATTTAGAAAGGGCATAAGCGGTGCAGTTGGTCCTACCTTTAGAACAAGAGTTTCCGATGCGGATTATCATTACGAAGGCGGATGCGATTATCTAAGTCCCGTTATTTCTCCCTCAACCGGTTCATTATATATTGCATCAGTATTAAACGGTAGCTGGAGCTATTTCGTTAATACCATGGCTATTACCAACTTACCCAAGTCATGGCAAGATAAGTTTATGAGCACCGAACCTAGCGCAACCATTAACGTTACTGTTTCTATCGTTGACTACGGCACTTGGTTTGAGGTTTATATTGATAACGATTTAGCATACACTTACACCAATTCAACTAAGCTAGCAAGCTATCCTTATTCAGGTTTAGGTGTAAGAAGCTCTTCAACCCCTGTTAAACTTTCAAATGCAACCGTTTCTTACGGATACGAAGTATCTTATGAAACCGGTGTAGAAGGTTTAACTGTTGATTCAGATCTATGGTTATGCGGTGATATTGAATTACCCGTTCTAACAAGAGATAATTATGCGTTAGCAGGTTGGTATTTTGATGAAGAGTTAACTCAAGTAGTTGATAACAGCAATTTCTATATCACCTCTGACGTTACTCTATATGCAAAATGGTCAAACGAATACAACGTAGTATCATTCGATACTAACGGCGGTTCAGCTTGCGCAAGCGTAAACTATGCAAGCGGAAAGCTATATTTACCCGAAACAACCAAGATGAACTACATCTTCACAGGTTGGTATAAGGATGCAGGCTTAACCCAATTAGTTGACGAATATAACTTTGAAATTGAGGCAGACACCACCTTATATGCAGGTTGGCGTTTACCTTACTCTCACTTAACTAAAAATGCAGACGGTTCATACAACTACAACAAGAAGACTGAAGCAGTTTTAGGAACGTTAGATAGCGGTATTCCTGCAAGCGGAACTTATCACGAATTCTCACAAACGATTACCATGACTAAGGGCGCAGGCTCAGTTGGTATTGCGTTTAGAATGAATATGAATAAGGATTACACTTATGAAACAGCAGGAACTGATTATATTTCAATTCAATTCTGTACTAACTTCTTCAGAGTTTCATACGTACAAAACGGCGCATGGAGACGTTTACTTCCCAACAATGCAGACTACGGCTACGACAAGATGCCTCAGTCTTGGAAGGATAAATGTGACGCTACGGCAGACGGTGCTCAAATGACGGTTACCTTAACCGTTAGAGATTACGGCTCTTACTTTGAAGCGTATATTGACGGCGTATTAGCATACACCTACGGTGAAAACGGCGAAACCGTTGACTTAACCCAATTCACAGGTAACGGTTACGGTATTAGATGTTCATCCTCAACGCCGGTAGTCTTTAAGAACGTAACTGCAGAAGTTGTTCAAATTATTAAGGAGGGTTAAAAGAATGAAGAAGAAATTTTTATCATTAAAGCTTTTATCTTTAATTCTATTATTATGTTATTTTGTAATATTGCCTTCACCCTTAACTGCAAAATCCGTTGATGCTGAATCAAAGCCAAGTAATTATTATACTCCCTTAAACGGTTATTTTTATCAGTTAGACAGAAAGATGACTGATTCCGTAGATAGCTTAGAAGCTTGGGTTAAATTACCCGTTTCATCATTTGGTGGCACGCTGTTTAACGAATACGGCAAGAATTACGTTTGGGAAATTGATATTTACGGCAGACTTGGATTTACTTGGGGTAACGAAGCAGTTCATACCTTTAGTGATAGCGCTAACTTAGCAGACGGATTATGGCACCACGTTGCCTTAGTTCGTACCAATACGGAATTTACTTACTATTTAGACGGTGAAGTTGAAGGCGTTTATAATGCAGAAACCTCTGCAAACACTATGCCTTATACCTACAACATAGGTAGCTCTAACTTATATAACAACTCTGTTCCTCTAGAAGGTTATATTAAACAAGTTACCATTTACGAAGGTGCAATTACTCAAGAACAGGTTCAAAGCGATATGAATAACACCGATATCAATGCTGATACCGCAAATGCAAGATTACTTGCAAATTGGAATTTAGGCGCATATTGGACGCAGAGATTCGTTAACAGCACCGCACCTAATTCACCTATTGCAGAATTGCACTCATTCGATAAGTTTATTGAAGCAGACTATTCCTTCGGTGAATACGATTATACCTTTGCTATCTTCCCTGATATTCAAATTATGACTAACTTCAACCCTGAACGTTTAAATAATCAAATTCAGTGGTTAGTAGATAATAAGGAAGAGCTAAACGTTCAGTTTGCAATGTTCGTTGGTGACTTATCAGACTACGGTCAAAGAGAATATCTATACGAAAGAGCTGCAAGTGCAATGAGTAGATTAGATAACAAGATTCCCTACTGTTTCGTTCCCGGTAACCACGATTACGATGATAACGCAAACACTAGAAGTCAAGTTTACTTTAACACTCACTTCCCATATTCTAAACACAGTCAGCTTCCCGGCTTCGGCGGTGCTTATGAAGAGGGTAGTATGGCTAACACCTATTACACCTTTGAAGTAGGCGACGGAATTAAATATTTAGTTATTAACTTAGAATATAAGCCTCGTTTATCAGTATTAAGATGGGCAAATATCGTTGCTGAAGCACACCCCGATCACCGTATTATCATGGAAACTCACTCATACTTAACCAATGCGGGCGAGTTCTCCGGCGGTGCAAACGTTGCTAACGAAGGTAACGGCGGTAAGACTATATTCAGTGAATTTATGGTGAAGCATCCCAACGTATTCTTTGGTGTTGGCGGTCACGAAAATAACGACGAACCGGTACACAGAGTAGAATACGGCGTTCACGGCAACAAGATAACTTCAATGCTATGTGACGTACAGGTATCAACCTTCAACGGCGAAGGTGCTCTTGACGTATTCATGTTAGTTCACGTAAACGAAAAGAACAAAACGATGAACTTTATGTATTATTCACCCATGCACAACAAGGTTTATAACGTTCAAGGTCAATTCCAGTTGTCTTTTGCAGATCCTTTAAACCCCACTATTGGCAAATAGATAAAAAGGAGAGATTAATACAATGAAAATTAGAAAAATTTTATTAACGGTATTGTTTTTAACTTGTATTTTATCCTTTGTTGCTTGTAGCGGTCTCATTCCGGCATACAGAGTTACTTTCGTGGATTATGACGGTACTTTGTTATATGAAGTTCCGGTAAGACAGGGTGAAACACCCACCTATGAAGGCGAAGAACCTTCAAGAGAGGCTACTGCAGAATACACTTACACCTTTGTTGGTTGGGATAAAGTAATTGCTCCCGTATCAGGGCTTGTAACTTATAAAGCAGTTTACACGCAAGCCTTAAATAAATATCTAGTTACCTTCGTAAATGAAGACGGTACGGTATTAGAAAGCAAAGAGGTTGAATACGGTCAAATCCCCACTTATTCAAGTGAAAATCCTCAAAAAGTAAAAACTACAGATAAGAATTATACTTTTGCAGGTTGGGATAAAGAGCTTGTAGCCGTAACCGAAAACGTTACCTATACTGCAACCTATACCGAAGCTGCAAACAGCTATAAGGTTTTCTTCTGTGATTTAAACGGCAACGTTTTATACGAAGAAGAGCTTGAATACGGCGAAGTTCCTTCTTACGGCGGTGAAACTCCTTCATTAGAGGGTGACGCTCAGTATTCTTACGAATTCGTTGGTTGGAATTCAGAGCTTGCGCCTATCGTTGGAAATACTTATTTCCGTCCTATATTTACCAGAAAGGTAAACAAATATAGCGTTACCTTTATGGATGAGTTAGGTAATCTTCTTCAAACCGGTGAGATTGAATACGGTTCACTTCCCACCTTTGAAGGTGAACTACCTCTTCCTGAAGACGACGCGCAATATTCTTACGAAGGAAATTGGGATAAGGAAATTGCTGTAGTAACAGGCGAAGCAACCTATACTTTCTTAGTAAACAAAACTATTAGAACTTACACCGTAGCATTCAAGAACGGTGAAGAGCTTTTAATGCAGAAGGAATATAAATACGGTGAAATGCCTTCATATGATAAAATACCTTATAAGGCAAGCAACACTGAATACGTATATACCTTCAGCGGTTGGAATAACGAAGTAAGCGAAGTTGTGGGTGATACAACCTACGTTGCTCAATACGCGCAGGTAAGCAACACCTTTGACGTAGTTGTTGAGCACGTAACGCTAGACGGCTTCGTAGCAAAAGAGCTTTCTAAGGAAAATCTAACCGATAAAAAGTTATACACTTATACCGCTCCTGCGGTTGATGGTAAAACTCCTTCACACCAAACTTATAATTACTACTTTAACGGCGAAAAGCAAATAATTACCATTTACTATAGCGAAGTTGACGTTTGGGATGGAACTAGCGTAAGCTCATCACTTAGCGGTGCAGGCACTCAAGCTGATCCCTATTTGATTACCGGCGGTGCAGACCTTGCTTACTTAAGAGCGCAAGTAAACGGCGGTAACAAATTCACCGACAAGTACTTCTTAATGACTAAGAGTATTGACTTAAATAAGAAGAGCCTAATGGTAGGTAAATCAGAGACTCTTGCTTTTGCAGGTATTTTTGACGGTAACAACTGTTCAATTTTAAATATTGCAACTAAGGAAACCACTACAGGTCAATACGCATCATTGTTTAAGTATTTATTAGCAGGCGGTAAGGTTTGCAATTTATCAACCTACGGTCAATATAATCAAACCATCAAGATGAACGGAGTAATCGTTGGAAGAAACTGGGGTATTATTGAAAATTGTACCAACTACGTATCAGTTACCGTTGCGGATGGTGCAAAAGCTGCAGAACTTCACAGATATACCGCAGGTATCGCTTCAGTAAATAACGGAAACATTATTTCATGCGTAAACTACGGTAAAATTTCCGGCGAGCAGTATGCAAGCGGTATTACTTCACGTATGTATGCAGGTTCAATTGAAAACTGTATTAACTATGGAACTATTACAGGTAGCGGATTCCGTGATGGCGGTATGACCGGCTATGCTGATGCAGGAATGATTTCAGGTTGCTCTAACTTTGCTCCTGTTTCCGGTACTCAATACGTTGGCGGTATCGTTGGTTATTCTGCTGCCGAGATTAAGAATTGTATCAATACAGCAAGTCTTAATGGTACACAGTGGGTTGGTGGTATAGTTGCTAGATCAACGAAGAATATTACCGGATGTACCAACAGCGGTAGCGTTACGGGTACTCAAGACTTCGTTGGCGGTATCGTTGGCGCATCAGAAGGTACTTCACGTACTATTGATAAATGTTCAAATAGCGCTGCTGTTAAAGGCGCTGGCTACGTTGGCGGTATAGACGGTCGTCCCTATGCGGGCAACTTAACTGTAAGTAACTGTGTAAACAGCGGTTCTATTACTGCAACGGTTACAACTGTTGACCGTGGCTCTGCCGGCGGTATCGTTGGCAGAACGGATACTGCTTTAGTAACCCTAATCAATTGTGAAAGTAAGGGTACTATTACTGCAAAATCTGCAGGTGCGTACGTTGGTCTTAACACCACTTCTGAAACCACAGGTTACGTAATTTACGATAGCTGTTCAACTACCTTAACCGGCAATGCTATTGGTTACGATAGCGTGCTAAAGGCAGGTATTGCATTAGATAGCTTTGTTTACACAAGCTCTAATTAATAACTGTTAAATAGGATATTTATTCGGTCCGGTCTTTTGGCTGGGCCGAATATTCTTTTAATTCAAAGCAACAAAAAAGACTAACGGGTAGCTCGTTAGTCTTTTCGTTTTATTCGTAATTTTACCGCTTGCTTTAAAAAGTATAAAAAAATAATGGGTATAAAATTCTAAAATAAGGGAATAATTATAAAATTTTAGCTATTATTTAATAAATTACAAAAAAATTATGCAAAAAAAAGGAAATCGCCAAATTAATTAGTATAATTAAAATGTAGGAAGTTTTTTTATTAAAAAACACACCAAAATATTTATATTTTGAAAGTAGGAATAAAATGCCAAGATTTGAAGAAAAGTTCATAGACGAGCTTCTTTCAAAAATTAATATAGTAGACGTTATTGGCGGTTACTGTCAGTTAAACCGCCGTGGCGGGTCTTATTGGGCGTGCTGTCCGTTACCCGGGCATAGCGAAAGAACGCCCTCTTTTGCCGTTAACGAAGCAGGGCAGTTTTATAAATGCTTCGGTTGCGGTAGGGGCGGTAACGCAATAAAATTCGTAATGGAAATGGAAAGCATGGATTTTGCAGACGCCGTTGCCTTACTTTGCGAAAAGGCGCATATTCCACTTCCCGCTACCGAAAACGACTTTAAGAAGGAAAAGGAAACAAAACAAAAGTACGCAGATAAAAACAGGCTTTACGATTTAATGCGTGAAGCAGCGCTGTTTTACGTAAGTGAGCTTTCAAAGCCAACCGGCGCAAAGCACAGGGAATATATTTCTAAAAGAGAGCTTACTAAAAAGGAAGTGGTTGCCTTTGGTCTTGGCGCTTCCCCCAATTACGATAAGTTAGTTAACCACCTTGCTTCAAAGGGTTTTACTAACGAAGAAATGTTAGCCTCCGGCGCAGTTCAGCGCTCGCAGGAAAAGGGAAATTATTTCGACGCATTAGCCGGCAGACTTATTTTTCCCATTATAGATAATATGAATAGGGTAATAGCCTTTGGCGGAAGGATGCTGGAAAAAACAGACTTCGCCAAGTATAAAAACACGGGCGATACCCCCATATTTAACAAGCGAAAAACGCTATATAACCTTAATATATTAAAGAAGGAAAAATTAAGACTTGGCAAGCTGGACTACGTAATTATGGTAGAAGGCTATATGGATACTATCGCTTTACATAAGGCAGACTTTAAAAACGTAGTAGCAAGCATGGGTACTTCTTTAACGGTAGAACAGGCAAGACTGTTAAAAAGATATACGGATACCGTTTTAATTTGTTACGACGGCGATTCCGCTGGTCAAAACGCTACGGTAAGGGGCTTAGAAATACTTAAAGCCAACGGCTTAGAGGTAAGAATAGTCGCTATGCCGGACGGGTTAGATCCAGACGAGTTAATTTCTCAAAGGGGCAGAAAGGCGTACGAAGAGTGCTTAAACAACGCTTTACCCTTGATAGATTTCAAGCTTAAAATCGTTAAAGATAGTAACGATTTAACAACTATTAGCGGTAAAAGAAAGTACGTAACGGAAAGCTTAAAGATAATTGCAACCTGCGAAAACGAAAGCCTGCAGGAGGAATTGCTTAAAAAGCTTAGGGATGATAGCGATTTAACGTACGAGTCCTTGCGCAGGGATTTAGAAAAGATTAAAAGTGGGGAAGAGGTTACGGTAAGCGTAGAACAGTCCTCGGCGGTAACCTTTTCGGGTACTGCAACCGAAACGGCAGAAAGATTTATTCTTTGTTGCTACGTAAACGGCGAAGACTTTGCCAAAGAACCGCTTGATGAAGAATATTTCAGCGATAAATTCAGAAAGGAGCTTTCACAGTTTTTAACTGCAAAAATATTGCTGGGTAAACAAATAGAACAGGATAAGTTAAAAGATTTTGCGGGTGAGGAAAACCTAGAAGAGCTTCTAAAAATACTTTCCGCCTTCGATAACGTATCCGAAAAAGCCAAAGAACGCTATTTTAAAGACTGTGAAAGGGCATTATTAAACAATGCAATAAAGGTTAAAATACAGCTCTTAAAGGCGCAATTTGAGGCTGAAACGGAACGCGAAAAAAGAACGGAAATAGCAAAGCAATTACAGGCCTTAACCCTAAAATTAACAAAAATGAGGTAGAACGAACGGAGGAAGAAAAAATGAGTGTATCAGATCAATTTTTACAGGATATAATTAAATCGCTAGTAGATGAAGGAAAGAAAACGGGCACTTTATCTTCAGATATTTTATTTGATAAGGTAGAAACGTGTGACGTATCCGGCGAGCAAATGGATATTATTTACAAGGCGTTAGACCAAGAAAAAATATCTATCGTAAACAACTATGAAAAGGATAAGGATTTATACGAGCAGCTACTAAAAGAAATTAACATGGACGATCCCGTTAAGATGTACTTAAAGGATATCGGCCGTGTTACCTTGCTTAGCAGTGAGGAGGAAATAGAGCTTGCTAAAAAAATGGAAGAGGGTGATGAAAAGGCAAAGGTTCGCCTTTCAGAAGCCAACCTAAGACTAGTTGTTTCTATTGCTAAAAGATACGTTGGTAGGGGTATGCAGTTCCTTGATTTAATTCAGGAAGGTAACCTTGGTTTAATGAAGGCGGTAGAAAAATTCGATTACAGAAAGGGTTATAAATTCTCTACCTACGCTACTTGGTGGATTCGCCAAGCAATAACAAGAGCTATTGCAGACCAAGCAAGAACCATTCGTATTCCCGTTCACATGGTAGAAACCATTAACCGCTTAGTAAGAGTATCAAGAATGCTACTTCAAAAGCTTGGCAGAGAGCCTCTACCTTCAGAAATAGCAGAAGAAATGCAAATTCCCGAATCACGCGTAATAGAAATTCAAAAGATTGCGCAAGATCCCGTTTCATTAGAAACGCCTATCGGTGAAGAAGAAGATAGTCATATTGGGGACTTTTTGGAAGACGAATCTGCAATAGCACCCAGCGATACCGTTGCGTTCACTATGCTTAAAGAGCAGTTAATAAGCGTATTAGATACCTTAACCCCGCGTGAAGAAAAGGTATTGCGCTTACGGTACGGCTTAGACGACGGCAGACCTAGAACGTTAGAAGAGGTTGGTAAGGAATTCAACGTTACAAGGGAAAGAATCCGTCAAATAGAAGCAAAGGCGTTAAGAAAATTAAGACATCCTTCACGCAGTAAGCGCTTAAAGGATTTTATTGATTAATATTAGGCTATGACTAAACGTCTTGAAAGAATATTTTCTGAAATTCCCGCTTGCAAAAGCTTTGCAGACGTGGGTTGTGATCACGGCTTTATTGCAGAAGCTATGTTAAAAGGCGGAAAGTGTGATTACGTTACTATTTCAGATATATCAGAGCCAAGCCTACAAAAGGCAAAAAAGCTACTTTATCCCTATTTGCAAAAGGGTACGGTAACCGCAATCTGTACGGACGGTTTAAAGGGCGTAGATTGCGCTACGGAAGCCGTTTTAATAGCGGGTATGGGTGGGGAAGAAATTATTAAAATTCTTCTTGAATCCCCGTTTTTACCCCCAATTTTAGTGCTTCAACCAATGAAAAACGTAGATAAGGTAAGAAAAGAGCTTTTTGCGTTAGGCTACGGCATAGAAAAGGATTATTTGTTTTACGATAAGAAGTATTACAACCTTTTAGTTTGTAGGTTAGGCAAACAATGTGAAGAATACAGCGAAAAAGAGCTTATTTTTGGCAGAGATAATTTAAAGTATAGAAGTGACGATTTTATGCTTTATTTAACAAGGGAAATTGCCCTTATGGAAGGGTGCTTGCCCTTTATTGAGTCCCCCACGGAATTAGACGCGGTTTCTGCAAGGATTAAACTTTTTAAAGAGGTTTTATATGAAGGTTAAAGATATTTTACAAAAATTTGACGAGCTTGTGCCTGTGGCATACTCGTTAGATGCAAAAAAGAATCTTGGATTTTATGATAACAGCGGTATGATTTTAGATTGTGCTACAGATACCGATTGCGTAGTTTGCGCTCTTGATTTATGTGATGACGTAGTTGACTATGCTATTAAGGTTGGCGCTAAGTTAATTATTACACATCACCCCGCTATTTATAAGGGAATTACCACGGTGGACGGAACTTACGTTAAAGCTATTGCAAACGGAATAACCGTTTATTCTGCACACCTAAATTTTGACGTTGCCGTTGACGGAATAGATGACCGTTTAGCAAAAATGGCAGGCGCAAACCAAACTCAAACTTTAATGTACGTTAATGAATCAAGGGGGTTTGGAAGAAGATTTTGCATAGAGCCACAAACAGCTGAAAGTGTTGTTAACGCGCTTATAGCCCAACTTTCTACTAATAAATATATGTTTTTTGGCGATAAAGAAAGGGTTGTTAAAACTATTTCTACTCACTGCGGTGCAGGGCTTAGCGAGCAAGACGTGTTTAAGGGTGAGGAGGTAGATTTATTTATTTCTGCAGATATTCCACACCACGTATTATTGTCTGCACTAAACAGAGGCAAAGCTGTTTTACAGTTAACTCATTACGCAAGTGAGGCTTTTGCAATGAAGGGCTTTATGGAAGAAGTATTGCAAGAGCAATTAAATATAAAATGTTATTTTTACGTAGACGAGCGTTTTTTATAAGATAAACCAACCGTCTATATAAGGAGGATAAATTATGTCAACCATTGAAAAACTACTTGCTTATCAACAAGAGGACGGAAAGCTTTTTGATATCGAAAAGAAGCTTAACGAAAGCGACGCGCGCAAAAAAGGTATTCAAGCAACCAGATTTTTACGCTCCGTTGCAGATACTCTTGCGGGAATAGAATCTAAGGCTCAAGAGCTTAACACTGCTTACGAGCTTGCTCAAGCAGAGCTTCAAAAGATTGATGAAGAAAGTGAAGAATTTAAGGCTATTGCTCAAAAGGTAGTAGACGAAAAGGAAATTTCTTATTTAAAGGGTAGAGCAAGTAAGCTTGCAAAAACCTTGGAAGAGCTTCTTCGTAAAATTCAAAAGCTAGAACAGGATATGAACGAGCTTGCAGTTCAATACAGCAAGCTTAAAAAGGAAACGGTTGCATATCAAGAGCAATACGAAAAGTCCGGCGCGGAATACGCTAAATTAAAGGAACAGGCTGTTCCCGTTCGCAAGGCAATAGAAGAAAAGCTAAAGGATCTTGCTAAGGATATTCCCCCTGCAATAATGGAAAAATACTTAGAAAAAAGAAAGGACAAGCAGTTCCCAATCGTATACAAGCTTACCTCAAAGGATAAGCATTGTACGGCGTGCGGAACGGAATTATCCTTAAAGCAGTTAGACGAGTTAAAGAAAAAGGATAACGTTTTTGAATGTGAAAACTGCAGAAAGCTCTTGTTTATGGAAGGCTAAAAGTCGCGTTAATCGATCTATAGCCCACTATTTATTAAAAAAATAGCTAAAATTCCAAGTAAAAAGGAGAGTAAAATGAAGCTTAATTACAAAAGAACGATATTCGTTGGCTTTGCATTCTTTTTAATATGCGCCTTTTGGCAAGCGTATGATGCAATAGTTCCCTTAATGTTAGTTAACAAGTTTGGTCTTAACCAAAGCGCTTCCGGTGCTATAATGGCAATAGATAACGTATTCGCGTTGTTTATGTTGCCTTTATTCGGCGCTTTATCAGATAAATCAAAAAGCAAATACGGCAAAAGAACGCCTTATATCGTTATAGGAACGGTACTTGCGATCGTTGCGTTCATCTCGTTATCATTTGCAGATAACGCTCAGCTTGCCCGCATTCGTACGGCAGAAGATTCGGCAGTATTCCAAGAACAGCTTTTTGAAAGCACGGAAAATAAAATAACCAACGCAGAAAAGCCAATTTTTGATGATACGGTAGCAGACGAGTACGATTTAAAAGACTACGTATCAAGAATTTTGTACGGCAAAGATTACGTAGATTTAGACGTTGACCAAAAGAATTCCGCAAAGAAATTTTACGGCGAAATAGATTACGAAAGCTCTTATTATTACAATGCTGAAACTAAGACCTATTACGTTGGTGATGACGGCGAGGAAATGCTTAAGAACGGTTATAAGGAATATAATCTTTACACCAACTTGGTAACGCCGGCAATCAGCTCGTACGCATGGCAAAAGACGGTAGAAAATCCCGCTCCTTTGGTATTCTTTATTTTATTACTCTTAGTAACCTTAATATCAATGGCGATCTTCCGTTCACCTGCAGTAGCGTTAATGCCGGACGTAACCATAAAGCCCTTACGTTCACAAGGCAACGCAATTATAAACCTAATGGGAACTGCCGGCGCTATGCTGGTGCTAGTTCTCGGTATAGTATTTGGAACGGGTAAGGTTCAAAATCAAACCTCATCCTTTACTCTCTATATTATAGCGGTATGCGCGATAATGGCAGTTGGCTTAACTTTATTTATTGCCTTCGTTCGTGAGCCCAAGTGGGCAAAGGAAATGCAAGAAGAGTCCGAGCGTTTAGGTTTAGATACGGAAAGTGACGAAGTTGAAGATGCGTCTAACGGCGAGGTTAAATCAACCGACGTAGGCGACAACGGCGGATTTAAAGAGCTATTCAAAAAGGATAGAAGTAAATTTAACTCTTTAATGCTATTGCTTGCATCAGTAGCGTTATGGTATATCGGCTACAACGCAGCAAGCACCAAATATTCTCTTTACGCAACCAACGTATTGCATAAGGACTTTAACACCACGCTATTAATTGCGCAAGCGGCAGCAATAGTTGCATATCTTCCTGCAGGCGCTTTATCAAAGAAGATTGGCAGAAAGAAGAGTATTTTATTAGGTGTAGCAATTTTAACGGTAGCATTCTTTAGCGTAAGCTTCTATACCGATAAAACCCCCCTAATTTTAATTAACCTTGCATTCATAATCGGCGGTATCGGCTGGGCAACCATCAACGTTAACTCCTTCCCGATGGTAGTAGAAATTGCAAAGGGCGGTAACGTTGGTAAATACACCGGTTATTATTACACCGCAAGCATGGCAGCTCAAATAGTAACCCCCATTTTATCAGGTTGGATTATGGAATTATTCGGCACGATGCGCCCCTTATTCTATTACAGCTCAATCTTTATTGCTTTAGCGTTTGTAACGATGTTATTCGTAAAGCACGGCGACGCTAAAAAGGAAGAAGAAATTAAAGCCATACAAGAACAAGAATAAAAGATATTTAAAACGGCTGTAAAAGGCCGTTTTAATTAGGAAAAATAATCATGAAAATAGATACTCACGTTCACTCGTCAGGCATTAGTAAGTGCAGTAGGGTAACTTATGAAGAAATAGTTAAAAATAAGCTTAACGCGGGCTATAACGGGGCGGTTTTAATGAATCATTGTCAGCCTTGGTATTACGAGCCTCAGCAGTTAAGCGAATGGATAGAAGATTTTATTCAGGAATTTAAAAAGGCATATAATTACGGAAAAGAGCACGGTTTCACCTTCTTTTTAGGTATAGAGGTTAGCATAAATATTCCGCGCTGGGCAGATTTTTTAATATTCGGCGTAACCGAAGAGTTTCTAAAAAACGCCCCCGATATGTGTAGAATAAGCCAAAAGGAGCTTTACGAATATTGTAAGCAATACGGCGCTTTAATGGTTCAAGCACACCCTTTGCGCCCTAATTTTGAGCTTTTAGACGTAAATTATATGGACGGTGTTGAATTAAATCTTTCTAACCTGGATATAAGCACCCACGCACAGGTGGAAGAGCTTGCAAACGCTCACGGCCTTGCGTTGACCGTAGGAACGGACTATCACAGTGCCGACTCTTTAGGAGTTGGTGGGCTTATTATCCCTGACGGTATAACAAATTCCGTTGAGCTTTGCAATTATTTAAAGCAGTCAAAGCAATTACAAGCCTTTATTGGCGACAAGATAACCTTAAAAAGGGGCTTTGCAAAATAACAAAAGGAAAAAGGGCGTTAAAAAACGCTCTTTTTTTAAAAATTTTTTTCAAATACGAATAAATAGTAAAATAGGGGATATAATAAGATTACAACTTAAGTAATGCGTTTAATTTTTCGTTAAAAATCATTTGATTAATAACTAAAAAAGCTTTACTTGTTGTTAATATAGCTTTGCTTTTGCGTTGTAATTTTCATGTTACTAGATTATAAAGATTTTTTATAATTAAAATTACGCAAAATATAAAATAGCGGTTGCGCTATTTATTAAAGCAAGGCGCAAGGACCGCTATTATTTACAATGCTAATTAATCCTTAAGATTAACCGTGCTGTTTATGATAACGGTCTTTTTATTTTTGCGTTATTAATTTATTTTTAGTAATAAAACAACCGTTGTCTTTATCGCAGGTTAATTTTTAAAAAAGCAGGGTGCAAAGGCTAAAAATAATTAAAAAAATTTTAAAAAGGTATTGCAAAAGGCGTTAATTCGTGTTACAATAAGTTAAGTAATTTATTAGGAGAAAAATTATGACTAAACTTACTTTTATGGGCGCAGGTAGCACCGTATTTGCAAAAAACGTGCTTGGCGATTGTATTTTAACACCGGAAATAGGCGCGTTAGAGGTAGCTCTTTACGATATAGATCCCGTTAGACTTGAAGATAGCCGTTTAATGCTAGAAAATATAAATAAAAAATATAACGGCAAGCTAAAAATTACCGCTTATACTAATCGGTTAGAGGCGTTAAGTGGGGCAGACTTCGTTGTTAACGCAATTCAGGTTGGCGGATACGAGCCCTGCACGGTTACCGACTTTGAAGTTCCCAAAAAGTACGGTTTACGCCAAACGATAGCAGATACGCTTGGAATAGGCGGTATTTTCCGTGCGTTAAGAACTATTCCCGTGCTTGAAGACTTTGCTGGAGATATGCACAAGGTATGCCCAAACGCCCTATTCTTAAATTATACCAATCCAATGGCTATGCTAACGGGGTATATGCTAAGATATTTAGACCTTAACGCAATCGGCCTTTGTCACAGCGTTCAAGGTTGCGCAAAAGGGCTTTTAGAAACCCTTGGAATGGAAGAATATCTTCCCACTTGTAAAACCAATATTGCCGGTATAAATCACCAAGCTTGGCTTTTATCAATAGAAGATAAGAACGGTAACGACCTTTATCCCGAAATCAAGCGTCGCTCCCTTTCCGGCGAATATACCGAAAAAATGCAATGGGACTTAGTAAGGCACGATATAATGCATCGCTTTGGCTATTACAACACCGAATCAAGCGAGCATACCGCTGAATACAACCCCTATTACATAAAGTATAAATATCCCGAACTAATCAAGCGCTTTAATATTCCTTTAGATGAATATCCCAGAAGATGCGTAGAGCAAATTAAGGGTTGGCAGGAGCTTCGCGAAAAGGTTGTTTCAACCGAAATAGAGCATAATAAGAGTAACGAGTTCGCAGCTCCCATTATTAACGCTGTAGTTAATAACGTACCTTATGAAATTCACGCAAGCGTGTTAAATAAAGGGTTAATTACAAACCTTCCGCAAGATGCCTGTGTAGAGGTTAAGTGCTTGGTAGACAGAAGCGGTGTAAACCCCTGCTACGTTGGCGCTTTACCCGAACAGCTTGCCGCATTAAACAGAACTAATATCAACGTTCAAAATTTAACCATTCAAGCTGCAAAGGAACGCAAAAAGGATTTAGTTTATATGGCAGCATATCTTGATCCGCACACCTCCGCAGAGCTTTCGTTAGACGATATCAAGAGCCTTTGTGACGACTTATTTGAAGCCCATAACGGTTGGCTTCCCGAATATAAATAAAATTGCTTAAAAAATAACAAAAGTGCCGTTAATCGACTTATAACGGCACTTTTTGTATGTAAAATTATATTTTTTCTTTAGTAAAGCCCTCTTTTGTAAGCTTGGTTATATGCTTAAAGCCTATTCTCTTTAAAAGGTTAACGGACTCTTCAAAGAAGTAACAAACGGTATCTTTATTATGTGAATCGGAAGAAAGAATTATATCTGCGTTTAAATCGTAAGCGCACTTTAAAAGAAAATCCGCAGGGTAGGGAATGCTTCTGTATCCGCGTGAAATAGCGCCCGTATTTACCTCTAATAGGTTGGTTAGCTTAAGGCATTTTTCTAAGCTTTCGCAAGCCATTTTTTGGTAGTTGGAATTGCTTTCATCCATGACTGAAAACTTGGTAATAATATCAAAATGTCCTATAATATCGGAGTGATGCTTTTTGGTGCATTGATAAATTGCATCAAAATAATTTTTTGCAAAAGCAAGCAAATCTCCATCACAGGCGTCGTTAATATATTCAAGCTGTTGGGCTTTAGTGTGGTCTATGGGGTAAATTTTACCGTTAAATTCCAAGTAATGAACAGAGCCTATAACGTATTCAAAACCGCTTAAATCAATGGTGGAAAAAAGGTCCGCTTCGCCACCTATAAATAGGTTAATTTTATCCCCGTATTTTTCCCTTAGTCTGTTAAGCTCTTGCTTATAAAGGGGAAGGGTTTCGTTGGTTACTATATTATACCCAAGCGCCACCTCGTGCGGGGCTAATAAATGGTCTGAAAAACCGATATTTTCCATTCCAAAATTTATAGCGGAGCAAACGACCTCTTCGGGTGTGTGCTTTCCGTCTGAAAAGGTGGAATGCTGATGGTAGTTAGAAAATTTCACTTTTCGCTCCTTAAAATATAGTGCAATTATTGCTTAATTGCTTCAAAAACGATTATATCACTATCAAATAAAAAAGTCCAACAAAACTCATAATAAGTAAATAAAAAAAATATTGATAAAATTTAAATTTTAAGGCTAAAAAAAGTTGATTTTTATTTTTTATAGGTTTAAACTATACGAGGTAAAATTAATTAATAAAAAAAGGAGATTGTTTATGACTTATAAATTCCAAGTAATTTTGAGTAGAAACGAGGATGCTTACGCTTTATTCTCTGCTTTAAGAAGAAACAACATTAAAGGTATCGTATTACCTGCGCAAAGCTTAAAATCAGCATTGTTAGATAACAGAGAAGAAAGTGTTCCCGCATTCACAGGCTTACGCCACGTAGTAGAATATTCTCACGATATGAACTATCTTGTAGACTGCATTATTGATGAAAGCAGATTAGAAGAAGTAAAGAATATCGTTAGAAGCGTAACGGATGAAATTCAGCACAAGGTTGGTATTATGTACGCAATACCTCTTGCTTTTGTGGAGGGGCTTAATAACTAATATGAATACACTTTTAGCCATTGCTTTAGCTATGGCCGTAGGTCTTGCGTTAACCCGCCTTGCAAAGCTAGCAGGTATACCTAACGTAACGGCCTATCTTATAGCAGGTATAGCAGTTCGTTACTTTATGAAATTAATAAACTGCACCTCTTTTGAAGGGTTAGACGTTGTAACCAGCGTAGCCCTTGGCTTCATAGCGTTTTCCATAGGTTCATCATTCAAGCTAAAGCACATTCGTCATATTGGAAAAAGCGTGGTTGTAATTACCCTTTTTCAGGCATTAACAACCGTATTATTAGTAGACGCAGCTTTACTCGTATTACACTTTGGCTTTAACAAAATCAGTATTTCAGAAGCTTTATGCTTAGGCGCAATAGCAACTGCAACAGCACCCGCTGCAACGCTAATGGTAGTTCGCCAATATAAGGCTCGCGGAATCGTAACGGATACTCTTCTTCCCGTCGTAGCATTCGACGATGCAATTGGTTTAATTATATTCGCAATATCACTTGCAGTAGCAAAAGCTCTTGCCGTTGCAAACGCATCCGTAACCATTATTGAGGTTCTTGTTGTACCTCTATTAGAAATTGTTATTTCTCTTGGATTTGGTGGCATACTAGGTGTTTTATTAGCTTATGCTGCAAAGGTATTCAAGTCAAGAGCGAACAGAATTTCACTATGCGTAGTAGCCGTATTTGCAGGCGTTGGACTTTGTACGGTAATCCCCAATTTTGCTTTATCAGATCTATTAACCTGTATGGCAATTGGTATTATGTATGCAAACTTAAATAAGGAAAGCGGTCAAATCTTCGATATTATGGATAGATGGACTTCCCCCTTATTCCTATTATTCTTTATTATTTCCGGCGCAGAATTAGATTTATCCTTAATCCCAATGGTAGGGCTTATCGGTATAGTATATTTAATTTCAAGAAGTATCGGTAAGTATAGCGGTGCATACCTTGGCGCAAAAATCGTTCATGCAGACGATAACGTTAAAAAATATCTTGGTTTAACTTTACTACCTCAGGCCGGCGTTGCAATCGGTATGGCTCAAAAGGTAGCAAACACGCCGGAGCTTATTAGCGCAGGCTTTGCAAGCTCAGTTGTAACCGTAACCCTTTGCGCAACCTTGGTTTACGAATTATTAGGACCTTTAGTTGCTAAATGGGCGCTTGTTAAATCAGGCGAAATTATTCAAGAAAAGCCCATTTCTTCTAAGAAAAAAGCAGCTGCATAATTTAATTAATATAAGCTATAAGTTAAAATTTATTATAAAAAAAAGATTGAGTGAAAAGCTCAATCTTTTTTTTTGTTTATAATATTACAAAACTGTCGTTAATCGCGCTATAGCGTGTTTTTTTATTGTTTTGTAATACTTTTTTGTCATTCTGGAGTTTTCGCAAGAAAACGATAGAATCTTACATCAATTTGTCATTCTGGAGTTTGCGTAAGAAAACGATAGAATCTCTAACCTATATTAGTCATTCTGAGCTTGTCAAAAAATCTCTTTAAATTACCAAATTTTTTAAAAATTTGCTATTGACATATAGCTATACCTATGATAAAATAGTGGCATAAAATTAAAAAGAGGAGGAAATTATGAAAAAGTCTAGCATATTTAAAATTTTAACTTTATTTTTAACTTTTATTATCTTTTCTTGCTGTTCAGGGTGCTTTATAACTTGTCTGAAATTCGTGGAATACAATAATGAAAAAGAACTACAAGAATTACTAGAAATTGAAAGGCAAAGAAAAGAACAAGCAGATGCCCTTATTCCGGAAGTTGAGGGATATACTTTTGAAGCCCTGCCAGAAGTGGCTTTTGCTAATCAAGAAGATTGGGAATCTCAAGGATTTTTGAAAGGTTCAAATTTTTTTGAAAAATTAAACCCCTTTAAAACTGAAAGTGAATTTACTACTTTAGAAGATGGTGCTCGCAAAATCACCATTTCCTTAGTTAATCGTATCGAAGGGAAAGAAGAATTAACTCCATTAGGTTATATTATAATAACTCCAGAACAGGAAGAAAAGTATGGATCATTATTTCCCGATTTCGGCAGTTATCATTTTGGTATTTATGATGAACAACCGGTATTCTTTAGATATATGAAAATACTAAGTAATGGATGGAGCTATGAAGGAGGTGGGGTGCATGCATTATTTTTAGTTGATTTTGAAAATCATACACTGTATTATGCAGGATACAGCAAAGGTTGGATTGAAGCTGAATTAAATGATAATAGACTATATAATTTTAATCGTATATGCTTCAAACTTACTAAGAAATAAGGAGGGTAAATATGAAAAGAATGAAACTTATTACTATTTGGTTACTTTGCTTTGTTTTTATTGAAAGCGTATTTTGCACAGTTATTAATGAAGTTTTAGCGCAAAGCAACGAAGAACAGTTTTCTTGGGATAATCCATACACATCAAATACCTTTTATGTTTTAGATGATAAAACTCATAGGGATAGCGTAGCGATGGATGAAAATGATAAGGTGAAAGCTCCACCTATAACGGTATTTACGTATGGTTGTGGCGGAAACCTTTCACATTGGAGTAATAACCAAGCAGAAAATCCTAGTGGTAAATATAAATTTGGATATGAAAAAGATTGAGGTTGATTTTTATCATTTCTCAATCTTTTTACTTTTATAAAGTAATAAAAAATTTGGTATTGACATATTAAAAAACTTATGGTAAAATAGTGGCATAAAATTAAAAAGAGGAGGAAATTATGAAAAAGTCTAGCATATTTAAAATTTTAACTTTGTTTTTAACTTTTATTATCTTTTCTTGCTGTTCAGGGTGCCTCATTTTTGCTATAGCAAAGGAATCTAAACAAAAAGATATCCAACATTGGATAGAAATACAAAAAGAACGAAAAGCGCAAGCGGATGCACTTATACCTGAAATTGATGGGTATATATTTGAGGCGTTGCCACAAGACGCCTTTGTGAACCAAGAAGACTGGGAGTCTAAAGGATTTATTCATCAGCACAATTTTTTCAATTGGGAGAAGAGTTTTTATTATTATTACAATAAACAAAAAACTGAAACGAGTTTTATAGTTACCGTAAGAACAAATAGTGGTAAAGTTTTTAATAAAATAATAATTGATATAAACGAATACGAAGAAAGGCTATCAAAATATTTCAAGGTATTTCCCTTGACTAGTGCAACAGAACTTGAGATAATTAATATGGATGGAGAGTTTTTCCTTGTATCGTGGATGCCGTATAAGCAAGTAGGACGAACCTTAGCTGGTCCACCTGCTTTGTTTTTATTGGATTTCGAAAATAATACAATGTTATATGTAGGATATGCTAAAGGTTGGTTAGAATATGAAATTGAACATGGGAAGTTTTATACCACTAATATTTGCTATAAGTTAACTAAGGAGGGGTAATAAATTATGAAAAAATTAAGAAGTAGCATAGTGATAATTCTTTGTGTAACGTTTTTAGTTAGTGCTGTAAGTGCTATTATTAGTGGGGTGCTAACGGCAATGGCTGGGACTACTACTCATGATTATAGAATGGATTATAAAACACTTGATTATGCTAAACTTGATTCTGTAACAAGAAGAGATAAAGAACCAGATAAATCCCCACAAATAACGGTATTTACATACGGTTGCGGAGCCAATCTTTCTCACTGGAGTAATAATCAAGCAGAAAACCCTAGTGATGATTATGAATTTGGATATGAAAAAGATTGAGGTTGATTTTTATCAGTTCTCAATCTTTTTACTTTTATAAAGTAATAAAAAATTTGGTATTGACATATTAAAAAACCTATGATAAAATAGTGGCATAAAATTAAAAAGAGGAGGAAATTATGAAAAAGTCTAGCATATTTAAAATTTTAACTTTGTTTTTAACTTTTGTGATTTTTTCTTGCTGTTCAGGGTGTATTTTTGCTATAGCAGATTATTTTAATGAAAAAGATCTGCAAAAAGCACTAGAAATACAAAAAGAAAAAAAGGCCTTAGCCGATGCACTTGTCCCTGAAATTGAAGGATATACTTTTGAGACAAGACCCGAGAGTTATTTTTTAGGAAAAGAAGACTGGGAATCACAGGGTTTCAAAATTTATTCTATTTTCTTTGCTAGTAGAGACTCTTTTGAATGTAGGTTGGAAAGGATATCCGAAAATATAGAAAAATATTGTGTTTATCGTTATCAATCCAATAAAATTGATTTAGACCAAATAGGTTATGTAATACCAACAGAAGAGCAAAAAGCAGTTTTTGAGATTTTTCCAATCTTTGTTACTCAAAGCATTTTATATATTAATGAGGAATTTTTTTTATATTCTGAAATGTATAGCGAGCTTTACGGTTGGAATGCGGCTGGTGCTATAGCGTTATTTTTATTAGATTTTGAAAAGCACAAGATGTATTATGTAGGCTATAGTAAAGGTTGGATTGAGGCTGAATTAGAAGATAACCAATTATATCATTGGCGAAGAATGTGTTTTAAACTTACAAAAAATGAAGGAGAATTAATATGAAGAAAATAAGGATTATTACAACATTTATACTTTGTTTTATTTTTTTAACTAGTACATTAAGTGCAATATTTAACGGTTTATTAACAGTAAAGGCGGAATTACTTAGTTAAGCTATATTTACTTAAACGGAGAGTTTTATTTGGTAACCCAACAAGAGGATTTATTGTTCATTCCTAAAAAGGAAGAAAGTGAATAGCTGAATAAATAAAAAAGATTGGATTTGGTTTTTTACCAAATCCAATCTTTTGCTTATTACATAAAAAACTGTCGTTAATCGCGCTATAGCGTGGTTTTTGTGCGTTAATTATAAAGGTAAAACAGCGCCTTGATAGTTAGAGATGATGTAATTTTTAACCTTTTCACTAGTTAAAAGCTTAACTAAATCCTTAATAGCTTGTCTTTGCTCGTGGCCATTTTGAACTGCTAAAACGTTAGCGTAAGTTAAAGCAGCTTCACTGTTTTTATCTTCAACTGCAAGCGCGGTGGTTAAAGAAATACCTGAAGAAAGTGCGTAGTTACCGTTAATAACTGCAACCGTACCGTTGTCCCCTTGGTTAAGCTGAGCGGGAATACTTGCCGCTTCAACGGGGCGAATGGTGTGGCCTTTATCGTCAACAACGTCTAAAACGGTTACGTTGGTAATAGTAACGCCATCTGCTAAAGTGATAAGATTATTTTCGGCAAGAAGGAATAACGCTCTTGCTTGGTTGCTTTGGTCTGCAGGAATAATTATAACTGCGTTTTGGGGAATTGCAGAAATATCGTTAACCCCTTTAGCAAATATACCCATTGGCTCGTAATGAACTGCGCACGCGCTCACAAGGTTAGCGCCGTTAGATTTGTTATATTGCTGTAAGAAGGGTAGGTGTTGGAAGTAGTTAGCATCTAAGTCGCCGATAGCAAGGCTTGTGTTGGGCATAATATAATCGGTATAAATAACTATTTCCAAGGTGTAACCAAGCGCTTCGTAATCGCTTTTAATAAATTCTAAAATTTCTGCGTGTGGGGTAGAGCTTGCGCCAACTATAATATGGTTTTCATCTCTTTTACCGCAACCGGTAAAGCAAGAAAGGGTAAGCGCTAATATACAAATAAAAGTAATAATTTTTTTCATAATTTTTTCTCCTTAATAATACGTTAATTTTTATTTTTTTAATTAAAACAGTATTATTAACGCATTCGTTTACTTAAGGAGTTGCATTCTATGCTGTTTTTAAGGTAAAAAGTCATATTATTTTTTAATCCTTTTATCGGTTTTCTTAACTATAAAATTGCCTAAAGCTTGAATTAACTGCACTATTATAACGGTAAATGCAACGCAAATCCAGGTAACGTCATCAGTAGAGGTTTGGTAACCGAACGTATATGCGATTGCGCCAAGTCCACCACCGCCAATAGTAGAAGCCATTGCAGAATAGCCTAAAACGGTAATGGAAGAAATAATAGCTCCCGTAATAAGGGCGGGCTTTGCTTCGGGAATTAAAACCTTTAAAATAATTTCAAAGGTAGAAGCCCCCATGGATTCAGCCGCTTCAATAACGCCGTTATCTACTTCAAGTAAAGAAGATTCCACCATTCTTGCAACGTAAGGCGCAGCCCCTATAATAAGGGTAACTATCATAGCGCCGTTACCGATACTAGTTCCTGCAATAAGCCTTGTGAAGGGGAATACTGCGAAGGTAAGAATAATAAAGGGAATACTTCTTAAAAGGTTAATTATAAAGCCTAAAATTAAGTTTAGGGGTTTGCATGGCGTAAGCCCTTTTCCTTTGGTTACGTAAAGAATTATGCCTAACGGTAAGCCCAAAAGGTAGGAAGCAAGGGTTGCTAATAGGGTCATATAAACGGTTGCCCAAATAGCTTCAACCATCATGCCGTTAGAAAATAGCTTAGTTAAGGTATCAGAAAACATATTATTCATCCTCCTTAGGTATTTCTATGGTAAAGGCTTTAATTAAGCGTTTGGTCTGCTCCGTTTTGGGGTTGTTGAATACCTCGCTTACCTTGCCGAATTCGCAAATACGTCCGTTTTCAATTACTGCAACCTTATTGCAAAGCTTGGTAATAACGCTTAATTCGTGGGTTATAATGGCAACTGTTATTCCTTGCTCTTTATTAATTTGCTTTAAAATTTGTAAAACGCTTTCGGTAGCTTCCGTATCAAGCGCGCTAGTGGGCTCGTCACAAAGTAAATATTCGGGGTTAGAAGCAAGCGCTCTTGCAATAGCCACTCTTTGCTTTTGTCCGCCGGAAAGCTGTGAAGGGTAGGCGTTTGCCTTGTCACGCAAGCCAACGCGGTCAAGAAGCTCTAATCCTCTTTTTTCAGCCTCCTTTTTAGGCGTTTTAACAAGCTCTAGCGGGAAGCAAACGTTTTTAAGAGCGGTGCGTTGTTCAAAAAGGTTAAAGCTTTGGAATATCATAGAAAGCTTTTTTCTTAATAGGTTAAGCTCCTTTTTGTTTTTTAAGGTAATATCTTCACCGTCTATAAAAATATTTCCGCTATCCGGCTTTTCAAGTAGGTTAACGCATCTAATAAGAGTGCTTTTACCTGCGCCTGAAAGCCCGATAATTCCGTAAATATCCCCCTTTTCGATTTGCAGACTTACGTTATCAAGCGCAACGAAGGGTACAGCGTTTTTACCGTCCTTAAAGGTTTTTGTTAAATTAACAAGTTCAATCATGATAATTTTCGTTCAATCAAAAGCATAAAAAAAGCGGAAAGCCGTTTAAGCTCTCCGCTGTTAATATCAACATCAGATTAACGCTTTACGGCACGAGTAAAATTGCCCATGTACATGTACATGCGCATCATATTCATAGCCATAGAACGTGCTTTTGCGAACATAATTTTCTCCTTGAGATTTATTACTTGAATAATTTATCATTTTATGCCGTATATTGTCAAGCGTAAAAAAGGCATATTTTAAAAAAAATAAAAAAAAGAACAATTTAAGACTTAAAATGCGTTAAGGGTTGCAAAAAATTAAGTTGTTGTAAAACTCATATTTAAAAACAATGGTGATTACGCCGTTATTTATTTATATGCTTTTTAGAGTTTTGCTTGTTTAAAATATACGCGCTGGGTGACGTATTATTGATTTTCTTGAATACTTTTGAAAAATACAATTGGTCACTATATCCCGAAAGTTGAGCAATTTCTTTAACGGAGGTAAAGCCTGAAGAGATTAGATTTTGCACGTTGTTCATTCTAAGTTCGGTAAGGTATGTGCTGAAATTAACGTTGAATAGCTTTTTGAATAGATTTGAAAGATATTTGGGATTAAAATATAACTTTTCAGCAAGAACGGTCAGATTGAAATTGCAGTCGCAGTAGTTTGCTTCAATTATTTTAAGTATTTGATTGGCAATTGCGGTTGGATCGTTTTTAATATCGTCTAAAGGATTTTTTGTGGTAATGTTGGCAAGCGTTAAATAAATTAATCCTTCGCCCATGAGTGAAGCGTTGCAATTTTCGTTTGCGAAACAACTTTCCCAAATAGAAGCCAAATTAGCGCTTGATTTAAAATAACAGTTGTTTTTATTAATGCCAAGCTCGTCGAAAATTTTATAAGCCTTCGTGCTTGAAAATTTAACGTACATAAACCGTAAATTGTCCACGTTGCTAATATAATGCATGGTGGCGGGCAAAACGATAAAAACGTCACCTTTTTTTAGGTTGTAAGTATTGTTTAAAGTGCGAAAAACGCCTTTACCCCCTGCAATAAGGCAAAGTTTAAACATTGCTCCCGTAACGAATTTATCGGTTTTTGGCCAGTTGTTTTCATAAGTTACGTTAATAACGCCAAGCCCCTCGTCGCTGTCGTGTTGCTGTGGTGTGAATAGACAAATGTTGTTAGAATTATAATCATGTTTCTTTCTCATAAGACAATTATATTATTTTAAAATAATATTGTCAAATAAAAAATGGAAAAATTCCATAACATACGCGGAAAAATTCCATTTTTATTACTTCGGAAATATGTTAAACTTGTAACAAGTTATTTTATAATTGAAAGGAACGTTCGCTTAACGTAGGTGTATAATGAATAAAAAGATTAAAATAGGCGTTTTAGGTGCTTTTCGTGGCGAAACAATGATTAATTTTTGTAAAAAAACGGGCGAAGCTCAATTAGTTGCGGTTTGCGATAAGTACGACGTTGCGTTGAAAAAAGTAAAAAAAGAAAAGGGTGTAACCTGTTATAACGATTTTGACGAGTTTATAAAACACGATATGGATGCGGTGGTTTTAGCTAACTATGCAACGGAACATGCTCCCTTTGCTATTAAATGTTTAAAGGCAGGAAAGCACGTTTTAAGCGAGGTTTTAGCTGTTTCAACACCCAAAGAGGCGGTTGAGCTTATTGAAGCGGTTGAAGATAGCGGTTTGGTGTATAGTTACGCAGAAAATTATTGTTACATGCCTGCAACCAAGGAAATGGCGAATCTTTATAAACAAGGAAAGCTTGGTGAGTTTGAATACGGTGAAGGCGAGTATATTCACAACTGTGAGCCTATTTGGCCGGAAATCACTTACGGCGATCCAAATCATTGGCGCAATAATATGTATGCAACCTTTTACTGCACTCATTCAATAGGCCCTCTTTTATATATAACTGGGCTACGTCCCATATCGGTGATAGGTTTTGAAATTCCCTTTTCTTCTCGTAATGCAAGAATGGGGCGAAAGGGTGGTTCAGCCGGTATTGAAATGATTACTCTTGAAAACGGAGCAATAATAAAAAGCTTGCACGGCGGACTTGATAAAAATTCCATTTGGTACACAATTTACGGATCAAAAGGTAGGCTAGAAAGCTCAAGAGAGGATGCTTGCGAGGGAGACATAAATACTCTTTACGCTAATTTAGATGATTTTGAGGGCATATATAAATGTGAACCCATAAAAACTAAACCAAAAGACGAGCTTTCTGAAATGGCAGACGGGCTGGGCCACGCTGGTTCTGACTATTATCCAATGCATTGGTTTATAGAGGCGTGCAAAGGTAACAAAAACGCGCAAACGATTGACGTATACCAAGCGGTTGAAATGACTATTCCCGGAATTTATGCGTATTATTCAGTTTTAGATGGTGGTAAACCGCAGGCAATACCTAATTTAAGGAATAAAAATGAGCGCGATGCCGTTCGTTTTGATGATAGAAAGGTTGGTCGGGATTTACCTTCGTATTCAAAAGGAGATTTAGACATAGACCCTGAGGTTTATGAAAGAATAAAAAAACTATATCAACAAAAATTAAATAAGGAGACAAAAAAATGAGTAAAACAAAATTCAAAATAGCGCTTAGCACTTTGATTTTTACGTTAATTTGTTCTGTTTGTTTATCGGTGCTTTCCGCTCATACCGTAAGAGGTGAAGACGCACTATGGACTGGAACGAATATAACAGCCACGGCAGATGGTTTCCAATTTGCAAGTTGGGATAATAACGGTGGTGCAAATAGCGCAACTTATAGCGGGAAGTTAGGTGATAACGACACGGTAACATTCCAATATATGCCGAGCTACACCGGTAACGGTTGCAATGGCGACACAACAAACCTCACGTTAGGGATTTCAGACGGAACAAGAAGCACGGCAGTTCAATTATTAAACTACTGGAATGCCGTAAGATTATATATTGACGGGATTGAAAAAACCGTTCAAAATTACGAGCCGGACACAACCGACGGTTGGAGTGAATCTGATCAATGGTTTAAGGTTACTTATACTTTCTTAAAAGATAGCGTAACTTTGGAAATTGATTATCTTGCAGACGGTCAAAATGCAACTACCATAACCGTTGCAGAGGGTGTTGAATTAGCGCAAAGTGCAACCATTCAATTTACTTCATGGGGTGCAAATGCCGCAGTTAAGGATTTTGCTCTTAGTAACTCTAAAGCACCTTCTTGGAGCGGATCAAACCTAAATAGAACGGAAGGTGGATTCCAATTCACAAGCTGGGATAATAACGGTGGTGCAAATAGCGCGGTTTATAGTGAAGCATTAGGCGAAAATAACACCGTAAGTTTCCAATATATGCCAAGTTGCACGGGTAACGGTTGCAATGGCGACACAACAAACCTCACGTTAGGGATTTCAGACGGAACAAGAAGCACGGCAGTTCAATTATTAAACTACTGGAATGCCGTAAGATTATATATTGACGGGATTGAAAAAACCGTTCAAAATTACGAGCCGGACACAACCGACGGTTGGAGTGAATCTGATCAATGGTTTAAGGTTACTTATACTTTCTTAAAAGATAGCGTAACTTTGGAAATTGATTATCTTGCAGATGGCAAGAATGCAACTACTATTATCGTTGAAGAAGGATTAGAATTAGCAAAAACTGCAACCATTCAATTTACTTCATGGGGTGCGAATGCTGCAGTTAAGGATTTCGCTCTTAGCAAAACTGCCCTTAAAGAACCTTCATGGAGCGGATCAAACCTAAATAGAACGGAAGGTGGATTCCAATTCACAAGCTGGAATAACAACGGCGACGTAAATAGCGCGGTTTATAGCGAAGCATTAGGCGAAAATAACACCGTAAGTTTTCAATATATGCCAAGTTACACGGGTAACGGTTGCAACGGCGACACAACAAACCTCACGTTAGGGATTTCAGACGGAACAAGAAGCACGGCAGTTCAATTATTAAACTACTGGAATGCCGTAAGATTATATATTGACGGGATTGAAAAAACCGTTCAAAATTACGAGCCGGACACAACCGACGGTTGGAGTGAATCTGATCAATGGTTTAAGGTTACTTATACTTTCTTAAAAGATAGCGTAACTTTGGAAATTGATTATCTTGCAGATGGCAAGAATGCAACTACTATTATCGTTGAAGAAGGATTAGAATTAGCAAAAACTGCAACCATTCAATTTACTTCATGGGGTGCAAATGCTGCAATTAAGGATTTTGCGCTTAGCTATGTTGAGCCTCCAAAAGCCCCCGGTTGGTATAGTGATTACTATGATGAAAGTGAAGAAAACGGAGAAAAGGTTTTAACTGCAAACACCTTTGAACAAAACGGTGGAGGAATATACCTTCCTTATTCTGAACCTGTTGTTGGATATAACACCGTAACCTTTAAATATAGACCTAATTCTGCTTTTAACGGCTACGATACCGCAAATATTGCATTACACGTTGATGACGTTAACGGATCAAGAATTACCTTTGAATTTTTAAATTACTGGAACTGTTATAGAATAATACTTAACGGCGCGACTAAGGTAGAATCTAACTATCCTCCTAACACCACTGATGGCTGGAGTGAAACTGACGTTTGGTTTGAATTTAAGTGTGTTTTTGCAAAAAATAACCTTCAAATTTACGTTGACGGCACGTTAATGAAGAGCTTATTTTATACCGATAATTTTGATTTTGAAAATCAGCTATCCGTTTCAATAAGTGCATGGGGTAGCAAGCATTCAGTTAAGGGAATAGAATTCTCAAACGTTCAAATTTCTGAAGAGGAGTGGGGCGGTTCTGGTTATGAAAAGAGCGATGAAAACGGCGAAGTTGTATATAATGCAACCGAATCTGAAATTGCGGGCGGCGCATTGACCTTCCATTATTTAGAAAAAGTATCAAACGTTAACACCTTTACCTTTAAATACAGAGCAAACGAATATCATAACGGCGACGATACTGCAAACGTATGCTTTAATCTTAAAGATAGTAAAGGCAATCGCTTAGCTTTCCAATTATTGAATTATTGGAATTGTTACAGAATAATACTTAACAACACAACTAAGGTAGAGGGTAATTATCCTCCTAACCTTGCGGATGCTTGGACAGAAACCGACGTTTGGTTTGAGGTTAAGTGTGTATTTGCTAAAAATTATGCTAGAATATACATTGACGGTGAGTTAATGGGCACCTTGGTTAATACTGAATGGTTTAACTTTGATGGTGATGTAAACGCTTACATATCATCTTGGGGACATAAGCCTACCGTTAAAGACATGCAATTTACCACAGAGGAATTAGAGCAATTACCCGTATGGTATGGTTCTTCATTTACTCAAGCTGAAGAAAACGGAGAGGTTATTTACACTGCAAACCATATTGATGGTGCTGTTGCTATTCTTAATTATGCCGGTGTAACAGGTGATAATAATAGCATAACCTTTGACCTTAAGCCCGGAACAGTTGGTTCTCATAACGAACGTAACGCAGGCTTTATCGTTTTAGATAGAAATAATTCAGGAACTTATTTATTCTTCGAAATCATGCCTGAAAGAAGAGAGGCAAGAGTGAGAATTGTCGTTGCTAACACTGCAGTTCTTTCAGTTAAGAATACGATTATTAATTTTAATGCAAATCAATGGTCAACCGTTCAATGTATTTTTGAAGATAATCGTTTTGCAATGTATATAAACGGAAAACTTACTTTATCTGCGTTTGACCTTGAGGGTTATACGTTTAGTGATACATTCTGTTATATGAATGCGTGGGATACCGCGGCAAGCTATAAGAATATCAGCTTTGAAAAGGTAGAAAAGAGCAATAGTGAACTTGGTTATGGTGACTTTGATTTCCTTGATGAAAGGGGAGTTGAGTCTGTAATGTGTGAAAACGCAAACTTTAGTTACAACAAGGCTAATAATTCAATAGAATTTGAGATTACTGATAGTAATCCCGTAATCAACTTAGACGTTAATCAGCTTCCCGGTGCAAAATATTCTGCATATTTACCGGTAAGAAATACCATTTTGGTAAGAATGGCAAACGCCACTTCAGCAGAGCAGCTAATACTTTCGATTAAGTCAGATGGTTATTCCGATAGATGGCATACTAAGACCTTTGATATAGACGAAAATAGTGGTTATACCACCTATTATTTCAATCTTTCGGATTTAAACTTAGTTGGTTATTTAACTGACGTAAAGCTTGAATTCGTTGGTGCTGACAGCGGTAGCATATCAATTGACGCTATTTCATTTGAAAGAGAAGATGGTATATACGATTACGCGGCAACGGAATATTCTATGACTGCAACGCAAGAAACTGTAACCTATTCCGGTAAGGTTCAACAAAAGTATGCAGGTAAAACGATTACCTTATATTCTACTTCAGTCGTTAATATTTACGAAACTGTTGCGCATATTGATAACAAGGTTATTGCAAAGGGCACTGTTAATGAAGACGGTAGCTTTGAAATTACCTTCCCCTTCAAACAAAAGAATAGTGAAATGAATCATCTTTCAACTATCTTTATTGCAGCGGTAGACGGGGTGAAACTTTCAAAGACTTTCCAAATTGAAAACTATCGTGATTTCATTATTAATCCTTACGCTTTCAAACTTCCCGAATTTGAAGTGAAGGTAACGGATGCAGCGTTTGGTGCAGTTGGTGATGGATTTACTAACGATAACGAGGCAATTCAAAAAGCTATTGATTACGTTCACGCACAAGGTGGCGGTAAGGTTATCGTTCCCGGTGATTTAACTAACGCTTTTGGTAGACGTTATATTGCAACTAACCTTGAATTAAAGTCTAACGTAGAACTTTGCATTGAAGAAGGTGCTGTAATTTGGCAATCACCCAGGGTTTCAGATTATAATTATGATCTTGTTATAGGTCACGACTACGAATCAGAGGTTATGTGGCCTCACGCATGTAATAAGAATCAACCTTTAATTTTAGTTCGTGACGTTCAAAACGTTCGCATAACTGGTGGCGGAACGATTAGAATGGCAGACTGGGGTGGTGAAGATGTTAGCGCATGGGAAATTATAGACCCCAATCACGGCGCAGGTTGCACGCACACTATTCATATTGCTCCTATTTTCTGCAATAGCGTAACGAATATTGAAATAACAGATATTAAGATTTTAAGAACAAACAACTGGAATTTATCAAACACCTTCGTTAAGAATGCATTCTATGCAAATATTCACTTTGGTGAACCTAACTGTAAGAATGGTGATGGTATTGGCATGACGAACTGTGAAAATATGCTTATCGTTAGAAACAGAATGTTCTCAAGTGACGATGCTTTCACGATTAACGCTATCCCTAATGATCCCAGAAAATTTGCTGAATGGGCTTATCCCACCGTTGAAGTTGAGCACTATGCAACAAGAAACGTTGAACTTGCATATAACAATATGCGTGGCGGTTTAGGTATCGTATTTATTGGTTGGGGCTCAAATATGAAAGATTTTTCAAAGGTAGAAATTCAAAATATTGTTGCTTATAATAACGTATTTGCCGGCTTTGGTCAAGATATTGGTTCATGGCCTGATAACCCCTTCTATGGTTGGAGTTCTGATAGAAACTATAACCTAGGTAACGGCGAAAAGGACGACTATTCTCCCCTTAAAGACGTTTATATGTTTAACAATGAATATACCAACGGTATTGCAATGTTAGGTTGGCAGGGTTGTGAAGCAATCATTGATGCAAGCAACTTTATTACCGATGCGAATTTAATTACTAATATTCAATTTAACAATGCAAGCTTTGAACGTAATTTACGTTACGATAATGAAGTGGATTGGATATCAGGTTTATCATATTGGTCTAAGATTTTAGGTGAAGGCGCAAGCGTAGGTATAGAAGCTCGCGGAGAAAAACAAGCAGTTGCAGTTTATACTCAAAATCAATTCACAGTAACTGACTATGCAGGCTACGTTGAGGGTAGTGGTAAATTATATCAAGGCATTTATCTTGAAAAGGGTGCACACAAGTTTACCGTTACGTTAAAGAGTACCGGTGGTAACACCTCACTATTCTTTGCAAATTCAGTTATGAAACAACACGTAAGTGATTTAAATGCAGTAAGTATAATTAGTAGTGAGGTGGTTGATTTAACCGCAGAATACGCTGAATATACCTTTATCTTCAGAGTTGAAAAAGAAGGCGTTTATGCAATCGGTGTATGTCACGAGGGTGAAGGTAGAGTATATCTTGACGACGCATCTGTAGAAAGAGACCTTGCTATGGATGAGATTTTTGTAGCTAGGGATGAACTTTCATATCAAGTTGAAGGAGCTCAAAAATTTACCTCAAGTGATGAATATACTCAGGAAAGCATAGATAAATTATTAAAGGCTATTGAAGATGCTCAAGTTATTCTTGCTAACAAGAATGCTACCATAGTAGAAATAACTGGCGCAGAAACAGCTATACGTCTTGCAATTGAAGATCTAGAGGTTAAGCCTGAACCTGATCCTGAACCTGATCCTAATCCATACGATTCAAGTAGCTCAGTTGATAACTCAACAGATAGTTCTAGCGAAGGTTCTTCTAGTTCTGTAATAGTTCATGAAAAGATTAACTGTAACGCTTCTTTAGACGTAGGCAGTATTGCAACTTTCATTGCAAGTTTACTAAGTATTGCGTTTATCGTAAGAGTAAAAAGAAAGTAAAAACTAAAAAAGTCAATATTTAACAAAAGTACCGTCAAAATATTTATTGGCGGTGCTTTTTTTAGGTGTGTATAAAAAAAGAGCGATGGAATTAATCCACGCTCTTTTATATCGTATATAGATTATTTATTTTTTTGTTTTTCTAATTGCGTTTGCAATAACCTTAGAAATTTCAGCAAAGGGTATTACTAGGAATGCAAGACCAATTGCAATAGCGAATTCAGTAAATGAAATTGCGCTAAATTCAAATAGGTTTCTTATTCCGGGAATTAAAACGACGCAAAGTGTTAGTAAAATAGAGAATATAAACGCGCCCCAAAGGAATTTATTTTGCTTTTTAACCGTAAAAATAGAGTGGTTAAGTGAGCGAGCGTTGAAGGAGTGGAAGCTTTCCGTTAAAGAAAGGGTTAAGAAGGCCATAGTCATACCGTCTGCGCTTATACCACCGGGCATAGTCCATTCCCAAACGCCGTTGTTTTCTATCATATGTCCAATGAAATAAGAAAGCAGAGTAGTAATACCAATGAATAAGCCTTGTACTGCAACGTTAAAGCCTAAACCGCCTGCAAATACGCCTTCGTTGGGGTTACGTGGTTTACGGCTCATAAGATCGCTTTCGCCCTCTTCCATACCTAATGCAAGAGCAGGGAAGGTATCGGTTATAAGGTTAATCCAAAGTAGGTGCATGGGAAGAAGAAGCTTAAAGCCGAATATAGTTGCAATAAACACGGCAACGACTTCCGCTAGGTTACTTGAAAGTAGGAACTGAATTGCTTTACGGATATTTTCGTAAATTCTTCTGCCTTCGCCAACTGCAGAAACGATAGTTGCAAAGTTATCGTCCTGTAAAATCATATCGGCAGCGCTCTTAGTAACGTCCGTGCCGGTAATACCCATACCAACGCCAATATCTGCGCTCTTAATGCTGGGCGCGTCGTTAACGCCGTCACCCGTCATAGCGGTAATATAATTGTTATCCTTGCACGCCTTAACTATTCTAACCTTGTGTTCGGGTTGAACGCGGGCAAAAACGGAAATATTCTTTAACGCAACGTTAAATTCTTCATCAGAAAGCTTATCTAATTCGCTACCGGTAATAGCCTGTGAAGCGTCTGTAATAATACCAAGCTCTTTAGCAATGGCAATAGCGGTATCCTTGTGATCGCCTGTAATCATAATGGGGCGAATACCTGCAGACTTACATTCGGTAATAGCAAGCTTAACCTCGGGGCGAACGGGGTCAATCATACCCGTTAAACCAATAAAGATTAAGTCCTTTTCTATATCTTCGGGATTATTAAATGCAGGTAGCGCGTCGTATTCGGCGTAAGAAGCTGCAAGAACGCGAAGAGCTCTATCTGCCATATTCTTGTTGGCTGAAAGAATTTCCTCCTTTGCTTCTTCGGTTAAGGGAAGAACTTCACCGTCCTTTAAGTATCTGGTGCAGCACTTAAGAATTTCGTCAGGCGCGCCCTTGGTGTACTGAACGATCTTGCCTTCCGCTTGATGTAGGGTAGACATCATCTTGCGCATACTGTCAAATGGTGCTTCTGAAACTCTTTTGTGATTGCTGTCAAGCACGCCTTTATCAAGACCTAAAGAGTAAGCGTAGTTAACTAACGCGCATTCGGTAGGCTCGCCTTTTGCAGCCTTGGTTTCGTTATCTAAAACCGCGTCGCTACATTGAGCCATAGCAGTAGCAAGTAGCTTTTCGTCTTGAGCAAAGTGTTCAACAACGGTCATCTTGTTTTGGGTAAGAGTACCCGTTTTATCTGAACAAATAATTTGAGTACAGCCAAGAGTTTCAACGGCGGTAAGCTTTTTTACAACCGCTTTATTCTTTGCCATCTTGGTCATACCCATAGAAAGAACTATGGTAACTACCGTAGCAAGCCCTTCGGGAATAGCTGCAACTGCAAGAGAAACTGCAATAATAAAGCTATCAAGAACGGTGTCCAAGCTAAATCCACTATTATTAGTAATAAGGTTAAAGATGAAAACGAATACGCTTATGCCTAAAACGATAAAGCTTAGTATTTTAGAAAGGGAGTTAAGCTTTTTCTGTAAGGGTGTAACCTCCGCTTCGGTTTTTGCTAAAACGTCTGCAATCTTACCCATTTCGGTTTGCATACCGGTTGCGGTTACAACCGCTTTAGCTCTTCCGTAAACCGCGGTAGAACCCATATAAACCATGTTGGAACGGTCGCCTAAGGTAACCTCACCGCTTTCAGATTTTATAACCTCGCTTTGCTTATTAACGGGAACGCTTTCGCCGGTTAGGGCGGCCTCTTCTACCTTAAGTGAAGCGCATTCAATAATTCTACAGTCTGCGGGAATACTGTCGCCCGCTTCAATAATAACTATATCGCCAACGACTACGTCCTCGTTTTTAACTGCAAGCAAATTACCCTCTCTTAAGACCTTACAGGTGGAAGCGGTCATCTGTTTAAGTGCTTCAATAGCTTGCTCTGCCTTACCTTCTTGAATAACGCCTAAGATTGCGTTAAGTAAAACAACGCCAACTATAATGAAGAATTCAGCAAAGGATTCCTCGTGACCGTTCATTCTTCCAATAATTACCGTAACGAAGTTAACTGCCGCAGCGGCAAGTAAAACGATAATCATGGGGTTAACTAGCTGAAGGAAAAATCTCTTAATCATAGAGGTCTTTTTAGCTTCAATAAGCTTATTAGGACCGTTTTGTTCAAGTAGCTTTTCCGCCTGCTGTGAGCTAATGCCGTTTTCGTTACTGTTAAAGTGATTTAAAACCTCACTTTCAGTGTGTAAATAGAACTTTTCTATCGTAGTGTACCTCACTATAAAATTTTCTTAATTAGTATTAAAGATTTATCTTTAATCAGTTAAGTTATTTTAACTTAAATCTATAGTTTTGTCAATCACTATAGGTGTATCAAAATATAAATATTGTTACTTTTTGGTGGTTTTTTAAGAATACTACCCCTTTTCTTTGCGTAAACTCTTTATATGAAGATAAAATTGGTGGATTTACATAGCGATTTGCCCACGGCTGACGGTTTAAACGGTAACAATTTAAATATAGCCAGGCAAAACGCTAAAAGTGGAATATTTACTGTAAATGCAATTTATAAGGGAAATAGAAGCTTACCAGAGGGGCTGGAAATAGCAAAAAATTACGCTGACTCTCGTTTGCCTATCGCATTTGAGGATGGATGCTATCAAGATTTTTTAGAAGAGGGCTCTCATTTGATAGATGAGCAAGTGGAAAAGCTTGCATATAAATTATGCTCCTTTAATCCATTATATATATCTTTGGGCTGGAATTATGATAATTTATTGGTGGGTGGGTGCGCTCAAAATGGCGAGCTTACTAAACTAGGCGAAATATTTATTTCTTGCTTAAACGATAATAAGGTGGCGGTTGATTTAGCTCATTCAAATAAGAAAAGCTTTTATCAAGTAGCAGATAGAGCAAAAAAGATATTGTGCTCTCATACCGCCTTTGAATGGATATATCCTCACCGCAGAAATTTAGATGAAGAGCAGGTAAAACTTATTTTAAATAGGGGTGGAGTTATAGGCTTAATAGGTGTTGGGCATTTTTTAAGCGGAATAAAAAACGCAAAGGGAAGAGAGTCTGCTTTTTTTTATCAATTAGAGGGGTATATTAAAAAATTCGGTGTAAACGGATTGGCTATCGGTAGCGATTTTTACGGTAGCGACGCCCCCGTTTTTGCAGACGGCGATTACGCTTTTGCGGAAATTTTATATTCAAAGCTTAGTAAACTAGGTATAAAAAGTGATGGGGTGGAAAGAGTTTTATACAAAAATGCAGGTTTATTTTTTGGTATAAACGTATAAATGCAAAATTAAAATGTGAAAAATTTTTATAAAAATTCAAAAAGGTTTAATAAAATTCAATTTTACTTTTAATAATTTGACAAAAAGCGTTTTAAATTTGTATAATGTAAAAAATCAAATACTGCGGGTATTTGTGTTAAATTAGTAATTTTAGGGTAATTGGTGATAATAATGAACGATTACAAGACCTTATATCATAATTGGATAGCTCATCCCATGCTTTGCGCAGAGGGCTTAAACGAGCTACAGGCTATTGCAGAAGATGAAAAGGAAATAGAATATCGCTTTGGCGCGGAGCTTGCCTTCGGTACTGCCGGAATGAGAGGCATTATCGGCTACGGTACGAATATGATGAACATTTATACCGTAAGAAGGGCAACAAAGGGCTTAGCTGATTATATAATAGGTTTAGGTTCTAAGGCTATGGCTCGTGGCGTGGCAATATCTTATGATACGCGTAGGTATTCTCACACCTTTGCTCTTGCTGCAGCAGGCGTATTAGCCGCAAACGGCATTAAGGTATATTTATACGGCGAGCCCCGTCCCGTTCCCATGCTTAGTTATGCGGTTCGCAAATTAAAAGCTATTGCGGGCATAATGATAACTGCAAGCCATAACCCTAAGGAGTATAACGGTTATAAGGTGTACGGGGAAGACGGCGCTCAAATGTCCCCTGAAGCAACTGCAGTAGTCGTTGAAAACATTAAAAAGATTAAAGATTACTTTTCAGTAGAATCTATAGACGTAAACGCTCCTATTAGAAAGGGTTCTATCGTTGAAATAGGCAAGAGATTTGAAAAGAAATATTATAATATTGTAAGAAAGCTAGGTCTTTCACCCAAGGCTGTAAAGGAAAAGGGTAAGAGTATAAAGATCGTTTATACCTCGTTACACGGCACGGGCTTAATTCCAGTAACCACCGTTTTAGGTAAGATGGGAATAGACGTAGCAGTAGTAGAAGAGCAAAAGAATTACGACGGCGAATATCCCACGGTAGAAGTACCTAATCCGGAAAACAAGGAAGCCTTAAAGATGGCAATAGAGCTTGCAAATAAGATTAAGGCAGACGTTGTATTCGGTACTGATCCGGACTGTGATAGATTAGGCGTTGCAATTAGGAATAACGAAGGGGAATTTGAAGGTCTTACGGGTAATCAAGTTGGCGCTTTAATGCTAGAATACGTTTTAATGCGTTTAAAGCAGGATAATAAAATGCCCGCTAACGCCGTTGCTATTAAAAGCTTCGTTTCCACCAATCTTGCAAAATCAATTTGCGCAAGCTACGGCGTAGAGCTTTGCGAAACACCCGTTGGCTTTAAGTTTATTGGCGAAAAGATTAAAAATTACGAACAGGATAATTCAAAGACCTTCGTGTTCGGCTTTGAAGAATCTTGCGGTTATTTGCGCGGAACTCACGCAAGAGATAAGGATGCAGTAGTAGCAAGTATGCTATTTGCAGAGCTTGCTTGTTGGTGCGCGTATAAGGGCAAGTCAGTATACTCATTATTAAATGATATATACGAACGCCTTGGCTACGTTTACGATAACACTATCAATATTAAATATAGCGGTTTAAGCGCTATGGCAGATATGAACGCCGTTGTAGAAAAGGTAAGAAAGCTAAAGCCCACCTCAATCAACAATTACAGCGTAGTTGCAATTCGTGATTATCTAACCGGTGAAAGATTCGTTGGGGAAGAGGTAGAAAAATTAGAGTACAGCAATATTAACTGTATTTACTTTGAGCTTGAAAACGGAAGCTTCGTATGCTTACGCCCAAGTGGAACAGAGCCAAAGCTTAAAATTTACTATTCTATAAGCGCAAAAAACAAAGAAACTTGCATTAAAAACTATCAAGAGATAGAAAGTTCTTTTAGCGAGATAATCAAGTCTTAAAAAAATTGAAAAAAATTTAAAAAAAATTAAAAAAATAGCGAAAAATTGCTTGACTTAATAATTGGGAAATGTTATTATAGGTAGGCTGTCACGCGAGAAGTGGCAAAACGCCAACGGTTGTTGGCAAATGAAGATTGACAACTGCATAGAGCATTAGAAGTAAAAACTTTTAATGAACATT
>SVHG01000018.1 GCA_015055965.1 Clostridiales bacterium
AAAGGTTGGTTTGAATATGAAATTGAACATGGGGAATTCTTTGGTAAAGAAAAAGCAGTTTACAAATTAACCAAGAAAGGGGAATAATTTATGAAGAAAATAAAAAAGTGGGGATATAAGTCGATTATCCCCACTTTTTGTATGTTTTTTAATACAATTATCTGTTTAATTCTTCCTTTTTTACAACGGTGTAGCCTTTGATTCCGTGGCGGTTAAATAATCCGCGTTTTTCAATTGCTATCACTGCAAGAGCAAGAACTAAAGCGCCTGCGGTAATTAAGATTGCTACGTATAAACCGCGAGTCCCCGTGCTGCCTTCCTTAGAGTCTGCCCACATAACGTTTAAGCGTTCAAGCTCTTCGTCTGTAAAGTTACGCATAACGGTGCATCTGGTAACGGTATCAAAATCGGGGTATTGGGCGCTAAACTGTCTGCCTAAAACGTCGGTATAAGCAACGTAAGCGCGGTTGCTATCTGCTCGCCCAAATAAGTATGAAAGATCAACTGCGAAAACCTCTACTTCTTCGGTAGAGCCATCTTCATTTTCCATTTCAACGAAGAATTTACCATCTCTTTCAGTAACGTCGTCACCGCCGTAAGCGTAGCCCTCTTCGCCAATTAAATAGTCGAATATTTCATCAGTTGCAATAGAGGTAGTGTAGCCTATGTAATTCATATTACGAAGTGCTATTTCCGGGCTTTGAATAAAGTTAATAAACTCTTGAGCAAGCTCTACGTCTGCGCCCTTAGGCATAACCCAAGCGTCAAAGAAGATATTACTGCCTTCTTCGGGAACGGCGTAGTAAAGCTCTGCGGTATTAGCGCCAACCTCGGCAGGATCTTCTGCAAAGTCAAGCGCGTAAACGGCATCTCCGCTCCAAGCAAAGTTAATCCAAATTTTGCCGGCAGCCATATCCTTTTTACCGCTATCAACCTCGTAGCCGTAAAGGCTGTCGTTAAGGGATTTAAGCGCTTCGCCAACCATAGTTATAGAATCTTCGCCAACGTTGTTAAAGATATCGGTTATAGCCTTGTTGTAATCGTTAACTGCTTGGTCGTAATCTTCTTTGGTAAGCTCGCCCGCTAAATAATCCTGCTTAGCATCTGCAAGGTCGCTGGCTAAATCGTTAAGCTGTTCTTGGTAAACGTAGCCAATTGCTAAAATATAACTGTCACGCACGCTGTCTTTAATGGTGCATTTGTTTTTATAATCGGAATTCCAAACGGCGCTCCAATGCTTAACGTCCTCTTCGCTAACGAATTCGGGGTTATAAACGAAGCCCATCGTACCCCACATATAACAAGCAGCGTAATCGTAAAGGCTCTTTCCGTTAACGCTAAGGTTTTTAAATAGGTTTGCAATATAGGGTGAAACGCCCGCGTCGTAAACGCTAACGTTGGTTTGTTCGTTACGCTTTAAGGGCTCAAGCATATCTTCTGCAAGCATTTTTAAAATCATGTATTCAGAAGGGCAAACTAAATCGTAGTGATTAGGGTTCAGCTTAAGCTCGCTATACATATTTTCGCAAGTGCCTTGGGTAGAGTAGTTAACCTTAACCTCAACGCCGTGCTTTTCGCTGTAATATTGCTTGAACGCATCAATAACGGAGGGAATACCTTCTTCTTCGTCGCCTGCGTCAATGTAATCTTCCCAGTTTATAATATTAAGCTCAACAGCTTCTTCTGCGTGAACTAATTTTTGAGTGGGGAAGAATGATACAACAAGTGAAAGAGAAAACAATAAAGCCAATAATTTTTTCATACCTTCACCCCCTTAGCGCGAATTTGCTTTTCTGTTCACGCGTACGTTATTAATGATAACAACGGAGATAACTACTACGAAAATAATAGTTGATAAAGCTCTTAATGCGGGAACTGAAGTGTTTGCGCCACCTTTCGCGTATGCGTTGTAGGTGTAGGTTGAAATAGTGTCTAAGGTGGTGGGCTTAGTGAAGGTGGTTACTATGTAATCGTCTAAGCTCATAGTAACTGCTAGCATAAAGCCTGAAAATACGCCCGGTAAAATTTCGGGAAGTATAATAGAAAATAACGCCTTGGTCGGGGTTGCGCCCAAATCTAAGCCTGCTTCGTATAGGTTGGGGTTTAGCTGTTTTAGCTTAGGTAATACGTTTAAGTAAACGAAGGGGAAGCAAATAACAACGTGCGCAATAATTAAAGAAGCCCACGTTCTGTAAAAGCCTAAGAATACGAAAATCATTGCTAGCGATAAAGCGGTTACTATTTCTGCGCTTATAACGGGAATTTGAGTTGCTCCGCCCATAAGCTTTTGCACCTTCTTTTTAGAATAAAAAGTACCAATAGCGCCAACCGTTCCAAGCACGGTAGCAATAGTTGCAGAAACGAAAGCAAGAATTAAAGTGTTGTAAACCGCCTTTAAAATCTTTTCGTTAGAAAATAGCATTTCGTATAAGCTAAAGTTCCATTCGGTAGACCAAGTTCCTATTTCCTTTGAAGCGTTAAAGCTGTAAACTACGAGCAGTAAAATAGGGGCGTATAAAAAGGCCAAAACCAAAAAGATATATCCGCGTTGAATGAATTTTTTTACCATAATCCGCTCCCCCTTGCAGAAGAATCGTCTTCATTTTGGAACTTACCGCTAATAAACATAGTGGCAAATATAAATAGTAGTAAAACTAACGCAATAGCGCTACCTGCGTTCCAGCTTCCTGCAGTTCCGGAGTTGAACTTGTTTTCTATAAGCTTACCGATAATAGTTACCTTACTGTTGCCAAGCGTATCAGAAATAACGTAGCTGGTGGTGGTGGGTAAAAATACCATGGTAATAGCGCTTGCAATACCCGGCATAGATAGGGGTAAAGTGGTGTTAATGAACGTATACAGGGGTTTTGCGCCTAAATCAGATGATGCCTCCAATAGGTTTTTATCTAATTTAGAAAGCACGGTATATAGTGGTAAAATGGTAACGGGTAAGTAGTCGTAAACCATACCAACTATGGTGTTAAAGTAGTTCATATCACCGCTTTTATAAGCGCCTAAAAGATATAAAAGCTCCTTCATGGCAGCCGTTCTTAAAACGAAGTTTATCCACATGGGTAGTATGAATAAAAGTAAAAGAACGCTTGATTTTTTCATAGAGCTTCTTGCCAAAATATACGCAACGGGATAGCCTATAAGTAAGCATAGCACCGTTGATAAAAAGGCAATACCGAAGCTTCTTACCAATACGGTAAGATTAGTTGGGCTTTTAAAAAACTGAGTGAAGTTTTTAAGGGTAAAAGCGCCGTTGCTATCCGTAAACGCGTAATAAGCAATTAGTAGCAGGGGAAGTATAACGAAGATAAGCAAGAATAGGGCGTACGGTATGCCCAAATGCTTTCTTGAAAATTTAAGCGCTCTCATTTCTTTTCTACCACCTTTAATGAAAGCTTAATCTTTTCAGGCGCAATTTTAACGCTTACCTTATCGTTTTCATTCCAAACGTATTCCGTATCAATAACGAAGTCCTCTTCCTCTTCAAAGGTTCTAACTATAACTTGATAGTGGTCGCCCTTGTAAATGATAGAAACGATTTCACCGCATGAATCGCCGTCCTCTTCGTTATCTATGATTTCTATATCTTTTAGTCCGATTTCAACCTTTACTGCAGTACCGGTAAGGTCAAGCTGTTCGCCGGTAGGAAGAACTAAATAGCCTTCCTCGTCTAGCTTAGAATCGGGGTAAAGCTGTGTAACGTCACATTCAAATTCGCCCTCTGCAAACTCAACCGTGTTACGCTTGGTAATAACGCCGTCGTAAACGTTAGAAACGAATTCCTTGTGCATGATATGAATGTCAAAGGGCTTAATAATTATACTTGCCTTTTCTCCAACCACGCGCTGTTGGGTATCTTGAATAACGATTTCGTTATTACCTATAGCCATAGCCATTTCGTAGTGAACGCCCTTGAAAATACTAGAGGTTATAACGCCGTCTACCTGACCTAAACCTTCGTCAACTAAGAATACGTCCTCTGGGCGAACTACAACGTCAACCTTTTCGTTGATTTCAAAATCGTCTACCATTTCAAAGGTCTTGCCAAGGAAGCGTACCTTATTTTTTGCAACTATTGTGCCGGAGAAAATGTTACTTTCGCCAATAAAGTCTGCAACGAAAGCGCTCTTGGGCTCGTTGTAAATATCGGTGGGCGTGCCTATTTGTTGAATAATACCGTCCTTCATAACTACGATAGTATCACTCATTGTAAGCGCTTCTTCTTGGTCGTGCGTTACGTATATAAAGGTAATGCCAAGCTTTTTGTGAATTTCCTTAAGCTCTAACTGCATATCCTTACGCATTTTAAGGTCAAGCGCGCCTAAAGGCTCGTCTAAAAGAAGAATTTCAGGCTCGTTAACGATAGCTCTTGCTATTGCAATACGCTGTTGTTGACCGCCTGAAAGGGTTGTAACGTCACGCTTTTCAAAGTCCTCTAGGTCAACCATTTTAAGCGCCTTTTTAACCTTTTCGTCAATTTCCTTGCGGGTAAGCTTTTCTATTCTGGTTTTAGTTTTTCCCGCAGCGTTTTGATAGGTTACCTTAACCTTTTTAAGCTTTAAGCCGTAGGCAATATTATCGTAAACGTTAAGGTGTGGGAATAGCGCGTACCTTTGGAAAACGGTGTTAATAGGTCTTAAGTAAGGGGGCATATCGGTAATATCCTTTCCGTTAAGTAAAACCTTACCGCTATCGGGCATTTCAAAGCCTGCAATCATTCTTAAGGTGGTAGTTTTACCGCAACCGGAAGGGCCTAAAAAGGTAATAAATTCCCCCTTTCTTATGTATAAATTTTGGTTATCTACAACAACCGTTCCGTCGTAAGATTTGGTAATATTTATAAGCTCAATGATTTTTTCTGCCATTGTGATTATCTCCTGTAAAAATAAAAAAAGTTAGGCTATAAGTCGATTATCGGCTGTTTTTAGCCTTAAATAATTAAAAAGTAGGGGGTGTTGAAATCCAAATGAAAACCGCTTCCGTCTTTTTTTGGTTAATAATGTAATGCGGTTTATCTGCCTTATAATAAAAGCTGTTTCCCTTTTTGCACACGAATTTTTGCTTACCCAAGCACAGCGTTATCTCGCCGGAAATAACGTAGCCAAATTCTTCGCCCTCGTGGGGGACGTCCTGTTGGGTTTGACTGTGTGGTGAAAGGTTTATTCTTACAGGCTCCATCATATTCTTTTGAGCATTGGGAATTAACCAGTTAGTAGTTAATCCTTCATCCTTTTTTTCTATAAATTCCTCTTCCGTATAGACGATTTTTTCATCCTCGTCCTCAGCAAAGAAATCCTTTAAGGAAGAGCCTAACGCCGCCAAAATATCAACTAAGGCTGTAATTGAAGGGCTGGTTAAATCGTTTTCTAATTGTGAAATGTACCCTTTAGTCAGCTCACATCTGTCTGCAAGCTCGCCTTGGGTAAGATTACAAGCGTGTCGCAATCGCTTAATTTTTTCGCCAAGTAACATAACTCCTCCTTTGGTTATTTTAATTAAACAAAAAGTTTAATAAAACTAAACCACGACATTATTATATATATACGATATATATATTGTCAAACGATTTAAAGGTTTTTAAAAAAAATAATTGTAAAAAATATTAAAAATTACCGCAAAAGGCTTTTAAAAGGATTAATTAACTGCTATTAGGTTGATTTTGTTAATAAAAAGTCAAAAAAAAAGCCCGCTAAAGTAGCGGGCAATAGCTTTTTAAGGACTATTTTATTTTTTTATCCTCAACGTTTAAGGAATAAAAGATTTTGGGGTTTACTTGCTTTAATATTTCCACGAATTGGTCAAATTCTTCGGGATCAATATTAACGGCAATAAAGCTTTCGTCTGTAAAGGTAAGGGCTAATTTGTTGCTTGCCCTAAAATGGGTTGCGGTAGTTATATCATTAATATCGTACTTATTTTTAACTAGCCCCCAACATAAAAGAAGCTGTTTATCGGCTATTACGTATTTAGAAGCAAGCATAGCAGGGGGAATAAACAGGAATGCCGCAACGCCAATAAGCACGCAAAGTAAAGAGCCAATATAGGAATAGGAGGTTACGTCCGGTAGCTTAAGAAGCTCAAGAAAACGAACGATATTACTGTAAATACAGTAAGCTGCAAGAATAAGACCTATTATAAATAGCGCCCAAAGCGTTGGGGTAAGCTTGTATTTAAAACTTTTTTTCATATTTCACCGTTAAATTTTAGTAAAACTATTTTAGCATACATTTTTTTAATTTACAAGAAAATTTAAAGGTAAAAAAATTATTAAAGGGAAATTTTGCCCTTTTGCGCGTTATAAAAGGGTTATCGTTGACTAATTTTGTAAAATATTGTACAATGTAATAAAGGTAACTATAAACTATTGTAAATTAAAAATTTTTACGGAGTGCAGCATGAGTGTTCTGGAAATTAAAAATTTAACCCACCGTTACGACGATAAATTTATTTTTAACGACGCTTCTCTTACCATTAATAACGGCGAGCATATTGGCGTCGTTGGTTTAAACGGCGCAGGTAAATCCACCTTTATTAATATTATTGCAGATAAGCTTACTTACGACGAAGGGGAGGTTATTTGGCTTCCTAATATTAGAAAGGGGTACTTAGATCAGCACGCAACCTTAAACGGCGAGTTAACCGTTATGGAATATTTAACCGGCGCGTTCGACTATCTTTACGAGTTAAACGATAAACTTGAAGAGCTTTACGCTTCTATGGGCGATTTAGATGGCGACGAGTTGGATAAGGCTATAAAAAAGAGCTCACGTATGCAAGAAAGATTGGAAAACGAGGGCTTTTACGATTTAGAAGCAAAGGTAAAAAGGGTTGCAAACGGACTTGGAGTTAACTTTTTTGGTTACGATACCAAGATAGGCAGACTTTCCGGTGGCGAAAGGGCAAAGCTTATGCTTTCTAAGCTACTTCTTTCAGAGTTAGACATAATGCTACTTGACGAGCCCACCAACTTCCTTGATATAGAGCATATAGATTGGCTTGTTAAGTATTTAAATTCCTTTAAAAAGACATTTATAGTTATCTCGCACGACGTTAAGTTTTTGAATTCGGTTGCTAATTTTATAGTTAATATAGAAAACGGATTTATTAAAAAATACTCCGGTAATTACGATAAGTTTTTAGTTTTACACGAGCAAAACGCAAAGCAGTACGAGGAAGAATATAACCGCCAGCAGGAGCAAATAAAAAAGCTTCAAACCTATATAGATAAAAACTCTGCAAGGGCGTCGACTGCAGGCATGGCAAACGCTCGCAAAAAACAGCTTGCTAAAATAGAGATTATGCAAAAGCCCGTAACCTTTTACGACGCGGAATTTAACTTTCCTTCAATAGATTTAAACACTAAGGATTTATTAGAGGTTAAGGATTTGGTTATCGGCTACGATTTTCCCTTACTTCCCCCTCTTAATATTCACATGCGTTCAGGCACGAAGCTTTGGGTGCGCGGAACTAACGGTATAGGTAAATCCACTTTAATTAAAACGCTATTAAGAAAAATTCCAAAGATTAGCGGATTTTTTACCTTTCATAACGCAGTAAAGATTGCTTATTTAGAGCAGGAATTACATTTTGGCGAAAGCAACGAAAGCGCTTCACAGTATTACTCAAGATTCTTCCCAAGGGCTAACCCTAAAGAGGTTAGAAATCAGCTTGCAAAGGTGGGCTTAAAAGGGGAGCTTGCAGTTAAACCGCTTAAGAATATGAGCGGTGGAGAGCAGATAAGAGCAAAGCTTGCAGTTTTGTGCAACACTCCCTCAAATTTGCTTATTCTAGACGAGCCTACTAACCACCTAGACGTAAAGGCGAAAAAGGCGTTAAAGGAAGCAATTTCTAAATACGAAGGGGCTTTAATACTAGTTTCACACGAAGAGGATTTTGCCCTTGATTTATGCGATAGCGTTACCTTATTGCGTGATTAAGCTACGCTATAGGTCGATTAACGGCATTTTTGCCTTATTTAAAAGCGATTAAAATTAAAAAACAACAAAATATTAATATAACCGCTAAACTTATTTTTTTTTAAGCCTAGCGGTTTTTTATTTGCCAAAATGGGTAAAAATATGTATAATAAGAGCAGTTGTGCAAGGTGCACAAAAGATAAAAGGAGCTTTTTTATGGAAAAAGAACTTATTTTAGCTTTAAGAGGATTAAAACAAAAAACGGGAATTTCTATGGACGTTTATTCCGCGTCTTTTAGTTATCTATATTCCAGCGGGGAAAAAATACCCTTTGAATATTCCGGCGGATACACGGACGGTATGCAGGATAAAAAGCAAAATTTAACCCTTTTCCGTTTTAGATTTAAAAAGGAAATATATTACGGTGTAATTTCCGGTGTTAGCGAAGTAGAAAAAAACTACGCTTTATTTATTTGTAGCTACTTAGAAAATAGCGGGACGCAAGAGGATTCACTTTCTAAGGCGGACTTTTTAAGAAGCATAGTTTTAGGGGATTGCAGTAGCATGCAAATAGTTAAGTATATGCGTAAGTTTTCCATTCCCCCCGTGCCTTGCTACGTTTTAATTATAACGGCTGGCGCAAAAAGCGCTAGCGATATTGCGGACTTTTTAGAAAGCTACTCTATTAACGGCTTGGATTCTGCTTCTATTCTATCTGATAATTCCTGTTTATTCGTTAAATATTTGACTAGTGAAGGGTACGGCGAGTTTCAGTCCCCGGTAGAGTACGCGGAAATTTTTGCAAGATCACTTTTTGAAGAAACGGGTATTAAGGCAAGAATAGGGGTTGGCGGAACTGTAAGAAGTCTATCTGAAAGTATGCAATCTTACGCTCAGGCGGAAAGCGCGTTAAAAATTAGTGAAGCGTTAGAAAGTAAAAATAACGTTCATTCTTATAAGGAATATATGCTTTATAAGATCATTGAAGATTTACCCCCTATGATGCTTATGAATTATTATAACGTTTTAGTAGACGGCGACGCGAAGAGTATTTTTTCTGATCCCGATATGCTTGGAACTGCAGAAAAGTTTTTAGAAAACAATCTTAACGTAAGCGAAACGGCAAGAAAGCTTTATATGCACCGCAACACGTTAACTTATAGATTAGATAAAATAGAGCGCGCAACGGGGCTTGATATTCGCAACTTTTCTGATGCAATAACCTTTAGGCTTTGTGGCTTGCTATATAAGATTTCTAACAAATAAGTGGGGCTATAGCTTCATAAACGGCTATTTTGGAGTGAAAAATGTTTAAAAATTCTAATTTTAAAAGTAAAATTAAGGGCTTGTTTTCAAAGGAAAATTTAAAGCAGCTTGGAATTGGTGTGTTAATTGCTTTAACTGCAACCGCAATATTTTTTGGCGGTTATATTACGCATTATTTTTCTTTAAATAAGGAGCTTCGTTCAATTGACTTTTTCCTTGATATTTATAACGAGCACTATTACCAAAAGACGGATATTAATCCCGTTGACGTTTTAGCAGAGGGCATGCTTGATATTTATTCAGCCTATTTTACTGCTGATGAATACCAAGCCTATCAAAAGGCAGGGCAGGGCTCTAAAAGCGGTTTTGGTATAGGCATAAGCGGATTAACGGTACACACCATTTTAGGTAATTCCCCTGCAGAAAAAGCAGGTGTAAAAACGGGCGGAAATATTATCGGCTATAAAGGGGCTGACGCTAGTAGTTTTATCGGTTGTGAAACTCAATCACAGCTTACCGATTTTTTAACGCAAACGAATAGCGTTACCTTAAAAATTCAGTACGGTGAAGATATTAAGGAGTTCACCTTAACCAAAGCTGAATTTACTGAAAACTACGTTTACTATACGGACTCAACCGGCTGTTACCGCTATAACGGAGAAGGCAATCAAATGACCTTAACCAAATATGAAGGGGAAAGCTTAAATCTTCAAAGCGGATGGGGTTATTTAAAATTAACACAATTCAACGGCTTGGCTGATGGAACTATGGGCGGAGCAGGGCAGTTTGCCGGCGCGCTTGAGCTGTTTAAGCAAAACGGAAACAAAAAGCTTATAATAGACCTTCGCGGAAACGGCGGTGGATATATGTCTATTTTAGCAAATATCGCTTCACATCTTTGCGCTACTAACAGTGGTAAAAAATTCATTTGCCAAAAGGCGCGCTATAACGACGGTAGAATAAGCGATTTTTACGCGCCCATAAGCTGTTATTCTAATTACTCATTTGAAAGCATAGTTTTTTTAGTTGATTCAAATTCAGCCTCTGCTTCAGAAGCGTTAGTTGGTGCGGTATTAGATTATGATAAAAGCAGTAATAACAATATAGTAAAGGTAGTAGTTGAGCCCACCGAAGTTGACGGCGAAACGGTATATCGCAGTTACGGCAAGGGCATTATGCAATCCTTTTATGAAAATCAATTAACGGGGGAAGCAGTTAAACTAACGACCGCTGCAGTTTTGTGGCCGGTTAGCCAAACGTGCATTCACACGGTGGGTATAAATCCTAGTATAGATAGCAGGGTTTACGCCAACGTTTACGGTAACGCAATCGAATACGCTCAAACTCTTTAAATGGCGTTAATCGACCTATAGAGCCACTTTTTAGTGAAAATCAGAAGCAAAAAACTAAACTAAACACAAAAAAACACCGCTAAAGGCTTAAATAAAGATAAGCTTTTAAAGCGGTGTTTTTGTTTGTTTATTAAAAATGGTCTAACTGGGTTTCTTATTCTACGTTAAGATTTTCAAAAAGAAAAATATCGTCGTTTAGGAATTCTATCACAGTCATTCCAAAACCGTTTGCTATCATCATTACGGTAGATAAGGTAACGGTTTTGCTTTTTCCACTCATTATCCATTGCATGTGTCTGTGTTGGATGCCGGATTCTTTTTCTAAGCGGTATTGCGTCATTTTCTTTTCCTTAAGTAGTTGAGCTATTCTTTTTATCACAGCGTCGTTTACTGTCATAATTAACCTCGAAAAATATAAAATAAGAATGTTTACATACTTAATTATATTCATTTGCTAAATTTATATAGGAATGTATACTTACTTATTGCTTGATTTTTCTTTCCGAATATGATACAATTATGAATGTATACTTTCATATGAGGTAATATTAATGATAATAACCTTTTTTGGTCATTCAAACTTTACGGAAAATTTGGCGGTAAAAGAAGAGATTTTTAACCTTTTAAAAGAAAGAATCAATGGTGAGATGGTTACCTTTTACATAGGGGGGTATGGTAATTTTGATAACTTTGCTTTAAAAATTTGTAAGGAATATAAAAGTACTAATAACGCAAAAATTTTATTTGTAACCCCCTATTTGGGTGATTGGTTAAACAAAAGAAAAGAATATTTTGAAACAGAATATGATGAAATACTATATCCGGATATCGAGAATTCGCCTTTAAAATACGCTATTATAAAAAGAAACGAATGGATGGTTAAGCGTTCTGATTTAATAATAGCCTGGGTTAACGTGCGTTTTGGTGGCGCATACAATGCGTTACTTTATGCAAAAAGAAAGAATAAAGAATACATAAATTTATTCAAGGATTTTGAAGTTTAATAGCACTTATAAAAATCTTTGTAATCGACCTATAGAGCCACTTTTTAGTGAAAATCAGAATCAAAAAACTAAATTAAACACAAAAAAACACCGCTAAAGGCTTAAATAAAGATAAGCTTTTAAAGCGGTGTTTTTTGTTGTTGGAAGCTTTTTTAATAAAGGTTATTCTTGGGTTTTAGCTTTCCTCTTGGAATCAAGATTAGCTATACTTTCCATAACCTGTTCTTGTCCCTCTTTAACGGCTTTGCGTACCTTAAAGGAATTAGCTGCGACTAACGCACCGCCAAGCATACCAAGAACTATACCGAAATAAAATTCTTTATCCATAAATACCTCCTACCGTTTGTTATGAGTAAGAGTAAGTTTTTTTATGTAATATTTTTAATTTAAAGCCGATAGCTTTAGTATAAAATCAACTATTGCTTGTGGCGTTGCTTTATTTAATGCCGTTAACTTCTTAGAAGTTAAATATATAAAAGCCAAGTTAGCCCTAATTTTTCTTGCGTTTTGCAAGCATATATGTTAAAATTTAATTAAATTTTAAATATAGCGCTTTGCGTTCATATAAGTTAAAATAATAAGCGAAAATAAAAATACGAAAGAGATGCGGAAGATGAAAAATAAAAGAACAAAAGGTAAAGGATTTATTAGGCGCAAGCTTGGGGCTTTAACAGGTTATTTAATAGCTTTACTGTGTGTGGCTGTGGTTGTATGCTTCAGCTATGCTTTGGGCTACTTTAGAATTATAAATTTACATTCGTTACGTTTTTGGCTAGAAGAATCCTCTTCTTCAGTAGAGAAGCCGGAAACGGAATTTGCAGATTTAACTATTAGTATTTACGTGCAAAACCCTGAAAGCGGGGAGTACGAGCTTAGTGAAACGCAGTATAAGTCCGTTGATCCTACCGTAGCTTTTGAGTACGAGCCCGCATCTAAGCTTTATTACACGGTAGATTATTGGCGCTCTACCGTTCGCGTAGACGAGCCTACTGACGATACCCAGCTTACCGTTTATTACGATTGTGAAACCTGCACGGTAACCTTCGTTGGGGGTGGTGGCTCTAGCTTAATTAGTGGGGAGGAGGAACAGGTTTTAAGAAAGGGGCAAACCCCTATAGTTCCCCAATATTATAAAAAAGGGTACGAAATAGCCGGTTACGAGCCACAGCTAAAAAAGACCTACCAAGATACCGAATACGTAGTGGTTTGGCAGGAAAAGGAGTCAACGGTTACGCTAAATTTGACCTACGGCGCTAGCTTAGAAAGTGACGATTTCAAAAAAGATCCATACAATGAAAACAATTACTGCGCGTTGTTTAAAGCTGTTACGGATGAAGATTTGCTTTTGCCTATACCCGAATACGAGGGGTTCGATTTTATTGGCTGGTACGATAATGCCGAAGGTCTTGGCGCACCTTACACGCATATTGAGCAAGGAACGGAAGGGAACGTGGTTTTATATTCCGTATTTAACGCAACGATATATGAAATGCGTTTTATTATGGATGAAGAGTATGCTGAAGATTATCAATTTACAAGCATACTTGCGCCCGCAGGGACTAAGGTAAACGCTCCTAAAATTAATCCCGAAAAGCAAATACCCGGTTACGGCTTAAACTGGTATAAGGATGAAGAGTATACTCAGCTTTACAACTTTACTGTAATGCCCACCGAAAACACCATTCTTTACGGTGTTTGGGAGGAGGACGTTGGTAAGGGAATTTTTCAATCTCTTTTAGCAGATAAGTCAATTGATAGTGAGGAAGAAATGGTTTTATTTTTAGAAGCAATTTCATTCTTCTATAACCTTTCTTGGGTGGATGAAATGGAGGTTACCTTTGCTACTCAAGATGAAATTGCCTTTAATATGTCCAATTACATAGCCAAGGCAAACTATTCAATAACCTCCACGATTGCGTATAGCACCACCATAAAAACGGTTGCGGGCGAGCAAAAGCTATATATTTCTGCAAACGTTCCCATAAATTGGATGAATGAAGAAGGCTCTTTATCTACAGAATATAACAAAAAAACGCCTTACGGTTATTTGGTTAACAACCTCTCTTCGCGTGAAGATTACGGTGATTTTTATATAGATAGCTTGCCGTTAGTACCTAAGTCAAGTAATGGCGATTTATTTATAAGCACCTCAAATCAGTTAATTTACTTGGTAGAGCACGGCTATCAACCACAGTTTAAAGAGAATTCTAAGGCAGAAATCGTTTACGCCAAAGCAAGGGAAGTTTTAAATTCTATTATCGGCGAGGATTTTACCGATTATCAAAAAGTAATTGCTATTTTTGATTATCTTGCCTTAAACGTTCAGTACGATCACGCTGCAACCTTATTAACTAAGGACGTGTGGGGTAAGTATGACGCTTTCACGTTAGAAGGGGTGTTTAATAAAAACAAAGCGGTTTGTGACGGTATTGCAAAGGCCTTTTCTTTAATGTGTAATATGGAAGGCATTCCTTGCGTAAGAGTTAGGGGCAACGAGCACGCTTGGTGTAAGGTTAAAATTAACAATCGTTGGACTGTTGTAGATCCCACTCACGGAAACACTCAAATAGATAATTCAAATAAGAGTGTTTTGGCTCACGAACAGCTTATGATGACGGACGCCTTTAAGCAAGAGCTAGGCTATACTTCTTTAGATTACGTTAATATCGTGGCGGATTACACCGTAAACTATTACGAGCACGCTTACTATACTTATAAGGGTAACGAGTATAATTTAACAGTTTCAAACAAAGATGAACTAAAAAGGCTGTTACAATACTGTATAGCAAAAGGCGACTTTGAAGAAACAATGATAGATTTTTGCTATATTGGCGAAAATTTTGCAAGCGATTTCGGTTACGCGTATTACCCTTTAAAGGATGATTTAGGCGAATATAATTATATAAAAACCAACGTGGCGTACGGCGAAGTCGTAAAAATAATGTTTAAAGGTACGGAAGCATAAATGCAAGAAAGATTAAATAAAAATATAGCGATTTTGCGCGAGAAATTAAAGGATCAATATAACGCAGATAAAACGGGGCATACAGCCGACCATTTGGAAAGAACGCTTGCCTACGCCTTAAATATTGCTAAAAAAGAGGGCGGAAATATAGTTGTTATAGGCGTTTCTGCTTACGTGCATGACGTGCATAGAATTATGGGCGCTCAGCTTGGCAGATTTTGCGCGCCCGTTGAAAGCTTAGATAAGGTTGCAGAAATTATTTCCGATTTGGATTTAACAAAAAAAGAGCGCGAGCATATTCTTTACGCGGTAGAGCATCACGAGGAATATTCCTTTGGTAAGGAAAAGGTTACCGTTACCGATATAGAAAGTAAAATCTTACAGGATGCAGACAATTTAGATGCAACCGGAGCTATAGCAATAGTGCGTTCATTTAGGTACGGCGCTGCGCACGGCATGCCTGATTACGATCCTAGCGTGGATTTTTATCAAAACGAATATAGCGAAAGCGTTAACGATAAATCAACGTTGCATCATCTTTACAACAAGTCCTTAAGAATAGGGGATTATATGCATACGGAAACAGCAAAGAAGATAGCTGTAGAAAAGATGAAGCTTATTAAGCAATTTATAGATTTATACGTTAAGGAATACGATTGCGATTTTTAAAATACTAACAAAATGTGAGGCTATACGTCTATTAACGCCATAAATAAAGGCGGAATAGATTTAAATATTATGAATAAAACAACTACTAAAAGCATAAGTAAAAATTCTTTAAGGTTAACTCTTCTTTGCTTTTTCGTATATTATCTTGCATATTTGGGACGTTATTCTTACAGCTCTAACATAAACGGCGTTATAGATTATTTTTCAATTTCCAAGGCTAACGCAGGTAGTATTGCAACCTGCTTTTTTATAAGCTACGGCATAGGTCAGGTTGTAAACGGATTGCTTTGCAAAAGGTATAATCCCAAAATAGCAATATCGCTTGCATTAGCGGTATCTGCGTTAACTAATTTATTTTTTCCCGTATTAGGCGAAAATTCATTTGAGCTTTTAAGATTACTTTGGCTTATTAACGGCTTTGCACAGTCCGTTTTATGGTCTTCTATAATAAGACTTTTAAATGAAAATTTACCAAAGAATAGCTTAAAGGGCGCAATACTTATAATGGCGTTACCCGTTTCAATGGGAACGTTCACTATATACGGCTTAAGCTCCCTTCTTTCTGCCTTAAGCGTACCCTTTAAAGGAGTGTTTTTAATTGCGGGTGGGTTACTTTTAGCAATCGCGCTAATTTGGTTTGTTAACCTAGATTCATTAAAAAACGCCTGCAGAAAGGAGCGTGAAGCGGATGAAGCAAGTGTAGCTCAACCGCAAAGCGCTGGTAGCAAAAGGGGAAATTTGGAAGCCGGTTTATTAGTGTCGTTTGGTGTGCTTGCATTGTTTGCAATAATTAACAACTTCGTTAAGGACGGCTTAACCACTTGGCTTCCCGTAATTATGAAGGAAAAATATCTTTTAGATGATGCAATTTCCATTTTTCTAACGCTATTTCTTCCATTCTTTGCGGTGTTTGGCAGTACTCTTGCGATATTTTTAAATCAAAGGCTAAAAAATCATATTTTGGTTTGCGGTGTGCTTTATCTTTCCGCATTTCTACTTTTTATACCGGTAATTATTTTCTTCAATCAAAATTATTGGCTTTTAACGTTGGTGTGCTTTATTTTGGTAGCGTGCGCAATGTCCGGTGTGAACAACGTTATAACTAATATATTTCCAATGCTTCATTTAGGCAAAATAAACGCCGGAACGTTAGCCGGCGTGATGGACGGCTTTTGTTACGTAGGTAGTGCGATAACCGCATATGGAATTGGCTCTTTAGCAGATAATTTTAGTTGGGAAACGGTGCTTTATCTTTTCGTTGCGGTTTGCTTATTTACCATTTTAATTTGCGCCGTTTATATGATAGTTGCAAGATTACAAAATAAGAAAAAAGCCCAATAATCGCGCTATAGGTCCTTTTTTACACATTTGATTTTAGATAAACAGGAGAAAAACTTGAAAAAATATTGGTATCCGCTAGATAATGCGGCAAAAATTTATCCGCCTAATACTAACGCTTCATCACCCTTCGTGTTTTCCTTTACGGCAAGGCTTAACGAAGAGGTCGATCCCGAAGTTTTACAGCAGGCACTAAACGAGCTTTTACTAAAAATGCCCACCTTTAAAACGCGTTTAAAAAGGGGGATATTTTGGTATTACTTAGAAAGTAATAATAAACCCTTTATTGTAAAACCTCAACCTGCGCACTATTTAAAGCAAATCACGCCCGATAGCAATAACGGATATTTGTTTGAGATTTTTTATAGGAATACTACCGTTACCGCTAACTTTTATCACGCGTTAACGGACGGAACGGGCGGTGTTAATTTCTTTATTGAACTGCTCTTTGAATACTTTAAATTGCGTGGCTACGCAGTTGAAAGCGAGGGGGTAATAAGACCTTCCGCCGCGCCTTACGTGATTGAAGAAAGCGACGATCCCTTCCGCGCGGTCGCAAATAAAAGGGGTAAACAGCTTAAAACTGAACCGCTTGCCTATAAGTTTAAGGGAACACCCTTTAACCACGACGGTTGCGGTATTATAATGAGCTCTTGTCCGGTTGCTCAGGTTAAGGAGGTTGCCGCTAAGTACGGCGCAACCATAACGGAATACCTTTCCGCCTTATATATGTATTCTATATACGTAACCTGCCTAAAGGGTAAGCCTATTAAGAATAAAAGGGTAAATATTTTAGTGCCTATAAATCTTCGCAAGCGCTATCTTTCCAACACGGTAAGAAATTTTGCTCTTTTCTTAAGATTAAAGCACGATTTTAAAACCCCCATAACATTTGAAGAATGTATTACTCTTTGCAAAACTCAAATGGAAGAGGGTAGCAAGGAAGACGTAGTTGAGGGTATTTTACATAGCAACGTGCAGTTAGAAAAGAACCCCTTCTTAAAGATAACCCCTTTATTTTTAAAGGATATCGTTATGAAGTTGGTTTATCTTCGCGTAGGCGAAAACCTGCAAAGCGGTAATTTAAGCAATCTTGGTCTTTTAAAAACGCCAAAGTGCTTTGAAGGTAAGCTTTTAGATATTACTTTTTTAATAGCGCCCACTAAAAACGCGGCGCAAAACTTTACTATGCTTGGCTACGACGGCCGTTTATATATAACCTCCGCAAGGGGCTACGTAGAAACCAGAATAGAACGCGAATTTTTCTCTCAGCTTGCAAAAGAAGGGATAGATTTGACGTTATACAGTAACTATTGGGAGACCGATCTATGAAATATTGTAAAAATTGTAAAATAAACGTAGATGCCGATCGCAATTACTGTCCGCTGTGCTTTAGGGAGCTTAAAACGATAAACGAGGAAAGCGTTGGGGAATATCCCTTTATGGAGCGCAGAAAGAACGAGCACGTAACCCAAAGCACCCATCTTCTTTTAAAAATATTTTTATTTTTATCCGTTTCTATTGTATCGGTATGCACGCTGGTTAACATGCTAATAAATCCCGAAACGCTTTGGTGCTTATTGGTTAGCTTTAGCTTGATATACGTTTGGATTTTAGTTGCCCACACCATACTTTCAAGGCGCGGTGTGTTTGAAAAAATATTCATGCAGCTAGTGGGCGTTATGCTAATACTTTGGGCGTGCGAAATTTTATCCTTAAATAAGGAGCATTGGCTTGCAAATTACGTTTTCCCGTCTATATCAATAGCAACGGTTGCAACTATGCTAATGTGTACCTTTATAAGAAGAGATAAATCTTGGATTCTTGCATTCGTTTTTATTATTTTAGTTTTAACGGTTGCCTCCGTTTTATTCTTCGTATATTTAGACGAGTTTTATATTTTAAGCATTATTAACCTTGCGTTTTGCGCTTTATCGCTACTTGGCTATTTTACCTTTAGCTTTAAGGTAATAAAGGCGGAGTTTTTGAAAAAATTCCACTTATAGGCAATATTTTGCTATTCTACAAAGGAAATAATAGATTTTATGTATATTTTAACGCTGAAAAAGGGTGAAGAACGCAGGATTTTACAGGGTGAGCCTTGGATTTACGCTAACGAGGTTGCTAAAATTGAAGGCGAAGGTAAGCAAGGGGACGTTTGTAAGGTGCTTGCATCAGACGGTAGATTCGTTTGCTTGGGTTATATAAATCATCTTTCTAAAATAATAGTAAGGGTGCTTTCTTACAAGGAAGAGCCCATTGACGAAGGCTTCTTTTACGAAAGAATAAAAAGGGCTAACGAATACCGCTTAAAGCTTGGCTATTCTAATAATTATAGGGTGGTTTTTGGTGAGTCAGACCTTCTTCCCGCTCTAATAGTAGATAAATTTGGCGATTATCTTTCATGCCAGTTTTTAGCCCTTGGTATGGAAAAGCGCAAGCAGATGATCGTTGATATTTTGGTTAGGATATTTAACCCCAAGGGTATTTACGAAAGAAGTGACGTTTCCGTTCGCAAAAAGGAAGGCTTACAGGAAATTAAAGGCGTTTTATACGGCGAAGTTCCTGAAAGGGTGCTTATTCACGAAAACGGCTTAGATATTTACGTTGACCTTCGCGAAGGGCAAAAAACAGGGTATTTTCTTGACCAAAAGGAAAATAGAGATAATTTAAGGCATTACGTAAAGGGCGCAAGGGTATTGGACTGCTTTTGCAATTTAGGCGGTTTTTCATTATGCGCTGCAAAGCACGGCGCTTCATCAGTTATCAGCGCAGACGTAAGTCAAAGAGCGCTTGATTATCTAATGGAAAGCGCAAAGCTAAACGGCTTGCAAAATATTATAACTCCCGTTCAAGCAGACGTTTTTGAACTGCTTAGAAAATACCGTAAGGAGGGCGAAAGCTTTGACTTAATAGTGCTTGATCCCCCAGCGTTTACCAAGAGTAAGGATACCGTTAAGGAAGGTCTTCGCGGTTATAAGGATATAAATATTCAAGCGTTAAAGCTATTAAAGCCGGGCGGTTTTTTAATTACCTGTAGCTGTTCACAGCACGTTTCGGTAAGGCAGTTTACGGATATGATTGCTCAAAGCTCGATAGAGTGCGGTAAAAGAGTTAAGCTCGTTGAGCTTCGCGCCCAAGGAAAGGATCACGCTTCCATTTTGGGCTACGACGAGGGCGTTTATTTAAAGGTTGCCGTTTTGTATTTGTTAAACGATAAATAATATCAAGGGAAATTTATGGCAAGAAAAAAGAAATTTAAACCAAGTAATAGCATAACCATTTTTATTGCGATAATTATTATTGCAATCGCATTATTTTACTACTACCGGCAAACTAAAGAGCAAGCGGAAAAATACAGCGCCTTAAACGATATTTTTACTTCCCAACCGGTAGAAGCAAGCACGGACGTTATGAAAATACATTTTATAGACGTTGGGCAAGGGGACTGCATCTATGTTGAGTTCCCGGATGGAAAGAATATGCTTATAGATAGCGGTAATAACGGCAAGGAAGAGCAAATTATTGACTATTTGAATAATCTAAGCGTTAAAAATATTACTTTAGTTTTGGCAACTCACGCAGATGCCGATCATATTGGCGGTATGGAGGAAATTTTTGAAGCCTATAACGTTGGCTTTTGCTTACGCCCCTTCGTTTACTATAACGGCGAAGAGAAAAGCAAGTTTGAAGATTCCTTTAATATCATTCCCTCTGCTGAAGAAACGGAGCATTGTAAAACCAAAACCTACAACGCATTTTTAACTGCTATTTTAGAAGAGAATTGCGGTTACGAATATTTTAATAAGGATAGCGATTTTTCGCAAGCCTTTACCTATCAAGGTGTAACCAGCAGTTATTCGGTGGACTTTTTAACACCCACGAAATCCGCACCCTATATTGGTTATTCAGATGCAAACGATTATTCGCCGATATTCACTTTAACCTATGGCGATTTTATTATAATGTTAACGGGAGATGCGGAAAAGGATGCTGAAGCAGAGCTTTTACTTTCTTATCCAAACCTTCCCGACGTTGACGTTTTAAAGGTAGGGCATCACGGCAGCGAAACCTCTACCACTATGGATTTATTAACCAAAATAAAACCTGAAAACGCCGTTATTCAAAGCGGTATTCCAAATAGCTACGGCCACCCACGACAGGCGGTTTTAGATAGACTGTTTGAAGTAAACGCAACTATTTACAGAACGGATTTGCAGGGAAGTATAGTAATAGAAGTGCAGTCTGACGGCAGTTATTCCTTTGTGGTAGAAAGAACGGCAAACCATAACGACTTACTTGAAGGGGTTAAAAAGCCTAGCGAAATAGAATAAAAAAACACCCACTAATTAAGCAACTTCTTTAAAGCTTAACAAGTGGGTTTTTTGTTTGTCTTTTTATAAAAAGTGAGCCTATAAGGCGATTATTGACTAAAATAACATCTTAATTGGTTAGAAATTTCTTCGCTTGCAACCTCCTTTATATCCTCTAAATCGCCTTTTCCCACATAGCTTTCATAAGGATTGCTTTGCGGAGATTTATTAAAAAGATTAGCAAGTAAGGGCAGGGCTAACGGAATAATTTTTTGTAAATCCATTTCCCCGCTTAAAAGGTTTGGCAGGGCTTGCGAAATTAATAAGGAGCTGTTTTCATCAATTCCAAGATAGCCAAGTAGGGCGCATATTTCATCCTCACTTAAGGAAGAAAGGATTTCTTTATAATTATTCTTTTTATTTGCTAATACGAAATAACCTAATAATAAAAGAGGTAAATAGTTCATAGTCTTACTCTTATTTAGTAACATTATATTTTATGCTTAGCATAAATATATTATACGGATTTTTTTGGAGGTGCTATGAAAAAATTCAGCGAATACGCAAAAGAAAGCAAATCTAATACAACTGCAGGCTCTTCTTCAACGGTAGATAACGCAGCTGCTTTCGATTTATTAAAATCGGTTGCTTCACGTTACGAAGGGGCAAGTGAAGGGGATTTAATAAGCGCAATTTTAAATGAAGCAAAAAAGGCAAGGGATGAGGGTAGACTTTCCGATAAAGAGATAGAAAACTTCGTTTACACAATATCACCTATGCTAAACGGCGCGCAAAGAAAACAGCTGGAAAAGGTAGTTAAGCAAATAAAAAATTCTTAAAAATTAAAAAAGATAGGTTGAGATATTATTAAGGGCGTAAATAAGCTCGTCTATTTCATCTGCTTGGTTAAATTGCGATAAGGATACTCTAACAAGACCGTTGGTTTTAGTATTTAAATATTCGTGCGTTAAGGGGGCGCAATGAAAACCGCCACGAACGGCAATATCAAATTTATCTGAAAGCACGCCCGCTATTTCCTGCGAAAAATATTCCTTATAGCTAAATGAAACAATACCTATTGGATTGCGCGTTGAATATAGCTTTATGCCCTTAACGCTTCGTAGCTTTTCTATAAGATAATCGGTTAAATTAATAAGATATTTTTGTTTTTCTTTAAATATTTGCTTGGTATAAATGCACGCCTCGTAAAGGGAAATAATTGCGGGTAGGTTAGCCGTTCCACTTTCTAAAAGCTCCGGATATCCTGATGGGATATGAGCAAAGCTTTCGCTACCGCTACCGCCAAAAAGTAGGGGATTAACGGTGGTTTTTTCATTAAAGATTAAGCATCCTATACCTTGTAAGGCATTCATACCTTTATGCCCGGAAAAGCATAAAATATCTAAATTTTGCTTTTGCATATCTAAAATTATATGCCCTGCAGCTTGGGCGCAGTCTAAGATAAAAAGTATGTTTTTAGAGCGTAAAAGTGCGCCTATAGCTTCATAATCGTTAATTTCACCCGTTACGTTGCTAACCGCCGTAAGGCAAACGAGGTAGGTTTTTGGGGTAATTGCCTTTGCTATATCGCTTGCTAAAATTAAATTGCCCTTTTGTGGCTTAACTACGGTTAGGGTAATAAGTCCTTGTCGCTGTAAGGCGTAAAGTGGGCGCAGTACGCTGTTATGCTCAAAGGTGGTGGTTATAACGTGCCCGCCGGGCTTAAGCGTCCCAAAAATAGCAACGTTTAAGGCTTCAGTACAGTTCTTGGTAAAAATAACTCTTTCTACCTTGTCGGCGTTAAAAAAGGAGCAAACGCTCTTTCTCGTTTTATAAATTTTTTGCTCTGCGCTTACTGCAAGCTTGTGGGCGCTTCTTCCCGCGTTAACGCTTAAATACTTGGCAGTATTAAAGGCGCTTTCTATAACCGAATCCGGGTGATTACCGCTTGTTGCCGCGTTGTCGAAATATATCATTTATTCACAATAAAACCTTAGTTTTAATATATTATATTGGGGCTCTATTTATGAGCGTCAATTACGGAAGGACAAGTTATGACGGTAGTTACCTTTAAAACCAAAACGGAAGTATTCGCCTTTTTAGAAGAGTTTAGGGCAAGCGGGCGCAAAGCAAAAATCGTTTCTACCCCTAAAGAAATCAAAATCGGGTGCGGATTTGCCGTTGAAATAAATTCTGCAAATACAAGTTCTGCATATTTTCTAATTAAAAACGGTTATTTCCCCACCTTTAACGGTATTTTTACAGTTAAAAGGGGAAACGGAAAGTCCTCTATTACAAAAATTATATAAATTAAAGCGTAAAAAAGCTTCTTTTAGTTAAAGGGAGCTTTTTTTATTTGCGTAAAGTGTATAAAATGATTGAAAAAAAAGCGTAATTGTGCTACAATATTGCTTGCGGAATTACTTATGAATAAAGAAAATTTAAAAAATATAATAAATTATTTTGAAGGGCGGTATAAAAATCCACGCCCCGCGCTAAAATTTGAAAGTAACTATCAGTTAATGGTTGCGGTAATTTTATCTGCTCAATGCACGGATGAAAGGGTAAATCAGGTTACTGCCGTACTCTTTAAGGATTATCCCACCCCACAAAAGATGATAGAGCTTAGCCAAGAAGAGCTAGAGCGCTATATTTTTTCTTGCGGGTTTTACCGTAATAAAGCAAAAAATATTTTAAGCGCAACTCACGATTTGTTAACTAAGTATAACGGCGAAGTTCCCAGCGATTACGATAAGCTTCTTGCTCTTGCCGGCGTTGGTAGAAAAACTGCAAACGTAATTTCTTCGGTGGCGTTTGGCATTCCCGCAATTGCAGTAGATACCCACGTGTTTAGGGTTGCAAATAGATTAGGGTTAGCAAAAGCCAACACCCCGGAAAAAACGGAGGATCAGTTAAAGCAGTTACTTCCAAGGGAAAAATGGAGCGACTGTCATCATTACATAATCTTTTACGGCAGGGAGGTTTGTAAGGCAAGAAACCCCGCTTGTAAAGAGTGTGAAATTAATAAGTATTGTGACTATTATAATAAAAAATAACCGCCTATAAGGCGATTAACAGCTATTTTAAAGGTGAAATATGTTCGTTGATAAAGAGAGTATTTTAATTAAAGCAGGCGACGGTGGGGATGGTATTACCTCCTTTATTCGCTATAAGGGTGTTGCTAACGGCGGGCCGGATGGCGGTGACGGCGGTAACGGCGGAAGCATAGTTTTCGTTGGTAGCAGACACAAAACCAGCTTGCTTGATTTCCAGTTTAAGCATAAATATTTTGCGGAAAACGGCTCTAAGGGAGATACCAAAAACTGCACCGGTAAGTGCGGTGAGGATTTAGAAATTTTCGTTCCCCTTGGCACTGTTATTCGCGATAAAGAAAGCGGTCGTATTATTTGCGATATCTTTTACGACGGTCAAAAAGAGGTCGTTTTAGAAGGCGGTAAGGGCGGTAAGGGTAACAAAAAATTCTGCACCAGTCGCCGTCATACCCCTCACTTTTCACAAAAGGGCGAAAAGACGGAAATTAAAAGAGTGGTTTTAGAGCTAAAGATTATTGCAGACGTTGGCTTGGTTGGTTTCCCCAACGTTGGTAAATCCACCTTACTTTCAAAAATTTCCGGGGCAAAGCCAAAGATAGCAAACTATCATTTCACAACTCTTTCCCCCAACTTAGGCGTCGTTCGCCATAATGAAGAGGATTTTATCGTTGCGGATATTCCCGGTCTTATAGAGGGCGCGGCTCAGGGCGCAGGCTTGGGCCACGAATTTTTACGCCATATAGAAAGAACTAGAATGCTAGTGCATTTAATAGACGTTTCCGGCGTGGAAGGAAGAGATCCTATAGACGATTTTGCAAAGATTAACGCAGAGTTAAAGGGCTACAGTGAAAAGCTTGCAGAGCTTAAGCAAATAGTGGTTTTAAACAAGGCGGATATTTACGGTGCGGAAGAAAACGTTAAGGCGTTTAAGAAAAAATACGGCAAGAAGTATGATATCGTGGTTGTTTCAGCTATTATCGGCGAAGGCGTTTTAGAGCTTTTAGATAAGGTTAGCGCAACTCTTAAAGAGCTTCCCCCCGTTAAGCCCATGGAATTTGAAGCATTTACCTACGAAAAGAAGAGTGACGATCAATTTGAAATCTACCGTGACGACGACGGTGCTTTCGTGGTAGTTGGTCCTTTAGTTTCATTATTAGAAAGAAACGTAGTGCTTAACGATACCGATTCGCTTGCATACTTCCAAAAGACGTTAAGAGATAAAGGCGTTATTAAGGCGCTTAGAAATCTTGGTGCTAAGGAAGGCTCTATAGTAGTAATCGGCGAAATAGAATTTGATTTTGTTGACTAATAGAATAAGGAGAAATAGATGTTTACCTCAAAGGAAAGAAGTAATTTGCGTTCAATGGCGCAAACGATACAACCCGTAACCCAAATCGGTAAGGGGGGTATTAGTGAAAATTTAATCACCGGCTTATCTGAAGCCTTAGAAGCGCGTGAGCTTATTAAGGTTAGCGTTTTAAACAATAACGACGACGATCCTAAGGCAATCGCGATCGAGCTTGAACGCTTACTTGGCGCGCAAATCGTTGCAGTTACCGGTAAGAAAATCGTTTTATACAGAAGAAGCAGTAAAAAAGACTTTAAGCACATTGTGTTTTAAGCTTAAAGTCAGCTAAACTCACCCCTCTTCCATAACCAAAACGGGCTCTGCCTTGATTTCCCTTTTGCCAAAGATTAAACAAAGGGCAGATAGAACTATTAACAAGGCAGAAAATATTTTGTAATAAGTGGGGTAAAAGGTAAATTTGGAAAAGAGCAGGAAGGTTGCAGATAGGACTGCGTACCTAAACGCTCTTTTTTTTGTTAAAGCTCTTTCCAAAAGTGGTTTAAGCTTAATTTTAGTTCTTTTTGAAAGGATTTTTGGGTAGTCTTCGTTAATTTCTGCCCTTTTCATAAGTGAAAACAGCAGTTCGCCGTTTATAATTTGCACTCGCTCTTTAATTTGACCTGCAAGCTCTTCAGCTTCTTTAGAAAGAGTGTTGCAAAAGAATACGATTTTTTGTTTTTCACCTTTAACTTGTTGGCAAAGCTGTGCTCTGGTAAGCTCTTTGCTAAAATTGTAAAGATAGCAGGTGTTTTTATAAGTCAACCTACCGTTAGTAATTTTTGCGTCTATTCCCAAGGCTTGCAGTAAGTCTAAAAGCAGTTGCATAGCTTCTTCATCCGTGGCTAGCTCAAGCTCGAAAAGCATATTTTCCAGCTGGGTTAATTCCCTTTGGCTAAGCATTAGGCTATTATATTTGCGCCTTTTGTGAATAAAAACTATGGCGCTTAAGCATAACGCAAAAAGAAAAGAAAGAATATATTTAATAATAGCAGGGCGTTTTAAGGTAGAAAGTATTATAAAAAATGCAAAAAACGCGATAATAAGCGTTAAAATACTGTCTATCAATACGGCAATTTTACGATTTTTCATGATATTTTAATTATAACCGAAAAATTTGTTTCTTAAACTTGAAATTACTGCAAATATGTGATAAAATATAAATATGAAGATAGGTATTTACGGTGGCTCGTTTGATCCCGTTCACAACGATCACCTTTCAATTTGTTTAAAATTTAAAAATTTACTTGCGCTAGATAAGGTAATAGTTTTTCCTGCCTATCAGTCCCCCTTTAAAAGCGGGCACTTTACGGCGGGCGAGCACCGCAAGAATATGTTAGAGATTGCTTTTAAGGAATATCCCTTTATTGAGGTTAGTGATTTTGAACTTAAAAGCGAAGGTAAAAGCTATACCTATTTAACGGTTGAGCATCTTAAAGAAAGCTATTCTAACAACGAGCTGTATTTGCTTATAGGCTACGATTCCTTAAAAGGCTTTTTAAATTGGAAAAGGGTAGACTATCTTCTTGCAAGCGTTACCTTGGTGGTCGCAGATAGGGGCGGCTGTGATTTTGAAGAAGAGCTAAGGCGCTTTAAAAAGGCTTGCGGTTATACCTTTATTCCCATGCAAAACGAGGGAACGGTATCTAGCACCTACGTTCGCGAGCAGTTAAAATTAGGCATTTGTTCACAAGAGTTTTTGCCTATATCCGTTTGCGACTATATAAAAAGCAACTCTCTTTATATGGCAGACGAGCTGTATTTAAAGGTTCAAAAAAGATTAAAGCCAAGCAGGTTATTCCATACCGCAGGGGTTGTTGCAACCGCTGTTTCTTATGCTAAAAGACTTGGTGAAAACGCAGATAACGCGCGTATAGCGGCACTTTTGCATGATATTGCTAAATACGAAGCTGCCACGAATTACCCAGAATGTGAAATTCCGGTGGGCGCGCCGGAAAGTGTTAAGCATCAATATATTGGGGCGTATATTGCAAATAAAGAGTTTGGTATTGATAATCAAGACGTGCTAAACGCAATACGTTACCATACTACGGGAAGGCCAGATATGTCTACCTTGGAAAAGATCGTTTTTATTGCGGATTTATTAGAGCCTTCAAGAAGGTACGGCGAGGTTGATTACTTGCGAGCAGAGGTAGAAAGGGATTTTGAAAATGGCTTTAAGCTATGCGTTAAAAGGCTTATTGAGTATCTTAAAATAAGCGCTTCGGATATTTTTTATTTAACCACGCTTACTAACGAATATTATAATTCAAAAAAGTAAATAATAACAGAGGAAAAAATATGGATTCAAAAGTATTATCAAATGAAATTTGCAAAATCTTACTAAGCAAAAAAGCGCGTGATATAGTTAAAATTTACGTTGCTGAAAAAACCGTTTTAGCAGACTATTTTATTATTGCAGGCGGTACTTCTACCTCTCAGGTAAAGGCTCTTTGCGAATACGTAGACGAGGGCATGAGTAAGCTTGGCGTAGAAGTTAAACGCCGTGACGGTGAGAGTGAAGGCCGTTGGGCGGTTCTTGACTTTGGCGATTGTATCGTGCATATTTTTAACGACGAAAGCAGATTGTTTTATCATCTTGAACGCCTTTGGGGTGATGAAAGCAATATTGAAAGAATTACCGACTAATTCTTTTGTTAGCCTTTCCGCTTTGTTTGTTTTGCGATAGGATGGTACTCTTTAAAGCAACGGAAGGCTTTTTCTTTACTTTAAAGCTATCATTTTCCTTCCTTTCGTACCTTTGATAAGCTTCGCTATCTATTCTTTTGGGTGTAAAATTCATTTTTAACCTATAGCTTTTTTGGCTAATAGCTTTTAGGGTAAAGGCGAGGTTAATCAAAAACGATATGGTAAGAAAAAGGGCAAACAGCTTTAGTAAAAGCAAAAGCGCGTCTAAGGGATTAGGCATAAGGTTACCTCCTTTTTAAGTTGCAAAAGGTATTTTACTCGTTGCAAAAATATTTTACAATACCCCTTAACGATAAGGGTGTAACGGTATGGCGAAATGGTAATTCTTTTGTCGATTATGCCTTGGAATGGCTTAAAAAAATAACCACGTTGGTTAATATTTAATACGAAAAATAATAAACCGCGCAAAACGCACCCGTTTAGTTGCGGATAATTTATAAGGAGGTTTTATGAACGATAACTTAAATTTACCCTTAAACGAAGAAGAAAAAATTGACGCTCAACCAACCGTTAGCGAAGATATTGAAGTTCAAAAGGAAGCAGAATATCAAGAATTTATGCAAACGCTTGCAGATATAAACGCAGAGCTTTTAGCAGAAGAAGAGCAAAATCAAAAGAGTGAAGAGCAGGTAGAAATTACCGAAGAGCCTGTTAATTTAATCACTAGTGAAGAAAGTAAAAATGAAATAGCACAAGAGCCCAAGGAAGAAAAAGAGCTTTCCAAAGAGGAAAAACAGCACGAGCCAACCGAAGAAGAAAAGAAGCAGTATAAGGCGTACCGCTTACAAAAGCTCTTCTCTAAAATAAACTGTGATTTATCTTCCCCCAGCTTAACCGCAACAGAAATTAAAGATAAGGTAAGCTGTGGCGCGCAGTACGGATTTAATTGCTTTATGATGTTAACCTCTAAGCTAAAGGCTGTTAAAAAACAGTTAAAGGCTAAGGTAAAATTGGGGGCAGTTATAGGTCTTGGCGAAAGCACCTATCTTGCAAGAAAGTGGGAAGTAAGACAGGCTAAATGGGCAAAGGTTAAGGAAATAGAATATATCGTTCCTTTAACGGCAGTAAAGGAAAATAAAAAGCGTCCTTTAATTAAAGAGCTTAACGGATTAAAAAAGGTGGCAGGTAATAAAATTAAATTTAAAATTGCCATTGATGCAAGCGCCTTTAACAGCTTAGAATTTACCTTCGCTCTTGAATGCGCAGTTGCTACCAAGCCAAAGTGCATAGTCATTAAGAATTTTAAGGATGAAAAGTCAAAATATCTTTTAAACGTTGCAAAAAACTGTATTGGAAAATGTGAAATAGAAATTCAAACGAAGCTTTCTTCCAGTAAGGAAATTACCTCTTTCAGCGAAATTGGCGTTGATTATTTTAGCGTTGAAAACGCGATTGGTCTTGCAGAGCTTATTAAATGTGAATAATTATAAAAGTGTGGCTAATTGACCTATAGCCACACTTTTTTTGTTCTTTTAAACTCTTTTTTGTAATTTTTACGGGGTATAATACTTTTTTTAAAATTGTGCATAATACCTTTACGGAGGTATTATATGAAAAACAGAGGTATAGTAAAAATAGACGAGGTGGGCAGATTAGTTATCCCTAAGGACGTTAGAAATATGCTTGCGTTAAACGATAAGCTCGTTAGGGTTTACGTAGACGACGATAGGCTTATAATTAAAAAATACGCCCCCTTTTCCTTATATAAAAAGCTTCTTTCAGCCCTTTGTGAAGAGCTTGCTTTAAATCTATCTTGCGTTTGTATAGTTGGCGATATGCAAAGAATAACTGAGGTTTCCGGGGAAGCTCTAAAGCTTATAAAGGGTAAAGCCATATCGGAAGAGCTTAGAAAAAAAATATTTGAAGAACGCAATTTTTTATTAAACGTAAAAAGGGGTTACGACGCTATTAAAATACTAGAAGAGGGTGATTTAGAGTATTACTCAATTTGCATTCTTCCCATAAAAGACGAGTTTTCACAGCTGGGTTTTATTGCGTTAATAGCCACCGAGCAAGTAGAGTTTTGCGAAAAGGAGCTTAACGCTTTAAAGATTGCAAAGGCGCTTTTTTTAACGGCAATTAAAACGCAAAAAGAAAGATGAGTTTTTTGCTTTCTAAGGTTAACGGGATAGAAAGAAGAATAGGCATAGCCAACGGAACTTTTTTCTTCATGGCTTCTACGCTTATGGTAAAGGTAATCGGTGCGCTTTATAAAATTCCATTATTTAATTTATTGGGAACGGAGGGTATCGGGCTTTACCAAATGGTTTTCCCGGTATACGCTTTACTTCTTACCTTTTCGGGCGGGGGTGTTTCAACCGCTATGACTAGGCTTGTTGGAGAAGGATATAATGGGGAGGATTTATTAAAAAAATGCCTTAAAATATTTGCTCCGCTTGGCTTATTCTTTACTTTTTTCTTGCTAACGTTTGCAAACAAAATAGCATTTTTGCAGGGGAACGAATTGGCTGCCGGGTTATATAGGGCAATAAGTCCGTCTGTATTTTTTGTTTCGTTAATAGCTTGTGTTCGCGGGTATTTTCAAGGTAAATCAAACTTTACGCCAACGGCGCTTTCGCAAGTAATAGAACAGCTCGTAAAGGCGGTTAGCGGACTTATAGCCCTACTTTTAGTGCAAGGAAGTATACTTTTAAAGGGAATAATAGCCTGCTTGGCAATAACCTTAAGCGAGCTTATTGCGCTTTTGTTTTTGCTTATAAAATTAAAAGCTTCAAAAGAAAAAAGTAAAGAAAATATTATTAAAGAAGAAAAATTAATAAGCTACGGCTACGCCTTTAAATTTATATTGCCTATAACATTAAGCTCAATCGTATTGCCTATCGCCTCTTTTTTAGATAGCTTTATTGCAATTAACGCGTTAAAGGGGATTTTTTATGATAAGGCAACCTCCCTTTACGGCGTTTACACGGGCGGGGTGGATGCGGTAATTTCCTTGCCGGTTAACCTTTTGCATTGTTTAACGCTTGGTTTTTTACCAAAAATTTCCTTAAATAAAAAGGGGGTAAAGGTGTTTTGGGGAGTGGTTTTTACAGCGGGTTTAGCCGGGATTGCAGTAATTTTTACAGCTCCGTTAGTGAGTGATTTTTTATTTAAAAGCGGGGAGTTTTCGTCAATCTTAACCACTCTTTTGCAGTATTCTTCAATAAGTATAATATTGCATTCAGGCTTACACGCGGTAAATTTACTTTTGCTTTCAGTAAATAAGCAAAGGGTTTCTCTTATAAACTTATTATCAGGTGTAATTTGTAAGATAATTTTAAGCGTAAGCCTTATTAAAATACCAAAAATTAACGTTTTTGGCATGTTAATTTCAGATGTAGGCTGTTATTTTGTTGCGCTCATTTTAAATTTAGTATATATTTGTTATATACTAAAAAGTAAAACGGCAGGTAAGGCAAATGAAAATAACGTTAGTGGGATTGGGCGTAGGTCAAAATTCACTTTCAGAAAAAGCGTATAACGCAATAAACAGCGGTGCAACTGTTATTTGTAAAACGCAGTTAACGGAAAGCGCGCAATTTTTTAAAGAAAAAAATATCGCAGTTAAATATCTTGATGATATTTACCGTTCTTCACGCAATTTTGATACTTTAAGCAAAAAGCTAGCAAGCGCTGTTTTAAAAGAAAGCAAAGCTCAAAACGTAGTGTACTGTGTAGACGGTAGCGTTGCAGACGATAATTCCTGCGCTATTATTTTAAAAAGGCGTAAAAACGTAGAGGTTATAGAGGGTGTTTCACATACTCTTAACGTTCTTTCACGCTTACAAACGCGAGGCGGTTATACGGCTATGTCTGCTTACGCGCCGGAAAATTTTACGTCCTCCGTTTTACGCCCCTTCGTTCTTTACGATATAGACAGTTATTTTATTTGCGCAGAGTGGAAGCTTCGCTTAACGGACGCATTCGGTGATGAAGCGCCTGCAATTTTATATATTAACGGCAAGGCAGAAAAGATAAGCCTATATCAAATGGATATGTATAGCGGTTACGATTATCGCACCGTTTTGGTAGTTTTAAAGGAGCATTTTACCAAAAAGCAAAGATTTTGCGTAGACGATTTATTTGATATAGTCGTTGCCTTACGTTCAGAAAAGGGTTGCCCTTGGGATAGGGCTCAAACTAGGCAGTCCATTCGCAAGGATTTACTTGAAGAATGCTACGAGCTTTACGACGCGATAGAGCGCGGTGACGTTACCGATATTACCGAAGAAACGGGTGACGTTTTATTACAGGTAATCTTTCATTCTATTTTTGGCGAAGAAAGTCACGAGTATAACAGAACGGATATTATAACCGAAATATGTAATAAGCTTATAACACGCCATTCGCACGTATTCGGCAGCGATAGCGCTAAAACAGATAAGGAAGCGCTTTCCGTTTGGGAAAAGAACAAAACGGTAGAAAAGGGGTTTGAAAGCGCAAGCGAATATATAGAAAGCGTACCCAAGGCGTTCCCCGCTATTATGCGCGCGCAAAAGGTACAAAAGCGCGCTGCAAAAAATAACTTTGATTTTTCTTCGGTAGAGCAGGTTTGGGCTAAGCTGGAAGAGGAAAAGCAAGAGCTATTAGACGCCGCTTCATCAAAGGAAGCAGTTTTTGAAGAAATAGGCGATTTATTGTTTACAATAGTTAACCTTGCGCGCTTTTATTCAGTTAACGCAGAAGAGGCTTTAAACGCTTCCACCCAAAAATTTATTAACCGCTTTAAGCGTCTGGAAAACGCCGTTAAAAATAGCGGTAAGGATATGAATAACATGACTGAAGAAGAGCTTGATCAGGTGTATAATGAAATTAAAAAGTCTTGATATAGGTCGATTAACGGCACAAAGCAACCTTATTTTAGCTCCTATGGCTGGTTATACTGACTTCGCATTTCGCTCCCTTTGCTTTAGCCTTGGCGCAGGGCTTTGCGTAACTGAAATGGTATCTGCAAAGGGGTTAATATACAAGAATGAAAACACCAAGGATTTGCTAACGAAGGCTAAAAACGAAAAGCTTTTGGCCGTTCAGCTTTTTGGAAGAGAGCCCGATATTTTACGAAGAGCTTGTGAAAGTGAAGAGCTTAGCGGGTTTGAAATGGTAGATATAAACATGGGTTGCCCGGTAAATAAAATTTACTCTAACGGCGAAGGAAGTAAGCTTATGGAAGAGCCGGAGCTTGCCGAAGCAATAGTTAAAGAATGCGTTAAATCCGGTAAGGTAATTACCGTTAAATTTAGGGCGGGAATAAAGGAAGATAACCTTTTAGCGGTTGATTTTGCAAAGAGAATGGAACAGGCTGGCGCAAGCTTAGTAACGGTGCACGGTAGAACTCGTGAGGGTATGTATAGCGGTCCCGTTCATTACGGCGAAATAGCAAAGATAAAGCAGTCCGTTAAAATCCCCGTAATTGCAAACGGGGGTATTTTTACCGTTGAAGATGCTGAAAATATGATGGAATTAACCGGGGCAGACGGCGTAGGCTTAGCAAGAGGGGCTCTTAGTGATCCCTTACTTTTTGCAAAGCTTTCTAATACTCAAACTAATATGAGTATAAAGGATTGCGCCTTTTATCTTATGGATTTAAGAACTCAAAGGGAAAGCGATATTTTAGTAGCGCACGCTATGCGTAAGTTTTGCGTTCAGCTTTTAAAGGGCGTAAGGGGAGCTAGAGAGGCGAAGCTAAAAATATTTGAAGCAGACTCCACCCAAGAAATCAAAGAAATTCTTTCAAGCGTATTATAAATTTAAAATAAAAAGGCTAAACAAGTAATAAAAAAGATAAATAACTTCCTTTGAACACTTGCAACTTTACAACGTTATTATTAATTAAATTAAGAAAAAGTCAGATTCACCAGTGGTATCTGACTTTTTTATTTTTTATCATAAAATAAACTTTTTGATATACTATTTTTTATATTGATTTTTTTGTTAAATAGTGGTATAATGATTATGCTCAACAATTTTAATACTGCGGGAATAGGCGTTTTTTATCATCCAAAGGGCATTTTATACCCTTTTTTTGGCTTTTCACTATTTTGAATTTGATAAAAAGGCAAATTCCAACCTAGTGAAAAGTGTTTAGTGCTTGTTCCCATGTAAAATTGTTGAGCGACAATCGGAGTTTGCGTTTTTTTGCGTCAACTTCGGTTGGCGCATTTTTATTTTATATTGGAGGTGTTCTTTATGAAAAAAAGTATTGTTACTTTTTTGCTAACACTGTTTGTGGCGATATTTGGGCTTGTTGGTTTAGCTGCGTGTGATGAACCTACACCCCCTATAACACCACAACAACTAAACGCCCCCTTTGTTACGCTGAATGGTAATGTTGCATCTTGGGAGGTAAACACAAATGCGGATAAATTTGAAATCAGCCTTGATGGAAATTTATCTTACGTTGAAAACTCCGTTACAAGTAAAACCTTGACAAACGGACAGACGCTCAAAGTTCGTGCTGTTGGCGACGGAATCGCATATTCCACGAGTGATTGGAGTAATAGCGTAACCTACACAGCAGCTACGCCTGCGCCTCAACCGACAAAGCTCGGTACTCCTACTGTTATGATTTCGGGTGAAGGTCTTGCAAGTTGGACGGCAGTAGCAAACGCAAGCAGCTATGTTTACAAGATTAACGGTGGTGCGGAAACTCCGACAACGGCAACCTCCGTACAGCTTAGTGAAGGTCAGAGTATCGTTGTAAAAGCAGTTGGAAATGGGATAAGTTACACAGATAGCGATTATAGTGATTCAAAGACTTATACGGTAAATGCTCCAACGACAACAACTGTGCCTACTTATCTTGGCATATTCGCCTCTAACAACGAGCCTTCTCAATCAAATGGGTTACCCAACGGATTTACCGCTCGTGCCATGAGGTTATATAGAATGATGCGTGCAGGAATCTACCGTCAGTTTGGAACAGCACTTGATGAATATTTTGCAAATAGCGATAATCACTTGGGAGCAACCTTACCGACAGCATCCGAATATGAAATTTATTCAAGAGCCGGCGAAACCGTTTATATTCAGATCTGGCTCAACAATCCGAGTCAGCACACCATCCTTTCCTTGAAGCTGAACGGAACGAAATATCAGGTAGGCGGCGGTCTTTCTTCCTTCTTCATAGAGGACAACGGTGAACATTATAACTGCGTCTACGTGGCTGTAACCATTCCGAGCGGCACGTATACGGAAAAGACTTACACCGTTACGGATATCGAGTATATTGCAGACACCTATATTAATGCAGACGGTACGGACGAATTTATGAACAATAACGATACCGTTTCGATTGGTCTGCCTTATAATGCCGAGAATCCTACAATATCCGATTTCAACCCCACATCTCTTACAATGAATAGTTGCTCTGCAACACTTAACGTAGCGGATGCAAGTGGCTTGGTAAATCTGACAGGCGGTTGGCTTGGCATTGCCGTATATGACGGATATAATATCATAGCAAACCAAAGCCTTGTTATCGGCAACAATAGCGTGAGTGCAACAGGACTTGTGGAAAATACGGACTATTGGATTTATGTTTACCTGTATGCCGATCTTCACGACGGAAACGGCGTAACTGCCCATATTCTGTTTGAGCAGCATATACTCACTCCCGAAGCAATTACTGTCGGTGAAGTAAACGGAACTCTGCTTTACAATTCCGAAAAAGACGGATACTACGGTGCAATTAAGGTAAACACCACCTTGAATAGCAATACTGCGGAATATATCAAGCTTGAAATCCTTAAGGGAGATGAAGTAGTATATACCGATACAAGCTTCAACGGAACTGCCACAGTTTCTGAGGGCATTTTGTGTGGAAACTCCTACGATATTCGCGTATATTACAAGGATACCGAATATCCCGAAGGAAAATATGTTGAGCAAAATGCTTGGATAAACTATCTTGGTACTCCCTGGTATTATGATGCCGGCGTATATACCTTTGTAAATGATGCGGTATATTATTTTATTCTCGGCAACGGTGATGAAAATTACCCTGCAATTGATAGCTTTACCTTAAAGCTTTACAAAGAGGAAAGCGCAAGATGGGTTGCAAACGACGTGCTTTACATTCTCAACAATCCTACTGCAATCGATGATCTGAACGCACAAATTGATGTACTAAATCAACAGTTTAACGAAGCTTACGGAAATGACGATTTGATGTGGTCGATAAATCAACAGATATCCGCGCTTGAAGAACAACTCGATCCTCTCGAATATGCGCTTTGGTATCTTGAAAACCGCGCAGACAACAACCGCGACATAGCTTATTGGCAAGCCGAGGCAGCAAAGGGCAAGTACTTCTACGAGTTTGAATACAACGGAATAAATACCGACAATCTGTTCAAGGTTGGCAAGTATTACTACGTGGTGCTTGAAGATGCTTTTACCTACGGAATAGGTGGCTTGGATATCGAGATCGACTACAAGTATGACAAGATGGACGGCAACGGACTGATAGACGGCAAGGTAACTAATCAATACATCAATCTTGACCGAGAGCTTACCAATCATTGGGTAGAGATGGAAAACGTAAGCTACGCCGACGGAAAGCTCACCTTGACTCTTTTCAATGAGCGCGATTACTGGACGGGTATTGGAGCGCCTTATGCAATCGGCTACGTTTACAAGGTTGAGGTAGACGGAAATGTGATTTACCTTGATGAGGGCAAGCACGAATTCAATATTGATGAGGCGGCATGGTTTAATGAATATATTCAGCGAATTAAAGCCGGACAGAGCCTTGACGGTTTGATGGAAAAATACGTTTCCGATTATGAAAACTCTTACACTATTCCCGTGGATGCATCGAAACTTAAAGCCGGAACATATAATTTCGGTGTTTCCATAAGACTGATAGGTACTGACTACGAGGACGGAGATTGTCAAGCTACTCGTTGGGCTTACGACGTTGCCGTTTATGCACAAATTGAGAAGCCTACCATCGAATATAAGGAACTGTATGGCGCATATTACGGCGTGGTAACTCCCGAAAGCCTTGATGGTTGGAATAACGATCACTACGAGTATGAAGCAATAGATGAGAACGGAAATCCCGTAGATATCACCATAGCATCCGAAGCAGGCTACGCTCGCTTCTATGTACCTTCTGCTGGAACGAAGGTAAGAGTTAGAATACCTGCATCGGGATATTGGCTTGCGAGTGAATGGAGCGATTGGGTAACCTTCGACGGCATTAAGGTTGCAGCACCCGCATTTGGGGAATATGACACTACCACCTGTAAGATAAGTTGGACGGCTGGCACCGAAAACGTATCTCATTACCTTTACACAATAAACGGAGGTGCGCCTGTGCGAGTTGAGCTTGACGGTAATCTCTCACTTGTGCTTAATAACGGTGACGTGCTTCGTGTGATGTGCGTTGCATCCGAGCAAGGCGTGACAAACGGTTATCTTGATAGCGAATGGTCGACATATACTTGCGTTGACAACAGAACAGCACTTGCAACACCTTCCAACGTAAAAATTGAAAACGGAATGCTATCATGGAGTGAAGTTGACGGAGCTACATATTACATAGTAGAATGTGTATTGGCTGACGGAAGAACAATAGAAAGGCAGGTTGCCAAGCTCTCCACGGGTGCATCCTCTAACGTTGTTTCCTTCAGAGTAAGAGCTATGACCGAAGATCTTGTGAATTACAGACCGAGTAATTTTAGTGAAAGCATTGTCAACACAAGCAAATAAAGAAAATTAAAAAATAGCAAAAGGAGAAATAACAATGGGATTCTTTTCAAGACGTAAAGAAGAAAAAGAGAATGCAAAATTGATCGAAGGCGTTTCCTTTGGAGAGTGTTTAGGAGATTTGTTCGATGAAAATCCAGATGAAATGAAACTGCGCAGAGCCTTGGCGTATTACAGGATGGGTCCCTGCTTTAAGTTTAATGCAACAGAAGAAGTTCCCGAATCCTCAAAAACGGTTTATATGATTCTTTTGCAGTATCATGAGGAACTGCCGCAGGATATGGATACTGTTGCAAGCAACATAACCTGTGCTACATACGAGCTGTTGGAGGACGCGGAGGAAAGAGATCCTTATGAATCAAAAGCCTTGCTTGAAAAGCTTTTTGCTAAATGGCCGAAAGCATTTCATTTCGCTATGCGTACCGCTGAAAAAGATGAGAGTGACGAAGATAATCTGATTTTCCTTTGTTGTACCCATCTTTTTGGCTGGAATGGCAATGTTAATATCACGAAAGCAAAATCCTATTTGGAGAAAATTTATGCCTTGGATGACATTAAGCATTATTCTGTTTACGAATGGTTGAAAGCACAGATAAAAGAATAAGGATAAAGGAGTGACGAATTATGACAAGAGAAGTAAAAAAAGCGGTTGGAAGCCCCGATAATTCTATGTTCATTCGGAGATGTATATTCTACGGCATTATTTTGGCAGTAATGCTGTTTGCACCGCTTATTTTCGGCAAGATCATGTTGCCAATGGCGGCAGACGGTATAACTGTGGCATGGTATGCCGTGTTTGTGCCGCTGGCTCTGTTTATGATGGCGATAGGGCTATTTCGGAGCTGGCGCCGTCGGTGGCCGCTTGCCTATATGAACAACTATAACCGTCAGGCAAAAGAAGGCGGTTACGAGGTCTGCCCTCGTTGCGGTGCGCCCCTTGTTTTGAAACGCCGCACCCGTAACAGCCGTGAAAAGGTTGGGGAGATCGTAACCACCACCACGTACACCGACGGTAGCAAAACCGTAGACCGCAAGGACGTTCACGGAACGGTAAGCCGTACCAGCCATTATTATCAATGTACCAACAACAAGTGCGCGTTGGAGGTGGATAAACACCTCGGTCACAGTCATTTGCCTTGGAAGAACAAGCAGATTCGGTGTCTTGTGTTGAATGACGAGCGTCTGTTAGACCGCAAGCATTCGGCTGCAAGTCATTTACTGCTTTCCCGTTTGCTCGTTCCTATACTTGCTCTTGTGATTATTGTAGCAAGCGGCGTGACCGTCTATAACTATGCGGAGAGTCACGAAGGCGACTGGACGTTTGCAGTTGCTGACAAGGAAGTTTCACGCTCGGCAGAAGAATATCAGACCTATCTGCTGTCGTTGGATACGGCACATCGCAACTGGCATATGGCTTACGAGAATAAACCGTCTGATATGATGAGCTATCTGGGAGAAAAATTCCTTGGGCAAGACCGTGGCAGCGGATACAGTATGGAAAGCTACAGTAGTGAAAACGGAACGGTTTTGTACTACCGCTTTGAAGGTGATGATGCCGGCACAGGACTTTCCGACGGTTGGTATGCCTTGATGCAGTTGGACGGTATCAACGTTCTGCTGGACGATACCAATGAAATAATCTATAAGCAAGGCTCTGAGTTTTACGACACCTATGCTCCGAAGTTGCTTGCGCTGACACATGATACAGTCCTTAGTGCAGTTCTCGCACGCATCGACGGCGGCGAACACGCTATGTCCGATATGGATATGGAATTTATTCGCAAGGATCATTCAACGGTGTATTCCTATATGCTTTCCGAGGATGTGACCAAAATCAACGGCGGGGAGTTCCGCGCCGTCACCCTTGATCCCGAAAATCAAATGATTGAGCAGTGGTTCTTCAGCTATGACGATTCCGAATACACCCCCGACGATCTCGAAGATTATGTGTATTCAGATGACACTCCTTAAAATTAAGATACATAAAAATAATAATTGCATTCAAAAATAAAGAGCCTGCGACGCGCAAAGCACGCACAGACCCTTTTACAAACAAGGACTCGGCGGTAGGCAACGAAAAATGCCTGCCGCCTATTTTTTATCCATTAACAACAGAAAAAGAAAACATCCTCACTCTATGATATGAGCGAGGAAAACAGAATATTCAAGCAACTTTTAACTACGTGGTCATCTTCCGCTACCCCTTGGACGAGCCACGCCTATCTTTCAAATCAAGGAGGTAAAAAAATATGCGTTGGGTGAACGGCGCAACCTCTTACGAATACGACCTTGGCGGCGTTGTTAATACCTCTTGGGAAACAAGGGTGACCGAGATACAGTTCGGTCAAAGCTTTAAGGTTCGTGCTATTTGCGACGACGGCGAATACGAGCAGTACGGCGAGTGGAGCGAGCTTGTGGTCCGCGAGGATACGAGAGAGCAGCTTGCAACGCCTATTATAGCTTACGATCCCGAGGTAGGACTTACCGTTGCGATAAACGATCCGAGAGTATCTTACTACGAGGTAATGTTCGGACAGGACGGATATAAAATGCTTTATTATCCTCCCGACGGTGCGTACGAAACAGAGGTGATAACAAACTCATTTGCTTTCCCTGAAAACGACCATACCGTTTACGTTAAGGCGGTATCCGAGGATGGCGGCTATCGCGACAGCGAATGGGCAACTCTTACGATTACCTTTGAATAATGAATAATATGATAAGGCGGTGGGCTTCGGCTCACCGCTTTGTTTATGTAGAAAAGTTTATATGGTTGATAGTGAATATTAGTAGCCACTTTTTTCACTTAAAATTTAGGGGTGGAATATAATGCTTTGGGGATATATCTATGAAGATTAGAATTATAAACGAAAAGAAAAAATACTCAAAAGAGGATTGCATAAACGTAATTCCCTTTGGTAAAATAGAGCGGGTAGATTTTAGAAGACAGCTTAACGGAAGCGGAAAGGAATTGGTAGAGCTTGGAAGAAAAGCTGAACGGCTTGGCGGTATAACCCTCGTTGGGGCGGAAAGTGATAACTGCGGGATAATGAAAAAAAGCGTTTTTATATTTGAAGGGGCTAGACTTATTTCCATTTGCGATATGAATGAATATCAAGAAAAATATAGCTCTTCTTACGGGTTTAAAAGCATAGAATTTAAGGGGAAGAAGCTAGGGGTTTTAGTGGATAAAGATATCTATTCGCCAAGCGCTGTAAAGGCGCTTTGTTTAAACGGCGAACACGCGATAATCAACCTATACGGGGGTTTATTGCCACAAAAGGCCTTCGTTGGGTGTGAGTTTTACTCTTACGTTTACGGTGTGGATTTTATATGCGTTGCAAGCCATATTGCAAAAGCGTTTAACGCAAGGGGTGAAGAGGTCGTAATGACTGAAGGCGTGGGAAATTTTGCATTTGAAGGGGTATATAGGGAAATTAGAAGAAGACAGCGGGGTAACGTATAGATTTTTAAAGGCGCGTAACGGCTTTATTTGTTTATTAATAAACAAAAAAATATTAGCGAGTTTTAATGACGGGCATTAATTGCTTTACAAAGGTATAACTTTTTTGTATAATTAGATAGTTAAAAAGCTTTACCATAGGTAAAAAGGAGTCAGTATGGCTGAAAGATTAGTCGGAACGGTTTCAAGAGGTATACGCGCCCCCATTATTAGAGAAGGGGACGATATAGCTAAAATAGTAGTAGATAGCGTAATAAACGCTGCCGATAGCGAAGGCTTTGCTTTGCGTGATAGGGACGTAATTGCAATAACGGAAGCAGTGGTTGCAAGAGCACAAGGCAACTATGCAACGGTGCAGGATATTGCAAACGACGTTAAGCAAAAATTCGGCGATAAAACGGTTGGTGTAATTTTCCCCATACTTTCAAGAAACAGATTTGCCATTTGCTTAAGGGGTATGGCTATGGGCTTAAAGAAAATAGTTTTAATGCTCAGCTATCCTTCAGACGAGGTTGGTAATCACTTAGTTAGCATAGACGATCTTGATGAAAAGGGTGTTAACCCTTGGAGTGACGTGTTAAGCGAAGGCCGTTATCGCGAGTTTTTCGGTTACAAAAAGCACACCTTTACCGGTGTTGATTACGTTGCTTATTATAAAGAGCTAATCTCTTCTTGTGGGGCGGACGTTGAAATAGTATTTGCAAACGATTGCAGGGCTATTTTGGATTATACCGATTGCGTTATAAACTGCGATATTCACACCCGCAAGCGTACCAAACGCATTTTAGAGCAAAAGGGCGCAAAGGTATTTTCTTTAGATGAAATTTTAACCACACCCGGTTCTCTTGGCGGATACAACGCTGAATACGGCTTACTCGGCTCTAACAAGGCAACGGAGGATAAAATTAAGCTCTTCCCCCGCGATTGTCAAGCGGTAGTAGATAAAATTCAGGAAGATATACTTCAAAGAACGGGCAAAAGGGTAGAGGTTATGGTTTACGGTGATGGCGCGTTTAAAGATCCCGTTGGTAAAATTTGGGAGCTAGCCGATCCCGTCGTTTCCCCTGCATACACCCAAGGCTTGATCGGTAGACCTAACGAGGTTAAGCTTAAATATTTAGCAGATAACGATTTTGCTCATTTGAAGGGTGAAGAGCTAAAAAATGCTATTAAGGGATATATTAAGAACAAGGAAAGTGACTTAGTTGGCTCTATGGCTTCACAGGGCACTACACCCCGCCAGTTAACCGATTTAATAGGCTCTCTTTGCGACCTAACCTCCGGTAGTGGCGATAAGGGTACGCCCATAGTTTTAGTTCAAGGATATTTTGATAACTATACCGAATAGCAATCACCAATTAAATGCTTGCGTTGTAAAAACTAGAAAAACAGATGAAATATAAAGGAAGGTAAATAAAAAATGGCTGAATTTTTAGCGGGTTTAAAGAGAACGGATTATTGCGGTTCGTTCAGAATGGAATCTTGCGGTAAAGAAGTAGTTGTAACCGGTTGGACGCAAAAAAGAAGAAATCTTGGCAGTCTAATTTTCGTTGATTTAAGGGATAGAACGGGTATCGTTCAGGTAGTATTTGACGAAACCTGTGATAAAGCAGTATTTGAAAAGGCAGAGCTTATTCGTTCAGAATTCGTTCTGGCAGTAAAGGGCGTAGTTCGCGAGCGTTCTTCAAAGACAAATAAAATTGCTACCGGCGAAGTAGAAATTTTAGCAAGTGAGCTTAAAATTCTTTCAGAAGCAGACACCACTCCCTTTGAAATATTAGACGATACCAATGCAAACGAAGCGCTAAGACTTAAATACAGATATTTAGACTTACGCCGTCCTTCACTTCAAAACAAATTAATCGTAAGAAACAAAATTTCCAAGGTAACCCGTGACTATCTTGATGAAAACGGCTTTTTAGAAATAGAAACTCCCTTCCTTGGTAAATCTACCCCCGAAGGAGCAAGAGACTATTTAGTTCCTTCAAGAATCCACGAAGGATGCTTCTATGCGTTACCTCAATCCCCCCAAATTTATAAACAACTATTAATGATTTCCGGTATGGATAGATATTATCAGCTTGCAAAGTGCTTCAGAGATGAGGACTTAAGAGCAAACCGCCAGCCTGAATTCACTCAAATAGACTTAGAAATGAGCTTCGTTGAAGACGAAACGGACGTAATGTATCCCGTTGAAGGCTTAATCAAGCGCGTATTCAAGGAAACGCTTGGCTTAGACCTTGGCGAAGGACATTTTAGAACTATGACTTACGAAGAAGGTATGAATAAGTACGGCTCTGATAAGCCTGATACCAGATTCGGCATGGAGCTTAACGATATTTCAGATTGCTTTAAGGATAGTGAGTTTGCAGTATTCAAAAACGCTTTAAGCGTTGGCGGAAGCGTACGCGCTATTAACGCGAAGGGCTTTGCAGATAAGCTTTCAAGAAAGGATTTAGACGCGCTTGTTGAATTCGTAAAAACCTTAGGTGCAAAAGGTCTTTGCTGGGTTACCCACAAAACGGGCGAGGGCTTAAAGTCTTCTATTATGAAGTTCTTAAGCGAAGAGCAAATTGCTAAGTTCAGCGAAATTTGTAACTTTGAAGAGGGCGACGCGTTATTTATCGCTGCAGATAAGAATACCACCGTATTCAACACTCTTGGCGGTTTACGCTTACACCTAGCAGAAAAGTTTAACCTTATTGATCCTAACAGCTACGATATTCTATGGATTACCGACTTCCCCATGTTTGAATACAGCGAAGAGGAAGATAGAATCGTTGCAGTTCACCACCCGTTCACAGCGCCCAAAACGGAAGATATTCCCTTGCTCTTTACAGATCCCTTAAAGATGCACGCAAAGGCTTACGACTTAGTAATTAACGGTCAGGAAGCAGGCGGTGGTTCAATAAGAATTCACTCACGCGAATTACAAAAGCAGGTATTTACCGCTCTTGGCTTAAGTGATGAGGTTATTAGACGTAAGTTCGGTTTCTTCGTTGACGCATTCAATTACGGAACTCCCCCTCACGGCGGTCTTGCATTAGGCTTAGATAGATTAGTTATGCTTATAACCAAGTGTGATTCTATTAAAGAAGTTATCGCATTCCCCAAGGTACAAACTGCATCTTGCTTAATGAGTGAAGCTCCTTCTACCGTAGAAGATAAACAGTTAGAAGAGCTATATTTAACCGTTAATAAAAGTGAAAAATAATTAATAAAAAGCTAAAAAGGAAGTAGTTTTTTCTACTTCCTTTTTTGATATAAAAAAAACCACGCGATAGTCGCGTGGTTCAGTAGAGGTTTACCGGTGAGTGGAAAAGAGCCTTCCCCAGTGGGGGAAGGGGGACCACGTTAGTGGTGGATGAGGTGTTTTGGTAAAAAATACAAATAAAAATTAAAGCACTAAATTATACAACTCCTCATCCGTCACTCGAAAACTCGTGACACCTTCTCCCGCAGGAGAAGGCAAAAGTGAAACCCGTTGACGGGTAGCAGGTAATAAGTGCATGACTGGCAGGTCAAATAAAAAGCACATTTGTGCTAGCCAGTAAGCAATGGCTATGCCCGGAAAATAAAAACCACCCGTATTTGAAGTGAACCCCAAAGTTTAGACAAAAAAATATTAAATTTGTGAATGAGTTCTGTACTGTACAGGGCTCATTCC
>SVHG01000004.1 GCA_015055965.1 Clostridiales bacterium
ATCCGGAATTGGCATTCTTTAGAGGACACGAGTGGTTTTTATCCGATTACTATTACCTTGTCTTTAAGTGCCACATATCTTAAATGCAAATGAAATACTTTCTCGGAAAATCCATTTTCGGTATATCCTTTATTAAAAGAAATTCTATCTTCGCTTTGCGACATACAAATATATCCGTTGTTTGCAACCAACTCTTTATAATCAAGCAGGTTGCTTTCCTTTGGAACTTCTACAAGAATATCAATAATCGGTTTCGCCCATATAGCAGGGAGTGCCGTACTTCCTATATGACTTATTTTTTCGACCTGCGGAAGAATGTTTTTCAATAGTCTTTCTTCTTCCAAATACCATTCTTTCCAGTCTTCTTGATGTTTCGTTAAAATGATAGGAAACAACTGCCACAGTTCTTCTAAACTCATTTCGGTTAATTTTTTGCTCATTATACACTCCGTCAAATTGGAATTTACTTAATTTCTACATTCTCAACCTTGACCTTAAACATAATGAAATGTTCCATACCAACAGCACCAAATCTCTGCTGTAAAATAGGACATTCTTCAAGCATTCTTTGCTTTAAGTCTTTATCATCACATTCTATTGCAAGTCCAGTAATTCTAATCCACTCTCTTGTTGCAGGTTTCTTTGCAACAATCTGTATATGCTCGTTTTCTCTCATTTGCTTGTGCGCTTGGTTCATATCATTGGTGGATAAATATAAATATTCTCCCACTTCCATTACAGCACCAAAAGGCCTGCCTGCGGGATACTCGCCATTGATAGATAACACAAAGAAAGAGCCACATTCTTTTAAAAATTCGTATGCTTTACTCATATCAAATTACTCCTACAAATTCTTACTTCTCCATACCACAGGTATAGCATTGTTTGGACAACAATTCTTCGTTTTTGATACTGCCGTATAATCTAAAACCACCTGCAAGGTTGTACGCATCAAAGCCGTTTTGCGTTAAAATTCGGGTTGCTAAATAACTGCGAAGTCCGCTTTGGCACATTACGTAGATTTTCTTGGTTTTATCAAGCTCGCCCAAACGCTCTCTTAAATCGTCCAAAGGAATATTGATAAATCCATCCGCCGCCCCACGCATATATTCAAACGGCGTGCGCGTATCAAGTAAAATTACGTCCTTTCTTTCCCTTAAAGCGGGGATTTCCTCATAATAAAACTGCTTTACAACACCCTTTTTAATATTATCCGCAACGAAACCTGCCATATTTACGGGATCTTTTGCCGACGAATACGGCGGAGCGTACGCAAGCTCTAAATCCTTTAATTCATCTGCTTTCATCCCTGCTCTAATGGCGGTTGCAATAACGTCAATACGCTTATCAACGCCGTCATAGCCGACGATTTGCGCGCCCAAAATCTTATAAGATTGCTTTTCAAAAAGGAGTTTTAAGGTCATTACCGTTGCGTTTGGATAATACCCGGCGTGCGAATTTTGCGTTAAAATTACCTTTTCGTATTCTATACCGCTTGCTTTGGCTTGCTGTTCGTTTATACCCGTCGTTGCAACCGTCATATCGAAAAGCTTCAGCACGGACGAGCCTTGAGAGCCTTTATATTCGCTGTTCAACCCACAAATATTATCGGCAGCAATACGCCCCTGCTTGTTGGCAGGCCCTGCTAAGGAAATAACCGCATCTTGCTCGGTAATAAAATGCTTTACCTGCACGGCATCCCCCACCGCATAAATATCGGGAAGGGATGTTTGCATTTTAGTATTTACCTTGATTGCACCCTTAACGCCAAGCTCTAACCCAGCTTTTTTCGCAAGGGTGTTTTCGGGCATAACGCCAACGGAAACCACAACCATATCTGCATTGAGTTTATTTCCATCCGCAAGCTCTAGCAATATTTGCTCGCCCTTTGCCGTTAATTTTTCCGTATTGGCATTTAGTAAAATCTGTACGCCGTGATAGCGGAAATTGGCGTGAATAAAGGACGCCATATCGCAGTCAACCGTCGGCAAAAGATGATTGCTACGCTGAATAACCGTAGTTTGAATACCAAGCTCGGCAAGATTTTCCGCAGTTTCCAAGCCAATAAAACCACCGCCTATAATAACGGCAGTTTTCGCTTTCTTTTGCTCTACAAACGCTCTTATTTTGAAGGTATCTTCCACCGTGCGTAGAGTAAATACTCTTTCATTTTCGGCGTAAAAATCGGGTAAAATCGGTTTTGCGCCAGGTGATAAAATTAGCTTATCGTAGCTTTCCGTAAAGCTTCTTCCCGTCTTCAAATCGGTTACGGAAAGGGTTTTGCTTTGCGCGTCGATATCCGTTACCTCGTGATTAACCTTCGCCACGATTTTGAAACGGCGGTAAAAGCTTTCGGGCGTTTGCAAGGTCAACTCTTCCCTATCCGCGATAACACCGCCGATATAATATGGTAAACCGCAGTTTGCATACGAAATAAACCCCGAACGCTCAAAAATGATAATTTCCGCACGCTCGTTTAATCTTCTTATTCTTGCCGCCGCAGTTGCTCCGCCAGCAACACCACCTACGATTACGATTTTCATAGCTCAAATCTCCTTTGGTCATATTGTATCATATACTTATTAAAATTTCAACTATTTTCCCTTTTTTTATTCACCTCATAGCAACTTTACTGCAGAAAACAAAATGAATCACACCTATTCCCTGTAACGTAAAAATACCCCCGTTTTACAGCGGAGGCATTTTAGAAATTATTGAATTTGCACGATAACCAAATGAACGGAAACGGCGCGAACACCACCTGCTAACGGATGTATTTACAAATTTAAGGGCTGGCGGTTTTTTCTTCCGCCAGCCCTTTTTTTGTGTTTATTAATGATTAGTATGGGAAAAGATCTAAGTAAAATTTTCTATTGCAATTAGGATAAGCTAATTCAAACTCATCAATAGCATCTATGATTTTACTTTTATCAAATGCAACGACCTTTTCTACAAAACCCATAAATTGAGGAATGATTTTTCTTGCATCCTTCCAATAATAGTCAATTATTTCGTTAAGATGTGAAAAATAAAAATTCTCATTATCATACTTAAAGCGGTAACGGTAAGCGTGAGGATGGAAAATATGATAACACATTTTTCTTCCGCCAAATCTTAAATATCTAACGATAAATGATATTGCAATATCTTCATTATAATTCAAAGAAGGTTCTCCACCCCAAACCAACGTTTTTAAATTAGGAAAGCCACCCCACATAATCTCATGGCAATTATACCCTATTGGGTCATCATATATAGTGGTTAGATGCTCGCATGAAGAAAAGTCAAAATCAACTATTGGCGCGTTTATAATACTTTGCCACTTACCTTCCTTTAACATATTAATAACTACTTCTTTTCGCTTTGCATCTGCGCTTAAAACGTCCTTATTATCATCTAGGTAACGTTCCAAATAAAGATCAGGCAAGTAAATTACCATATTCTTAGTAGTAGCGTCCCTAAAAGGAACAATTGCTATTTTTTCAAACTTTTTAATTATGTAATCCAATTCTTCGCCAAGCTTTACGTAATCTAGGTCTTTAAACTGCATTACTTCTGCTAATATGAAAACGATATTTTTTAATTTGTTTTGAGGATAAACGACGCTTTTATTACAGTCCTTTGCCCAAGCAATTAAGCCCTTTTGAATAGCAATTTGCCGATTTAAGCATTTTTCCTTAAGTTGCGTAAAAATTTGGCTAGCACATTCCTTTAAATTAGGCATTGTTTGTTCTATTTCCTTGAGATAAGCAAGCATATTGTATACTCTAATACCATCAAAATACTCAATATCTAAATATGGAACTCCACATTCAAATCCATGACCTAAAATTTTGGGAATGCCCTGAATATCTTGTGCGCATAAGTAATCGATAACTTTTATTTCGTTCTTATATTCTTCCATAGAAGTATTATATTTACGCATAATCATATTTGATCGGCTAAGATTTTTATCATCACGAAAAACCTTAATTTCTCTTTGATCCTTACATAAATCATCTTTAAAAATATCGATTAACTTTTTCGAAATATCCATTTTTAACCACCTTTTGTTTTATCAACCAGCACGATATCTACGTCTATGTTTTTGCATTGAATGCTGGATTTTTCACTAACTAAAACTACTCCGTCATAAAATCTGCAAAAATCATAACCTATATTTTGAGTATTAATATTTTCATTCTTTGCCCATAATGCAAATTTAAAATTATTATATATGGTTATTTCATGACCGTAAGATATCTCATATTTTAATGAGTCCCCTTCTTTTATGGCTTCCGTAAATTTACCGGTTTCTGCAACGACGCAAACAGGTATTCCCTTTTCTTTTGCATAATTTAACAAGCCTGCCGTTCCGCAAGTATTAATAAAGCTTATCGGATTTTCTTGATATAAAACTATATCGTGAGCGCCAAGAACCACAAGATCAATCAATCCCCTACTCATCATGTTAAATGCAGCCATATCTGGAATTATGGTTATATTATAAGAAGAATTGCTTTCTTTTAACAACTGACAGGTATTTTTAGCATCTCTAAAAGGCTCGTCACTTTTAGGGCGACATTCACAAATCCAAAGATTGCTATTCTTTTTAAACTCTTCACTTGCGCCGTTTAAATATTCAACAACTCTTAGACTTTGAGAATATAATAAAATATTACTTCCTTTACAATCCGTTAAGTTATTCTTGCCTTGCTTTCTTATTCCTTTGGAAATCTGACTCCTTTCCATTTTTACCTGTTGAACTATGAGTTCTAAGTCTTCTATAGAGTCAATCTCTCCCTCCGCAAGCTCTGCCTTAATTTTTAGCCAACACTTTTCAAAGGCGTTAAAATTAGGTTTAATTGCTTTTAAACAGCTAACGTTCTTATCGTATTTTTCTATTATTTTTTCAAGAGACATACGACTGCGAACGTCAAAATAAAGCTGTTCAAGTAATAACTTTATTGCTTGCGTTTCCGTTGGTGTTGCCGCGATTTTAAACAAGTCAACAACAAATTTATTATCGCCGTCGTTCATGTTTAATAATTTTTTAAATAATTCGTTTGAGGTTTCCATTTTATTGGCAAACGCCTCGGTAGAAATATTTATAACTGTAAAACGGTTTTCTTTATCGTAAAAGAATGCTGGATATTCGCTATTATCCACTATTGCAATATTATTAGTACAAGTAAAGAAATCATCCCCTAACAGTTTACGAAGAGTAGCGCCAACTCTCTTATATCCATCATATTTATCATTGTAGCCTATGTACAAAATTCTACGCCCCGTTAATAGCATCTTTAATAGTGATGCAATTATAGCGTTATCAATATTACAGTCATCAGTCCAAACGTTACTGCGTTTTAATTCAAACACGGGTATTTGCCCGTCTTGAAGATTTAAAGAATAAATATCCTGCTCTTCTCTAATTAAGGCGCTTTCCTTCCCTGCAAGCTGAATGGCTTTATCTATACGCGAATATTCATCCGTTGTTAAAAACGCCGCGAAGGGAAACTTGGAAAAATGTTGTATATATCTTGGTATTGAATCTTCAAAAAATGTTTTATTTAATGCGTCTTCTAAATGATTGCGCCCCCTATTTAATAGGCTTTCACAACGTTCAAAAAAGGTAGAACCTACCCCCTCTGAAAAATTCAAGCATAATTCGTTTAGGGTTGGGCCTAATACAGCTACACAGTTTTGCGCAAACATTTCGTTTTCTATTTCAATAAAAATTTCTTTTAACTTTTTTGCGTCAACCTCTGCGCTTTCTGCCTTTTTTGCTGCGTGATCTAAATCCCATTTGTTTTGAATTTGAATTGCCGTATCCAACCATTTTACAATGGGAATATATTTCCCATCTGAAGACTGATAATCACTCGCTAAAATATTGTTTAACGCATCCATACCGTATACTTGGTGAGCACAAAAGGCTCTTGCTTCCGCAGAATCTTTATCCTGACCGCAGTACACGAAATTTAACGTTTGTGGCGATTTTAAACCAGCGTTAACCTGAGTTTTAAAGGTGGACATTTCTACGTAAAGCTGATAAGGTTCGGGTGCTCCTGCAACGGTACGCTCTTTAGAAATCAAACCATTATTATCCAACAAAACACTTTGATTAAGAACGACCAACATTGTTCGGCTTTCTATTATAGACTTAGGTGTTTCAGCCCAAGAAGATCCGTCTTTTTCTTCAAAGATATAAACTGAATACCCCTTTGAACGTAAAAACGTTGCTATTTTTTTTGCTTCTGCATATGATCCATTTTGGGCATATGTGCCATGGTATGCAATAAATATATCGTTTACATATTGTGGCATAACAATGCTCCTTTCTTTTTATTTTCTTTCTATAGTTATATCTGCAGTATATGAGGTTTTTCTTTCTAACACGTTAAACACTATAACTTTTGCAACTTCTGCAGGATCCATAAATTTACTTACGTCAGGATTCAAACCACAATCAGGCTTCCAAAAAGCTGTTTGCATTCCACCAGGATATACCCCGATAACGTGAATATTTTTCTTTTTATAATAAGCCTTCATTGCCTCTGTAAATCCACGAACAGCCCATTTTGATGCGCAATATAGGCTTTCTTCTGCATTACCTTTTAAACCCGCAGTTGAACTAATATTAATAATAGTTCCTCCTTCAATCATATTACGACAAGCCTCATATGAAATACACATTAATCCCACAACGTTACTGTTTATTACGCTATTAATTTTTTGTATATCCATATCTACGGGAGCGCCAAAAATACCGATACCAGCGCAGTTATATAAATAATCAACGTAATATCCCTTTTTAGCTAAATCAGAAAAAACGTTTTTTACAAAAATTTCATCACATATATCTCCGCTATATCCAACTACTGTTCCGCCTACTTGCGCAATTGCGTTTTCTATTTTTTTAGCATCTCTTCCAATAATACAAACGTTTTGATTTTTACTAACAAGCTCTCTAGTTAATTCTAAACCAAGACCAGAAGCGCCACCTGTTACAATACTAATTCTTTCCATTTTTAATCCTCCTAATATGAATATACGTTATGATTTTTATTTATAAGTATATTTAATTTAATCTTCAAGTTATTTGCACCTGCAAATTTTTCTTCGTTATATCATCCATAATAGCTCCGTTAAAGTTCTTATTTCATTTAGATTTAACGGCTCGTTTTCATTTCTATTTACGCGATAACATTTAATTCCTGCGTTATTAGCAAATTCCACGTCCGTAAGGCTATCCCCCACGTAAACACATTCATTTTTATTACACGATAATTCTTTTATACATTTTATTAATCCTTCCGGATGCGGTTTTCTTCGTTTAACGTCATCACAACACAAAATAATTCTAAATAATTCTTTTTTTATATTATGAAACCGCAAGATTTGTTCCACACACTTCCTATCTTTATTAGTAACGATTGATAAGCACCTCGTTTTAGAAAGTTCAGTTAATAGGTTAACTGTGTCATTATATAAAACAGACATTTCCGCCATTTTTTTATGTGAATAATAATAAAAAACTCTTTCAAATTCTGCATATTCTATAAGTGGATTTTTAATACGCAAATAAGTTGCATCTAAAAACTCCCCCATATATTTTGGCAAATCAAAACGTGAAAAATCTCCACCTGCAGCCAGTATAGCTTTTTCATAACAAAATGCCGATCCCTTAGATGTATCTACCAACGTCATATCAAAATCAAATATAATTTGTTTGAAATTCATTAAAAAACCTCATCTAAGCATCAACGTTTTAATAAAAACTTTTTTTATTTGTTTATATTAATAATAGTATACCAAAAAAATATTCAATAGTCAATACCCACAGCGCAATTTTTACTATAAACGTATAAGCAAAGTGTACAAAATGAAAAAAAATTAAGGGCTGGCGGTTTTTTCTTCCGCCAGCCCTTTTGCTGTTTTTATAAATTAAAGTTAATAACGTTATTGTTTGTAAACCGTATTTCTAGCAAGGCTATATGCTTTATGCCTTATTCTACTTCTACGATACCGTCAGGCTTAACTGTAATTTTCATGCCGTCCTTAACGTAATTAAGGAAATCATCCCCTAATTGGTCAACTACCGGCATAGTAACGCCATCTACCCAAACGTCAGCTAAAACTGCCCCTGCTGCGGCAAGTGAATCTATACTGTTAGAAAATAACATACACGCGGGATTTTTCTTCATAGCACAAGCGCAATATAATACTAATCCACCCGTGGTAGAGCCTATAGTTTGCGGTAAGCATAAAGCCTTATTAATTAATGGCTTTCCGTAAAGCTCTTTATTGCTTTGATCCCCACACTTTACTTCCTTATCGCCAAACTGTAACGCCATTTGTAAAGAAGCAAGCGTATTAAAGCCCTCTTTAGTTACAACAGCTTCAGCCGTTACCTCACCGGGAGTTACAACTCTTCCTTTAAACTGCTTCATTATTTTTTACCTCCCGTAATAATAGTAAGAATTTCCGCATCGGTATAATATCTAGCGCTAGTATATGTACGAAGCTTATTAGATGAGGTTATTACCGGCATTTTTTTGCAAAGGGGGTTATTCATATACATTAATGGGCAAATGTAAGAGGTAATAACGCCGGTTTCTTTAAGTCTTGCGGCGTATTCGGTTTTCTCAAAAGCCTCAAGAACAGCGGGCGCTGCGGTAAATACCGTGTTTATAACAACCTTCTTTTTGCCGTTATTTTTAAGCTCAAGTTCTATTTTTTGTGTCCAATCCTTAAGCTGTTCAAGTGATAAATGGGGGCAACCAACGAAGCAAAGCTTTGGCTTCGCATCGGGATTTTTCCATATTACGGGATAGTTATTCTTTACTCTTTCAAGCTCGGCGTCGTCAATTACGTATTCCTTAGCGCCTTCTGCTATAAGCTCTTCGCCAAGCTCAACGGCTTCCGGGGTAAGGTTTGCAATATGGTAAAGACCTACTGCGCCGTTTGATGCAGTTGCCGCGCCAAAGTCCTTTAAGTATGCGCAAGCAGAGCTGTTAAGCTCGCTACCAATCCACTTATCAAGCCCAACGACGTAAGGAACGTCTTCCATAACCTTCATACCGATAGCAGAGCCTAATAGCTGAGCTTCAGGCTTTTTGGTGGTTTGAATTTTAACCACCCAAGTAGCCCTTCTACCCTCGTCGGTAAGAAGTCCAAAATAGGGAACGTAACCAACGATAGAGCCCATAATATCTATAATACCGGAGTTTCTGTTGCATCTTGCGCCAAGCACGGAATTTGCATAAACAACGGCGCTGGATTCCGCCCAAGAAAGAACGTCACCCTTTTTAGGCTTGTTGCCAACCTCATCCATATAACAGGTGCAGGTAAAGGCGTTTTTATCTAAAAGGCCAAGCTTGTTAAGCTGTTCTTCATAAAAGCCCTGCTTCGTGTACATGAAATTGTTAAAAACGAAATTTTGTAAAAGGTTTGCAGGCACGTTTTTATCTAAGGGACGCGGATCAACGGAAAACTTTTGTTCTGAACAAACGCCAGCATCTAAAAGCTGTTGCATTAAATCGTATACCGGCGACATAACCTTAAGACCGAAAGAGGTTACTAAATGATTATATTTTGAGGTGATAGGCACTAGCTTTTCTGCCCCAAAGGCATCACCGTACATCACTAACGTCTTCATAACCTTTGCAAGCGTTTCACCCTTTTCGCCGTTAAGAATGGCTTGCTGTTCCTGTGTAAGTATCATTTTTTTCTCCTTTAACTAGTTTATTAAAAATAGTGATATCACAAACAACGGCTGATTCTTTAACAAATAAATATACAAATAACGAACTACTACGAAGTATATAAAGCTTCTTTTATCAACCGTTTATGTGATAAACCTTTAAAATTACAGCTTCATACAAACCGTCCACGCACCCCAAATAACGCTGCGTAGGTTACCCACCTTTAAGGCGTCACCGATTACGTGTACGTGTTTACCCTTTGCTTCGATAGGAGCGGGATTATAGCCAACTGAAAGTATAACGGAATCTGTATCAACTGCAAAGGTATTGCCCTCTTTATTCTTTAAGGTTACGCTGCCCTCGTTTATTTCTAAAAGAGCCGTTTCTAGATGTACCGGAACTTTATTAGTTTTAAAGAAATCACGCAAATAGCTAGTATTTGCAAGACAAACACCCTTAGTAGTAATAAGATCGTCTTGCATTTCTACGATAGTGGGCTTTTTACCCTTTAAGTAAAGGTCATATGCAATTTCACAACCGGTAAGTCCACCGCCGATAATAACTACTCTATCGCCAACAGACTTGTTGCCAAGTAAGTAATCAACCGCTTCAACTGCACTATCAGCGCCCTTAACGGGGATTCTTTTTGCAACTGCGCCCGTTGCTATAATAACCTCATCCGCATCAAGAGAATTAACCTCTTTAACTTCAGTATTCATTTTTACTTCAATGGGGTATTTTGCAATTTCCCTAACGTACCACGCGATAAGAGCCCTATCCTTTTCCTTAAAAGAGGGAGCAGCTGCAGCAATAAACACACCGCCAAGCTTATCACTCTTTTCATAAAGCGTTACCTTATGCCCGCGCTTTGCGCAAAGAATAGCCGCTTCCATACCGCCAATACCACCGCCGATAACGGCAATTTTTTTAGGTTTTTTTGCCGGTTCAACGTAGTATTTCTTTGACTGCATAGTTTCGGGATTAAGCGCGCAACGAGCAAGCCCCATAGTATCGGTAAGATCTTGAGTGTTTGCATGGCCCTTTGAAGAAGAGAAATTAAAGCAACCGCTATGACAGCAAATACAGGGCTTAATATCATCTAATCTATCTTCAATTAGCTTAGTAATCCATTGGGGATCAACAAGGAATTGGCGAGCAACGCCAACTGCGTCAATCTTGCCTTCTGCAACCGCTTTTGCGCCAACCTCGGCATCCATTCTTCCCGCGCAAACAACGGGTATATCTACGAATTTTTTAATGTGAGCTACGTCTTCTAGGTTGCAGTTTTCAGGCATATACATAGGCGGATGAGCCCAATACCAAGAATCGTAAGTACCGTTATCTGCGTTAAGCATATCGTAGCCTGCATCCTGCAGATATTTAGCCGCCCTTTCTGACTCTTCCATATTACGGCCTACTTCAACGTAATCCTCGCCGGGCATAGCTCCTTCACAGAAGCCCTTCATTTTTGATTGAACTGAATAACGAAGTGATACGGGATAATCCTCTCCGCAGGCTTCCTTAATAGCCTTAACTACCTCTGCGGCAAAGCGATAACGGTTTTCAAAGCTTCCACCGTATTCGTCGGTACGCTTGTTAAAGAATTCTATTGAAAATTGGTCTAATAAATATCCTTCGTGAACGGCGTGTACTTCAACGCCGTCTACCCCTGCTTCCTTACAAAGCTTAGCGGTTTTAGCAAAGGCTTCAATTATCTCGTGAATTTGCTCTACCGTCATTTCCGGGCATTCAATATCGTGCGCCCAACGCGAAGGCTGTGGAGAGGGAGAAGCTAACTCGTGACTGGTGTCGATTATAGGCTTAATAAGTGCGCGGGTAAATTTATTTTTATGTAAGGGGGCTATAAGCTCCGTAATAGCCCATGAACGGCCCATACCTGCCGTAAGCTGAACAAACAGCTTTGCGCCGGTTTTATGGATTTCATCCATAAACACCTTAAGATCCTTGAACATTTTCTTGTTCTGCCAAAGCCATTTACCCCAAAAAGTATCGCGAAGAGGTGCAATACCGGGAATAATAAGACCTACGTTGTTCTTTGCTCTTTCAAGGAAAAGCTTAGCAGCTTCCTTATCAAAATGACAGCCGGTAAGCTCAAACCAACCGAATAAGGACGTTCCACCCATAGGACACATTACGATTCGATTTTTAATCTCTACGTTTCTGATTTTCCAAGGCGTGAACAAAGGACTGTATTTTTCGTTAGTAGTGCTCATATTTTTTCTCTATTCTCCTATATTAATTATTTTTCAAGGGTATTTTCATTTCCCCTGTAAACGACGAATTTGCAAAATAGGTATTCTAACACAAAGTTAGATATCATTGTGATTGCCAAAATTAAAAAATCGTTAACGCCGTTGGCTTCCGCAAGGTCGCCAAGCCAAGTTGAAAGAGGGGTGAATACTAAGTAAAAGCCAAGCACCTTTGCCATAGCAATAGGCACGTTGGTTGCTGATTTAAAGGTGAATTTGCGGTTCATTGTAAAATTCCACAAAATAGAAAGCAATAAGGATATTAAATAAACTATCCAGTAGGTTTTAATGAATATTTCCAGCAAGGCAAAAGAGCCAAGCTGAATAACACCTGCAGAGATAGAAAATAGGGTAAATTTTACAACCTGCCATATTTCTTTTTTATTATTAACCATATAACCTTCCCCTTAAATGTTTTTTACGTAACAACGGCGACGCTTATGTTGCTTCTTCTCAAAGGGCTTCCAAAGGCTATGAACTGCCTTATTCGTTTCCAGCATCGGGCCTGTTTCGCAATATTTAACGCCGTTTTTAATGATATTTTTTAGTATGGTGGTAATTAAAATTGCAGGAACGCCCAACATTTGATATTCGGGCTTAACGGCAACGAAATACATTTCTAAAAGGTCGTTTTTACCCTTTAACGCCCTTAACATTCTAAAAATACCAAAGGGGAAAAGCTTGCCGTTAGATTTTTTAAGAGCTTTTGCAATAGAAGGAACCATTACCCCAAAGGCAACTATATTATCTTCTTCATCCTTAACGGAGCAAATATAATCTAAATTAACCAACGGTATGTAAGAATTAACTGCGTTTTCTATAATTTCAGGAGTGAGCGGAACTGTTCCGTATAGCTTAGAAAAGGCAATATCTATTATTCTAAACGCTTCTAAAGCGTCCTTATGTAAAACCTTTCTGTCGGTATAAGTAACAGCCTTAAATCCCTTCTTTTCTATTACGCGCTCTGAAATTTTAATAAGCACGGGGTCTATTTCACTTGGTACGGTTAGCTTATATTCAATCCAGTCTATATCCTTAACCAAGCCAAGCCTTTCCATATGCTCTAAATAATAGGGATGATTATAAAAGGTGATAGACATATTAAACTCGTCAAACCCTTCCACAAGCATACCCTCGTGATCCATATCGGTAAAGCCGATTGGCCCCATTACAGAGGAAAACCCGCGTTCCTTACCCCACTCAACTACCGCGTCAAAAAGAGCTTTAGACACCTCGTAATCGTCAATAAAGTCAAACCTAGTAAAGCGAATGGCGTTTCTATCCCATTTTTTGTTGTAAGCGTGGTTAATAAGCCCTGCTATTCTGCCAACTATTTCGCCATTCTTATAAGCTAAAAACAACCGCGTTTCACAAAAGGCGTAAGCGGGATTTTTTTCTTTGGTAAAGGTTTCTATTTCGTCATTTTCTAAAAAAGGAACGAAATTCGCGTTATCCTTATATAACTTAGTTGGAAACCTAACCCACTGCTTTAATTGCTTTTTGTTTAATACTTCCTTTACGGTAATACTCATACATTACCCCCCCAACGTATAAATTTTATATACTTATTTTGTTACGAGTTTACTTTAAAGCTCGTTTTAACCTAATTTTACGCTTTTTCTTCCATTTTATTACTAATTGCCGTAAGCCCACCGCTAACTATGGCTAAGCTACGGTAAAAATCCACCCTTTCCCTTTCAGATAAAGGACCACCAACCTCTTCTATAACGCGGTTTACCTTTTCTGCGATTATATCTGCCACCTTTTTACCCACTTCAGTAAGCAAAAGCCGACTTTTATACCTTTTTGCGCCACCGTTATCGCGAATCAAATATCCCTTTTTCTCTAAAAAATCAATAGAGCGGGATATAGTCGCCTTATCATCTTCACACTTATCGCATAAATCGGTGGCGGTAATAGAGCTTGAAAAACGCAAATAATACAAGCAAGAAACGTGCGAGCTTTTAAGCCCGTATTCTGCCATCGCCAAATTTTTAATTTTTCTTATGCTTTTACTGATTTTCGCAATTAAAACGGTAAACCTTTCAAAACGTTCCTTCATTTTTAACCCTCAATATCTTGTTGAAATTTCAACAAGTTCTATATTAATATACCACCTTTTTATAATTTTGTCAATAGCATTTTAAAAAATAATTTATCTCTTTTGCAATTTTTGCATAAAAAAAGATAGGCTACAAGCCTATCTTTATTTTTATTTAGTTGCTTGCGGCTTTAATTTCTGCCTGAGCCTTCATAGCCTCAATATATTCGCTTGAGCTTAATCCGCCAAAGGTATAATTCTTTGCTTCTGCACTACCCCCAAAAAAGTGAGTAGTAACGTTTTCTGCGCCCTTTGTTCCAACTGCTTCACTCGTCATAATAATTCTAAGGGTAAGCGTTTCACCCGTTAAAAGACCGCTAAATTCCCTTTCTATATAATTAGTTCCGTCGTATTCTTTAACGAAGCTAATGCCGGTAACGTCTAAATCAATAGGAGTAATAGTTACGGTTATTTGGGTTGCAGTAATATTATAATTTACGTTTTCGTATTCCAAGCTTGTAATAGCTTCGTCTTCCCATGCAACAACCGCGTTATTTTGAGATTTAACGTCCTTTCTGTTAACCGTTAAACTGCAAGTAATTTCATCCCCTTCAACTGCGCCGTTAGTTCCGTTAAGCGTTAAAGTGAACTCTTTAGTACCGTCGTAAACCTTAGTAATAGCGGGAAGAACGCTTATTTCCTTTTGAGCAATAGTAAATTCTTTTTCTGCGCTTGCTTCATAGTAAGTTGCGCTTTCTGCAACTATTACCTTAACGGTGTATGTACCGGCGTTTATAGGCGCGCTATCTAGCTTAGTTTCGCCTTGATACCATTCAACCGTAACCGCGCCACTAGTATTATTAGTAACGAAGGTAGGCTCTAAAACGCATTGTTTATCGTAAGTTTTAGAAAGGTCTTGAATACCGGTAACCTTTCCTTCCTTCTTTTGAATTTCAAAATATTCGGTAGTAGAAGGCTTTCCGCATTCGCATGATTTCCAATATTGAGTATTACCGCTGGCGGAAGCTTCTGCCTTTAAGTAAGCGGCTTCTGCAATTTCTTGATTGTATACGTGAGCTTCTTCGTTTACCTTTGCCCCACAAACGTTACAGGTTTGCCAATGCTTTGCGTCGTCGTAAAGAACGTTTGATAGCTCGTGCGCGCTAATATTGCTTTTCTTTTCCTTATGCTCACAGGTTGCAACGTGCCAATGATTACCCTCGTCGTAAGTCCATTCGCTAGAAAAGGAATGCTTATGAAGCGCAGGGGGTAATAAAATAGCGCAAACAACGCCAACTATAACCACTAACGCTAAAAGAAGGCTAATTAGCTTATGGCTTGCAATCCAAGCGCCAATTTTGCTTAAAAATTTCATAATAATATCTCCTTTTTGCTTACACTTTTATATTTTTATAAAATAAAAAAGCGGTTTTGTAAATGGTTAAAAGACTTTTTTGACTGCCATTTTAACCTTACACAACCACTTTATTATATCACACATCCACGCACAAAGCAAGATATTTTGTTAATTTTAGTAAATTAAGGGTATTTTATAATCCTTTAAGATTGGCTAATTGTTATTTTAATATCGCCGGTATCAGTTGTGATTTCACATCTTTCGCCTGAATGATCACTGGGAACTCTTACACTACCCGTATCGCTAGATGCAATAACGTTCTTTGGGGAGGCGAAAGATCCTTTTACATCGCCGGTATCAGTTTTAATAACGATATTAAATCCGTCGCAGCGCTCAAGCTCAACGTCACCGGTGCTTCTTTCTACCTTAAAGCTTTCAGTTGCAATAACCTTTTCTAACGATATATCGCCGGTAGAGCCTTTTGAAGTGAAATTGTTGCAAAGTATATTACTTAATTCCACGTCACCGGTCGTAGTTATTACTTGCAAGTCATTACAAACTACGTTTTCTATTTCAATATCTCCCGTGGTTACCTTAACGCTTAAGTTAGGGGCAGTTAAATGAGCCACGTTAATATCGCCGGTTGTAGCTTCAATTTCCATATTACCGCTTGAAGAAGCATAGCAATCAACATCACCCGTGTCAGTTTTAACGTTTACGCTTGCAAAGGTAAACTCTTTTGGAATCTTAACGTCACCCGTATTAGTCGTTACGTTAAGCGCTTGATATTCGCTATTTGGTAGGTATACGGTTATTTTTTCACTATTCCAATTAATACCGATATAATCAAACCATTTTCTTTCATCTTTAGCACTAACGGTAAGCGCGCCGTTTTCTACCGTTACGGTATGCTTTACCTTTTCATTCTCATAACAAACAACCTTGCACTTTTCATCTGTAGTGGGAATAAGTATTATATCTGCAGTAATCGTATTTAGCGATAAAGAGTTAAACTCTTGGGTAATTTCATGCTCCTTGGTTTGATAATCGTTATTACCCATTTTTGAAAAATCCCAACCGCTAGCGCCAAGCGCTATGGCAAAAATCAATATTCCTGCTACTATAAAACAGGTTGAAGCAATTAATATTTTAGCTATTTTACTCATACGGTTTTCTCCTTTTTAATAAAAAGTTTTTTTATAGCTATTCCTAATAATTTTACAAGCTTAACTAATCCCTTAGTTGCAATTTTGCAAGCGTAAAAGGTTAATATTGCAAGACCTATGCAAATTAAACCGCCTGCAAGTAAAAGTAATCCCCCGGCAACGTTTCCTGCAATAAAGCTTAAAGGCGCGCCTAAAATTCCACCTATGACGCAACCAACCTCGCCTGCAAAAACCGCCCAGAGTGAAACTACTATTGCAAAAATACTTGCATAAAGGGCAATTATTATTGCAAATGCGCCTATTAAAAGGGAAAGCCATATTGGCGAGCCTATTACTAAAAGAGCTATCTCCCACCCGCCGATTTCACGTTTTGGCTTAATTTTATTTTTTACTATTTTAAAGAAGGGGATTTCGCTTATGATTTGTGAAGCTACGTCTTCTACACTACCAATATCTTTAACGGCATCTTCTTCTAAAAGCCCTTCTTCCACCCTATCGTCTATCATTTCTGAATAAAAGGCAAGGCGCTCTTCAATTTCATTTTTAGGCAAGCCCTTAAGCTTTTCTGTTAAAGCGTTTAAAAATTCTTGCTTGGTCATTATTCTTCCTCCTTCATTACAAAGCTATAAATGGCAACGACTTCCTTCCATTCTGCCTTAAATTCTTCAATGCGCCCTAACCCCTTGGGGGTGATTTGGTAATATTTACGAAGTCTGCCGTCGTGCTCTACGCTTCTAACGGTTAACATTTTAGCGCTTTCTAACCTTTTTAATATGGTGTATAACGTGGATTCAGACATTTCTAAATAAGGCTTCATATCCTTAATTATTTTATACCCGTAAGACTCCCCGTTTTTTATACTTGCTAAAACGCAAACGTCTAATATTCCCCTTTTTAGCTGCGTGTCCATAAAATACCTCTCTTTGTGTAATACATCATATCACGAAGTATTGCTATTGTCAAGCGATTTTTAAAAAAAGTTAAAAAAATTTTTTAAGTAATAGCAACTTTTTTAAAAGAATATTATTCAAGCGTTTAACCTTTGCATTCGCATTATATAATGAAATTTACTCTATTAATTACTTTGCTTTAATCTTTACCACTTTTTTCTTAAAAGGCTAAAATTATTTAGCTATTTATTACAAACTTAAAAGTAAATTCAAACAAAAAGTGGCGCTATAAGTCGATTAAGTAATGTTTCAGCCTTTTTTTCATAAAGAAAAAGTGCAAAACAAAAAAGGAAAGATTTTAATTCATCTTTCCTTTTTTGATATAAAATTCAGTTTTGGAGAATTGCATTTTTTATAAATTTATTACTATTTTAAATAAGTAATCTTTGCTTTTTAATTAAGACTTAAAGAAGCTTACAACGTCTTCAGCAAGCTTATCCGGGCAATCCACCATGGGTGAGTGACCGCAGTTAGGATAAGGTAGCAAAATAGCCTTATCGCCAAGCGCGTTATAGTTATCCATTACCATATAGTCGGGAACTACTACATCCTTTTCGGCCATAGTTAAAGCAACGGGGCAAACGATATTTTTAATAGTGCCGTCGCCTAAGCCGTAAGGGGTATATTCATCAGACATATTAAGGGTTGCAAGCGCCCAGTCTAAATCCACTAAGTTTCTTTGCTTTAAGGTTTCCTTCATCCAAAGCTCGTTTTGTTCTTTGGTGGGCTTATTAACGGTATAAATGGTAGCATCCCAAATTGAAGTCATCATTGCAAAATCCCCTTTTTCAAATATATTAAGAATGGGAGCAACCTGCATGGGATCTTTAGCCATATCTTCCTTACAAGCGTAAGGCTTACCGGTTGATTTATAATTTTCCTTTTGATATAAGGGATAGCCCTTTAAGCCGGCGCCCTCTATATCGAAGAACTTTTTAACCTTTTGGGGATATTTTGCGCAAAGCTTTAAAGAAACGCCACCGCCGTTAGACCAACCTACCAAGTAATAGCTATCAATGCCAAGCGCTTCGGTAAATGCGTTAACGTCATCTGCAAGCTCTTCTAAGGTATCAAAACGGTTGTTATAAGTGGAATCGCCAAATCCGCGAAGGTCAACGGCAATACATCTAAACTTATCGCTAATGCGGGTAATTAAAGGCTCGTAATGAATAGAAGAAGACATGTTACCGTGAACCATTAATACTACTTCGCCAGCGCCAACGTCTAAATAAGCAATCTCTTCATGGCCTATTGATATTCTTTTCTTTTCCATAATAAAACTCCTTAATGAGTATTTTGTAAAATAATTTTGGATGCGTTAATTAAATTTTAATACCTTCATCTGAAAGGTTTGTAAAACCAAGCACTAGCGCGCAAAAAGCAGATGGGTTTTCATACATACTAGCGTGGCCCGCGCCGTTAATGGTAACGTAAGTACTGCCCTTTATTCCTTGGTGTAAAATAACCTGTTCGGTGGGGGGAACTAAACCGTCCTCTGAAGCAGATATAATAAGCGTGGGGCAAGTGATTTTACTAATTCTATCCGTATAATCGTAATCGCGTGAGCTATCCGTTAAGCGAATAAGACTTTCTAAAACGTCTATGCGTGAAAAGTGAGCTTTTAAGGTGTTCTCTCTTGAATCCATCCACGCCTTTTCTCTTTCAAAAAAGCCGGTGGAATAAATTACGGGAATAGTCGTTAAATAGTAAGCGTAGCCGTTGCGGGTTTTTGCAACCTCGTTCCAGCCGTCCCCTATTTTGCGTAACCAATCAGAGGTTCTTGCCGCAGTATTCGCTAGAATTAATCTTCTTACTCTTTCGGGATGATTAACTGCGTACTGCACCGCTATTTCACCGCCGTAAGATATACCCATAATAGATACTTTTTCAAATGGAAGTTGGTCTATAAGCGCGTTAACAAGCCTTACTTGTATTTCGTGATTATAGTCCTCTGACATTCTTGCGCTTCTTCCTTGGTCTAAAAAGTCCACTAAAATAGCAACATTGTTCTTAGAAAAATCCTTTATAAAGGGCTTCCAGCTAAGCGTAGACATCATTATACCGTTAAGTATAATTATTGGCTCTCCTGAATTGCCGTGAACCTCGTAATAGACCTGTTTACCTTCAAAAATAAATTCTGCCATAGTAATTATTTAGCTATAATTCCAGCTGCAATAGCTTCTTCTCTTAATGATTCCCTAAATTTGGGATGAGCAATAGCAATTATGCGGTTTACACGCTCTGCAAGTGAAGTTCCGCGAAGTGAAGCGCAACCGTATTCAGTTACTAAATAATCAACGTCGTTACGTGATAAAGATACCGCAGCGCCCGGCTTTAACTGACAAACGATTTTAGAAACCTCTTCACGCTCGCCCGTTGCGGGGTTTTTAACCATTGCGGTTGAATATAAAGCGATAATAGAACGGCCGTTCTTTGACTTTTGAGCGCCTACAGCCGTATCTGACTGACCGCCCGTACCGGAGAACTGACGTGAACCGATACTTTCTGAACAACATTGACCGGTAAGGTCAACTTCAATAGATGTATTAATTGATACCTGATTATCGTTTTGCATGATGGTATAAGGATCGTTTACGTAACCGCCGTCTAAAATAGCAACCGCAGGGTTATCGTCTATATAATCGTATAATTCCTTGGGACCCATTGCAAACGCTGCAACCATTTTACCGTTGTGAATTTGTTTATATTTACCGGTGATAACGCCCGCCTTTGCAAGCTTAACCATACCGCTGGTTAACATTTCGGTATGAATACCAAGGTCTTTTTTATCCATAAGGCTTGCGGCAACGGCGTTGGGAATACCGCCGATACCAAGCTGAATACAGTCACCGTCGTTAATCATATCGGCAATAATTTTACCAATAACTAGGTCCTTTTCATTAGGCTCTACGTCAGCAAGCTCAGGAATGGGATAATCAACTTCTACAACGTAGTCGATTTCGTTCATATGAAGCTGAACGTCACCAAAGGTTCTGGGCGCGTTGGGGTTGATTTCAAGAATAACCGTTTTAGCTGCCTTTATCATCTTCATTTCATACGTGTTAGATAATGAAAGAGAAACGTAGCCGTGCTTATCCGGCATAGAAGCAATACCAACGTAAATATCAGGCGTGCGATAGAAAAGTCTTTTAGTTGCGGCAAGGTGAAGGTGGTTGGGAATAAATGAAATATTACCGTTTACTTGCGCCTTACGAAGAACGGGAGTATAGAACCAACCTTCGGTTGTAAACACGTCCTTATATTCGGGGTTGGTAATAAATTCATAAGCACCCATAGGTAAGCAGTTAGAAACTAAAACGTCTTTAACGTGGTCTGCAATAGTGTGAAGATTAGTCATAAACTCTCTACCCTCTGCAGCGCCAAGACCGGTAACTATATAATCACCGCTTTTAACTAAGCTTAAAGCTTCGCTAATAGATAAATACTTTGCCATAATATTACTCCTTAAAACATATATTTTATATATTACATAAACCGCTTTTTAAGCGAATCATTTCCAAATTTAAATAAAAAAGTTAGCGTATAAGCGCGTTAACCGCACTTTTGAATATTTTTTGTTCGTATATTTTCGTTATTATTAAAGATTGTTAAATTGATTGTTTTTTAATAATTCTTTAAAAAAATATAAATCCCCCGCCCCGCCGTGCGAGGCGGAGAATTTTGTTTAAGCGCTTAAACAAAGCATACATTAAATGTGAGAATTAAGTATGTTTTAATGATTTTTCTCTCCGCCAAAAAGGCGGAGAGATTTAATTTTAGTTATTGTTAATTACTGAGCGTTACCTGCTAAAATTTCTCTGTATTGAGCCATAGAGGTTAAGCCGTAAACGGTTGCACTTGATGCAGCGTGATATACACCACCACCTAATTCAGCGTTAAGATTGTATACGTCATAAATAGAGGTTAAAGCGAATGATTGAACACCTGATCTCATACCGTCAGCAAATGAAAGGTAATCTGCTAAAGCAATCTTGTATGACTTAGTTTCCATGATATTTACAAAGTTAGCTCTTGATAAAGCCTTTTCTTGTGCTTGTAATTCAGCAAGACCTTGACAGAATAAATCACCGGCAATATAACCAGCAAGTGCGTATGAATCGTAACTCATTGCGAATGCAGTGGTAGGATCAACGGTTAATGCGTAGCTATAGATGTTTTCTGCAACACCCCAGTATTCTTCGTTGAATCCAGGAACACCGTTTGCATAGTTATTAGTTCCTAATATAGTATCAAGATACTTATAAGCAGCTAATAGGGGGCTATCTGCCTTGTTATATACGTAAGTTAAAGAGCTGATGTCTAACCATGCTTGAGCAAAAATAGCCATAGTTGAGAATACGCTGGTATATTGTTCAGCAAGAAGGTTGTTTGCATCGTTAAATACTGCAGCACTTGCATTATTGTAAGAGGTTAAAACCTTGCAGAAGTATGCAGAGTTAGCCATAGTAGTAAGTGCGGTAGTAAAGTTAGCGCCGATAACTGTTAAAATAACGGTATCACAGCCTTGAGCCTTTAAAGCGTTAACTGCTGCAGAGTAATCTTCGCCAGCTACCTTTTGAACAACGATATTATTCTTTTGAGCTGCAGGAAGGTTAGCCATTTCTGCTTCAATACCTCTGTAAAGAGATTCTGATGCTTCTACTGAATTGTAGATAACACCAACCTTGGTTGCGCCAAGACCGCCCTTATCAGTGGGAGCGAAGGCACGAAGGATAAGCATTCTACCTTCGGTTTGGTTTAGAGGTTGAACGGGGAAAATACCCTTTTCGCCTAAGGTTTTAGCATCTTCGTTAAGAAGAGCGTTGTTACCGGCTGCTGCATATACCATGGGAACTTCTTCATCAATAAGAGTATCAAGGTTTACGTCAACTGCATATGAACCGAAGTTACCAACGATTGCAAATACTTCGTCTTCGTGAATAAGCTTATCCATAAAGGTAGCAGCTTGATCAGCAAGACCGCCGTCGTCATAGTGTTTAAGCTTAACAGATCTACCGTTGAAGCCACCCTTAGCGTTGTAAGCAGCAAAAGCAGCTTCAATACCAAGATTAAAGGGAACGCCTATACCAGCAAGAAGGCCGGTAGTACCAGCAGAGTTACCAACCCAAATTTCAGTTTCGGTAATACCCTTTAAATCGTCTTCTTCTTCATCCCATACTACTTCAGCAGGGCCATCTTCTGAACCAGTGCTATCAGTACCGGTACAAGCGAAGAAGGTGAATACTAAAACTAAAGCAAGTGACATAGCTAAAAGTTTTGATAAAAGTTTTCTCATTAATTTTCTCCTTTATTTTTTTATTAACATTAAGCATTCTCACAATATGATGCAAATGTTTCAATACTTATATCCCGACTTTCACGGGAATGCTTTAACCGCCTAAATATGCCGAAATAAGACGTTCATCCTTCATAAGGTCCTCCGCCTTACCGTGCATGCTAATTTTACCAAGCTCTAAAACGTAAGCGTAATCTGCTATTTTTAAAGTAGCAAGCGCATTTTGCTCTACGATTAGAATGGTAGTACCCTCTTCCTTAATTTTCTTTAAGGTTTCAAATATATCCTTAATAAGAAGAGGAGCTAAGCCCAAAGAGGGCTCGTCTAAAATAAGAAGCTTAGGACTGCCCATAAGCGCCCTACCTATAGCAAGCATTTGCTGTTCACCGCCTGAAAGGGTTGAAGATTGCTGTTTAGCACGTTCCTTCAAACGTGGGAATAAGGTATAAACTCTTTCAAAATTCCTTTCTAATTGAGCTTTATCCTTAACGTTATAGCCACCTACGCGAAGATTTTCTTCAACGGTAAGACCAACTAAAACGTGACGGCCTTCGGGAGATTGCATTATACCCATTTTTGCTATTTTATGCGCAGACTTACCAGCTATATTAGCCCCGTCAAAGGCTATTTTACCGCCGGCAGGCTTTAATAATCCGGAAATAACCTTTAAGGTGGAGGTTTTTCCCGCGCCGTTTGCGCCAAGGATTGCAACTATCGTGCCCTCTTCAACGTTTAAATCAACACCCTTTAACGCAGTTATAGGTCCGTAATTAAGTCTTAAGCCTTCAACCTTTAAAAGCTCACTCATATTACTCATCCTCCTCTACGCCTAGGTATGCTTCTTGAACTGCTTTATTGCTTTGAATTTCTTCGGGTGTGCCTATTGCAAGAAGCTGACCGAATGAAATTGCGCAAATGTTATCGCAAACGCTCATAACAAGCTTCATATCGTGTTCCACAAGTAAAATAGTTACGCCAAACGTGTCCCTAATTTTACGAATAATTTCAGTTAATTCAATAGTTTCAACGTCGTTAAGCCCTGCAGCAGGCTCATCCATAATAATTAGATTTGCATCTGCCATTAACGCACGGGCAATTTCTACCTTTTTAAGAATACCGTAAGGAAGTCCCATAGCAATCCAACCTGCGTACTGCTCTATTTGCATAAATTTTAAAATACGCATAGCCTTTTGCCTTAACATTTTTTCTTCCTTTTTAAGTGAAGGAAGCCCCAGAGCGTGAACTGCAAAGCCTGAACGGTAAGTTCTTGTTGCTGCAACTAAAAGGTTTTCTAAAACGGAAACCTCTTTAACGAGCTCTATGTTTTGGAAGGTTCTTGATATACCTTGAAGTAAAACGTCGTGAACCTTAAAGTCACGCATGTTAACCACTTCGCCGTACTTATTTTCAAAGTACATATCACCACCCGTAGCATCGTAGAAACGGGTAATACAGTTAAACACGGTGGTTTTACCAGCACCGTTAGGACCGATTAAACCAAATATTTCGCCCTTCTTAACGTTGAAAGATAAATCGTCTACTGCCTTTAATCCGCCAAAATACATTTTAAGGTTTTTAACCTCTAATAAAACGTCAGGCTCAAGAGTTTTTTCAACCTTTACCTTTGATTTTATTAAATTAATTTTCTCTTCCGCCTTAGTAAGCTTATTTTCTAAGCGAGCCTTTTCCTTTTGAAAAATACCCTCGTATTTTTTATCTACGGTAGCCTTAAACGCTTCATATTCCGCTAATAATTGATTTTTTAGCCTATCGTAAGCGCTTGAGTCCACCTTTTCTACGGTAGAATTATTTGATAATTCATTAACCTTACTTGCATAATTAGCTCTTTTTTCAATAAGCTTTTTATACTTTTCGTTATGACCGGGTAAAATGCTTTGCCAATCGTTACCTGCTTTAATAGCCTTAAAAATAGCCTTTGCATCACCGTGATTTAGCGCGCGGTGATTCATATAGTTTTTAACGTCAAAGCGTTGTAATTTTTCTTCTATTAAAGCATTAACGTACTCGCTTTTATCAATGGTATAGCCAAGTTTAGCAAGCTGTTTATTAGCGCGAACTACAAATCTATCAAGTTCTACTTGCTTTTTAGTGTTAATTCTTTCTTCTAATCCTAAAAGCTCTTCCTTAATCCAGTCATAATTTTGGCGAGCCTTAGTAAGTTTGCCTGAATGAGCTAATAATTTATCCAAGATCTTTACCATATTTCGCCTCTCTCAGTTTTAATGCAAACTTCTTAATTTTATATTTTAATCCACCAATAAGCTGAGCTAAACCACCGGGGTAGAACATTACGATTACTATAACTAAAATACCTGAAATAAATACCATAAGCTCGTCACTTAAGAAATCAATATTGCTAAGTATAGTAGTTTTTAATCCGTAAAGCACGAAAGTGCCGAAAATCGCGCCCCAGATGGACTTATACCCACCTATAATTACCGCCGCAAGTATGTTAAGTGAGGTTATTAAAGCATAGAAGCCCGTGCCTTCACTTGCTCTTGCAGAACGCAACGTTACCATAAGTAACACGCCTGAAAGAGCTGCGTAAACGGTACAAATAATAAACGCAAGCAAGCGGTATTTAATTAAGCTTATACCCATTGCCTGAGCTGCCGCCGTTGAGTTTTTCATAGCTAGCATTGCCCTACCCGTGGGGCTATTGATAATATTATGCGTAATTATCATTACGATAACCAATAAACCCATAACGATATAGATAGCGTGTTGACGTTTAAATAAAAAACCAACAAACTCAAAGTTTTTAATCTTAATACTATCTTCAATAACGACGTATAGGTTACGCAAGATTTCAGAAAGACCTAAGGTTAAAATTACAAGATAAATACCTTCTATTCTAAGTGAAATAAAGCCAACGATTGCGCCAATTATTATTGCAACGGCTATTGCAACCAAAATAGCAAGCCACAAAGAAAGACCAGATACGTTTATAATATAATAAACCGCGTAAGTTCCTATACCTATAAATCCACCCGTACCAAGCGAAGCTAGTCCTGAATATCCCATGAGTAAGCAGAAACCTATTGAAGCTACTGAATACGCCATTGTAACCGATAATGCAGACGCCCAAGAATAAGGTATTATATTCGGAAAAGTCTTTTCAACTGCTAAATAAGCAATTAAAACGATAATTAAACCAAATAAAAGAAAGTGGATTGAGGGTGATTTTGCAAACGATTTAACACCTTCAAGCAGGTTGTTTTTGGTTTTGGGATTACTGCCTAGAAGGGTATATTTTTCAGATAAACGTTTATTCATATTACACCTTCTTTGCAATCTTCTTGCCAAATATGCCCTGTGGCTTAAAGAATATAATCACTAGGGCAATAACGTAAACGAAAACCATTGACCAACCGGTAAGATCAGGGCGATTTGCTACGTTTACCAAATAACTTATAAGATTATTTGCCAAAGGTATCATTAGCGCTGCTATAACCGGGCCGTGGAAGGTTGAGAACCCGCCTAAAATACCCGCAAGGAAAGCGTATACCTGATAGTTAGTCATAAAGTAAATGTTAATAGTAGTACCTGATGAAGCGTTAATTGATGCGGCTAACGCGCCTAAAGCACCTGCAATACCCCAAGATAACGCGGTTACTATATGAGTATTTATACCCATCATACCCGCAACGTACTCGTTTGATGCAGTAGCTCGAACGGAAAGCCCCCATTTACTGTACTTTAATAGTACGAAAATAAGCACTATTACGATAGCGGTTATACCTGCGCAAAAAATAGAGTTCCAAGTAAACGCAACGCTACCGCCTGCAACTTCAAAGGTCTTAACACCATCAATAAAGGGCTTAAACAACGGCGTTGCTATACCATATACCAACGGCGTTGCGCCTACTATAATAGATATAAGACCCATTGTTATGATCTGCTTACCCAATGCGTTAACGTATCTGCCTCTTCTAAAAATACCAACGTCAATAACTATTGCCATTAGCATAGAAACAAGCATACCCGCGGGAACTGATAACCAAATGGAATACCCCCACTTGGTAAGCATAGTTGCCACGAAATACGCGCCGAACGCAGAAACAACACCCTGAGCAAAGTTCGTTGTGAACGAGGTTTTGAATATTAGTGTTATTGCCAACGTTACTAACGCCGTTACGCACATCGGAGTTAAAGATCCGAATAACGTGTCAAGAAAAAATGCCATAAAATATTAGCCCCATTGAATAATGTTTGCTGCCCAGGTGTAGCCGATACCTGCAGCAATCATACAAACGGTGCTACCGGGTTTAACCTTACCTTCCTTTAAAGCAAGCTCTAAAGAAAGAATTTGGTCTATTTGACCGATATGACCGTAATCTTCAAGATAAATAGTCTGCTCTTCGGTTAAGCCTAAGTCTGCAAGCATAGCCTTGTGACCTGAACGCTTAATGTGAAGAATTGCAAGATAATCTATGTCTGCGCGGGTTTTGCCTGATTTACGAAGAGCTTCGTCTATACAGTGATACCAGTTAGGCATAGAAACGGTATTTAAAAGACCTTTCATCTTGGGTGAATCCATAAGGCGAAGCATATTCATTTCCTTAACGTTTTCTGCAGTTACGGGATTAACGATACCGCCAACCTTTGAACCGCAGGTATGAACTACAGAACCGTCACTCATAAGGTGAGTTCCTAATAAAAGGTTCTTGCCGTAGTTCTTCTTAAGAAGAATTGCACCACCGCCCGCGCCAAGGTTAAACATGAATGATACACCGCTATCGGTATAGTCAATCATATCGCAGTTACGGTAACCGCCACAAACTAAAATCATATTCATTTCGTCGTCTGCAATAAGCATATCCTTAGCCATTTTCATAGCAGATACTGCCGTGCAGCAACGGTTTTGAACGTCTATACCCCAAGCGTTCTTCGCGCCAATTCTATCTTGAACGTAGCAAGCAGAGGTGGTTAAGGGATATTCCTTCCATTCTTCGGTGATACATAAGATAGCGTCAATTTCAAGGGGATCAACACCGGTATTTTCTAAGCACTTTAAAGCTGCTAAAGCGCCCATTTCCTGAGTGCCGTCACAAGCCTCGCCGGAAGGCATATATTTTTGCTTAATACCTAATTTTTCTCTTACCGCTTCTTCGCTCCAAACGCCGTTAGTAGCATCTGAAATTTCCTTTGCGGTCATAATATTCTTGGGTAGATAAGTACCTACGCCAACTATACCAACGTTAGCTTTTTCCATAAGTCTATACTCCAATAAATCTTATAATCTCATACCGCCGTTTACAGAAAGAACGTGGCCGGTTACGTAAGAAGCGTCGTCACTTGCTAGGAATAATGCAGCCTTAGCAATTTCTTCGGGTTGACCTAAACGGCCAAGCATGGTAAGACCTGCGAATTTCTTAAGTAGATCTTCAGGAACGGTCTTCATCATATCAGTCATGATATATCCGGGAGCAATAGCGTTTACTCTTACGGGAACGCCCTTTCTAGCAAATTCCTTTGCCCAAGTCTTGGTTAAGCCGATAACACCGGCCTTTGATGCAGCGTAGTTAGCTTGACCGATATTACCGTATTCGCCTACTACTGAAGAAATATTGATTATGCTACCGCCACCGATTTCTTCCATGAAAGGTCCAACGTGACGGGTAAGATTGAATACACCCTTAAGGTTAATATCAATTACAAGATCCCATTGCTCGTCGCTCATCTTTCTAGTCATAGCGTCTCTGGTAATACCAGCGTTGTTAACTAGTATATCAATTCTTCCGAATTTTTCCTTAGCGTATTCAAATAAAGCCTTACAAGCTTCGCTATCGGTTACGTTTAATTGATAAAATTCAACGTTTTCACATTCATAGGTTAAAGGCATCATATCTACTGCGATAACCCTTGCGCCTTCTCTTGCGAAGGTTTGAGCCATTTCTCCGCCAAGACCTTTTGCTCCACCAGTTACTATTGCTACTTTTCCTTGTAATCTCATTTTAGTTTTCTCCTTTATTCATATATTTTTTTTATTTTTATAAATTTTTAAGTATAACTGCAGTACCCATACCGCCACCGATACAAAGTGATGCAACGCCGTAGGTTTTACCGCTGTGCTTTAATTCGTGAGCTAAAGTTACTATAATTCTGTTACCGCTTGCGCCAACGGGGTGACCTAATGCAATTGCACCACCGTTTACGTTGCAACGCTCTTTAATAGCTTCTTCGCTTACGCCGTGTTGTTCGCTTAATAGTTTAACAACACCTAACGATTGAGCCGCAAACGCTTCGTTAAGTTCTAAAACTTCCATTTCTTCAAGCTTCATACCCGCGTTCTTTAATGCGTTTCCTACTGCGGGAACAGGACCTAAGCCCATAACGTCGGGTTCAACACCGCCCTGACCTACGCCAACGATTTCTGCCATAGGAGCAAGGTTATATTTCTTAACTGCTTCTTCACTTGCAACGATAACGAAGCTTGCACCGTCGTTAATACCTGATGCGTTACCTGCAGTTACAGTTCCGTCCGGCTTAAACGCGGGGCGTAACGTGCCAAGCTTTTCTAAAGAAGTTGAGCGGTTGATATATTCGTCTGCATCAAATAAAACTTCCTTTCTGCCAACCTTAACGGTAAGAGGAACTATTTCATCTTTAAACTTACCTGCATCTTGCGCTGCGATTGCCTTTTCTTGTGACTTAATAGCAAACTCATCCTGCATAGCGCGAGTAATGCCGTATCTTTCTGCAACGTTTTCTGCAGTGATACCCATGTGCATATTACCAAAAGCGTCGGTAAGAGAATCTATAAGCATATGGTCGATAAGCTTCATTTCGCCCATCTTGTTACCTGAACGAACCTTTCCGGGAACAAGGAAGGGAGCTCCACTCATAACCTCAGTTCCACCAGCTGCAATTAAATTAGCTGCGCCTGCTTTAATAGAAAGAACTGCGTTAATAACAGCCTTCATACCGCTACCGCATACCATATTGATTGAATAAGCGGGAATTTCAACGGGAACGCCTGCGTTAATAGCAACCTGTCTTGCAGGGCCTTGCTTTAAGCCTGCGGGTAAAACGTTACCTACGATAACCTCGTCTAACCATTCGGGATTAACGTTACCTGCTTCAAGAGTAGCCTTTAAAACTCTTGCGCCTAAATCGGTAGCCGTGGTATTTGCTAAAGTTCCGAGCATACTACCAATAGCGCTTCTTTTTGCGCTTACTAAATATACTTTGCTCATTGGGTTTTCCTCCTAAATCATTAATTATATACTATAATATTTTTTGAAGCTCTTTGAGTACTGCGCCTGCATCTGCAACTATGCCAAGGTTAGCAACCTTGAATATAGGCGCGTTCTTATCAGTGTTAACTGCAACTATGAATTCAGATTCTTCCATACCTGCAAGGTGTTGAATTGCACCGCTAATACCAAACGCTAAATATGCTTCGGGGCGAACGGTTTTACCCGTTTGACCTACCTGTGAACAATGACCTATAACGCCGGCATCTACAAGTGAACGTGATGCAGATACCATACCCTTAAGCTTACCTGCAACCTCAAAAGCAGGTTCAATATTCTTAACGCCTCTACCGCAAGATACTAAAATCTTTGCTTCCTCTATATTTTCAACGCATTGAATTTCCTTAACCTCTTCTACTACCTTAACTGCGAATTTTGATTCTTCCCAAGTAATAGAATCGCAAACGATTTCACCCTTTCTTGAATTATCTTTTTCAAGCTTCTTCATAACGCCGGGGCGTACCGTTGACATTTGAGGACGGCTATCCGGGCAAATAATTGTTGCAAATAAATTTCCGCCAAAGGCAGGACGTGTCATAAATAAGCTACCCTGCTCATCCATTTCCAGCTTAGTACAGTCAGCGGTAAGACCGGTTTTTAGTCTTGCTGAAAGTCTGGGCGCTAAATCTCTACCAATGCTGGTTGCGCCAAATAAAATAACTGAAGGCTCGTACTGCTTAGCGAGGTGAGTAACTGCTTGAGCGTAAGGCTCTGTTACGTAGGTTGCAAGTCTTTCGTCATCTACAACGTGAACCTCGTCTGCGCCGTAAGCAATAAGCTCGCTTGCCTTTTCCTTAATATTATTACCCAATAAGATTGCAATAACCTTTTCATTAGTTTTTTCTACTAACTCGCGGGAAGCGCCTAAAAGCTCGAACGCAACGCTTTGAATTTCACCGTCGCGCTGTTCGCAAAATACCCAAACGTTTTTTGCCATATTTCTTTACCTCCCTATATCAAGTGACGCGTTTTTAAAGCGTCCACAATGGTCTTAGCTGCGCTTTCAGCGTCTAATTCCAACGTTTCAATAGTCTTATCAAACTGCTTGGTGGCGGTTGATTTTACCTTGGTGGGTGAACCGCTTAAGCCGATATCTTCACGGTTTAAGGTTAAATCCGCAAAGGTGATTATACCTATTTCCTTTTCATCTTGATCAACTATATCCCAAACGTTCATGTATCTTGGGGGACATAAGGTTGAAAGAACGGTTACTAAGCATTGACCGCTAACCTCTAAGGTTTGATATCTATCTTCAAACTGTCTTTTAACGATAAGAACTTCTCTTTCGCTATCGTAATCAACTGCGGCAGCGTAAGTTATTTGAGGAATTTGTAAATGCTCTGCAATTTGAGGACCTACTTGAGCGGTATCCCCGTCTATTGCCTGACGGCCACAGAATACGATATCTGCCCCCAATTTCTTAATTGCGCCTGCTATAATGGTGGAAGTTGCTAAGGTATCGCTGCCGGCAAACGCTCTATCGGTAAGCAAGAAGGCTTCGTCTGCGCCCATTGCAAGCGCTTCTCTTAACGCCTTTTCTGCTTGTGCCGGGCCCATAGTTAATACCGTTACGGTTGCACCGTGCTTTTCTTTAAGCTGAAGAGCAACCTCTAAAGCCGTCTTATCGTCCGGGTTTATAATACTTGGAACACCGTCACGCTTTAAAGTGTTGGTAACGGGATCTATTTTAATTTCCGTAGTGTTAGGAACTTGCTTAATACAAACTATAATTTTCATATCTTAGCACCTCACTTTTTCAAAAGAGCTCCCGAAATAACCATTCTTTGAACCTCACTGGTTCCTTCGTAAATTTCGGTAATCTTAGCATCTCTCATCATTCTTTCAACGGGATACTCACGAGTATAGCCGTAACCGCCGTGTAGCTGAACGCATTTAGTAGTAACTTCCATAGCCGTTTCTGATGCAAATAGCTTAGCCTGTGCAGCGTTTACGGATAAGGTGGGAAGCTTGTTTTGCTTAGCGTCGGTAGCAACGTAAACTAAACATCTTGCAGCCGCAATCTTAGTTGACAAATCAGCAAGCACGAACTGCGTGTTTTGGAAGGCAGAAATGGGCTTTCCAAACTGCTTTCTGCTCTTTACGTAAGCAACGGTAGCGTCTAACGCGCCTTCTGCAATACCAAGAGCTTGAGCCGCAATACCGATACGTCCGCCGTCTAAGGTCTTCATTGCAATCTTAAAGCCGTCGCCACGCTTACCTAATAGATTTTCTTTGGGCACTTTTACGTTTTCAAAGATAAGCTCGCAGGTAGAAGAGCCTCTAATACCCATCTTCATTTCCTTTTTACCAACGGAAAAGCCTTCAAAATCGCTTTCTACTATAAAGGCAGACATTTCAGGGCCTTTAAGTCCTTTGCCCGTTACCGCTATAATAATATAAACGGACGCGTATCCTGCGTTAGTAATAAATATTTTGCTACCGTTTAATAGGTAGTGATCTTCTTTTTCTATTGCAACCGTCTGTTGGTTACTAGCGTCAGTACCCGCGTTGGGCTCTGTAAGGCCGAACGCGCCAAGCTTAGCGCCACTTGCTAAATCAGGAAGATATTTTTGCTTTTGTTCGGGTGTGCCGTATTCTAAAATAGGAGCTTGACAAAGTGAGGTGTGAGCAGAAAGAATAACGCCCGTGGTTGCACAATGCTTAGAAAGCTCTTCAACCGCGCTTATATACATATTATAATTTCCGCCCGCTCCGCCGTATTCCTTGGGTACGATAATACCAAGCAAGCCGGCTTTTGCCATTTTTTCTACCGTTTCAACGGGAAAACGCTCCTGCTCGTCTACTTCTTGAGCAAGAGGCTTAACCTCCTTTTCGGCAAAATCCTTAATCATCTGTTCAAATAAAATGGATTTATAATCAGCCATATTTTTCTCCTTAAGCGTCAAACTTAACGGTTGCCATACCGGTTATAACAGCCTTACCGTCTTGATTATAACAAGTGGTGTTTAGTTTAATAATCTTTTTATCTTCACGTATTTCTGCAATTTCTACCTCTGCAGTTACGTCGTCACCTAAAAATACGGGAGCAGTAAAACGTAATTCTTGGCCAAGATAAATCGTTCCGGGACCGGGAAGCTTATTAGCAAGAACTGCAGAAATAAGACCACTGGTTAAAATACCGTGTACTATTCTCTTTCCGAACACCGTTTGTTTAGCGTAACCGTCGCTCATGTGAATGGGATTTACGTCTAAACTAATGCCTGCGAATGCAGTTACGTCAGCTGCTGTAAAAGTCTTTTGAATTGACGCCTTTTGACCTACTTTCAATTCGCTAAAAGTCATTTTTTAATACCTCCGTTAAAGAAATATGAATAATGTTCATATTTTGTCTATCTATATTATATTACATAAATTGGGCTTTGTCAATAGCAAATTTGAAAAAAGTTTAGTAAAAAAGTAATTTTTTTTCCTTTTTTTCATTAAAAACCTCTAAATTAATAAAAATTAGTCCCATCACGCATATTTTAACGGTAATTTTTTTATTAACGTAAGCCAATAGTAAATTTTAAAACAACTACTAGACTTTTTTCTCTTTTTACTGTTGCAATATAGCAAAAAATGTGCTATAATCTTATTATAATATTGTATTAAAGGATTTTTTTTTGATGGAAACTAAAGAAAGCTTGCACCACGGTATTAATAAGCCAAAAACCAAACTTGGGCAAATAAAAATGGATAAGCTTATAACGACTGCAGAGCATTTGTTTACCCAAAAGGGGTTTTATAATACCTCTATAGCTGATATCTGTAAAGAAGCGCAAACAGCCGTTGGTACTTTTTATATATATTTTGATACCAAAACGGACGTTTATCGCTTTTTAATGGAAAAGTATAAAAACGAAATTAAAAATCTGCTTGCTAAGGGTATTGAGAACTGCACTACCCGTTACGAAAAGGAGCGTGAGGGTATTAAGTGCTTCGTTAAGTACGCGGTATTAAATCCCAACGTATACGACATTATTTGGGGAAGTCTTTCTATAGACCGCAATATGTTCGTGGATTATTACGAGTCCTTTGCTAAAAGCTACACCAAATCGTTAAATCGTGATGGAAAAGAGGTTTCTTCCTTAGATCATACCACCATAGCCTATATTTTAATGGGTATTTCAAATTTCCTTGGACTAAGAGCTATGTTTGAGGAAATGACGGATGAAAAAATAGATGAAATGGTCGATAACAGCGTTATGCCGGCACTTTCTAAAGGTTTTTTACATTTTAATTAGTATATTTAAGCGCGTTTCATACGCGCTTTTTTTATTTAATTTTTGCTGTTTTTACCAATTTTTATCTCCCCCATTTACAAGCCTAATAAGATAAATTTCTTAAAATAAATTTTAAAATTAGTATTGACATATATTATATTTGGTGGTATAATAGCCTTTGCACCACTCGGTATATACTTGCAATACGGGCAAGAGTTTCTACAAGCCACCTTAAATGGTTAACTACCGCAATCTACTTTACTTTATTAACGCGTTATAAGTGGTAAAGGTAAAAATTTTTAAACGAAATTAACCATAAGGAAGGTAAAAAATATATGAAGCTTATTATTGACGGAAGGGAGACGGTAGCCCACCCAAATCAAACACTTTTACAAATAATAACCGAAATGGGCTTAATAAACGGCAAGCTTTCACACGATCCTATCGTTGCAAAAATTGCGGGAGAGGTTTTTACTCTTAACTACGTTCCCACACGCAAAAGAAGAAGCAAAAACGATAAGCCATCTTTAAGAAAGGCGATCGAAGCTTCTAACGGTAAGGTTACCCTTTTAAGATATCAAGATCCCCTTGGTATGGACGCGTATAAAAGAACCGCGCAATTTATTTTATTTGCAGCAATCAAAAAGCTTTGGCCGGAATCTGAAGCTCAAATGAACTGCACCGTTGGCTCCGGTTTATACATTAAAGTTACTAACGCAAAGGATTTTAGCGTTAAAAAGTTAAAGGCTCAAATTGCAAAAACCGTTAGAAAAAACGTTATCTTAAAACGCAAAACCGTTTCAACGGAGGAAGCAATAGAATTCTACCGTAAACAAGGTCAGCTTGATAAAGCAAGGCTATTAGAATACAGAACAAACAAGACCTTTAGCATGTATCATTACGGCGACTTTGCAGATTACTTTTACGGCGAAATGGCCCCCTCTACCGGTTTTTTAAGGGTATGGGATATAACTCCTGCACCAAGCGGTTTTATGTTTATTTTTCCGGACTCGCTTAACCCGGATAAGCTTTCTCATTATAAGGAAAGCCCAAACTTCTTTAACGTGTATACGGAGGGCAAACAATGGGGCGAGCTTATGAAATGCAAAACGGTTGCAGATCTTAACGAAATGGTCGATAACGGGCATATACGCACACTTATTCAAGTTAACGAAGCCCTTCACGAGAAGCGTTTTTCACAAATCGCAGACGCTATTTGCCAAAGGGGAGCAAAGATTGCTATGCTTGCAGGTCCTTCATCCTCAGGCAAAACCACTTCTGCAAACAGGCTTGCAACACAGCTTAGAGTTCACGGCAAAAATCCGATTTTAATGAGTCTTGACGACTATTACTTAGATAGAGATAAAATCGCACCCGGTCCGGACGGAACTATTGACCTTGAGCATATTAATACCATTGATACGGACCTTTTTGCAAAACACCTTGCACAGCTTTTAGCAGGCGAAGAGGTTGAGCTTCCCACCTTTAATTTTAAAATTGAAAGGCGCGAATGGCTTGGCCATAAGCTAAAGCTTGATGAAAGCACGGTAATTATAGTTGAAGGACTGCACGCCCTTAACCCGGTATTGCTTCCCAAGGATGCAGACGCTAACTCTATAGTTAAAATATACGTAAGCCCCTTGCTTGCCCTTAACTTAGATAACCACAACAGAATACCTTCTAGCTATCTAAGACTATTAAGGCGCACCGTGCGTGACTACGAAACCAGAAACTCATCCGTTCAAAAAACCCTTTCCATGTGGGATTCGGTTAGACGCGGTGAAGAAAGATGGATATTCCCATTCCAAGAACAGGCAGACTTTATCTTTAACAGCTCTACCCTTTACGAGGTGTGCATTTTAAAAAGACATATCTTCCCCTTGCTTAATAAGGTTGAACCGTGTGACGACTGCTACGACGAGGTTCGCTCTATGGTTAAATTCCTTAACTTTATTCACGAGGCGGACGTGGATGATGAAATCCCGCCCACTAGCTTAGTACGCGAATTTATTGGCGGAAACACCTTCTATCTTAAATAAAACAGTTAAAAAGTGGCGCTATAACACGATTATCGCCACTTTTATATTAGGAGAATTATGCACAAATATAACTTTTATACTACCCAAGAATTAAAACCTAAGGGCTGGCTTTTAAACCAATTAAGGCTACAGGCAAATAGCTTAAGCGGTAATTTAGATAAGGTTTGGAATGACGTTAAAAACAGCGCTTGTATAGGCGGTGACGCAGAAGGCTGGGAGCGCGTTCCCTACTGGTTAGACGGCTTTATTCCCCTAGCTTATCTTCTTAACGACGAGGATCTTATTTCAAGAGCGCAAAAATACGTTAAGGCAATTGTTAATAATCAAGAAGAGGACGGTTGGATTTGCCCCTGCTCAAAGGAAAACCGCAAAAACTACGACGCATGGGCTGTTTTACTTATTTCCAAGGTACTAACCGTTTACGCCGAATGCTCTTTAGATAAAGATATTCCCAAGGTTATTTTTGACCTTTTAAGCAATTTATATACCCTTTTAAAAAATGGCGAAATTAAGCTCTTTGATTGGGGCAAATACCGTTGGTTTGAGGGCTTAATTGCTATTGAATTTACTTTAAAGCATTACAACGAAGAATGGCTTTACGATTTGGCAAAACTGCTAAAGGAAGAGGGAATAGACTATAAAGGCGTTACGAATTTATGGGAACGCCCCCTGAATAAATGGACGTTAGACACCCATATAGTTAATATTTGTATGGCGCTAAAGGGGGAAGCCCTTTACTCTTCTTTATTTGGTAACGCTAACACTAGCGAGGTTGATTACCTGCTTTCCGTTTTGCAAAAATATAACTCTACCCCCGTTGGAATTTTTACGGGAGACGAGTGCTTATCCGGACTATCCCCAATTCAAGGAACTGAGCTTTGCGCCGTTGTAGAGCAAATGTATTCTTACGAGCTTCTTTATAAAATCACGGGGCAAGCGCGCTGGGCAGAAATGCTTGAATTAGTTAGCTTTAACGCTCTACCCGCTACCATTTCAGACGATATGTGGGCGCACCAATACGTGCAAATGAGCAACCAAATTGCTTGTAAAAAATTCCCCGGTAAGCCAATTTTTAGAACTAACGGTGATGAATCACACTTGTTCGGATTAGAGCCAAATTACGGGTGTTGTACCGCAAACTTTAACCAAGGCTGGCCCAAGCTTGCTCTTTCTGCTTTTGCGTATAATGAAAATGAAGTAATAAGCGTTACCCCACTACCCACAAAATTAACTACTAACGACTTTAATATAGAAGTTATTACCGAATATCCCTTTAAAAAGTCTATCAATTATAAAATAAGCGCTAAAAAGCCCTTTGCTTTCTCCGTAAGGATTCCCTCGTTTATAAAAAGCTTAACGGTAGACGGAATGGCTTATAAAGCTACTAATGAAAATATTTCCTTTAATATTGAAAAGGGGGAAAGAGAAATTGCAATAAGCTTTGAGGTTGAGCCTGAAATTATTAGCAGACCTTACGGGCTAAACTGCGTTAAGTACGGCTCTTTAATATTTGCCTTACCCATAGAATATGAAAAGGTAATGCTAGAATATGAAAGAAAGGGGGTTGAAAGGAAATTTCCCTATTGCGACTACGAATATTTACCCTTAAGCGATTTTAATTACGCCTTATTTAGCAAAAAGCTTACCGTTGAAGAAGGAAAGGTTGACGCCCTTCCCTTCTCTTCGCAAAACCCACCTATAGTTATTAAATGTGAGGCGGTAAAAATTGATTGGGGCTACGAGGACGGTTACGATAGCGTATGCGCAAAAATTCCTAACGACCTTACCCCTATTAGCAATATAGAAGAAAAGCAGTTATATCCTTACGGCTGTGCCAAACTTCGCATAACGGAAATACCGTTTGCAAAAAAGCAACTTTATCATTTAAAACAAAGCAATATTAAAGGCGGTTAAACCCAATCGGTTAACCGCCTTTTTTGTTAAAAATATGCCGTTAATCGCGCTATAGCGCAACTTATTCAGCTAAACTCTTAAATTGATATTTGTATAATTCGGAATATATTCCACCTTTTGCTAAAAGATTGGTATGAGTACCGCGCTCTGCCACACCCTCACTTGTAATTACGATAATTTCATCCGCGTTTTTAATTGTGGAAAGACGGTGAGCTACCACTATGGTAGTTCTGCCCTCAGATAGCTTTTCTAAGCTTTCTTGAATTAACATTTCCGTTGCGTTATCAAGCGCACTGGTTGCTTCGTCTAAAATAAGAATGGGGGGATTTTTTAAAAACGCCCTTGCAATAGAAACGCGTTGCTTTTGTCCGCCGGAAAGCTTAACCCCGCGCTCACCAACGTAGGTATCGTAGCCGTTTGGTAAGCCCATTACGTATTCGTGAATATTTGCAAGCTTTGCAGCTTCAATAATATCTTCGTCGCTTGCATCAAAATTACCGTACGCTATATTTTCCTTAACAGTTCCACCGTATAGAAAAACGTCCTGCTGAACTATGCCGATATTTCTTCTTAAATCGGTTAAAGACATATCCTTAATATCTATGCCGTCAATTAAAATATTACCGCTATCAATTTCGTAAAATCTTGGGATTAGGTTGCAAAGAGTTGTTTTACCACCGCCCGAAGGACCTACTAAAGCAACGGTGTGTCCCTTGGGAATATTTAAGTCCATATTATCGATAATCAACTTATTGGGGGACTTTTCATCTAAATCTTCACTTTTATCGTAAGCAAAGCTAACCCCTTTAAATTGAATGTTTCCTTGTAAAACGTCAACCTTAATCTTTCCTTCGCTAAAGTCCTCCGGCTCTATTTCCATAATCTCTTGGAAGCGCTTGAAGCCTGATAATCCCTCTTCTACCTGTTCAAATAAGGTAACGAAAGTTCTTATGGGGTTAATAAGCATAGAAATATAAAGAATGTAAGCAGTCATTTCGCCAGCGCCTATCTTGCCTATTGCAAAGAAGATACCGCCCGCGACCAAGGTTATAAGATACAACATATCGGTACATAAGTTCATTGAAGTATTAAACTTACTCATTACCAAATAGTTATTTTTTCTTGCCTTTTTAAATTCTTCGTTAGTTTGATTAAACTTTTCTATTTCGTGCTTTTCTGCGGTGTAAGATTTAGAAACTCTAATACCTGAAAGAGCGCTTTCTACCCCGGCGTTTATTAAAGAGGTCTTTTCCCTTGACTGACTGAATACGTCTAACATCTTTTTACGCATACCTATAACGATTGCAAACATTACAGGTAAGAAAATTAATACCATCAACGAAAGCCATGGGTTAATGCCCAAAATCATTATTAGCGCGCCCACTATGGTTATTAAAGATATGAATAGGTTTTCCGGGCCGTGATGGGCAAGCTCTGCAACCTCGAATAGGTCGTTAACCAGTCTAGACATAACAGAGCCAACCTTGGTTTCGTCATAGTAAGAAAAGGGCAACTTTTCTAGATGCGAAAAGAGTTGAGCTCTCATATCCCCTTGCATACGCATCCCCACCAGATGTCCCCAATAGCTTACGCTAAAGTTTAAAAATGCCTTTAGTAAGAAGATTGCTAGCATTATTGCCCCAAAAAAGGCAACTGCCCTCCAATCCCCTGCGGGCGCGTGAATATCAATAATGTCGCCCGCTATGTAGGGATATATTAAATTGCAAAGCGCCATTAAAAGAGCGCAAAACATATCGAATGCAAAAGCGCCTTTATAGGGCTTATAGTAGCCCACGAACCGCCCTAATAGGCTTTTATTTTTGCCTTTAGCCATTTTCTTCCTCCGTTAGATACCCTTTAAGCCCGTAAGCTTCGATATCCTTATTTATATATCCCATCCATCTCATATCGTCTGCAGTTGGGTTTTCTATTTCGCCGTAAAGCTCAAGCGATTTTTTATAAGCCAGCGCGCAAGACTTATAATCCTTCAAATAGCGCAAATAGTAGGTTGCCACCGTGTAATACTGGTAGGCCCTTACCCTTGAGCTTCTGCCCTTTTGCTCCCCTATTTTAACGTACGCATCTATTGAGCTTTGTATATATTCTTTAGCGCGCGCATCTCCTCTAGCAAAATAGAATTTACCAAGCCTTCCGTTTACGTAAGCGTAAGAATAAAGGGTAGAAAACTCGTCTATTGCAAGCACGCGCTTATAAATTGCAATTGCCTGCAAATAAAAGACCTCCGGCGAGCCATCTTCAAATTTCACACCTTGAGCGTAATCCTCAATATTTTTACCTATATCAAATAAAACTCCGGCGTAAAGATCGTCGTAACGGGCGGGGTTTTTATCTGAAAGCTCTTTTGCCATCCCGCAAATATTTTGAATTAGCTCACGCTCAAAGCTCAAAGGCTCGTAGCTTTTATTAATTTTAATATTAAAGCAAGCGTAATATTTTGCAGCAAAAATATAATCTGCAATTTCACTTTCGGTTGCATCCCCTGCTTCTATTCTAGTAAGCAATACTTCATACGCCCTTTTATAGTAAAACGCCTTTTGACTATCTACCGCAAAGGACCAAGCAAGCTGCATATACGCGCCTGAAAGTCTTCTTGCGTGCCTTTTGGGATTAATATTAAAGAGCTTTTCAAACTCTTCAACGCTTTCCTTTGCAAACTCAAAAGCCTTATCCTTACAGTCGTTTTTACCGTAAGCAAGTGAAATATTATAGCTTAATTTTGCCTTGTTTAAAGAATTTTCTTCACTAGGGCTTAACTGGCAAAGCACACCGTTAATCTTATACGCTTTATCGTAGCATTCAAGCCCTTTATATACGTTAGAAGAAGAAAGGTAATTATTGCCTAACGAACGCCAATAGTCACATTTTTCTTCCCACGTACCGAATTTTTCAAAGCATTCGCGCACTTCTTCTAGTAATTTAAGCTCCTTTGCGTCCTGCTTTTGCAAATGCAAGAAGTTAGAATACTCTAAGAATATTCTTTTATCTAAAGAGTGCTTTTTACAAAGCTCGCACGCCTTAGCGTAAAGCTCTTCTATTTCTATTGCGCTATCTTTAGTTACACCCTTAATTTTTAGCGTTTCTATGCGCTGCAAAATTTCGTTTACATTGATTTGAAGATTTGCCCTTGCCGCTGAAACTATTGCTTCGCCACGCTCTAATAAACGCTCGTTTTCAAGCGCTTCAGTAAATATCTCTTCACTATCTAAAATAGCAAGCGCTTGCTCGTATTTACCCCGTTCTATCAACCTATAGCCCAAGATTTGCCTTTCTGAAAGCTTGCCGGAATCTGCAACGGCGTATATGTTTTGAAGCTGATTAAATATCTTTTCCTCTGCGGATTTTATCTTCTCTTCTATTTCAGCTTTTGCCTTAGAGCTTGTTGAATATTTAAGATAAAGCTCTAAATCGTTGGGGTTTTCTAAATACTCTGCCTTTTGCCTTAAATAGTCGTTTTTAACAACAGAAAGCTCTTGTTGTAGCTTAGCAAGCTCTTCGTGATTACAAAAGGCGGGAGCGTTGGAATATACGGCAATAGATTCGCCGTTAACAAGCACTCTTCCTCCCTTAAATTCCACCATGCTTTGATCTAAGCCCATGCACTTAATTTGCATAATTAGCCAAAGCTTTAAAGAGTCCGTATTAGAATAGGTCTTGTAATAATGCTTAAGCTCCTTATCAAGCTTATCTGCAAAGTGCTGAACGGAAGAAACTATTTCGTTTTTATCGTTAACGCACTTAAAAACGGTTAAAATTTTGGGGCGTAGCTCCCTTTTAAAATGAGAATAAGCAACCTCAAACTCATGCTCCGTATATTCGCCAACCTTTTTGAAAAAGATAAAAACGGAAAGCTCACTATCTTCAATTTCCTTATCGTATTTGCTTTGCTTACCGCCCGTTTCAATAGCGTCGTCATAATCCTCGCACATAACGAGCTGAAAATACAATCCGTTATCTAAATACAGATCGTTAAGCTGACGGAAAAAGTTACCGATAGCAACTCTATCCTCTTTAAGTTCTTCAATAGAAGAGCCTATAAAAATCTTAATTTTTCTCATTTTCACTCCTTAATGCGAATAAAATTTTGCCTTAAACAACCAATAAAAAGGCAATTCAACGGTAAAATAACGATAATGCAAATATTATAACATATTTTTTTAAGTATTTCTATCATTTGTCAATTGTTTTTTATTTTTTAAATAAAAAATTGACTTTGTATTCCTAGCGCTATTAAAATATTTGACAAAATTACGCACCCTATTGTATAATTTCAAGGTTGCAAGGAGAAAGCTTATGAAAAGAGAAAATATTAGAAATATTGCAATTATAGCCCACGTTGACCACGGTAAAACCACCTTGGTAGACGCATTACTTAAACAAAACGGCGTTTTCCGCACCAACGAAGTCGTTCAAGACAGAGTTATGGACAGTAACGACCTTGAAAGAGAACGCGGTATTACCATCTTAGCAAAGAACACCGCAGTTCACTATAACGGCACTAAAATTAATATTATAGACACACCCGGCCACGCCGATTTTGGCGGAGAGGTAGAGCGTATACTTTCTATGGTAGACGGCGTTGTGCTTTTAGTAGACGCGGTTGAAGGCGTTATGCCACAAACCAGATACGTTTTAAAAAAGGCGCTTAACCTTAACAAAAAGCCCGTTGTTGTTATTAATAAAATAGACAAAGGCGGTGACCTTGAAAGCACGATTGACGGTGTTATAGAGCTATTTATTGACCTTGGCGCTAACGACGATCAGCTTGATTTTAAAACCATTTATGCAAGCGCAAAATTTGGTTGGGCAAAGAAAGATCTTAGCGATCCCGAAGTAAATATGTCCCCTCTTTTAGATACTATTTTATCTGAAGTTCCCGCACCCGAAGGTGACTTTGATAAACCCCTACAAACGATAATTTGCAACGTTGACTACGACGAATACGTTGGAAGAATAGGTATAGGCAAAATCGTTCGCGGTAAAATTGCCAACGGCCAGCCCGTTAGCATTTGCCACACGGACGGAACGGTAAGCCAAGGCAGAGTTGCGCGCCTTTACCAGTTTGAAGGATTAAAGCGCGTTGAGGTTGAAACGGGCGAGGTTGGCGATATAGTTGCAATTAACGGTATTGATAAAATTAATATTGGTGAAACCATTTGCTCACTAGACTGCCCTGAAGCACTACCCTTCGTTGCAATTGACGAGCCCACTATTTCTATGCTATTTATGGTAAACAATAGCCCATTTGCAGGCAAAGAAGGTAAATACGTAACCTCACGCCATCTTCGCGCGCGCTTGTTTAAGGAAATAGAAACCAACGTTAGTATGCGTATTGAAGAAACTGAAAGCGCAGATACCTTTAAGGTTTACGGCAGAGGGGAGCTTCATCTTTCTATACTAGTTGAAGAGATGCGCCGTGAAGGATATGAATTCCAAATTTCACGCCCCAAGGTTATCTTTAAGGAAATAGACGGAAAGACGTACGAGCCCGTTGAAAATTTAGTTATTGAAGTGCCCGACGAATACGTTGGCGCAGTTATGAATAAAATTGGGCAAAGAAAGGGCGATTTAGTAACCATGACCTCTAACGGCAACGGCGAAACCAGACTTGAATTTAGAATTGCTTCACGTTGCTTGTTTGGCTATAGAGGTGAAATGCTTACGGACACTAAGGGCTTTGGCGTTATGTATCACGTATTTGACTGCTACGAGCCTTATAAGGGAGATATGAAGGAGCGTAACCGCGGAAGCTTGGTTTGCTTTGACACGGGCGTTACCACACAGTACGGCTTATACAACGCACAAGAAAGAGCAACCCTATTTATCGGAGCAGGCGTAAACGTTTACGAAGGTATGATTGTTGGCGAAAACTCAAGAGAGGACGAGCTTGTTGTTAACGTATGCAAGAAGAAACAGTTAACGAACAACCGCGCTAGCGGTAGTGAAGAAGCCTTAAAGCTAATCACCCCCACAGTTTTAAGTCTTGAACAGTGCATGGAATTTATTGCCGACGACGAGCTTGTTGAGCTTACCCCCAAGAGCATTCGTTTAAGAAAGAAAATCCTTTCACGCGAACTAAGAATGAAGGAATGGGCAAAGCACAGAAAGTCTTAATTTAAAGAATTTTTGCGTTGACCGTTTAAAACAAAAACAAATTAAAATAGACCTTTAAAAATAATAAAAACTCGGTTATTTTTAGCCGAGTTTTTTTGCGCAAAAAATTATATAAAAGCTATTTTTAACAAGAAATTATTATATAAAATTATGTTAAAAACATATAAAAAAGTCGCGGTATAGCACTGTTACCGCGACTTTCGTTTTGTATCTATTGATTATTCATTTTTATTTATAGCTTTAATAATAAAGAAGTTTTTAAATTAATATTTTTAAGCAATAATAATTTCTTTATTTGTGCAGTACTAGTAGAAACTTATTCCTCGTAGCCCCAAAGAACAGGTCTACTATTAGGATTCCAATTAGAATCCCAACTTTCAGGCTGACTTTCCGCTTCACAATAAATTGTTAAACTATCGCAATAAGCGAACGCCCAATCACCAATTGAAGTAACGGATTTACCAATCACAACCGAAGTTAAACTATCGCAAAAAGAGAACGCACACCCACCAATCGAATTAACTGAGTCACCGATTACAACCGAAGTTAAACTATCACAATTATAGAACGCATATTTACCAATGGAAGTAACGGAATCAGGAACGTAAAATTCACCAATTTTTCCAGGTGCAAATATCAACAGTGTTTTTGCATCTTTGCTATAAACGTTGCCATTAATTGAACAATAAGTTTCATTATCTTCACTTACTTCAATGCTTGTTAAACTCTCGCAATAATCGAACGCCTCATAACCAATAGAAGTAACGGAATCACCAATTACCACCGAAGTTAAACTACCGCAATAAAAGAACGAACCATCCCCAATCGAAGTAACTGAATTAGGTATTACTATTGAAGTCAAACTATTACAATAAGCGAACGCTCTTTTACCAATTGAAGTAACGGAATCAGGAACGTAAAATTCGCCAATTTTTCCAGGTGCAAATATCAACAGTGTTTTTGCATCTTTGCTATAAACGTTGCCATTAATTGAACAATAAGTTTTATTATCTTCACTTACTTCAATGCTTGTTAAACTACCGCAATAAACGAACGAACCATCCCCAATCGAAGTAACGGAATCACCAATTACCACCGAAGTTAAACTACCGCAATAAACGAACGAACCATCCCCAATCGAAGTAACGGAATCACCAATTACCACCGAAGTTAAACTACCGCAACTTCTGAACGCCCAATCACCAATTGAAGTAACGGAATCAGGAACGTAAAATTCGCCAATTTTTCCAGGTGCAAATATCAACAGTATTTTTGCATCTTTGCTATAAACGTTGCCATTAATTGAACAATAAGTTTCATTATCTTCACTTACTTCAATGCTTGTTAAACTCTCGCAATAATCGAACGCCTCATAACCAATAGAAGTAACGGAATTAGGTATTACTATTGAAGTCAAACTATTACAATAAGCGAACGCCCAATCACCAATTGAAGTAACGGAATCAGGAATTTCGATTGAAGTTAAACCACTGCAATTAACGAACGCTTCATTACCAATGGAAGTGACTGAATTGGGAATTACCACCGAAGTTAAACTACCGCAATAAACGAACGAACCATCCCCAATCGAAATAACTGAATTAGGTATTTCTATCGAAGTTAAACTATCGCAATATCTAAATGCATAAGAACCAATAGTACTAATTAATTTACCTTCATAAGTAGAAGGTAAAATAACTTCAGCAGGCATATTACAAACGGCTTTTGCAGCAATTGAATAAGTATCATCCTCTAATAACGTAAAAGTAAAATACTCATATGGTGTGTGTTCTTCCTCTTCTTTATAGCCCCAAACAACAGGTCTATTATCAAGATTCCAATTAGAATCCCAACTTTCAGGCTGACTTTCCGCTTCACAATAAATTGTTAAACTATCACAATAAGCGAACGCACATTCACCAATGTAAGTGACTGAATTGGGAATAATAACGCACTCAAGCAAGGTGCAATCCATAAACACACTATTACCAATTGAGGTTACTGTGTTAGGAAGACTAATTGTTTTGAGTGATTTACATCCACTAAATGCAGAACCAGCAATTGTTGTTAATTTACTACCTTCTTCAAAAATTATATTTTCTAATAAGGTGCAATAATTAAATGCTGAATTGCCAATTGATGTTACCGTATTAGGAATAGTAATACTTTGAAGTGTTTTGCAACCAATAAATGCAGAACTGCCAATTCTATTTAACTGACTATTTTCTTCAAAAATAACACTACTTAGCATATGACAGTGCGCGAATGCCCAATCACCAATAGTGGTTACGCTACTTGAAATTTTTACACTTTCTAAATAACTGCACTCGTTGAAAGCATATGTCCCAATAGTGGTTACGCTATTTTGAATTTCAAAAGAAGTTGCGGTTTTGCCTTTAACTAAAAGTATTAACTCTTTGCCATCTTTAGAATACAAATCGCCATTTATCATTTTAAAGTTTTCATTGTTTTCAATTACTTCCATATTTGTTAATGAATAGCATCCCATAAACGAAGTAATATCGATAGATTTTACTCCACTACCTATTTCAACACTTGTTAATGACTCACAACCAGCAAATGAATAATAACCAACGTTTTTTATGCTATTTGGTATTTTTATTGAAGCAAGTGAAATACAATTATAAAACACATAGGAATTAATAGTAGTTAAAGAACTATTTTCTTCAAATATTACGCTTTGTAATGAAGCGCAAGATTCAAATGCCTTTTCTCCAATAGATATAACGGAATTAGGTATCACAATTGATGTAAGTGAACCGCAAGATTCAAATGCCTTTTCTCCAATAGATGTAATGGAATTACCTATTTCAACAAAAGTAAGTGAACTGCAAAATCTAAATGAAGATTCACCAATAGAAATTACAGTATCTGGAATAATAACTGAAGCGATCAAACTGCAATTATAGAAAACCATATTAGCTATAAATTTACAACCGTCAGTTATAACCACTGCACCATCTCCATCATCCCTTGAATACAAGTCCTCTTCAATTAAATATAAATAGGGATTGGATTCATTACCTAAATACATTAAATTATCTTTTTCGTTATATTCTAAATTATAACAATATTTAAATGCATTATTTCCGATAAAAGTTATGCTATTAGGAATTATAACCGAGGTGAGAGTATTGCAACTTTCAAAGGCGCCTGCCTCAATTGAAGTTACGTTATATACCTTATCTCTATATTCTATAGTTGAAGGTATATGCACTGTTTCTATAGATTTATTTTGCTTATTGGTTACCTTAGCACCGCTATCGTTGATAGCATAATTTATACCATCAATAGTGGTGAGTATATAACCATCTTGAGTGTATTCATTATTATTGCAATCCCATATAACAGGGCATTCACCATTCCAATAATAATCCCATCCGCTTGGTTTGCTTGCTACTTCACAATAAATAATTAATAAATCACAATAGTAAAATGCATAATCACCAATTGAAGTTACATCATTAGGTATAACTATAGAAGTTAAATTGCTACAATCCCTAAACGCAGCAGAACCAATCGAAGTTAATTGACTATTCTCGACAAACTCAACCGAAGTTAAACTACTGCAATTATAGAACGCATACCCACCAATCGAATTAACTGAGTCACCGATTACCACCGAAGTTAAACTACTACAGTAATAGAACGCATATTTGTAAATCTGTGTAATATATGAAGGTAACACTAAATTTGTTTCGCTTCCAAAATAACCAACTAAAATCTTTTCTTCACCTTCAGTATAAACTATATACCCATTATCGTTAGACATTCTACTTACGTAAGAATCATCACAGTTAGATACTGATAATGCATAATATCCTACGCAACCATTATCTTCACTACCTTTTGTTACAGTTATATGTGATGATTTGTTTATTACTTCTACTAATCTATAGCATTCATAAAACGCAGAAGAACCAATCGAAGTAACTGAGTCGGGTATTTTAATTGAAGTTAAACTACTGCAATTATAGAACGCATCAGAAGCAATAAACCTACAACCTTCATCGATATTTACACTTGTTAAATTGAAATTATTACTTTCTGCTAAATATAAATATGGATTTGTTGAATTACCCAAATAATATAAGCCATCACCATTCTTATTATATTGCAACTTGTTGCAAGAATAAAAAGCGTCCTCTCCAATAAGGGTAACAGAATTAGGTATTGAAACGTAAGTAAGCGAGTTACAGTCTTTAAACGCATTTGCTTCAATAGAAGTCACGTTATAAGTAAGTCCATTATAAATTAACGTTTCAGGAATTTCAGCCGTTTGAATGTTTTTATCTTGACCAATTACTTTCGCTTCACCATCTTTTAATTTATAACGTATATCTTCTATGGTTGCATAAATGTTACCATTGTCATCTATTCCGCCATTATTGCAATCCCATATAACAGGGCATTCACCATTCCAATCCATCGCCCAACCAATCGGCTTGCCTTTTGCTTCACAATAAATAACTAATGAATCACAACCATAAAAGGCATCTTCACCAATAAAGGTGACGGATGATGGTATAGTTATAACCGTTAATTCATCGCAATACTTAAAAGCACTATTCTCAATTATAGTGAGTGAGTTAGGAAGCACTATTTCCATTAAGTCGTCATTATCATAAAACGCATACTCACCAATCGAAGTCAACTGACTTCCTTCTTCAAAAAGCACTTTTGTTATCCCGTTACAATCAGTAAATGCTTTATTCCCTATAGATGTTACCGATGCAGGTATTACTATCTCTCCTTCAATATGGCATTCAAAAAATGCCACATCGCTAATTGTGGTTACAGTATTAAGTATTTTTAAATTATGATAATAATAGTCACCCACTCCAGCTATTAGAGTCTTTCCATCTGCAGTATATAAAACACCCTCTGCAATTTTGAAACTGGTGTTATTCTCATCAATACTAACTTGTGCATCACTCACAAAAAATGGATTACCACCAATTGAAGTTACCGACGCAGGTATTATAAATTCATCTAAGCTACAATCGGTAAATGCAAAATCACCAATTGTTTTTAGTTGACTATTTTTACTGAAAATTATTTCTCTAACGTGAGCGCTATAAAAAGCTGTAGCGCAAATTTCAATAACAGAATCTGGAATTATAAGAGATTCTACATCTGTATCCCATTCAAAGGACTCAGAACCAATAAATTTACAATTTTCATCAATGCTAACAGTAGTAAATTCTCCAGATGAAATTTCAGCTAAATATAAATACGGGTTGTTATCATTACCTAAATATTTTATATTATCTTTAATTTTGTATCTTAGTGAACTACAACCATAAAATGTATTTAAACCGATTGAAGTTACTGAATCAGGTATAGTAATCGACGTTAAAAAATTCCCACTATAAAAGGCATAATCGCTAATTTTTGTTACAAATTCAGGTATTTCAAAATACGTTCTTGGTTTACCAATTGTATACTGAATTAAAGTTTTTGTATCCTTTGAATATAAATTGCCTTGTATTGACGTATAATACTGATTTTCCGCATCAACTTCAATTCGTTTTAATGACGTGCACATGCAAAAAGAAGGTTCTCTAGCATATTCAGCAAGATAATTAAATTTATGACTGATTTTTTCAAGTGTTTTTGGTATTTCTACCGTATGCAGTATATCACATCCATAGAAAGCAGAATTTTCTATCTCTTTATAACCTTCTGGTATTACAAGAGTTTTAATTGTATCACAGTTCCAAAATCCCTCTGCCGCAATAACGGTTACAGGCTTACCTTCGTAAGCATTTGGCAATATAACATTCTCGGGCATATTTCTATTATTTTTTGCTGCAATCGCGTAAGCTTCATCTGGCAATGGTATAAAAACAAAATATTCGTAAGGTGTATGTTCTTCTGCCGATTTTCCGCAGTAAATACAAACACCATCTACATATTTATGTTTACCCAAAGGTAATTCTTCTTTATAACTAAAATCACATTTTTCATCTTTGCATTTCCAAAGATGATAGCCATTCGTTATACAAGTGGACTCAACCACTTCCACTAATTCTAATCTGTGTTTTAATTTAAAATCATATTGCTTATAACCGCAATCTATGCATTCTCTATAACGAATACCATTTAAAAAGTCGTTGCTATCTAAAAGTGTAATCCATTTTTCAAAAGTATGATTGCAGTTTTTTTGCATTTCCGTTTGTGTTTTGAAAAATAAGGTATTCCAACCTTTACCATTATTATATGATATTTCCCAATAACCATTTTCTGCATTTTCTTGAATTAACGGAATTATTCCTATTTGAAATTCATCACCTTTAACAAGTTCAAACCACTCATCAAAAGAAAGAACCACGATTTGCATTTCCTCAGCATAATCACAGTAAATAGAGTAAATTTTTTTCATATTGACGTCTTTAAACAATTCTTCAATCGGAATATCATTTGGGAATGATTCATCATCTTCAATTGATAATTCTCCCGATAATGATGAAGAGTTTCTTTGGATGGGTGTGCAAGAAGCAAAAACCACAGTTAAAGAAGCCATCATAGCAATGATAATTAGTAGTAAGAGTTTCTTCATAAAATTTCTCCTTTAAAATTTTTGGCAATAAAAAAGTGCCGCTTATTTTTGCAATAAGTGGCACCTAGTAAAGTGACTTATCGCTCAGTTGCGACACCAAATTAAAAAACATAATCTCACGTATATGATTTTTTGTAACGCGAAAAAGTACACTTATACTTATAAGTATACACATACGTGAAAAATATATTAATTTGGAATCGCAAAATTATTTTAGCACTTTTTGATTATTATTGCAAGTTTTTTTATAATTTTTTGGTATTTTTTTATTATAAAAAATAATCACACTTTAAAATCTTTTTCTACTACAAAGTTTATTTAAGAAACCATTAATACACCATTTCTCAAACAAAACGTAAAAAGTAAGGCTATAGCGCGATTAACTCACACTATAGCCTTTTAAATTATTTGTTCTGTTTTAGCTTATTCACATTTACCGCTAACTTTAAAATTAGTAAAGCTTACGCCCGCAGCACCGGTGCGAAGACCAAATCCGCCACCCGTTAAAAAGCGTGTTTCTGAATAGCCAATGTAAAGCTCGCCGTTAACGTAGCAGTAAATATCCGTTCCGTTAAGAATAACCTTTATAGTGTAGCTCTCGCCCTGAACGAAACCATCTATGGGAAGCACCTTTAACGCGCTCCACTTGCCGTTATCTACCTTACCAAGATAAGCAAGTCCTTCAATATTTACAAAGAAGAAATAGTAAGAAACGTTGCTTTCCCAGAAGGTGCTACTGCCGTTATTTTCTAAACAGAAGATAATACCGCTATCAGATGGATTAGAAGAGCTAACCGTAACCTCTATACTACCCCTATCAAAATCTTGAGTGGTATTAGCCATTACGTTAGCGCCATTACCTGAAACAAATCCACCTTCCGTGGTTATGGGCGCGCCCATTGCAACGTATAAATCACTTGAATAAACCTTTTCCCAAAGCGCTTGAATAGTAATATTTTTAGTAACGGGCGCGGAAAAATCATATTCCTTACCATCGCTAAACCAACCAAGGAAGATATGCTCACCAAAGGTGGGCGTAGTAGGCTGAGCAAAAGCTTCGCCACGCTTTACCTGATAAATTTTTTCAAGCGAACCGTTATTTAAAATTAGTGTTACGTAAACGTATTCCGCGCTTTCTTGACTGTTTAGCAGTAAATTATCTTCATTCTTTTTATCAGCCATATCAATTCCGGTAACCTCTTGAGTTAAACCGTTAATAAGCTCTTCTGCTTCTCCGTTGGAAAGAGAGCCTTGAGCGCATCCGCCAAGAGTGAAGCAAAGCAATAAAACAACTAAGGTTAATCTTTTTAAAATCTTAAAAGCTTTCATATTTGTTCCTCCTTACGTTTTGCTTTTACAATAGCGCACATAGCGGTAAGACCGGTAAAGCTCATAGCCGCAACACCTTGAAGAGAAGAAGCGCTTTCGCCATCTTCAGTAGCGGTAGCAAGCTCTTGAACCACGCTGTTTTCCTGTTCCTCTACCCCGCCAATCGTGGGATTGAATTCATCCGCAAATGACATCGTAAACTGGTTTTGTAGGTTATAACAAGCGTCGTATTCGGGGCTATAATAACAGAAGTTCATCGTTTTATTTCTTTCGTTAACCTTAATTACTAATAAGGTATTCATTGCGCTAGACATCATTGCGCCCTGAAGGTCTACTAAAACGGAAGTAAAGGTGTTTCCGTGAATTCCCTTATCTTGGCGTCTAAATAGGTAATCTGCGGGAATGTGACCGCTAAACGCCATAAATACGTTAGAGTGCTTACTTAAAACCTTTTCCCACATTTGCTGAGCCCTGTAAGAGTCAGCGTAATTATAAGGGTTATACGTACCGCTATCAAGCTTACCGTGGCTATCCATAAAATAGTGAGTTGTTACTATAACTCTGCAGTCGGGATGCTCGGAAATCATTCTATCCGCCCAGTTAACTACGTTAATTCTAGGTAAGTATTCTAAGCTTAAAATCATATATTTAACGTCGCCAACGGAAAAGATTGAATAATAGTTATCCATATAACCTTCTTGGAAAGCTCCGCCAAAATAATCGGTTTTGCTATACTTTTCGTATGGGAAATATTTGTTAAACATAGAGGTATCTCTGGTTGCACCCCAATCGTTATAGTCGTGATTACCTAAAACGAAGGAATAGCGAACCTTGCCGTCCAGCATAGAAATACAGCTACGCGCCGTTTCCCATTCAGAGGTGCTTAATTCGGGCTCTTTAACGTATTTATGCTCCGTCATATCCCCTAAGTACATAACGAACTGAGTATTAAGCTCTTTTGCGCTATTAACTATCCATTGACTTTGCTGAACGAAGTTTTCCTTTTTATATGCGTTCATAATTTGCATATCGGGAACTACTAATAAGCTATAGTCGTAATCCTCAAACTCCTCTACTTCAACGTATTTATCGTAAGTACCAACGGTACAATGGTTTGCGGTACTTGAGGTATCTTCTACCATTTCGTTATCGAAGCTCCATTTCTTACCGAAATACCAGTTAGACATAAGACCTTCTCTTTCGTTAGAGGTTATAACGCGTTTAGTCATATCTTCACGGATAATTTCTTGCGGTTGCGCGCTTGAATAAACGGTAACCTGCTCTATTTTGCCGTAGAAAGGTGTTTTTTCGTTATACCAGTTATTCCAGTCCGTTCCGATACCAAATCTTAAATCGCTTACACACTCGCCTAAAACGACTTCAACCTCTTCTTTAACCTCGCCGTTTACGTAGTATAAAATTTTATTAGCTGAAGCATCTCTTACGATTGCAACGTGCGTCCATTCGTCGTTTCTTAAGTCCACGCTGGTAAAGGTGTGGGTAAACGCGCCGTCATTCCAAAATAGGTGGAAGTTACCGTTCGTGCCTACCCCAAAGTTTACAGTTCCGGGGAATTTGCTATGAGCGTTATAATAACTACCCATAATTACACCGCCCGTAACGCTATCAGCAAGATCAGCGGGAAGCTGAATCCACGCTTCAAAGGTGTTTATGGTTTCATAATAAGGGGACTGAGTTTCATACATTATTCTATCCGTAATAATAGAATATACCTTTTCGCCGTTTTCAAGCGAATATGCGTTTACCGTTCTGCCTTGAAACCCCGAAATAAATGGGGTTAACGATAAAGCAAGTAATAAAGCTATCGCTAAATAACGTAACTTTTTCATATTCATCATCCTCCTTTAATTATTGTTCGTAAGGGGTAAATACCATATTTGTAAAGGTAGTTCCCGTAGTGTAAGTGTTAAATCCAACGCCTACGCATTGAGCGTCGCCGTCAAATAAACCAAGATCTTCTTCTGCAGTACAAGTGTAAATACATTCGCCGTCTACGTAAATCTTAATATAGTCAGGCATAATCTCTATTGCAAGATTCATAGTTAAGCTATCAGTTTCCCCTGCGTGGAATGCTACGTTTCTTGCGTAATATTCGCCAAGCGCTCCTTCCGTATCTGCGGTGTATTTAGCAACTTGGATATTCTTTTCACTTCCGTCAGGTCTACCCTGATAAACACCGTTGTTTATAGTTGTTAAGGTGAAGTTAACGTTACCTGAAACACTGTGGTGTAAATAATAACATTTGATTTCGCCGTTACTGTACTTAACCAAACCGTCACTGCTGGGAACGTATGCGTTCATATATAAGCCTACTCTTGAATTATTTCGTTCGGTTACCGTTACGTCTACCGACCACTTACCGTATCTACCGGTAATGCCGTCTACCGTAATAGCTGCGCGAAGCTCGTTTGAGGTATAGCTCTTTCCGTCTGCGCTAATAGTATAACCGTTTTTAGTGGTTTCACTGGGCTGTACTTCAACCGCGCTCATAGGCGTAAAGGTGTAATTAGCAAACTTAGTGCCTGCGGTTGCGGTGGTAAAGCCAACGCCTACGCATTGAGCGTTGCCGTCGAACAAGCCAAGGCCTGAAGCGTTGGTATATTCAATTACGCATTCGCCGTCCACGTAAACCTTAATATAAGTGTTAAGCACTTCTACTGCAAGATTAAAGGTCAAGCTTTCAGTTGTTCCCGCAATAAATTGCGCGTTTCTTGCGTAATAATTAGCAAGAGCGCCCGCCGTGCTTGCGGTGTAATTTTTAACCTGTAAATTTGCCTTAGTTCCGTCCGGTCTTGCTTGGTAAACACCGCCCGCAATAGTGGTTAAGGTAAAGTTTGCGTTCGCCTTTACGTTGTGGTGCACGTAATAACCGCTAATTGCGCTATTTCCGTAAAGAATTGATCCGCTTGACTGGGGTACTGTTGCATTTATTAGTAGACCTAATCTATTATTAGTTCTATCGTTTACCGTAATATCAACCGACCATTTACCGTATCTTCCGCCCATATTGGGAACTGTTACCGTAGCGTTTGCAACCGCTGCTTCGTAAGTTCCGTCGGGATATACGTTATAACCGTTTGCCGTGCTTACCTCTTGAAGCTTAGCGTATACCGTTAGATCTTCGGTAACGGAATAGGTTGAATCTATTTTTTGGGTTAACCCTTCGTCTGCAAACCAACCCATAAAGCCATAACCTTCTACGCTTACGTTGGGAAGGTAAACCCCTTCGCCCTCCGTAGCAAGTCTTTGCGTTATAATCTCGTCGGTAAGAGTATTAACGTAAGTAACCGTATGAGTTGAAGCAGATTGAGCGCTGGGTGTAAATCTAATATTTCTTGCGCCGTTTCCTGCGGTATTCGTTCTAATGCCAACGTGATCGCCAACGACGGTGTTTAACCAATCGCCGGTGTAAGTGTAAAGCTCTTCGCCGTCGATATATAATTTGATATATTCAGCAGTAAAATCAACTGAAAAATCAACCGTTAAAGTACCGCCAAAGGTTCTCCATTCACTCCACTTCGTTTGCCAAGATTCAGGTGATGCAGTTAAGCTTACCGTCTTTGCAACCAAGTAATCATTCTTAACCTTTGCAAGCTGGAATCCACCGTTAGTTGCGTTTAGGTGCATATACCAGTACTCACAGTTGGTATCGTAAAGATAATCAATCTCTTCGTACGCTAAATTCCAAATAATACCAATACCACTAGTAGTTGCAACGTTAATATCTAAGGTAACGCTTAAGCTTCCGTAATGACCTTTTGGCGCATTTTTTGCAGGACGTATACCTGATTTTATGGACGTATAGCTATCATTTTCCGCATTATAGCCCCAACCGAAAAGCTGTGGCATATCGTAACCAGCATAAAATGCCATAGAGTGATTTGGCATAATAAAATCTTCAGTTACGGCGTTTTCTAGCCATTCGTCGTACCAGCATTCAAAGGGTAATTCTTCCCCTTCAAACATTATTCCGCTGGGAATTGGCCAAGCAGAAACGTCTACCGTTTCACCCGCTTCATATTCTACTACGGTGTATTCGTCGTAAGCATGGTAAAGTCTTATGGCGTGACTTTGCGGTTGGTTATCTTCGGAGCTAGAAGAATCCTCGCTTGAAGAATCAAAGATGCTTGACGAATCTTCCGTTGAAGAGCTTTCGTTTGAGCTTTGTGTTGAAGAGTCCGATAATACTTCACTTGAAGAGCTCTCACTTGAAACATTCTCGCTTGAAGATTCACCAGAAGAATTTACGCCCGATACCGTTTGACATGCAACGACTGATAGCATGGCGCAAACAATTAAAAATAACATTAAAAATTTGCGTTTCATTAAAAATTCCTCCTATTATAACTAACGCAATTTTATTATAGCATTATATAATATAATTTTCAACTTAAATATTGTATTTTTTAAATTACATCTTTCAAATTCCAACAAATGTTGTAATTCACTTGCCTTAAAACTCTTTTATTAGTATAATAAAAGTGCAAAAAATACCGAGGTGTAATTATGGATAAGCATATTAAGCATGAAGACAATTCAAGGTTAAAAGCGTTAAATTTATACGATAACGAGGAAGAAATAGCAAAAATTTCCTCCGCGCTATCCGTAAAAACAAGAAGAGATATTATTAAGCTTGTAAACACTTCCGGGATTACTATTAGCGAAATTGCTTGGAAGTTAAATATTCCCGTTTCTACCGCTTCATTTCACGTTAAAACGCTAATTGATGCAGGACTTTTAATTTATTCTAACACAAATAAGAAGGTGGGAAACGAAAAAAGAGTATTTTTAGGCAACTATCTATTTACTCTTTTCACAGGAAACGCACGCGCCCAAGCTACCATTAAGGAAGAAACTAAAACGATTAATATTCCCATTGGCAGCTATACGGACTACCAAATTGAACCAACCTGCGGTATTGCAACCGAAAAGGGGCATCTTTTTATATCTGATACCCCTTGCATATTCTCTTCCCCAAACCGCTTTGAGGCCGGCTTAATTTGGCTTAAGCAGGGCTTTTTAGAATATTCCATTCCCCTGCTTGATTTTAATTACGCTCAAGATACCGGTGTGAGCTACAGCGATAAAAAGTCTATTATTTCACTTTCGTTCAGCTTTGAAATTTGCTCTGAATGCGCTAATTATAATCACAATTTTAAAAGCGATATAACCTTTAGTATTAACGGAGTTGAGCTATGCACCTACCTTTCCCCCGGCGATTTTGGCGAAAGACGCGGTAAGCTTAACCCTGAGTGGTGGGTAGATAATAATACCCAATACGGAATTTTACTAAATTTGGACGTTCGCTTTGACGGCACGTACCTTAACGAAAAGCGCGTTTCAGACGTTAGTATTGCAGATATAGGGCTGTTAAACAGCAATCTTTTAAAATTTAAAATAGAAGTAAAAAAGGATGCAAAGCACGTTGGCGGTTTTAATCTGTTCGGCAAAGGCTTTGGCGATTACGATCAAGATATTTTACTTGCGGTAACCTATCAAAAATCAATAGCAAAAATAGATAAATAAAGTTAAAAAGCCCCTTTATAGGTTGATTAACACCTATTTGAGCATAAAAAAACGAGCGGTTTTCCCGCTCGTTTTTTATTACATATATTTAAGTAAATCCGCGTGTTTTCTCATTTGTCTTGGGGTTACTATTTCTTCAGCTGAAACATAATATCTTCTGCCTGAAAGCTGGTAATGATCAACGAATCCAACCAATACTACGAAAAGGGAAGTTAAAGGAATGGAAATAATCAAGCCAACACCTAAGGTGAATACCGCTACGGAAACGTTTAAGTAGAATGAAAGCATAATTACGAAAGCGTAATTACCTACCATGTGAATAAAGCCTTCTCTTTTCTTAAAGCAAGACCTAAACGCTTTACCCATAGACATTTTATCTGTAACAACGAAGGGAAGAAATCTTGTAAGAATAGTGAACTTACAGCTAAGCGCAAGAACTATGAACATAATTCCTAAAACGATAGCGAATATAGAAATTAATCTTAAGCCGTAAACGGCAATTAAAATTCCAAGCGTTAGTACGATACCGTCAAATAACATAACCACGGGAACGATAATAATAGAATAAAGTAAAGCCTTACCGAAGTTTGCAATTAAAATAGCTACCATACTGTACTTGGTTAGCGCAGACATATAGGCGTTGGTTAAAACGCCGATTGCGTAATTACCCATTCTTTCTATTACGTTAAGCAGGAATAGGAAGAATCCAATTTTTAACAGCGCAATAAATATTTCTAACACGTTCTTTTGAAGCATTGCGATAACTGCATCAAAGGCGGTGGGTAATAGCTCCGTGTTAAAGCCCTCCCCTTTAATAAAACCGCTAAAGGTGGTTAATATTGCAGACCAGAAGTCAAGAACCTCTTGCGTGTGCAATAAATGACCTATATCGTTTGCTATAATAAAATATGATATTAAAGAAATAACCGAACCGGTTATTAGCTTAAACATCATTGATTTATAAATAACCGAAGAATTACCTATTAATATTTTAAAGGCATTTTTAATACGCATAACGTACCTCTTATATTAAATGATGGTATAGTTATTTTACTATATATAAACTTTTATGTCAACTTATTTTTTGCTTTTTATTAACCTTTATTCTTTTTTTAAGATATAAAAAAAGGGCTTTTCTATTTAATAAAAACAGTAAAAAGCCCCGCTATAGGTCGATTATCTGCCATTTTAACAAAAAAAGAGCCTGCTAAAAGCAAGCTCATTTTTCCTTTTTTACCAATTAGTCTTCATCCTCTTCTTCAGGAAGATCAACGTTGTGGTAAACGTCTTGAACGTCGTCGTTATCTTCAAACGCGTCTAACATCTTATTAAATTTAACAAGCTGTTCTTCACTTAAAGTAATCTTATCGTTGGGAAGCATTTGAATTGCGGCTTCAATAAAGGTGTAACCTCTATCTTCAAAATACTTTCTTACGCCTGAGAATGCAGCGGGAGAGGTTTTGATTTCATAAACGTCATCTTCGGTAACAACGTCATCTGCACCGCTATCTAAAGCAAGCTCCATAACGGTATCTTCATCTAAATCAACAGTTCTTTCAATAACTAAAAGACCGCAGTTTTCAAACATAAATGAAACTGAACCGCTAGTACCAAGTGAACCGCCGAACTTATCAAAGATATGTCTTACTTCGCCAACCGTTCTATTCTTATTTTCGGTAAGAGTGCTAACGATTACTGCACTACCGCCAATACCGTAGCCTTCGTAAACTAGGTTTTCGTAGTTAACGTTACCAAGCTCGCCGGTTGCCTTTAAAATACTTCTTTTAATATTATCGTTAGGCATATTAGCTGCTTTAGCCTTTGCAATAACGTCGGCAAGCTTAGAGTTAGTGTTGGGGTCTGCGCCTGCTTTTGCAGCAACGGCAATTTCTCTACCAAGCTTGGTAAAGATTTTACCCTTTGCAGCATCCGTTTTAGCTTTTTTGTTCTTTATATTAGCCCATTTGCTATGTCCTGACATAATTATCTCCTTTTGTTATTATATAAAAGTGTGTATAGCGTTACGCCCGTTGCAACGGATACGTTTAAGCTTTCCACCCCACTATTCATGGGGATAGCAATAGTTTTACTTGCGCTTTTTAAAAGGCTATCGCTTATACCGTTCCCCTCGTTACCAACGCAAAGGCAAAAGCTTTCTGAAGGGGTATAATCGAATAAATTTTCGCCATCCATATCCGCGCATATTAGCGGCACTCCGTTTTTTTGAAGAAGAGATAACGCCTCGCCTTCGCTTACCTTGATTACGTTCACACGGTAAATACCGCTCATAGAAGAACGAACTGCCTTTGGTGAATAAGGATCTGCACTATCAATTAGCAAAACGTCCTTTATTCCGCAAGCCGCAGCAAGTCTCATAATAGTACCAACGTTACCGGGATCTTGAACCCTATCAAGCAGTAAACAGCGTGATAACGAAGCTATAGCCCCACTTTTAGGAATTTCTAAAACAGCTAACGAGCCTTGAGGGGTAACCTCGTCACTCATACATTTAAACACGGGCTCGCTAACTACGGTAACGGGGCAATCAAAGCCTTCAAAGGAAGAAGCGTTGTTTTCCGTTGCAAAGATTTCTAAAATCTTTACGTTTGCATTTCTTGCATCCGCAATCATTTTAAAGCCTTCCACAACGTATTTTGAATTAAGCTCCCTACCCTTTTTTTGCTTTAAGGAAGCAACCGTTTTAACCGTTTGGTTTTGTTTAGAAGTTATCATATACCGTAAAAATAGGCTGCCGACAAAATTTTGCAGACAGCCCCTCTTTGATTAGTTAAGTTTTGATTTAGCGGTTTCGCAAAGAGCAGCAAAGCCCTGAGCGTCGTTAACAGCCATATCTGCAAGAACTTTTCTATTCAAGGTAATACCTGCAAGGTTTAAACCGTGAATGAACTTGCTGTAAGATAAACCGTTAAGACGGCAAGCTGCATTGATTCTTGCAATCCAAAGCTTTCTGAAATCTCTCTTTTTAGCCTTTCTGCCAACGTAAGCATAAGCAAGTGATTTCATAACCGCTTGACGAGCGATTCTGTATAATTTACTCTTTGAGCCAAAGTAACCCTTAGCGAGTTTTAATATTTTTCTACGTTTCTTAACTGCATTAACGCCTCTTTTAATACGCATAACCGTAACCTCCCTTTAAATTAAGCTTGAATAAGAGTTTTAACCATTTTTTCCTGCGTACGAGAAACGTAGGTGGTGGTTCTTAATCTTCTCTTTCTCTTGGTGTCTTTCTTGCTGAGGATGTGACTCTTGTTTTGGTGTCCTCTTTTAACTTTTCCGCTAGCGGTTACAGAAAAACGCTTCTTTGCGCCGCTATGAGTTTTCATTTTAGGCATAATATTTATTCCTCCGTTTTTATTTCTTATTTTATTAACCCTTATTTGAAGCCGGCGCAACGATCATTATGATATTGCGGTTTTCGGTAAGGGGTTTTTTCTCTACTACTGCGGCAGAGCCAAGCATTTCTGCAAACTTCTGCATTACTGCAACACCGAGGTCTGCGTGAGCGTTCTGTCTTCCGCGCATTCTGATAGAAACCTTAACCTTGTTTCCATCTGCTAAAAACTTTAACGTTTGCTTTGCTTTTACGTTAAGGTCGCCAACGTCAATAGTCATAGAAAGCCAAATTTCTTTAACTTCAACAATCTTTTGGTTTTTCTTTGCTTCCTTTTGACGCTTTAAAAGTTCAAATTTGAATTTACCGTAATCTAAAATCTTACATACGGGTGGAACTGCGTTGGGTGAAATCTTAACAAGGTCAAGCCCAGCTTGATCTGCAATCTCTAACGCTTGACGAGAGCTCATAACACCAAGCATCTCCCCATCTTCGCCAATAAGTCTTACCTCGCGATCCCTAATTTCTTCGTTGATTTGATGTTGATTTTTAATAATAATGTACCTTCCCTTATTATATTAAAAAAATATCGGGCTACTAAGCATAGTAACCCGAGAATACACAATAAGCCTTAGCCGTTAAGGATAAGAAAAATTATGAGCCGTTTCGACCATTGCCAAACGGCGAGAAGGGTTAACTTCTGCTTACCAGCCTTAATATATTATCATAATGATAAAGCGTTGTCAAACGTTTTTACACCGTTTACAACTAAATTTTAAAAAGATTTTTATTTAATTTAAATCCTTATTACGGTTAGCTTTTAATTACGACTTTTTCGTTTTATTTTTTGAAAATATTAGCTTTACCGTTTTAATTAAGCTCTTGTTTTCTTTTGCAAGCTTTAAGCAAATTTTAGTGTCAGAACCGGCTTTACTCTTAAATTCAGCCTCTAAATACAATTTTTTAAGCTGTTCGGGAGTAATTTCCTTATCGTATTTATAAAAGCATCTTAAAAACACTCTTGAGGTAAATAGCTCCGTTTTGTAATGCTTAACAAACCTTCTTATGCCGCGAAAATCCTTATTTCTTTTGCCCTTTTTCCTTGCATGACTTAAGTGACGAATGCTCTCTTCACAAGGGATATATTCCCCGTCTAAGGTTAAAGCTGTGGTAAAGTCAACCTCCGGCAAATGTCTTTTTCTTTGCGAATAAGAATAAATATCAATAACAAATCCTTCCTCACAAATATATAAGCCTGCTATACGCCAAGGCGAGCTTTTAGTTGCAAACTTTTTATCTATATGAATTCTTTTACCCGGCTTTGCGCCTTCTTTAAACTGTAAAAAGTAGGGCTCTCCGTAATATACCTTTCTGAATAATGAAGAAAAGAAATCCTCTATTTCATCAGTATATTTAAATGCAAACACAAAGGAAACTATAAATAAAATTATAACTAAAATTAGCGCGGATATACCCCATACGTCCCACGTAAGCATTTGACCGGACATAAATAGGAGGGTTACGAAAATAGAAAGCGCTCTTGTAATTAACTGAATCCCGGCAAAGGTTAAAAAGCTAAAGGGTAATAATCCCGCAATTGCGCATAAAACGTCGTCAGGGAAAAGGGGGACTAAGAAAAGGAAGAAAATTAAAACGCCTTCTTTACCCTTTATTTTATACAACCAATCGTCTACCTTTTCCTTACTGCCAACTATCCAGTTAACGAACGGCCTACCTATTAGCTTACCTAAAGCAAATGCCGTCATCGCCCCGCAAAACATTCCTATATAAGAATATAAAAAGCTTCCTGCAATACCAAATACGTAGTTACCTGCCAATATAGTTACTATTGCGGGAACGGGGATTAGCGTTACCTGTAAAAAGCTTATAAGAATAAAGGCCAAGGGGGCTTTTGCACCCTGACTTTCTACGATTTCCTGTATCTCTTCCTTGGTAATATCCTGTAATCCGATTTTCTTCATGACAAAATAGACTGCCAATACAAGCAATCCTATTACTGAAGCCGAAATTATTAACTTAATAATAGAGTTTTTCTTTTCAGTAGTCATTTCGCACCTTGATCGTTTATTTTGAAATAAAACAGTTGCTTTTAAGAAATATTTTTCGTAGCGGAGATATTTGACCGTACTTATATTATACAACTAAAAATTAAAAATTCCTTGTAATATTAACAATTAAATAAAAAAATGTCAATTAAAAAAAGCTAAAATTTTCTTTTCTTAATTATTTCCTTTTTTGCCCTTTAACGCTCGTTAATTCACAAAAAAGCGTTTAATCGCGCTATAGGCGGATTTATTAGCAATATAGGCTTTATAAAAATAGAAAATTTCACTTTTAAATTATTTGTCACCACTACTATTATTATTGATAAAAAAGTTCTTTTATGTTACAATATAAGCACACTTGCGGCTTTAACAATCCGCTATAAAAAAACTTTTAGAGGTAAAATATGAATAACGCCCTTAAAATTTATAACGAAACGAACGAAAAGATTAAAGCTCTTTCTTTGGCAGGCTTTTTAATAGGTTGGGATATGCAAACGGAAATACCCAAAAAAGCAGACCATTCTAAACAGCTTGCAACCCTTTCCGAAATGGAATATAACCTTGCAACCACACCAGAATATAAAAACGCAATAGACCTTCTTTTTGCAAATAAAGACTCTTTAGACGAGGTTTTAAAACACGAAATTACCGTTATGAAGGAATCTAATGATAAGCTTTCTAAGATCCCCGTTGAGGAATACGTTGCCTTCTCCTCTTTAACCAACGAATTTTACAACGTATACGTTGAATGCAAGCAAAATAACGATTTTAAAAAGGCTATGCCCTACTATCAAAAGGTTATTGATTACCGCCACAAATACGCCAAGTGGTTAGAAACGCCAACCCTTAAGGGCTACGACGTTTTACTTGATGAATTTGAAAGGGGTATGACCGTTAAGGAATACGACGAATTTTTTAACCTATTAAAGGCTAAATTAGTTCCCGTAATTTTAAAAATAAACGCCCTTCCTAAAAAAGAGTTTAAATGGGCAGAGCAAATATTCCCTGCAGAAGGTCAAAGGCAATTCCAAGAATATCTTCGCGAAGTGTTCGGCTTCACTCCCGATTTAACTGTTATTAAGGAAAGCGAACACCCATTTACATCCAGCAATACCGTTACCGACGTTAGAATTACCAACCATTTTTACGAAAACAATTTTGCAAGCAGTATTTTTAGCGCAATACACGAAATGGGACACGGCATCTACGAATTACAGGTAGCGCCTGAAATTGACGAAACCATGAGTGGCGGTGGCGCAAGTATGGCTATGCACGAAAGCCAATCACGCTTTATGGAAAACCTTGTTGCAAGAAGCCCTGCCTTTTGGAAACGCCATTTTGCAAAGCTTAAAGAAATCTTCCCCACTCAGCTTGAGGGCGTAACCGTTGAAGATATGATTGAATACGTTAATCTTGCGGAATGTAGCTTAATCCGTACCGAAGCAGACGAGCTTACCTATAGCTTACACGTTTTAATTCGCTACGAAATGGAAAAACGCATTATGGCAGGCGAAATCACCGCAGAAGAAATTCCCCAAAACTGGAACGCTCTTTATAAGGAATACCTTGGCGTTGACGTACCCGACGATACTCACGGTTGCTTGCAGGACGTTCATTGGGCGTACGGCGAATTCGGATACTTTCCCACCTACGCTTTAGGCTCTGCTTACTCTTCACAAATTTATAACGCAATGAATAAATGCTTTAACGTTGAAGAGGCTATTGAAGGCGGTAATATGAAGGCAATCACCGATTGGTTAAGGGATAATATTCACAAGTACGGAAGCTCCAAATTTAGCAAGGATATTCTTTATCTGGCTACCGGCGAAGAGTTTAATCCCGAATATTACGTTGACTATTTAGTTAAAAAATATACCGCCCTTTACAAGTTGAACTAATTTATAATAAAAATTAAGCCTTTGCACGCTAAATGCAAGGGCTTTTTTGTTAATTTATATTGAGTTAATCGACTTATAGAGCTATTTTTTATTTCTTTCTATAATTTTTGCCTTTAATGCAAGCTTGCTGTTTTCTTTAATAATTTCGCCAATTTTATCCGCTATAACTCTACCCTTAACAACGTTCTTTACGGATATTATTTCACCCTTGATATCAGCGTTAACCTCGCTATACTCAAAGCTTAAATCACACCCTTCAGTTTCACAATTTATAAGCGTTAGATTTTTGCAATAACAAAGGGGTTGAGTTCCGATAATTTTACAGTTTTTAAAGGTTAAGTTCTTGGAATACCATCCCAAATATTCCCCCTGAACTACGCAGTTTTCAACGGTAACGTTTTCTGCGTGCCAAAAGGCATCCTTCGTTTTTAAAACGCTATTTTTAATGGTTAAGTTTTTACAGTATTGAAAAGAATATTTACCGGAAAATTCAACCTCTTCAAGAGTTAAATCTTTACATTCAAAAAATGCGTATTCGCCGGTAATTGTACCACCTGCAATATCCATTTTTGAGCATCGCCAACCAAATTCCGAACTATTAACCGTAGTGTTAGCAATTGAAATACCCCTACATTCACGAAGGGCTTTAATGCCGTTTAGCTTGCTATCAATAATGGTAATATCTTTAGAATACCAAAGCGCCGCGCGACAGTTTGGCGTTTGCTCGCAATCAAGCATAGAAAGACCGTTAACGTGCCAAAGCGGGTAACGCAAATCCATAAAGCAATTTTTTATTAAAATTTGACTGCATTCCTTAAGGGCGGATTCCCCGTCCTCTTCCCCTTCAAAACGGCAATTAATAATTTCTGCATCCTTTTCGTTATACAGCGCTCTTTCATAAGGAAAGGTTTGATTAATAATTTTTTTCATTTGCTAAAACACTCTTAAATAAATTTGAGTTAATTATATCACTATTAAACTTGCTTGTCAACGCATATTCGCCCTTCTGCAAATTTATCAGGCTCAATAGCTAAAGCCTTTTAACTCTTAAAAATATTCAAAAATAAACTAATAAGCGCCATTAATCGCGTTATAGGCCCACTAAAGGACTATTATTTGCCCGTTGCTAACGGCAACCGTAAGCGTTTGACCCTCCTGAATATCCCCGCCTAGAATTTTAATTGCAACGGCGGTTTCTATTTTGCTTTCTATAAATCTTTTTAAAGGTCTTGCGCCGTACGTTACGTCGTAACCGCGTTCAACTATTAAATCCTTTGCTTCCTTGGTAACCTCTAATTTCAACTGCTGCTTGCCTATTCTTAAAGCAAGCTTTTTAAGCATTAAATCAACTATTTTTTCAACCGATTCTTTAGATAAGGGAGTAAAGGTTACTATATCGTTGAATCTGTTTAAAAATTCGGGGCGGAAGGTGCGTTTTAACAGCTCGTTAATTTTTTCCTTTGTTTGCTCCGTGATTTCGCCGCAACCGCTTTCCATATCTTCCATAATTAAGGAGCTTCCTAGATTAGAAGTCATAATTATTACGGTGTTTTTAAAGTTAACCGTTCTGCCGTGTCCGTCCGTAATCCTTCCGTCGTCTAACGCCTGTAAAAGCAAATTAAACACGTCCGGATGAGCCTTTTCTATTTCATCAAATAAAATTACCGAATAAGGCTTTCTTCTAACGGCGTCAGTTAACTGTCCGCCTTCGTCGTAACCAACGTATCCCGGGGGCGCGCCAATAAGTCTTGAAACGGAATATTTTTCCATATATTCGCTCATATCAACCCTTATTAGGCTTCTTTCATCATTGAATAAATAGTCCGCAAGGGTTTTTGCAAGCTCCGTTTTACCAACGCCGGTAGGTCCTAAAAACATAAAGCAACCAATAGGTCTATTCTCGTCTGCAATACCGGCCCTAGAACGAAGAATTGCTTCCGCAACCTTTTGAACGGCGTCATCTTGCCCAATAACCCTTTCGTGCAATTTCTCTGCAAGCATTAATAGCTTTTTCTTTTCCCCTTCCATAAGCTTGGTTACGGGAATAGACGTCCATTTTGATACTATTTGAGCTATTTCCTCTTCCGTAACTTCCATTCTTAATAGTGAGTTAACCGACTTATTCAGCGACTTTTGTTCACTTTCATGCAGTTTTTCATTTAAAGCAGGTAGCTCGCCGTACTGCAATTTTGCAACCCGCTCGTAATCACCTTTTCGCTTTGCATTTTCTATTTCTAAGTTAATTTGGTCTATCTTTTCTTTTATGTTTTGAACGCTGTTTATCTCTTCCTTCTCGCTTTCCCATTGAAGCTTTAAAATAGCAAGAGCTTCCCTTTTTTCGCTTAATTCCTTTCTAACGTTTTCAAGCCTTTCTAAGGATAGTGAATCCTTTTCCTTGCTAAGCGCCATTTCCTCTATTTGAAGCTGAACTATTTTTCTTGAAATAACGTCCATTTCGGTTGGCATACTATCTATTTCGGTACGAATCATAGCGCACGCCTCGTCTATTAAGTCTATGGCCTTATCGGGTAAAAATCTATCGCTTATATACCTATCAGACAACGTTGCGGCAGAAACGATAGCCTTATCAGAAATTTTAACACCGTGGAATATTTCGTATCTTTCCTTTAATCCCCTTAAAATGGCAATAGTGTCTTCAACCGTGGGCTGATCTACCGTTACCGGTTGAAAACGGCGTTCCAGCGCTGCGTCCTTTTCTATATATTTGGTATATTCGTCTAAAGTAGTTGCTCCTATACAGTGAAGCTCGCCCCTTGCAAGCATAGGCTTTAGTAAATTGCCAGCATCCATACTGCCTTCGCCCTTACCTGCCCCAACTATCGTGTGTAGCTCGTCTATAAAGAGCAAGGTAGCCCCTTCCTGTTTTTTAATTTCCTGCAATACCGCCTTTAAGCGCTCTTCAAATTCACCGCGATATTTTGCGCCCGCTATTAAAGATCCCATATCAAGGGCGAATATCTTTTTATCCTTTAAACCTTCAGGCACGTCACCGCTTACTATTCTGCGAGCCAACCCTTCTACTATTGCAGTTTTACCAACACCCGGTTCACCAATTAAAACGGGATTATTTTTTGTTTTACGTGATAAAATTCTTATAACGTTCCTTATTTCTTCGTCACGCCCAATAACGGGATCTATCTTCCCGCTTCTTGCGCGCTCTACTAAATCATAGCCGTATTTTTGCAAAACGTCGTAATTTTGTTCGGGATCGTCGGTAGAAATAGGCGCGGTTTTAACCTCTTTTAAACGCTTTTCAAACTCACTTAAACTAATAGAGTATTTGCTAAGTAATTCTTTAACGGGCTTATAAGAGCTTTTTAAAAGAGCTGTAAAAATATGCTCTACCCCAACGTATTCATCACCTTGAGATTTACTAAGATCATTAGCAACCGCTAATACTCTTGCGCCTTCCGTTGAATAATATACCTTAACACCGCTTCCCGTAACCTTGGGTAAACTCTCTAACTCTAATAATCCGTCCTTAAGCAAAGCTTCTGAAGATTTACCCATTTTGCTTAATAATGAAGCTATAAGCCCACTTTTATCACTTAGTAGCCCACATAAAAAGTGAGTTGGCGTTATTTCTTGGTGGTTATTTAACAGCGCCAAGTTTTGCGCCTCGTTTAAAGCTTCCATTCCTTTTTTCGTGTACTTTTCTGTTGACATAATAACCTCCTTGTTTCTTTACACAAATATTATTACGCTTTTTATCGCAGTATAAACTTAAGCAAAAAAAGCAAACTAAATTTAACTGCGTAAATAAGTTTTTAGCAATTCAGCAATTAAAGTGTTAGCACTCTAACTGTTTGACTGCTAATATTTTACAACACAATTACCTAGCTGTCAAGCAATTTTACTAAAAATCGTAAAATTATTTTACCAAAAAAGCTCAATAGAAATTTTCAGGTTATTAAATAAATTTAATACTTTGAATAAAAAATATAATTTTAAGTAGTATTTTGTTGACAAAATCGCCATTATATTATAACATATAAAATATTAATCCTTTTCTTTGTATTAGGGAAATTAAGTTTTAGGAGAAAGTTATGAAAAAATTAAGATTTTTATTACTTACCGTTTTGGTCGTAATATTTGCTTTCCAATCAATCGCTTGTAACGACGCTCAAGGCGGAGCATACGAAGCTCCCCATATGAACGACCGTGTTTACGAAAGAATTGATGAAGAGGGTTTTAACACTTTAGTAGAAAAAATCTACGAATTAGTAGAAGTAGACGGCAAGCGCTACGAATTAAAGCAAGCAAGAGATGAATTCTTTAGCGAATATTACAACAAAGCGTTCACTATGAACACACTTGCTTCTATTAATTACGATAAAGACGCAACTAGCGAGTATTGGCAAGAAGAAAGCGTTTGGGCTTTAAACTTTGCTCAAAACGTGCAAAACACCGCTTTAGAGGTTGAAAAGGCTATTTTCGGTTCTGAATTTTACGGCGAATACTTTACCAGACTTTACGGCGAAGAATATGCAGAAAGCATTTTCGTTAGCGAAGTAGAAAGCGAAGAACAGCTTGCTCTTTCTGCTCAAATCGCTGCTTTAGAAGCAGATTACAACGTATTATACGCCGCAGGCAAGACCAACGCTCTTTACGAAACTTACATTCAATTAGTAAATTTACGTAACGAATACGCTCGCACCAAAAAGGATGAAGAAGGAAATCCCTATAAGAACTATATGGATTACGCTTACGCAAACGTTTACTCAAGAGAATACACTCCTGATGAAGTTAGCGAATTTAGAAATTCTGTAAGAAAAACTTTCTTGCCCTTAAAGAAATCGATTGAATCTGCCTATGGTCAATATAGTGCTGATGAAAGCTTCTTCCCTAATCAAATCGTTTCTTATCTTCCATCAGTTATTAAAAACACTATTCCCGAAATGCTTTCAAGCTGGAATTACATGATAGACAAAGGTCTTTACGACTTCGACATTTCTGGAACAAAGGCTAATACCTCTTACGTAACTACCTTCTATGAATATGACGACGCATTTATGTTCGTTAACACAAAAGGTTCCGTTTTAACCGACCTTTCAACAGTTATTCACGAATTCGGTCACTATAACGAAAAGTTTATGGCTAAAGAAGAGCTAGAAGATCCCCGTGGAGTAAGAAGCTACGACTTAGCTGAAACCCACTCACAAGCATTTGAGCTTATTACTTTACCCGCAGTTAAAAAACTAATTGAAAGCAACTTCTCAACTGAAAATCTTTATGAAAGTTACTTATATTCATTATTTGATAACAGCATTTGGGCAGTTTTAAGCAACTGTGTATTTGATGAATTTGAATACAACATGTACAATGCAGACCCTGAAGAATTAACCGCATCCTTCATTAAATCAAGCTTTAGTTCTTCTTGGAGAAGATATTGGGGTGGTACTGCACCTAACTTCTTCCAAGTTCCCCACCTATTCGTTTCACCTGCATACTGCATCAGTTATGCAGTTTCACTAATCTTCTCTGCTGAAATTTGGGCAAGTGACGATCCTATTCAAAACTACTTAACCGCAGTTGAATACGGTAGCTACAATTACCTTTCAACCGTTTATACCGCTATGGGATTAGAAAGCCCCTTAGCACCTGAAACCGTTGAAACCGTAGCAAACGCATTCACTTCTTACATTAACGAATACATTTTAGGCTAATCGTTAAATTAAAAATTTAAGAGGGAAGATTTCTCTTCCCTCTTTTTTATTGCCTTAAAAGTTTATCAACTACTCTATTTTATTATAAAACGTCCTTTTTTTACAAAGAAAACCGAGGCTAAAAACCTCGGTTTTTATTTTTTATTATTTTCTGCTTGCTGCAAGTGAAGCTGCCGCAATACTTTGACCAACCCTTCTAGAGTTTTCATCAGGCATTTCTATACTAATGCTTGCATATTCGGGGAAGTTTTCACTTAAAACGCTCTTAGCTCTTTCCATAATGATATCGCCACCCTTTCCACTAGTAACTCTACCAAGTAAAAGTAGGTGCTTAATATCGTAAAATTCGCTGTAATATGCAATAGAATAACCAAGATACGTACCGATATCTTCGTAAATACCGCGAGCCATTTGATCATCTTGAGCCATAAGCTTTTGAATAACCTTAAGCTTTTCTGCAGGTGAAAGACCTTCTTCAAAGGTAAAGCCTGCGTACTCTGCAAGCTTAATTACGCCGTCTTGAGAGAAGTATTTAACACCGCAACCGATATCTCCACTCCATTCGTCGCGGTAAGCTTCCTTAGAAAAATCAACGGGAACGAATGCAAGCTCAGAAAGCCAACCGTTTAAACGACCGTCTAAGTTAATATAACCGCCTGCTTCACTAGTACCCATTGCAATACCTAAAATACCGTTATCGCCAATATCAATAGCGCCGGCAAGAGCAGTTACGTCACCGTCGTTAGCAACCTCAACGGGCGCGCCGATTTCGTTTGCAATATCAATATACATATTCTTAACGTGCGCGTTAAAATCATCCTTGGGAACTTTTAAGAAAAGTGATGCAACCATAATCTTGTTATCAATATAGATACCCGCGCTTGAAACGCCTATTGCATCTACCCTTGGCATCTTTGAAGCAGCAGTAAGCATTGCTTCCTTAATACCTTCGTAATGATAACGGTAATCTGAATTAGTCTTGGGATGCCAAACTACTTCTTCGCTATAAACAACCTCTCCATCTATAACGGCGCTAACCTTTCTATCGCTACCGCCGGCGTCAAAACCTATTCTACAACCGTCCAAATGACCGCCGATTGCAAGCGAGCATTTCTTTTCTTCGGGGAAGCTTTGTTCGTCTACACAAACGACCTCAAAGGGCATTTCGTAAACGCCTGCCATAAATTCAAAGTCAAAAGCGCGCGCGCCGGTTAGAGAATAGTCTTCGTGAATGCGGTTGTAAACGTATTCGTCACCGCAAATATAAATTTTATATCCGCCTGCAACCCATAAAATAGATTTAATAATACGTTCTGCAATTTCATAGTTGCGTACCTTTTGTTCTTCCGTGGGGTTAGCAAAAATTTCTAAATTATAAACGTAATTAAAGCCGTTGTTGCGTTCTACACAAATTTTTAAGGTCTTATGCTCAGCTTTTAAAACCTCTGCCTTAAATTCGCGCAATACCGCTATCATGGGAATAAAATGCTTATCGTGATTAAGTTGCATAATTTTCTCCTTCACTTAATTTAAAATACTTTCTGTTTATATTATATCACTTTTTTATTACTTTGCGTGATAAATTGTAGCCCAATGTTTATATAAAAGGACACTCAATTACATTTTTTTAGCAAAAAGTTATATATGAATTTTTATTACCCAAGAGCTTATTCGTTAGGGTTAACGCTTTCAAAAACGAAGTTTACGTTAAGCTTACGCGCCAAAGCTAAATTCTCTTCCGTTCTAACCGTCCAACAAACGGTTGGCGTTTTCTTATTGATGGGCATGTGGTTTAAATAATAGTTTATATAATCCGGCTTAGATAGAAAATTAAAGGTTAATTTTTTAACGACCGTATACTTTACCCAAGATAGATTACCGCGTTCTGGAACACCGCCAAGCTGACCGCGAAGAATATGGGGTGCGTACTTTTTAACCCTTTGCATTATAAATGGATCAAAGGATTGCACCACGAATTCCCCCTTATAATCCTTTAACGCATCCACCACCTTTTTAGCAATATCGTACTCTTTACTGCGTTGCTGTTTAATTTCTATCATCAAAGGAACTTGCCCGTTAACTTCCTTTAAAAAATCTTCAAAGGTGGGTATTCCCTCTTCCGTATTTAAAATTTTTAACTCTTTAATTTCTTCGTGCGTTAAGTCGTTTATATACGCCTTTTTAGCGCAAACACGCTCTAAGCTATCGTCGTGAAAGCAAAGAGCAACTCCATCTTTACTAAGCTGAACGTCCATTTCTATAGGATAACCGTTAGCAATTGCATTTTTATACGCACCCATAGAGTTTTCGCCGTAAAGCTCGTTATGAAGTCCGCGATGGGCAACGGGGGTGGTTAATAACCAACTGTCTTTTTTAATTCTGCTTATCATACTTTATACCTTTCCATTAATCAATATCGTTACGTAAATGTTTCGTGAGGCTAATTTTTAACTCTTTCGGTAATAATAAGAGGTTTTTTTAGCCTAATATATAAAAAAAATATCTATTTATATTATACACTAAACACAATTTGCTTGCAAGCGCTTGATTATTTTTACAAAAAATTGTATAATAAATCTTAATTGATACTATACTACTTACCTTAAAAGTTAAAAACTCGCTCTTTAAGAGCCAATAATGAAAGGACGAAATTATTTTTTATGGCAAAAACCACAAAAACACACGTTAGAAATTTCTGCATAGTAGCGCATATAGACCACGGTAAATCCACCTTGGCAGACCGCATTATAGAAATGACCGGTCAGGTAAGCCAACGCGATATGGAGAGTCAGCTTTTGGACTCTATGGATTTAGAAAAGGAACGTGGAATAACCATTAAGCTTACCCCCGTTACTATGTACTATACCGCAAAAAACGGCGAAGAATATAAGTTTAACCTTATTGACACCCCCGGCCACGTTGACTTTTCTTACGAGGTATCACGCTCTTTGGCTGCGTGCGAAGGGGCTATTCTAATAGTTGACTCTACCCAAGGCATAGAGGCGCAAACGCTTGCTAACTGCTACCTTGCGCTTGACAACAACCTAGAAATCGTTCCCGTTTTAAATAAAATTGACCTTGCAAGCTCCCGTTGTGACGAGATTGCAACCGAAATTGAAGAGGTTATTGGATTAGACGCATCAGACGCCCCAAGAATTTCTGCAAAAAACGGCATTAATATAGAAGACGTTTTAGAAGCCATCGTTAATAAAATGCCCGCACCCGAAGGGGATGACGACGCGCCCTTAAAGGCTCTTATTTTCGACTCTTATTACGATAACTTCAAGGGCGTAATTTGCTTCGTTCGTATTAAAGACGGCAAGGTTAAGGTTGGCGATAGAATTCGCACCTTTATTTCAGATAAGCAGTTTGACGTTACCGAGGTTGGCGTATTTAGCCCCCAATTACAGCCCAAGGACTGCTTATACTCAGGTGACGTTGGCTATATTGCCGCAAGCATTAAAAGCGTAGAAGATACTAACGTTGGCGATACTATTACTTTGGTTAATAATCCCGCGCCAGAGCCGTTACCCGGTTATAAAAAGGCTTTACCGGTGGTTTTCTCTGGTATTTACCCCTTAGACGGCTCTAAGTTTAACGACTTAAAGGACGCGCTATTAAAGCTTAAGCTAAACGACGCAGCTCTTTCCTTCGAGCCCGACAACTCTATGGCGTTAGGCTTTGGCTTCCGTTGCGGTTTCTTAGGACTTTTACACATGGAAATCGTTCAACAGCGTATAGAGCGTGAGTTCGATCTTGATATTATTACTACCACACCCGGCGTTTCTTACCACGTTTACAAAACGGGTGGAGAAATGATTTTGGTCAACAACCCCTCAAAGCTTCCCGATCCTTCAGAAATCGACTATATTGAAGAACCCGTTATTAAAGCTAGTATTTACTCCCCACCCGATTACATTGGCGCTATTATGGACCTTTGTAAGGAAAAGCGCGGTGAAATGATAACCATGAATTATATTGACGAGCGCAGAGTTTGTTTACTTTACCGCTTACCCTTAAACGAAATAATCTTTGACTTTTTTGACAGCTTAAAATCACGTACTCGCGGTTACGCTTCACTTGACTACGAGCTAGACGGCTACCAAACCAGCGAGCTCGTTAAGCTTGATATGTACTTAAACGGCGATATTTGTGACGCGCTTTCCGTTATAGTTCATAAGGAAAAGGCGTACGCGCGCGGCAGAGCTATTGCAGAAAAGCTTAAAGAGGTTATTCCCAGACAGATGTTTGAAATACCCGTTCAAGCAGCAGTTGGCGGTAAAATTATTGCAAGAGAAACGGTAAAAGCTCTTAGAAAAGACGTTTTAGCTAAGTGCTACGGCGGTGACATTACCAGAAAGAAAAAGCTTCTTGAAAAGCAAAAAGAAGGTAAGAAGAAGATGAGAAAGCTAGGCTCTGTTGAAATACCTTCAGAAGCTTTCATGTCTATTTTAAAAATAGATTCTAATAACTAAAGCATTATGGGGTAAATAGCGTTTTTACGCCGTTTACCCTATTATTCTTAATTAAAAAGTGACCGTATAGGTCGATTAACGATATTTTAAGGTGATTTTATGGCAGGAATTTACGTTCATATCCCCTTTTGTAAGCAAAAGTGTACCTATTGCGATTTTGCATCCTTTCCAAAGGAAATTGGCAAGGCGGAAGCATACTTTGCATGCCTTTTAAAGGAAATTGATTCACGCGCGCAAGAGTTAAAAAATAAGAGCTTTGATACCCTTTATATAGGTGGTGGAACGCCATCGTTCGTTCAAGCGGAATTTATTGGCGCGTGCGTTAATAGAATAAAAAAGAATTTTAACTTAAAAGCTAACGCAGAAATTACCATAGAAATAAACCCCGGCACTCTTACCGAAGAAAAGGTTGCCATTTACAAATCAGTTGGCATTAACCGCTTTAGTATTGGACTTCAGTCTGCTTGCGACGCTAGACTTGCTTCACTTAACCGCATACACACTGCTGAACAGTTTTTATACGCTTGCAAGCTTTTAAAGGGGGAAAATATCAGTGCAGACGTTATGATAGGACTAAAGGACCAAAAGTGTGACGAGGTTGCCAAAACGATAGATTTAGCGCTTGAAGGCGGAGCAAAGCATATTTCAGTTTACGCGCTCACACCTGAAGAAGGAACGCCTATGTTTACTACATACTTAAACGGCGAGCTTCCAAGCGCGGATGAAACTGCAGAGCTTTACGATTTCACACGCACCTATTTATCAACCAAGGGATTTGAACGCTACGAGGTTTCTAACTTTTCGCTCCCCGGCTACCGCTCCAAACACAATCTTAACTATTGGAAGCGTGGTGAATATATAGGAGTTGGCGTTGCAGCTTCTTCTTGCATTGATAACAGAAGATTTACCAACACCGAAAAATTAGACGAATATATTCACTGCCTTTTACACGATAAATATGCAGAAATCTTCAGCGAAAAAATAGAAGGCGACGAAATTAAAGGGGAATACATTATGCTTGCCCTTCGCACCTCAGACGGTATTTCATTAAGTGATTACAAAGCGACCTTCGGCAGTGATTTTTTAAGCGATTACAAGCAAGAAGTGGCGCTACAGCGCGATTATCTTGATATTGATGAAACTTCCGTTCGTATAAAGGATGATTATTTATACGTTCAAAACCAAATCATAATTTACTTTTTAAAGTAGGAACACCATTAGCCAAAGGTCTTTATTTTAATATTAAAACTTAAAACATTGACCTTTTATATTCCTTTTTAAAGTACTAAACGTGAGGTAAAAAATGAACTCTCAAAAAGAAAAAATGCATAGTGGCGAGCTTTATCTTCCAACGGACGATAGCATTATGGAAGAACAGCTTACCTGCTTAAATAAGCTTTACGATTTTAACCAAACAAGACCTACCGAACTGGATAAAAGAGCAAAACTCTTAAAGGAGCTCTTTGCCGAAATTGGCGAAGGATGCTATATAGAACCGCCCTTACACGCAAATTGGGGCGGAAAGCACTGCCACCTTGGCAAAAACGTTTACTTTAACTTTAACGTAACCTTAGTAGACGATACTCATATTTACGTTGGAGATTACACTAAGTTTGGTCCAAACGTGGTTATAGCAACGGCAGGCCACCCTATTTTACCCTCTTTAAGGGAACAAGCTTACCAATATAATATGCCCGTAAAAATTGGCAAATGCGTTTGGCTTGGCGCTGGCGTAATAGTTCTTCCCGGTGTTGAAATTGGGGATAATTGCGTAATAGGGGCAGGAAGCGTCGTTACGAAAAATATTCCGGCAAACAGCGTTGCAGTTGGAAATCCTTGTAAGGTTATACGCGAAATTGGCGAGCACGATAAGAAATATTATTTTAAGCAAAAGAAAATTCAGTTGTAATTACCTAAAGCTTCTATCAAACGAACACTTCAAGGGGAATTAAAATGAATAAATTTATAAGATTTTTAAAAGGCTTTCTTTTAATAGTTTTCTTTGTGATTGCTATTTTAGCAACAAAAAATTATCAGGATTTATTATATGAAAGCATTGATATTCAACTTATAGCCGCACTTTTAATATTTTCCACAATAGTATTAATGCTGTTAGGCGGAATATTTGTTGGCACTATAATTCACGAATTAGGCCACCTTGTTTTTGGACTTATAACGGGTTATAAATTTTCTTCATTTAGAATAGGCAACACCTGTTTTATAAAAGAAAACGGAAAAATCAAAATTAAAAGAATGGGTATTCCGGGAACTTCCGGTCAATGCTTGATGCTTCCACCCCAATTAAAAAAAAGTAAAATACCTTATAGGCTATACAATCTGGGCGGATGCTTACTTAACTTAGTTTTTGTTTTTATATTTTTAGCAGTTACCATAAGCCTTTACGACTACCCCGTTTTTCACGCAATATTTTCCATGCTAACGGTAACGCAATTTGTACTTTTAATAAACAACGGTATTCCCACGCGCACACCGTATATTCAAAACGACGCGCAAAACCTTATTGATATAGCAGAAAATAAAGAAGCCGTTCATTCATTCTATATTCAACTTTTAGTTTCCGAAGCTCTTTCACGCGGGCTAAGTTTAAGTGAAATGCCAAGTGAATGGTTCACAATGCCAAGCGACGATAAGCTAAACAATTCAATAGTTTCCACAATAGCTTATTTAGCCTGCTTAAGAGAGCTTGAATTAGGTAACTATTATAGCGTTCACAAGCTTATACGCGAGCTTTTACAAAAAGCAACTAATATGTTAGGGCTATATAAATTTTTCTTAGAAATAGAAATTATTTACCTTGACGTTATACATCAATGGGCAAGCAAGGAATACGTTTTTGCTAAGCTTGAAGAACTAAAAAAGCCCCTTGCATCATTTAGAAACAGCATAACTGTAACGCGTGTTTTATACGCGGTAAACCTAATTTATAAAAACAACTTAGCAGAAGCTTCTAAGAATTTACAAGCGTTTGAAAGGGCTGTAAAAAAATACCCTTACAAGCAAGAAATAGAAAAGGAACGCAAGCTGATTGAACTAGCAAACGAGGTTCATTATAAGCTCACCCATAAAGAAGAAAACTAAAAAGTAAACCTTGGCCTTATACCTTTTAGGTATACTACCAAGGTTTTTTTGTTAATAGTAAAATATATTCCCTATTTTCATAACAAAAGTAAGCCGGGTTATTATACTCTGACTGCTTTACTCAATTCCATCAGTTAATTCATCAAAATCGATTTCTAAAATCTTTAAAATTTTAATTATATTATAAAGTGATGGCTCTACTTTATTACACTCCCACTCACTTACTCGTTGCTGAGTTGTTTGTAGCTTTTGCGCAAATTCTTGTTGACTTATCTTTCGTGACTTTCTTAAATGTTTTAAATTATCGCCAAATGTATTCATACTGATATATTACACTAAACTTAATGTTTTTATTTGACTTACACTAAAATTAGTGTTATAATTATTTATCATAATTGTCTTTTATGACAAAAAAGGAGAAGAAAATGAAAATTCAAAATGTAAAATGCCCTAATTGTGGGGCTAACCTACAAATCGAAGAAGGAAAACAAAATCAATTCTGCCCTTATTGTGGAAATCAAATAATTCTAGAAGATGAACATTCAACAACCACAACAACAAATATTAATCATAATTCTAACAGTAGTCATACATACGTTGATCAAGCAAAAGTTGAAAAAATAAAAATGGAACGCGAAATTCAATTAAAAAAAGAAGAACAAAAAAAGTACGAACTAGAAAATTATAAACAAACCAATAAAACGCTTCTTATTGTATGGGCTGTAACTTTAATAGCTTGCTTAATACTTGGTTTTGTTGATAACGGCTTTTGGGGTGTTTTACTCATTGATTTAGTTATAGGAGCTATCATTGCCTATAATAGAACGAGCAAAAAACCTTAATATCATAAAATATCATAAAAGTATTTATAATTAACTCGTCTTTATTTGCCATAAAAGACGAGTTTTTATTATTAAATAAAAAAACTTTTAAAATTTACTAAAAACAGTAGATATTTATAAATATTTTTGCTATAATGTATTTGGTGAATTTTGTAAATAGTTTATTTACAAGTCATTAATTTTATAAAAAAGCACTTTTATGCGCGTTAGGATTATTATGGCAAAGGTTGCAATACTTACCAGCGGTGGCGACGCCCCCGGCATGAACGCTTGCTTAAGAGCTTGTGTTCGTTACGCAATTTACAAGGATTTAGACGTTTACGGCGTTGAAAGAGGTTATAAGGGTTTAATTGATAACAAGCTAACATATATGAATAGCCGTTCAGTTTCAGATATAGTTCACCGTGGCGGTACAATTCTTCGTTCTGCAAGATGCCCCGAATTTACGGATACTGAGTTTCAGCATCAAGCGGCAGATACCTTAAAGGCTTACGGAATAGAAAACCTAATCGTTATTGGCGGTGACGGTTCTTTCCGCGGTGCAAAGGATTTATGCGATAATTGTGGCGTTAACGTTATTGGCATTCCCGGAACTATTGATAACGACCTTGCTTACACCGATTACACCTTGGGCTTTGACTCTGCAGTTAACACGGTTTTATGGGCAATAAACGCCCTTCGTGACACAATGAACTCACACGATAGAGTAAGCTTGCTTGAGGTTATGGGTAGAAACTGTGGCGATATAGCTCTTTATTCTGCCGTTGCCGGCGGTGTTGAATACGTTCTTACCCCCGAAGTCCCCTACGACTTAGATGAGATTTGCGCTTCTATTAAATTTAGCCAAAAGCGCGGAAAAACCTCTAATATGATTATATTAGCAGAAGGGGCCGGCAATAAAGAAGAAATTTGCGCTAAGATTAAAGAAAAAACGGGAATTTCAGTAAAAACCACCACTCTTGGCCATATTCAACGCGGTGGCTCACCCTCTATGGCAGATAGAGTTTTGGCTGCAAAATTCGCAGTTCGCGCAGTTGATTTAATTTTACAAAAGCAAACCAACCGTGTTGTTGGTATTAAGAATAACAAGATTATTGATAGAGATATTTCAGAAGCCCTTGCAGAAAAGCACAGCTTTGATGAAGACCTTTATCGCGTAGCAAACGTTTTAAGCTTATAAAAAATGAAAAACAAGCGCCGTTATATATCAATTTTAACAGTTTGCGTTCTTCTGTTTTTCTTTACGTCGTGCAATATTACAGAGTGCGGTTATTCTCACAACACCGGCGATACTTTGACCTTTAGTTTTCAATCTATAGGTGGCGAATACGTCAACCCAAATAATGATCATTTTTCCCTCAATTATATTAAACACAAGAATCAAGATGACTCGCCTATTTATTATAAAGGAAGCATCGCATCCGGCACGGTAAACGTGTATTACCAAATTAGAGGAGAAGAGGAACGCCACTTACTTTTTTCAATTATGGGTAATGAAGAGGTTTCCGGCGAAGGTCCGACTATTCCAAAGGGCGTACAAATAAGATTCACTTTTGAAACAGTTTCATACGCGGCAATGAACGGAGCATTTATATTTACCTTCAATAAAGAAAAACTTGATTCTAAAATTATTAAGTTTTTTAAGTAAAAAACAAACTTTAACGAGGTAAGTTATGAAAAAAATATTCATTGTTTTCTTAAGCACTTTTTTACTGTTAGTTTTAACCTTTCTTTCCGCTTGCAGTAGTTCAGTTGCAGTAGGCCTTGTAAACGTTAGCAAGCCAAATTATCATTCAGTAAGCTTTTACTCACTTAAAGGAAGGCATACTTTTACTTTAAAAAATCAATTGAATGATGATAACTGCGCGCTTTATTATTCAACCACCCTTGAAAAAGGCGAGTTTAATCTTTACTTAGAGGTTGACGGGCAAAAGATACTTTTAAAAAATGAAAAGGAAGGCGTTGATTCACCTGCGGTAGAAGAATACTTTGACGGCGTTGATTTTAATAAGCACCGCAACGTTGAAATTACGATAGAAACGGTAAACGAAGTAAAAAACGGTAAGGTTATTGTGAGATTTGAAACAATAAACGCATAACCTTATATCAATAAATCAAATAAAAAAAATAAACAATATAAATTTTGGAGGCACACTATCATGAAAAACCTTGTTGGCGCATGTATGTTTGCGCAATCAGGCGGTCCTACTTCAGTTATTAACGCAAGCGCTGCAGGCGTATTTATCGAAGCTTTAGGCCAAGAAAACATCACTGCTGTTTACGGCGCTGCTCACGGTATTAGAGGCGTTCTTAACGAAGAATTTTACGATATCGGCAAAGAAGATATGGCTGAATTAGAGCTTTTAAAGTACACCCCTTCTTCTGCTTTAGGTTCTGTTCGTTATAAGCTTAAAGACGCATCTGTTGATGATACCGATTATAAGAGAATCGTTGAAGTATTCAAAAAATACAACATTCGTTACTTCTTCTATAACGGCGGTAACGACAGTATGGATACCTGTAACAAAATTTCTAAATATATGGCAAAATCAGGTTGGGATTGCAACGTAATCGGCGTTCCCAAAACCATTGATAACGACCTTTACGGAACTGACCACTGCCCAGGCTACGCTTCAGCTGCTAAGTACATAGCTACTACCGTTATGGAAGTTAACCTTGACGCTAAGGTTTACGATACTCCCATGATTTGCGTTATTGAAGCTATGGGTAGAAACGCCGGTTGGCTTACCGCTGCTGCAGCTCTTGCAGGTCATAAGGGCTTAGGCGCTGACTTAATTTACCTTCCCGAAGTTGCTTTTGATATTGACACCTTCGTTGAAGACGTTAAAAAAGTTTGCGCTAAAAATAACGGTAAATGTATTGCAGTTGTTTCTGAAGGTATCAGAGATAAAGACGGCAAGCTTATCGTTGAATTAGTTGGTAGCGTTGGCAGAGATAGCTTCGGTCACGCTCAGCTTGGTGGCGTTGCTGCAACCTTAGCTAACCTATTAAAGGAAAAGACCGGTTACAAGACCAGAGGTATTGAGCTTAGCTTAATGCAAAGATGTGGCGCTCACCTTGCTTCTAAGGTAGACGTTGAAGAAACCTTTGGCGCAGGTCGCGCAGCTGTTAAGGCAGCAGTAAACGGCGAAACCGATAAAATGGTTTGCTACGAACGTCAAGAAGGCTCTGAATATAAGTGTGAATACAAGCTTCTTCCCTTAGAGCTTGCTGCTAACACCGAAAAGACCGTTCCCCAAGAATGGATTATTAACAACGGCACTTACGTTTCAGATGAATTCGTTAAATACGCTCTTCCCCTAATTCAAGGCGATTGCAAAGCTCCCTTAGAAGACGGTCTACCCCGTTTTGCAAAGCTTAAAAAGGTTTTAGTAAAATAATTTAAAGATAAAAATCCCGCGTTTTTATTGCGGGATTTTTTATAAAAGATTACTTAAAAAGCCCTTTATAGGTCGATTAACGGCACTTTAAAGAGATAAATAAATTTTTAAAGGTGGTAAAAATGAAACAAATATACACCTACGTAGCAAAGTCCTTGCCTTCAATGAATAACTACCTAAAATTCATTAAAACGGCAGATGAATTTAACGCTTTATCAAAAGCGCTTTATCATTTCTTTAACAGCGAGCTTTTAACTAAATCAGATTACGTAAGAATGGTAGACGTTATATTAGATAAGCTACCAATTTATATGCGCAATAATAACGTAACGCAATTTGAAGAAATCGTTTTTTCTTACGTCGTTTTCAACGCGCCACCCAACCCTGATTACCAAAAGGCAATACACGGTTTATTAACCGCATCACCCGAGCTTGACCTCAACTTGCTTTTTAACTGCTTACATATTATGGCGCAAAACTTTGTTAACAACAATAACTTCGTTGGCGTAGAGGTCATTACAAACTCAACTATAACGTTAAAGCCTTTAACCCCACAAGAATTAGAAACCATCAAAAAGATAATCGGGGCTAAATAATTTACCGTTTGTTATGATTTTAAACAAAAAAGCCACGCTATAGGTCGATTAACTGAATATTTAAAAAAATAAAGCGAAGGAAATAAAACCTTCGCTTTTTCTTTTTATTTAGAACCTTTTCTTTTTCTTTGCATTTCTTTAATACGAGCTTCATCACCGTTATCCGTGGGGTTATAATATACCTTATCCTTTAAAGAATCGGGTAAATATTGCTGTTCTACCCATCCGCCGTAAGAATGGGGATATTTGTATGCAGAGCTTTTCTTCTTTGCTTCGTCATCTGCAAAAACGCTATTCTTAAGATGCGGGGGAACGTTATCGTCACAAACCCTTTCCGCGTCCTCCCTAGCCATTCCCATTGCCTCTATAACGCTGTTAGACTTGGGGGCTTCACAAACGTAAATAATCGCGTGTGAAAGGGGTATCATTGCTTCCGGATATCCAACGTTTTGTAATGCGGTTAAAGCAGAAACTGCAACCACTAATGCGTTAGAATCTGCCATACCAACGTCCTCTGAAGCATGGGTTACCAATCTTCTTGCAATAAGCATGGGGTCACAACCGCCGGCAAGCAGTCTTTGCGACCAATATAAAGCCGCACTGGAATCGCTACCCCTTAAGCTCTTACAAAAGGCAGATAAAATGTCGTAATACAAATTCTCGTCGTAAGAAAGAGCCTTCTTTTGAATGGACTGTTCTGCATCCTTTAAGGTTACGATTATTTTTCCATCCGCCTGAGGTGGCGTCGTTAATACCGCCAGCTCTAATGCGTTATAGGCAACTCTAAGGTCACCCGCGCTCATCATTGCAATATGCTTAACAGCCTCTTCACTTATCTCGGTATCGTAATTACCTAAACCGCGCTTTTTATCGCTAATCGCCCTATAGATGGCTTTTTCAACTGTTTCTTCCGTTAATCTCTTAAACTCAAAAACTCTGCAACGGGATACGATTGCGGGCGTCATTGAAGCAAATGGATTTTCTGTTGTAGAACCGATAAATATAATTGTACCTTGCTCTATTAAAGGCAATAAAGAATCTGACTGAAGCTTGTTAAAACGGTGGCACTCGTCTAATAAAAGATAGGTTTTTTTACCGTATAAGCGAGCGTTTTCCTTTGCCTCGTCTCCAACCTTTTTAACGTCCGCTACACCGCTATTAACCGCGTTTAGCTTAACGAAATTACCACTTGTAGAGTTTGCAATAATATTTGCAAGGGTTGTTTTACCGCATCCGGGAGGCCCCCAAAAGATACAGCTCCCCAACCTATCAAGCATAATCGCCCTACGAAGCAAGCTACCCTCTTCTGCAATATGGCTTTGCCCCATAAATTCACGCAAGGAAAGAGGACGCATTCTTTCAGCCAAGGGAACGACGGTTGTTTTTGAAGTTTCTTCGAACATACTTATCGTTTGATCATCTTTTTTCATATTTTATATAATAACACAAACTTAAATAAAATACAATTATATTATGAGAAAATTTTTATTTTATTTAATTACCGCCCTTCTTTTATTCGTAGCAGCTGCACTCGTTTACAATCCAGAGCGCTATATTAAGTGTTGCTTGGAAGGAATTACCGTTTGGGCGATTACCGTTTTACCCTCTCTTTTACCATTTTTCTTCTTAACCTTGCTTCTAACTAATTTAGGTATTGCAGCTAGGCTGGCTAAAATATGTGAGCCAATTACAAAAAGATTATACGGTTGCGGTGGCGAAGGGGCTTTCGTGCAAATTATGAGCTTTATTTCCGGCTACCCAGTTGGCGCAAAGCTTATTGCAGAGCTTTATAACGAAGGAGCTATAGACAGTAAAGAAGCAACAAAAATTTCTCTCTTCACCTCCACATCCGGCCCTATGTTCGTTTTAGGTAGCGTGGGAATTGGCATGTTTTTAGATAGACGTGTCGGTTTTTTTCTGCTATGCTCCCACTTTTTTTCTGCCATACTGAACGGAATAGCGTTTAAAAGGCTATATAAAGAGAACAACTTTTCCCCACTAAAGCTAAAGCGGTATTCAGGAAATTTACTTTACGACTGCGCGTATAGCGCAACACTTTCTTGCTTAATAGTTGGTTGCTTTATTGCCGTTTTTTACGTATTTTGCCAAATACTTTTAGATAGTAATTTACTTTATCCCTTCGTTTTCATTTTCTCTTTACTGTTTAAGGATATAAAAAAAGCCCAAGGCTTTTGCGTTGGACTTATAGAATTAACTAACGGTTGTATTTTGCTTGCTCGCGACTGGAACGACCTTTCCGTTTGCTTAACCTCTTTTTTGATTTCTTTCGGTGGGCTAAGCATACTAATTCAATCAATAACCTTTTTAAAGCAAGCAAGGGTTAATATTAAGTTGTTTATTTTAAGCAAGCTAATGCAAGCAATAACTTCCTTTTTAATTTGCTTTTTAATGTGCAAATTTCTTTAAAAGTTAGCCTATAGCGCTTTTAACAGCACTTTTATAACCTCTTCGGTTAAATATTCATTCCACCTTTCAGGCTGATTAATTAACGCCTTAAAGGCAGTTGAGCTAACCGATTGCATATCCTTGCTACAGTTAATATAAACGTTTTTAATTTCGGGATATAACTTTTTATTGAAGTCTAGCATTTGCTCTTCGTACTTCATATCCTCTTCATTTCTTATACCCCTAACGTTGTTAGCCGTTCTGTTTTGCTTTAAAAAATCCACTAGGTAACCGTCGAATGAATCAACGGTTACCTTTTCATATTTTTCAAAGGCTGCGTTTAACGCGTTAAGCCTTGTAAATTTATCAAAGGTATGGCTCTTACTTGCGTTTATCCCCATAGCCACTATTACCTTAGAATAGCTTTCAAGCGCCTTTTCTACTATATGAATATGCCCCTTGGTAACGGGATCAAAGCTACCTGCAAACACGGCAACGCTACAGTTAAGCTTTCTGTAAAAAGCGAACTCGCTTATGCCGTATTTTTTGCTTTTTTCAAGAAAAAGCCCTTCTATAGGTTGATTAAACGCACTTCCGCTTTCATAAATAACAATACCGTTATCATTTAAAAGATTGCGTTTACCAATGATTTCTAACGCCTTAATACCATCCTTAGACTTATAAGGCGGATCTAAAAATATAATATCAAAGCGCTCGCTAGTTCTTTCTAAAAAGGTAATGCAATCACTATTTAAAACCTTTGCTCTTTCCCCAATGCTATCTAAATTCTTTTGCGTAAGCTTACAGGACTGAATACTTTTATCGCTAAAAAGCACGCTTTTTGCCCCGCGAGAAATAGCTTCTATTCCCATAGAACCGCTACCGCAAAATGCGTCGTAAAAGCTTTTACCTTGAAGCTCGAATTGTAAAACGGAAAAAACAGCCTCTTTCGCTCTGTCCGAGGTGGGCCTTATCGCATCCCCTTCAAAGGACGCAAGCTTTTTTCCCTTATATTTTCCCGCAATAATTCTCATATTCTTTCTCCCTAAGGTAAACTCTTTTACAATTATTACCCATAGCAGTTAAAACTTCGTAGGTAATTCCGTTTATTCTATTGGCGCAGGCAAAGGCGTCATCCATAATCACCTTGTAATCTCCCGCGCCGTTTATAGCGCATAAATTCATACAGGCGTTATTTCTACCGCTGTTTAACCCCGCACGCTTGCCGTTTATATAGCCGTAAGCGCAAATGCAAACTTCTTCTTTATTTTTAACCTTATAGCTGCCGTAAAGCAAGGAGTCGCCCTTATTTAAGCTTCTTTCGTTTAATACAGGTGCGACTATTTTCATGGCAGGCTTTAACCTGAAATGCGCGTTAATCGCGTTATAGCCGTATATTGCAAGTCCAACCCTGACCATATCAAGCGCGTATTTTTCTTCTAACGCCAAAATTGAGCTTGAGGCTAAATGAGTTATAATATTTACGTTTTTTTGCTTTGCAAACTCACAAAAGGGTAAAAATCTTTTTAATTGGGCTTCCCTATCAAGCTTGTTAGAAGGATTATATAAATGTGAAAACACCCCTTCTATTTTTAAAGATTTTTGATTAAAAGCGCTTTCTAACTCACTTAAACTATCAATACCAAGTCTATTCATTCCGCTATTAACCGCAATATGAACGCTAGCGCTAACGCCAAGACTTGAACAAATATAATCTACCTGCTTTAAATATTCTTTGCTATGAACGGCAAACTGAATACCGTATTCAACCGCCCGAGCAATATTTTTAACGGGAAGCAAGCAAAGTATAGGCGCGGTAATGCCTGCAATTCTTAAAGCAACGCCTTCATTTAAGCTACCAACGGCAAAATAATCACAAAAGGGCTCTATAGCTCTTGAACATTCAACCAAGCCGTGCCCGTAAGCATCCCCCTTTACTACCGCACAAAAGCGAGATTTAAGCTTGCATTTTATTTGCTTAACGTTGCTTTTTATAGCGCTTAAATCTATAATAGCCACGGGGGCGTACTCTTCAAAAATATCGTTTTTTAAAAAATCGTTATAGGATAGCATACTCTTACTATTGTATGCTAAACCCACTCATTTTTTGAACGAAAATCTAACCTTTTAACCACAAGGCTTAAAAAATGATATTGCTGATGCAAATGATGTTTGAGTGATACTCAAATGATGTTTTGCTAGCGCAAAATGATATTCGCACCCGTGCGAATTTAGGGATGGCTCTTATTATATACACACCTTGCGGTGTGATTACATACGTTTACTATGTAAATGACCTAGGGCAAGCGCAAGGCTTCGCAACTTTACAATAAAACCTATTTATTTAAAAAAGTAAATGGCTATGGCACTAAAATAAGCCTTAGTTGCGAGCAGTTGGCACAAACAACGAGTATTTTGTGAGGGCGCGTACTTAGCGTAAATGACCTAGGGCAAGCGCAAGGCTTAAAAAATGATATTGCTGATGCAAATGATGTTTGAGTAATACTCAAATGATGTTTTGCTACCGCAAAATGATATTCGCACCCGTGCGAATTTAGGGATGGCTCTTATTATATACACACCTTGCGGTGTGATTACATACGTTTACTATGTAAATAACCAAAGGCAAGCGCAAAGCTTCACAACTTTACAATAAAACCTATTTATTGAAAAAAGTAAATGGCTATGGCACTAAAATAGTGGTTAGATGCGAGTTAGAGTGGGGAAACCGAGCATTGACCGACGGGAGTTTACTTGGCGTAAATGACCTAGGGCAAGCGCAAGGCTTCGCCTCTATAACGAAGTATATAACCGCTATTTTTTGAATGTAGTACTAATCAACTCATCCACCGCGTTATACCCAAACTGTTCAAGACGAACCTTTCTTGCGGCGGTTTCAACTATAATGGGAATATTTCTACCGGGACTAACGGGAATAATAACGGAGGGAATTTCTATTCCAAGCACGTTAAGCGTTTGTTTTTCATCACCAAGCCTATCGTATTCGGGCATATCATCCCAAGGAACTAGCTTAACGATTAAGTCTATATTCTTTTCTAAAAGAACAGAGCCGGGGCCGAACATATTCTTAACGTTAACGATACCTATCCCCCTAACCTCCATATAGTGTTTAATTTTAGGTGGACAGGTTGCTTTAGCCACACCGCCTTCACACTTAACTATAACGGAATCGTCTGCAACGAGTCTGTGTCCGCGAGAAATAAGCTCCAACGCCGTTTCACTTTTACCAATACCCGCGTTACCCGTTATAAGCACGCCTATACCCAAAATATCAAGCATAACGCCGTGTAAAATAGTGCTGGGCGCAAGAATTCCGCAAAGATAGGTATTTAAACGACTTATAAGATTAGTGGTTTTTTCTGCAGTTCTAAATAGCGGAATATCGTACTTTTTAGCGGTTTCTATAATAAAATCATCCACTTCTAAGTTTCTGCAAACGATTAAGCAAGGAATTTCCTTAGAGAAAAACTGCTCTAATACGTTAATTTTAATTTTTTCCGGAAGTCTAGAAATAAAATTATTTTCCGCATTACCCATAACCTGAATACGTTCGGGTACGAAGTGATCAAAATATCCTGCAAACTGCAATCCGGGGCGACAAACGTTATCGGTAGTAACGGTAAGATCCCCCCTACCTTCAAGCATAATTTCAAGCCCTAATTTTTGAGCAAACTCATTACAGCTAATAACCGCTACGGTTTCTTGAATAAGCTTATCTTCCATCTTTTTCTCCTTTTTCGTGAAAATGCGAATATATGGTTTTTGCGTGCTTTTCGCCAATACCTTCAACCTCTTTTAGCTCTTCAAGGCTAGCTAGCGCTATTTCTGCAACGCTACCAAACCTTAAAAGTAAGGCGTTTATCTTTTTCTTACCAAGCCCTTCTATTTCGTTAAGCTGAGAGAAAAAGCTACGTTTTTGCCTTAACGTGCGGTGATAGGTTATTGCGAATCTGTGCGCCTCGTCACGAATACGCTGAAGCAAGCGCAAGCAGTAATCGTTTTTAGGTAAAAGCACGGGGTCTTCGCTATTTAAAGTAAATATTTCCTCTTGCTTTTTAGCAAGCGAGATTAATTCTATATCGTTAACGCCAAGCTCTAAAAATACTTCGTGCACGGCTGAAAGCTGACCTTTACCACCGTCTATAATAATCAAATCAGGCGGTAAGAATTTTTCTTCCTGCTCTTGCATTCTTAAAATTCTGCGCGTAAGAACTTCCTTTAAGGAAGCAAAGTCATCTGCCCCCTCAACCGTTTTAATTTTAAACCGACGGTATTGCTCGGCATCCTTAACCCCGTCTGTAAAAACGACCATAGAGCCAACCTTATCCACCCCGGAAATGTTAGAAATATCGTAACATTCCATACGTTTTGGGTATTTTTTAAGCCCTAAAAGAGTTTGCAAACGCTTGCAAGCGCTAACGGTCATATCTTCTTTATGTTTAATTTTTTCTATTGATTTTTCTAAATAATCCTTGGCGTTTATTTCCGCCATATCGCAAAGCTGTTTTCTTACGCCCTGCTTAGCGCATAAAATAGACACCTTTTTACCAAAGTTGTTTTTAAAATATTCTTCTAAAAGTGATGCATCGCTAAGCTCTTTATTAACGATTATTTCATCCGGAATTTCGTTATTCTTATCGTAAAAACGAATAATAAAATCCTCCAAGCACTCTTCAACGGAAACGGAAGCGTCCTCAAAGGCGAAATATTTACCGCCCTGCATTCTTCCCCCGCGAGTGATTAAAACGTTTATTGCAGAGTGAATATTATCGGTTGCAATAGAGATTACGTCGCAAGAAATAAATCTGTTTAAAGAGGTAATTTTCTTTTCTCTTATCTTCTTTAAGCTCTTAATTTTATCGCGGTAAGCAAGCGCAAGCTCGAACTCTTCGTTTTGAGCAAACAAGTTCATTTTTGCGGTTAAAATTTCTTCCGCCTCGTCGTCGTTCCCGGCAAGAAAATCCAGCGCGGAATTAACGCGATTCATGTATTCTTCCTTAGTACATAGCCCGTTACAAGGCCCTAAGCAACGCTTAATGTGATATTCTAAGCATTCGCGTTTTTTACTGTTTTCAGTTAGCGGTAAAGAGCAGCTACGAAGCAAAAAGGCGCTACTTAAAATTTCCACTATTTCCTTGGCGTTAATGCCACCCATAAACGGACCAAAATATCTTGCCCCGTCACGCTTAATAGACCTTACTATTTCAAAGCGCGGAAAGGGCTTTTTTAAATCAATTTTAATGTAAGGATAGGTTTTATCGTCCTTTAATAAAATATTATATTTGGGCTTATTCTTCTTGATTAGGTTATTTTCTAAAGAAAGTGCGTCCGCTTCGGAATTGGTTATAATATAATAAAAGTCGACAACGTTAGCAACCATTGCCATAACCTTATCGGTTTTAACCCCGTCGTAAAAATATTGAGTTACCCTATTTTTAAGATTTTTAGCCTTACCAACGTAAATAACCTCCCCGCTAGCGCCTAGCATAACGTAAACGCCGGGGTTCTTTGGTAAAAGCCTAATTTTATCTTGTAAATCAACTCTCATATTTCTTTTATACCCAAATAATCGACTTATAGCCCCTTATTTATAACTTAATCCCCAAAAATTTGCAAGGGGTGTTTTTCTTAGAAAGACACCCCTTTGTTTAATTATTTTGCATATTCGATTGCTCTTGATTCCCTGATTACGTTAACCTTAATCTGACCGGGATATTCAAGCTCTGCTTCAATCTTTTTGGCAATATCCTTAGCAAGGAACATAGCCTTAGCATCGTCAATCTGTTCAGGCTTAACGATAACTCTGATTTCACGGCCTGCTTGAATAGCGTAGCTCTTATCTACGCCGGCAAAGCCTGAAGCAATATTTTCAAGAGCTTCAAGACGCTTAATGTAGCTGGTGCTGGTTTCACGTCTTGCGCCGGGGCGAGCGCCTGAAATAGCGTCCGCAGCGGAAACTAAAACTGCTTCTATTGTTCTGGGTTCAACGTCACCGTGGTGCGCTTGAATACAGTTAATAACGTTCTTATTTTCCCTATACTTCTTAGCAAGGTCTGCGCCGATTTGAATGTGAGTACCTTCAACCTCATGGTCAACTGCCTTACCGATATCGTGAAGTAGACCGCCACGCTTTGCAAGATTTACGTCAACGCCCAATTCCTGAGCCATAAGACCTGCAAGGTAAGCAACCTCAATAGAGTGCTGTAATACGTTTTGACCGTAACTAGTTCTGTAACGCAATCTACCTAAAAGCTTAATAAGCTCTGGATGGATGCCGAATAGACCGCAGTCAAACATAGCAGCTTCGCCCGCTTCTTTAATCTTTTGATCAAGCTCTTTAGCGGTTTTTTCAACAGTTTCTTCTATTCTTGCCGGGTGAATTCTACCATCTGAAATAAGCTTTTCTAACGATAAACGAGCAACCTCACGGCGAACGGGATCAAAACCGGAAACGATAACTACCTCTGGGGTATCGTCTATAACAAGTTCAATACCGGTAGCGTTTTCTAGCGCGCGAATATTTCTACCTTCACGGCCGATAATTCTTGCCTTCATATCGTCGTTAGGTAGAGGAACTACTGAAACGCTGATTTCAGATGCGTGATCGGTACAGCAGCGTTGAATAGCAAGGCTTATGATATCCTTTGCCTTCTTTTCTGCTTCTTCCTTAGCCTCTTCTTCTATACGGCGAACGGTTACCGCACAATCACGGCGAGCCTCTTCTTGAACGGCTTCCATGATTTGAGCCTTAGCTTCTTCCCTACTGAGTTGAGCGATTTTTTCTAACTCAGCAATCATTAATTCGTGTTGTTTTTCTACCTTTTCTTGTAAAATCTTAATTTCTTTAAGCTTTTCTTCAAGGTGACGTTTTTGTTCTTCAACCTCTTCATTCTTCTTTAGTAGATTTGCATCCTTTTTATTTAGGATTTCATCCTTTTGAACGAGACGTTGTTCCATTTTTTGGAGTTCAGCGCGCTTTTCTTTAGCTTCGCTTTCAAATTCCTTTCTTAGCTTTAATTCCTGTTCCTTTGCTTCAAGAATAGCCTCTTTTTTTATTTGCTTACACTCTTGTTCCGCATCTTCCTTCATTTTAGCAATAATTGCTTCTGCGGATTTAATTTTCTTTTCACGTTGAGCTTGTAATACTCTAGCGCCAGCAAGTGCGCCTACTACTAAGCCTATAACGATTGCGCCAACGGCAATACCTATTGCCAAGGGCAAACCAATGGAAGTTGCAAGAAACAGGGAGCTTAAATTAAATGCCATTTTAAATAGCCCTCCCTAAATTTCGTATAAAAATATATTAAGCAAGCCCTTTGATTAGCCTTTTTAATAAACGAATAAAGCTTATTCAATTTCGTTTTATTCAAAAAGCCTTGATTTTACGCCTTTTTTAAGGGCAAAAAATTCAAAAGACTACTACGTATAATTCTACCATATATAGTTTACACTATATATTTAAAATTGTCAAACAAAAAATAACCGCATTGGGTTATAATGCGATTATTTTTGCCATTTATGCTATTTTTACACTTTAACCGCCCAACTTTTAAAGCTTTTTTCCCTTAAAGTCTATGCAAATGCGCGATAATCGACTTATACGGCGGTTTTTTGTTTTGCAATTTTGGTAATTTGCGGTTTATTAAAGGTTGTTTTTAGCCTTTAAAATTATTCTGCATCCTTGGGCTCTTCTTTAGAAAAGCAAGCAGCGCGAATCTGTTCTTCTAAGGTTAAAGCAAATTCGGGGTTAGAGTTTACGTAATCACGAGCCTTTTCTTTACCTTGAGCAAACTTTTCGCCTTGGTAAGAGAACCAGCTACCGCTCTTTTCTATAATGCCCTTTTCTACACCGATATCTAACAAGCAACCTGCTTGAGAAATACCCTTGCCGTAAATAATATCAAACTCTGCAGTTTTGAATGGGGGAGCAAGCTTATTTTTAACAACCTTTGCTTTAGTTCTATTACCGATAACGCCTTCTGAATCCTTTAATGCGTCTGCCTTTCTGATATCTAAACGAACGCTGGAATAGAACTTAAGCGCCTTACCGCCGGGGGTAGTTTCGGGGTTGCCGAACATTACGCCAACCTTTTCACGAAGCTGGTTAATGAATACTACGCAGGTTTTAGATCTATTGGTAATTGCAGTTAGCTTACGAAGAGCTTGAGACATAAGTCTTGCCTGTAAACCAACGTGAGAATCGCCCATATCCCCTTCTATTTCTGCCTTGGGAGTAAGAGCGGCAACGGAGTCTATAACGATTAAATCAACTGCACCACTACGAACTAGGCTATCGGTAATATCAAGAGCTTGTTCGCCGGTATCGGGTTGAGAAACGTATAGGTTATCTAAGTCTACGCCAAGGTTAGCGGCGTAAGTAGGATCAAGCGCGTGTTCAGCATCAATAAAGGCCGCAATACCGCCAAGCTTTTGGGTTTGAGCTATAATGTGAAGAGCAACGGTGGTTTTACCTGAAGATTCAGGGCCGTAAATTTCTATAATTCTTCCACGGGGAACACCGCCTACCCCTAAAGCAACGTCTAAAGCTAAACAACCGGTAGGAATGATTTCTATATTCATATCCTGAGAGTCCTCGCCAAGCTTCATAATTGCACCCTTGCCGTATTGCTTTTCGATTTGGCTTAATACCTGCTCTAGCGCTTTGCGTTTGTTTTCTTGCATAATTTTATCCTCACTATTTTATTTACTTAGTTGTTCTATAACGCGATTAACCGCGTAAAAGCTTGTTTACTGCGAATAAAGCAAGCTCTGTTCCCTTGTTAATAATTTGTTCTCTTGTACCCTTTAGGTTATAACGAAAAACCTCTGCCCGCTGTTCGTTAGCAACTGCAACGTAGCATAAACCGCAAGGCTTTTCCTTATCCCCGGTTGGGCTAGCGTAACCGGTGGTTGCAACGGCAATATCACACTTACCGCCTTCTATTAATCCCCTAACCATTTCAAACGCCACCTCACGCGAAACTACGGTATGACTTTTAACGGTTATGGGGCTTACGCCAAGCCTTTCTATTTTAGCGTTGGTATTATAGCATACCAACCCTTCGTAAAAGACCTCGCTTGCGCCCGGCACGCATACTATGGCGTTTGCAATAGCGCCACCCGTAAAGGATTCTGCGCTACATAAGGTCTTTGATGCGACCTTTAATAATGCAACGGCGTTTTCTGCTAAAGTAACCTCTTCATTAGCGTATATAAAGGAAGAAAAGGTGTTTATAAAGCTCTTAACAGCCCTATCAAAAAGCTGGTTATCAGCCCCATCCTCCTTCCACAAGTATAAGGTAAAGTCATCACCCTTTCGTTCAAAATCAGCGGTAACGCCCCCACCAAAGTTGGCCAAGAGATATTTTTTATATTCAGTTAGACTGCTTTCTTCAACCCCGTAAAGCTTAAAAATCAGTCTGCCTTGATTATACTCGTTTAACATAAATTATTCGGTGAATACCGCCTTGTTTTTTAGAATGTAGTTAATACCGGAAATTAAGGTCATAATTACAGAGAATATGAATAAGAAATATCCAACCGCCCAAACGATATCAAACGCGCTACCAACGAAAGCCTTAGAGAATAAAATTAAAACTAGCGCGATATCTTGTGATACGGTTTTAATTTTACCAAGCTTATCTGCAGCGATTACAACCTTTTTAGAGGCGGCAACCATTCTGAATGAAGAAACTATTAGCTCTCTTGCCAAAATAACGGTAACGCCTATTCCGCCTGAAATTGCAGGTAAAAGTCCGCCCGCAATAGGGGTAAGCATAAGTATCATAGCAGTTAAAACAAGCACCTTATCTGCAATAGGATCTAAAAACTTACCAAGGTCGGTAACTAGGTTATACTTTCTTGCAATATATCCGTCTAAAAAGTCGGTAAAGGCGGCAACTGCAAAAACTATGGTTGCGTATAAAAAGTTATGCGGAATTACCGTTAGGTAATAAAGCGCGATAAACACGGGAATTAATGCTATTCTTGCTAAAGAAATTTTGTTTGGTAAATTCATAACGTCCTCCCAAATAAATCGTAAGAATTAGTTCTTGTTATTTTTACTTGATATTTTTCGCCTTGATTTATAACCTCGCCGTTGCCTGCGGTAAAGTACACCTTACCGTCTATATCGGGGGCTTGGAAATACGCCCTACCAACGAAGCATTGACGATCGTAATCTATTCCGTCACAGATAACCTCAACGGTTTTGCCTTTATACAAACTTAAATTTTCCTTAGAGATGCTTTTTTGCACCGAGTATAACTGCTTAACTCTTTGGTTTTTAACCTTATTTTCTATTTGATTTGGCAATCTGTAAGCGGGAGTTCCTTCTTCCCTTGAATAAGCAAAGAAGCCTGCATTTAGAAGTTTAGCTTCCTTAATAAAGTCAACTAAAATTTCAAAATCCTCTTGCGTTTCGCCGGGGAAGCCTGCAATAAAGGTAGACCTTAAAGCAATATTTGGAACACCTTCCTTTAGCTCCTTAATAAGCTTTAAATAGCTTTCGTGATTACCCTTTCTGTTCATTCTTTTAAGCACCGCAGAAGAGGCGTGCTGAAGGGGTATGTCTAGGTATTTAATAAGCTTAGGATTGTTGCGAAGCTCTTCTATAAGCTCGTTATCAATCATATCCGGGTAACAGTAAAGCAATCTTATACTCTCTATATTATCAAGCGCAGATAGCTTTCTTATAAGCTCACATAAGGCGGGCTTACCGTATAAATCATTACCGTAACGGGTTACGTCCTGCGCAACTAAAATAAGCTCGCTAACCTCGCCTAATCCTTCCGCTTCAGCTATAAGCTCTTCCATAGGGTAAGAGAAATATTTACCCCTGATAGAAGGAATTAAACAGTACGTACATCTATTATTACAACCGTCTGCAATCTTTAAATAAGCGTAATGAAGAGGGGTTGTTAAATTTCTTTTTAAGCAGTTGGGATTTTTACCCTTACCAACGTTATTAACCCTTTCGCCCTTGTAGCATCTTTCAACTACGTCGTTAAAGGTATCGTAGTCAAAAGTACCCATAAATCCGTCCACTTCAGTTAAAGGCTCGTAGAGCTCTTCTATAAAGCGTTGGGGTAAACAGCCCGTCATAATTAGCTTTTCCAGCTTGCCGATTTCTTTATACTGACTGCACTCAATAGCCGTTTCTATTGCTTCCTTTCTGGCGCTTTCTAAAAATGCACAGGTGTTAACTACTATTATTTGCGCTTCTTCTATTTCTGCGGTTATTTGATATTTTTCTTCCGCCATAGCAAGAAGCTTTTCGCTATCAACCCTATTTTTATCGCACCCAAGCGAAATTACACCCAGCTTTTTCTTTTCGTTCATAATATATCACCAAATTAAATTTCTTCGCCGAAAATTTCTTTAAACTGCTCTGCAGTAATTAACGGCTTATAACGAACTACCGTTCTTGTAAAAATATTTTTTTCATGCTTAGAAATATATCCCTTTTGCACAAGTCTTTCTAAAATGGGATCGCCAATACTTGAATCAACCCTTAAAAAGTCATTCATATTCTGCACTATTTCTCCGCTTTTGCCGTGTAAAATTAAATATCTTAAATATTCCTTACAAATAAACTCGTCCTCGCCCAAAATGCGCGTTCTTCGCCCCATAGCGCCACTTTCTGCATTTACGCAAATAGCTTTATAGGCTTCTTCATACACTTCACCGGGCTGAGTTTTTAAATAGCTTACCAAGTTATTAAGCTCTTTGGGGGTAATAAAGCAAGGAAGCATTTCTATTAGCTTAGTGCCTTGCTTAACCATAACGCCGTCCTTATCGGTTAGCATATCGCCTATTCTTAAAGCGTGCCCAATTGCGTTATAAGCATCCGTAGCCGTGTTCATTGCAAAGCAAATAGCGTTGGTCGCTCTTGCTCTTATGCTGGGATCGTAAGGATCATGCATCACCGTTTGTGCGCTAAACAGGAAGGTAATACCCGTGTTTTGCGCCTTATCAAATAATTCCGTAAGTCTTTTAATAAGCTTTGCAGAATAAACGCCGTATTCTTTAAAAACGGCCATAAAGCTGTTAACAGCCAAAACTATATACGGTAGCTTTTGCTCATTCTTCTTGTTGTAAGCTGTTAAATTGCTAATTTTACTCTCTTCAAAAAGCTTTCTTCTTTTATCAACCTCTGCTTCAAGCCAATCAATAACGGGGTAAAAAAGATTAAAATCGTGAATGGTTTCCTTAAATATTGCGTGCGGAATACCGTTAAATTCATTAAAATCCTCTTTCCCGTCGAAAACTATTAATTTAAGTAATTCCGGGGAATAGTTATAAACTAAATTTGCAAGTATACTTTTTAGTAAATAATCCGCCTGATTTCCTAAAGAAGCGATAGTCGTTAAATAAAAACTATCTAACTGTTCGTAGTAAGGCTCGCCTTCAGGCGTGCAGTATAAGCTAACAACGCCGTCAAATCCACCCTTTTGAGCCACCTTGTAAAACTGTAATCTTCTTCTGTTAAAATGCCAAACGGTAAATAAAAGACATTTACCCTTACTGTTAATATCAACAAATCCGCTAACACAAGAATCGCCGTTTATTTCACACGCTTCGTTCGCTATTTTTTGCAAAGTATCGTCAAGGTCAAACGTAAAGCCATCAAAGCTAACCAGCTTATAAACGTACTGCGTTACGTTAAAATAAAACTTAACCTCTTCTAGCTCTGCAATTATTTCCTTTTCTACAAGAGCGGAATTGATATAGTTAAAGACCTTCTCCGTAACGGCTTCGTTTTGCTCAATCAATCTTTCGTCGTTTACCTTAGCGTTAAATAAGGAAATTTGGGGAGCAATATATTCATTTGTTTTCATATTCAACCTACCTTTCCTTATTTTTGCTAATCTTGTAACTTATAAATTTCGTATTTTTTAAAACGGCTCGCCAAAAATCTCTTCAAACTGTTCTTTAGTCATGAAAATTTTTCTGGTTTTATTGTCTATCGCTTCAGAAACGAAGCCCCTTTCAACCAAGGTGTCAATAAGCTTACCCGCCTTTGGGAAGCCTATTCCAAGCTTTCTTTGCATACCTGAAATACTGATATTATTGGTGGATATAGCAAGGCGCATAGCGCGTTTAATAAGCTCGTCATCTGACTTAGCAGCGCCACCGGCTTCCCCACCGCCTGAGCTTTCGCTAACGGCTGAAGAGGTATCCTCCGTTTGAGCGCCCTTAATAATCTTTTCAAGAGCAAGCTCGTCGTAATAGCTTTCGTTATTTTCCTTGATATATCTGCAAACCCTTTCTATTTCAGGGGTATCTACGAAACAGCCCTGAGCACGCTCTGCGCTGGGCATAGTGCTAGTTCTAAATAGCACGTCACCCCTACCAAGAAGCTTATCTGCGCCCGCTTCGCCCATGATAACCATAGCGTCCGTGGGGCTAGACATCTTGAATGCGATACGTGAGGTAAAGTTAGTTTTAATAGAGCCTTCCATAATATCCGCAGAAGGACGTTGCGTTGCCATTATTAGGTGAATACCCGCAGCTCTTGCCTTTGCTGCAAGTCTGCTAATCTTATTTTCCATAAGCTTTCTTTCGCTACTTGAATTCATAAGGTCGGCAAACTCGTCTATAATAATCAACAGCTTGGGTATCTTTTTACCCTTCTTCTTTTCCATATAGGCGTTGTATTCTTCAATATTCTTAGCAAGCACCTCGTTGAGCTTTTGATAACGCTCTTCCATTTCCTGAACGGCCCATTCAAGCATAGAACAAACCTTGGCGTTATCTGTAAAAATCTCGTTAAACATAAGGTTAGGAATGCCCCTGAATATAGAAAATTCAACCACCTTGGGGTCTACTAGAATAATTCTAAGCTCTTCCGGACTGTATTTGTAAATAAGGCTTATTAGCAAGGTGTTTAAGAATACGCTCTTACCCGTACCGGTTGCGCCCGCAACTAAAAGGTGGGGCATCTTTGAAATATCTAATATAACCGGTCTGCCAACTATATCTTGACCTAAACAGAAGGATAAGCTTGACTGCTTTGCAGTTTTAAACTCTCTGGATTCAATTAAGCCCTTAAGTCCAACCGTTGCAGGACTTGCGTTAGGCACTTCTATACCTATTCTGGAAGTTCCCTGAATGGGCGCAACGAGTCTAATCTTATCACGCGCGGCAATCCAAAGGTTTAAGTCCTCGTACTTTTCTAAAATTCGCTTTACTGATACCGTGGGGGGTATAGAAAGCTCAAAACGGGTAATTGCAGGACCGTACTTGATATCTTCAATAGTGGCTTCTATATTACCGTTTTTAAGTATCGCGCAAATGGTTTCCGCTCTCTTTAACTGCTCTGCTTCGTTTCTTTCCGCTTCTTCCTTATCAACGCGGTAATCAAGAAGTAGATTAATGGGCGGGAATGCGTATTTATAATTTTTGGGTATGTTATCTATGGGGTTAATAAACTGATTTTCCGCAGGAATATCGTTCATTGAAATTTGTCTTCCGCGAATGGGACTGCTACCGCCGGTTACCGAGCTTTGCGCAGGCGTGGGCGCGCTATGCGTAGGCGTGCTTGCCGTGGGCGCGGGACTAGACGGAGTTGAATGAGCCCTATCCCTACCAAGAGTGACCTTTTTATTCTTTTCTTCAGCAGAGAAAAACGATCCGCCGAATAACGCTCCGCCGTCGCCGTTGTAATCGGGCGTGGGTTCGGTTTTTGGGGTAGGCTTATCGCTAACGAAACCAACGCTTTGCGTTGTTTCTACACCTTCTTCACTTGAATTAACGGTTGTAAAGGCGCTTTCTTCACGAATAGCGCGCGTTACAGGGTTAAGACCAAAGGTCGTTTGCTCTTCGATAGGCTCATCAATCGATTGTTCGCCCATTCTATCCTTTCCACTATCAACTTCTGCAGTAGGTCTATCGTTACCAAAACCGCGAGTATCTCTACCAAAGTCCCCTTCTCCACGGCTATCTCTGCCGTAGTCAAAGCCGGTGCGAGTGTTACGCTCTTCACTTCCGTAGCTTGAAGGATTACCGCTATCTCTTCCGAAGTCTGCGGGGTTACGGCTATCTCTTCCGTAGTCGCCTTCTCCACCGCGAGCATCTCTACCAAAATCCGTTCCTCCGCGACTATCTCTTTCGTAATCAAAGCCGGTGCGAGTGTTTCGCTCTTCACTTCCGTAGCTTGAAGGATTACCGCTATCTCTTCCGTAAGTAGCGGGGTTACGGCTATCTCTTCCGTAGTCGCCTTCGCCACCGCGAGCATCTCTACCAAAATCCGTTCCTCCGCGACTATCCCTGCTAAAATCGCCATCTCTACGGGAAAGACCTGAAGAAAATCTGCTAACGTTATAACCGTTATCGCTTTCCGTTGAAGAGCTATAAGAGCCGTTTGAAAAATCGCCCTCACCACGACCTGCCATACGGTCAAAGGGGGTTATTCTTTCGCCCGATTTACCACGCGTATTGAAAACGTAAATATCCTTTTCGGGCTCGGAAACGTCGATATCCATTTTTTCCTCGTAAGAAGGAACTCTAGTGGAATTATCCCTACCAACGGGATTTACAAAACCTCTGCCCGATTGCTCATAGGGGGCTTTAACGAATTCCGTCTTTTTATCTATATCCGCTTCGTAATCCTTGCGGTAAGATGATGAAGGCTGTAAGGGATTAGAATAAGGCTCTCTTACCGTGGAAGGATTAAAGGCAGAGCCACCGAAAAGCACCTTTACGTTTGATTTGCCGTTCTTCCTTTCTTCAGGGGTTTTCTTTTCAAAATCTCCACCGCCAAATATAACCGTTCTACGAGGCTTACCTTCAAAAGGCTGGCTATTAACCGCAAAGGGCTCTGAGCTTACGGCAAAGGGTTCTTTATCGTCTTCGCCGTTAAAATCTTCATTTTCTAACTGCGCTTTACTTATTTTCTTTACTTTTTTATCTTTCTTTTCAGTTTTTTCAGTTTCGTTAGCTTGTGAGCTTTCTATTAACTCAAGAATTTTGTTTCGTGATAAAAATACCGTAATAACCGCTAACGCCAAGCCGTAAACAACGTACGCCCCAACGGGACTAATAAAGGTTGCAACGGGGCTTGCAATTAACCCCAAGAATGCGCCACCGGAAGCGCAAGCCGTAAGTGAATAACCGCTGTTATAGCAAATAGCTAAATATTCGTTAAACTCAGTTAAAACGGGAGTTCTTACCGTTTGTGCAAGCAACCCTATGAATAAAGCGTAAAGGGTAAAATATTTTGCAAACCTTTTTGCGCCTTGATTTTGAAGCTTAAAGCCTATTAAAGCCTTAACGCCAATAAACGCGCCTGCTAAAAGTATAGGAAATGCCAAATAACCAAAAATACCAAGGAAAAAGCTTGCTACCGTATTACCTATATCGCCAAAAATAGCGTCGCCCGTTACCAAGCATAAAAAAGACAATACGCAAAGAAGCGCAAGTGCCAAACCGAACACTTCCGCTGTAAAAAATACTGATATTAAACTTGGTTTTTTGTTTTTTCTTTCCTTTGCCACTCTTATACCCCCGCCTAACCAAAGTCCTTTTGCTTACTAGCTTACTTGCCAAAAAGACCGTGCGCGCACGGCGCGTTAATTATATATTATAATTAGTATAACATAGTTTTTAATTAAGAGCAACAAATTTGCGCTCTTTTTTTTAGCGTTTTTTATATTTTTTTCGCAATCTTCTTCCTTAATGGAAGAAATTTGCTAAATTATTTGCTGGCGTGAGTTTAAAAACAAAACCCGCAAAAAACATATAAAAACGGCTCGTTAACCAATAAAAACAAGCAAAAAGTAGGGCTATAAGTGGATTAATCACTATTTCGGGTATAAAAAACGCCCAAAACGGAGTTTTTCCGCTTGGGCGTAATTATTTTTAACAAAAGTGCTAATAATCGACTTATAGAGCCACTTATTTGCTTAATTCTTTTAAAATCTCTTCTGATTTTTGAGCTACTTCCCTTAACGCTCCTTCCTTAAAGGGTGAATTAATACCTGCTTCTTCCAGCATTTCAGTAAAGAATTTAGTTCCACCGTAAGAGGTAAATTTGAAGTATGCTTCTAACGCTTTATCGTAATCCTCTAATGATTTAAACAAGAATTGAAGAGCGTTTGCCTGAGCTAAGCAGTAATCAATATAGTAGAAGGGTGATTCAAAGATGTGCATTTGATATTGCCAACGAGTACCCTTTTCAAAATAGGTCATACCCTTTGCGTTCATATAGGGACGGAAGGTTGCTTCCAGCTTATTCCATTCTTCATTTCTTTGCGCGGGAGTTAAATCGGGATTTTCGTAAACGACGTGTTGAAATGCGTCAACGATAATACCGTAGGTTAAGAAGGATAAGTTATCAAATAAGTGCTTATACTTGTAATCCTTTGCTCTATCACCAAAGAACTTATCCATAAAGCGCCAGCAGAAGCATTCCATACTCATAGAGTGAGTTTCTGCAGTTTCCATACCTAAGCTCGCTTCGGGATCGTGATCGTAAACGAAGCTTAAATAGCTTGCAAACGCGTGGCCGGCTTCGTGAGTTAAAACGTCAACGTCGCCCGAAGTTCCGTTAAAGTTAGCAAGTATAAATGGCTGTTTATACTTAGAAAATTCAGTACAGTATCCACCGCCCCACTTACCTTCTCTTGAAAGAACGTCAAAGGCGTCGTTTTCTATCATCATATCAATAAACGCGCCGGTAGACTCGCTCATTTCGTGATACATAGCTCTACCCGCTTCAAACATTTGCTTATCGTCTAAAATAGGCTGAGGATCGCCTTCTGCAAAGCAAACGCCGTAATCGTAAAGCTTCATTTCGTCAATACCCATTTGTTTAGCGCGTTCAGTACGCATTCTGGTAACCACGGGAACGATATCTTCTAATATGTTTTTACGGAATTTTTCTATGTGAGTTCTATCGTAGCAAATTCTACCCATTCTGTGGTAGCCAAGCTCTACGTAGTTGCTATAGCCCATCTTTTTAGCCATGCGGTCACGCACCTTTACGAGTCTATCGTAAACGCCGTCTAAAAAGTCTGCGTGCACTTCTAATGTTTTACCAAAGGCTTCGTAAGCCTCTCTTCTGGTTTCCCTATCTGCATCCTCCATATATTTACGTAAAATGGTAAGGGGCATTTTTTCACCACGAAATTCTATCGTAAGCTCACTCATAAACTGTGAATATTCGTTACATACCGCGCTTTCTTCCTGCATTTCGGGAATAATTCTTTCATCCAAGGATTTTAAAGTAACCTCATAATTTTTATAAACGGGCGCGGGTAATAGCTTTTGCACCTCTTCCTTAAAGGGCGTGTTCATCATTGCCTGAGTATATTCAATTTGAACACCTGAAAGAAGGGGCATGTTTTGTTCGTAATATTCCTTTTCCCCTTTATAAAAATCATCTTTGGTATTACAAGACCAACGCATATAAGAAAGAGCGCTTTGAGTGCCCATTTCTTCCATTTCTTTCATTAAAACCTTTCTTGCATCAAGCACCTCTTGAGCGCTTTTTGCATTCTTAATTGCTTCTATTGCCACGTCAAACGCCTGTTTTGCGCGCTCAACCTCGTATCTGGCATAAGGTAAATCACGTACTTTCATAAAAGTTCTCCTTTTAATAGTTAAAAAGGGGCATTACTGCCCCTTCTTAATATCGCTATTATTTATTTTCAATAAGCTTAACGATGTCGCCAACAGTTTTTAATTCTGCAGCCTGTTCATCAGAAATTTCTACACCGTATTCTTTTTCAAGGTCTAAAAGCATTTCTACAACGTCTAAAGAGTCAGCTCCTAAATCCTTAATAATTTCACTTTCAGGGGTGATTGACGCCTTATCAACGCCAAGCTGTTCAGCCATAAGTGATGCGATTTTTTCGAATGTATTCATAATAATTTAATCCTCCTCGACTGCTTAAGCAGTTTAAGTTATAAATCAATTTTAGCAAAAATGCACAATATTGTCAAGTAAAAAACATTTTAAACGGTTTTTTGTAAAAGACAGGGGTAAAAATACACTTTAACTAATTATTTCTTAATAATAGGCTTCTGTTTTAAGCTTAAACCGATACGTTTTTTGCGAACGTCAACGGAAATAACGGTTGCTTCAACAACGTCGCCAACCTTTAATACTTCGCTTGGGTGGCGAATAAATCTATCGGAAATTTCTGAAATATGAACTAATCCGTCCTGATGAACGCCGATATCAATAAACGCGCCAAAGTCAATAACGTTACGAACCGTACCCTTAATTTTCATACCGGGAACAAGGTCTGCAATATCCATAACGTCCGTTCTAAGCATGGGCTTGGGAAGTGCGTCACGCACGTCTCTACCCGGCTTTAAAAGCTCTGCGGTAATATCGTTTAAGGTGATTTCGCCAAGGCCGGTAAATTCGCAAACCTTCTTAACGCCAAAGCTCTTAATCTTATCGTTTAAGTCGCCAAGCTTGCCGTCGCGTACGTCTGCGTCGCTATAACCGAATAGCTGTAATAGCTTTTGAGTTCCGTCGTAAGATTCAGGGTGAACGCCGGTGTTATCAAGAATATTCTTTGCGCCGGGAACGCGAAGGAAGCCCGCGCATTGAGTGAATGCCTTTTCGCCAAGCTTAGAAACCTTTAAAAGCTCTTTTCTGGTTTTAAACTTGCCGTGCTCTTCTCTGTAAGCAACGATATTTTTAGCAATACCGCTGTTAATACCTGCAATATATGAAAGAAGCTGAACGCTTGCCGTGTTAAGGTCTGCGCCAACCTTGTTAACGCAATCCTCCATTACGCCCTTTAAAACGCTATCAAGTCTGTTTTCGGGCATATCGTGCTGATACTGACCAACGCCGATTGACTTAGGATCAATCTTAATAAGCTCTGCTAAGGGATCTTGTAAACGGCGAGCAATAGATACGGCCGAACGCTCTGAAACGTCGTAATCGGGGAATTCTTCCGCGCCAAGCTTTGAGGCTGAATAAACTGAAGCGCCCGCTTCACTAACTACCATATAGGTAACCTTGCCGTTATATTCCTTAACTAAATCTGCAACGATAATTTCACTTTCCTTAGAAGCCGTTCCGTTACCGATAGAAATAACCTCTACGCCGTATTTAGCAATAAGCTTTCTAACTACCGCCTTACCTTCTTCTACCTTGTTTTGGGGTTGAGTGGGATAAATAACAGTTTTATCTAAAACCTTACCAGTTTCATCAACTACCGCAAGCTTACAGCCCGTTCTAAACGCAGGGTCCCAACCAAGGGTAACCTTGTCACGCATAGGGGGTTGCATTAATAGGGGGCGAAGATTAACCTCGAACATCTTAATGGCCTGTTCGTTTGCGCTTTCCGTTAAAGAGCTTCTAATTTCTCTTTCTATAGAAGGCGCGATAAGTCTTTCATAGCCGTCTTGAGCGGCAGCTTCTACTAAAGGAGTAAAAATACTACCCTGCTTAACGTAAGAAGCCATACATACTCTTCCGCCAAAATCCTTATCTATAGCAACCTTAACGCGTAAAAAGCCTTCCTTTTCGCCACGGTTTAAAGCGAGCACGCGGTGGCTTTTAATTTCGCCAACGGGCTCTTGATAATCGTCGTACATTTCGTAAACCTTGGATTCTTCCTCTTCACTTTTAAGAAGCTTAGAAGATATCTCACCGTTTCTCATATAGATATTACGAAGCTTTTTACGAAGCTCTGCGTTATCTGAAACCCATTCTGCAATAATATCGCAAGCGCCTGCAAGCGCTTCTTTTTCATTTTTAACACCCAATTCCTCGTTTATATATTCGCGAGCGTAATCCTCGGGCTTTCCTTCTTTAATTTCTTGAGCAATAATAAGCTCTGCCAAGGGAGTAAGTCCCTTTGCCATAGCAACGGTTGCTCTGGTTTTCTTCTTTTGCTTGTAGGGGCGGTAAATATCCTCTACCTCAGTAAGGGTAACCGCGTTTGCCAAAGCCTCGGTAATTTCATCAGTAAGCTTGCCTTGCTCTGCAATAATGCGTGAAACCTCTTCCTTTCTTTGTTCAAGATTTCTTAAATAAGTAAGTCTGTCTGCAAATTCACGCAAAACCTGGTCGTCTATATGACCGGTTAATTCTTTACGGTAACGTGCTATAAAGGGTATAGTGTTGCCTTCATCTAGTAAGGTAACGATGTTTTGCGCGTGTTCTTCTTTTAGATTAAATTCTGCTGTTACTGTTTTTAATACGTCCATTGTTTCTTCCTTTTTTTACAGTTGTGAATGGTTTCCTCTATAAAAATATGCCGTTAATCGACTTATAGAGGGGTTTTTGCTAAATACTTCCTTGCCGTAAAACAAAGTTAATTTGCTTTTTTGGCAGATATAATTAAGAACCCGTTGGGTTTTAATTCAAATTTTTGCGCTTTATTATTAGTGTAAAGATCAACTGCTTCGCCACTAAAAATAAGCTCCTTAGCGTGATTACCCGCGTTTAAGGCAACCGTTATTTTTTGCTCGCCCTCGCCACGGCTAAACACGAAAAGCCCTTTATCTGCTTTTACGATATTTATAACGCCATCTTTAAAGACTTCCTTTTCCTTTCTTATTTGAGCAAGCTTAATATAGTGAGCGGTTAAATCCTTATCCCCTTTCTCCCAATTAAAGCATCTGCGGTTATAGGGATCTAAATCCCCTTCTAAGCCTTCCTCGTCGCCGTAATAAACGCTTGGCACACCGTATAGGAAAAACTGCAATACGGTTGCTAATTTTTCGCGCTCTTTACCGCGTTGATATTCAAACCCGTCAAGCTTTTCTTCAGCCATTAAGTCCTTATCCGTAACGGTAACTCTTCTGCCTAATAGCGTTATAATTCGTGTTGAATCGTGCGTAGAAAGCACGTTCATAAGGGTATCTAAGCTTTGCTTAGGATAGTTATTTATTTGCTCTAGCACCGTTGAACGAAGCAAGGTGCAGTCCCCTTTTAAAACGAAATCTATAATAGCGCTTCTTAAGGGGTAATTCATAACGGAATCCAAAAGCCCGTCCGTATAATACTTTCTTCTAACGCCGTAAGAAATCTTATTAGTAGCGTCCTCCCAAACCTCGCCAATAAGGAAATTATCCTGCCCGCGAGCCTTTAACGCCTTTCTTATTTTATAAACGAATTTATCAGTTAGCTCGTCAACGACGTCTAAACGCATTCCCCTAATGCCTGCATCCACCCAGTACTCAACCACCTTTTCGCAAACGAATTTTTGGAATGACTTACTGTCCTTTTTAATAGTGGGAAGGGTTTTAAAGCCCCACCAGCTAGCGTAAGATTCAGGGTGCTCCCAGAAGGTGTACCAGTCAAAATATTTAGATTTTTTATCGTTAAAAGCGCCAACCTCGTCATAGTCAAGATATTTATTAAAATATCTACTACCTGCGCCCGTGTGATTAAACACACCGTCAAAAATAAAATAAATATTCTTTTGCTTTGCGCTTGAGGTCAAATTTTTAAAATCCTCTAAGCTACCCAAAACGCCGTCCGGCTTAAGATAATCGCCGGTATCGTAGCGGTGAGAGGAATAGCTTTCGCAAATGGGATTAAGATATACCGCATCTACGCCAAGGCTCTTAATATAATCCAGCTTAGACTGTATACCCTTAAAATTACCGCCGAAAAACTCGTTATTTCTAACCTTACCGTCAGGCGAACGGAAGGTGGGCATACCTCCCCAATCTTCACGTTTTTTCTTGCCGTTAGCAACGGTAAAATCCCCAACTCTACAAAACCTATCGGGGAAAATTTGGTAAATAATACCACCCTTTATCCAATCCGGCGTGGTGTAATTTTCGGGGTAAACGGTTAACTGCCAGCGCTTATTGGTTGGTTGAGCGCGAAAATCCTTACCCATACCGTAGGTTACGCCGTTAGAAAAAAATTGGTAAAAATATAACCCATTGTTAAGCTCAAAATCAAGATAAAAGCCACCCTCCGTTTTCTTCATAACGCGGTCTGTATAGTCGTCTTCGCTATACATACGCATTGTTACGGGGGCGTCGCTTTCAACGTAAAAACGAACGGAAGAGTGCTCTTTAACACCCCCCGTTACGCTTTTATATTTTGTGCTTAATGGGTTAAACTTGAACATAAAACTAAATTAGCGAATGGGTTTTAATCCCCAAATATTTTCCGCATATTCCTTAATACTTCTATCTGAAGAGAAGAAACCGCTTGCCGCAACGTTTCTTAAGCTCTTAACCGCCCAAAGGTTTCTATCCTTGTATTCTTCAAGCATAAGCTCTCTGGTCTTTTGATAATCGCCAAAATCCGCCATACACATATAGGGATCGGCTACGGGTGACTGGGTTAATAAATAGTCTGCAATATGAGCAAAGCTTTCGCCGTTATAGCCCTTCTTTAAGCTTGCTATAACTCGTTTAAGCTTGGGATTAGAGTTATAGAACTGTGAGGAATTATAACCTCTGTTCCAAAGCTCTTCTACCTCGTGAGATCTTAAACCGAATATATAAATATTTTCGTTACCAACCCTTTCACACATTTCAACGTTAGCGCCGTCCATAGTGCCAATGGTTAACGCGCCGTTTATCATGAACTTCATATTACCAGTACCGCTTGCTTCCTTACCTGCTTGTGAGATTTGCTCTGAAACCTCGGTTGCGGGCATAAGCTTTTCTGCAACGGTAACCGAATAGTTTTCTACGTAACAAACCTTAAGCTTTTCACGAATGCGCTTATCGGGATTTTTATCTATATCCGCCACCAAATAACAGATAAGTCTAATAATCTGTTTAGCCATATAATAGCCGGAAGCAGCCTTTGCGCCAAATATAAAGGTTTGGGGTTGAATATCTAAGTCGGGATTTTCCTTTAAGTCCTCGTATAAGCTGATTATCTGCAATACGTTTAGTAATTGACGCTTATACTCGTGAAGTCTTTTTGCCTGAACGTCGAATAGAGTTTCAGGGTTAAGGGTTATTCCGCTATAAGATTTTAAATATGAAGCAAGCTGTTTTTTCTTTAATAGCTTGATTTCATTCATTCTTTTTAAAACGCTTGCGTCATTTTCAAACTTACCAAACTCACTTAAAAGTGAAGCGTCTTTAATAAATCCGTCGCCAATACAGTCACTAATAAGTGAAGTAAGCTCCGGGTTAGACTGGCAAAGCCATCTTCTGTATGCAATACCGTTAGTTACGTTAGTGAACTTATCGGGGTATATTTCGTTAAAATCCTTAAAGATACTTTCCTTAATAATTTCGCTGTGCAGTGAAGATACGCCGTTAACCTTTTTAGAGCCTATAACGCTTAAGTTAGCCATCTTTACCATTCCGTGTGAAATAATACTCATACGATTAATTCTATCCCAATCGCCGGGGTAAAGATTCCACATATCAGCGCAGAAGCGTCTGTTTATTTCCTTAATAATTGAGTAAACTCTGGGAAGTCTTCTTTCGATTAAATCCTCACTCCATTTTTCCAACGCTTCACTCATAACGGTATGGTTGGTGTACGCAACGGTGCGAACTACTATATCCCAAGCGCTATCCCAAGAATAGCCGTGCTCATCCATTAATAAACGCATAAGCTCGGGAATACAAAGAGCGGGGTGAGTATCGTTGATGTGAATGCTAGCCTTATCCGGTAAATTATCAAGCGAACCAAATCTTTCTAAGTGAACTGCTAAGATATTTTGTAAGGAGGCCGAAACTAAAAGATATTGCTGTTTTAAACGAAGAGATTTACCCTCGTAATGGTTATCGGAAGGATATAAAACCTTGGTTAAAAGCTCTGCTTCGTTAGCTTCTTGAACGCAACGCATATAATCACCTTCAGAGAAGGTTCTCATATCAAAGGATTTACTGGTTTTAGCCGTCCATAATCTTAAAACTGAAACGGCGCTTGAATCCTTACCGGATATCATCATATCGTAAGGAATAGCCTCAACCTCGGTAGCGTCAACGTGATCTATCTTCATTCCATTAGGCGTCCAGTTTTCAACTATTCTACCGTCAAATTTAACCTTAAACGCCTTATCCATTCTTTGGGTAAGCCATACTTCGCCACCGGGTAGCCAATCGTCGGGAAGCTCTAACTGCCAACCGTCAACTATTTTTTGCTTAAATAAGCCGTATTCGTAGCGTAAAGAAAAGCCCATGGTGGGATAATCTAATGAAGCAAGCGAATCCATAAAGCAAGCGGCAAGTCTACCAAGACCACCGTTACCCAAGCCCGCGTCAGGCTCGTTTTCATAAAGCTCTTCAAGATTAGTTCCCAATTCCTTTAAGGCAGAATTAATAGCGTTTTCTATACTTAAATTGTAAACGTTATTCTTTAAAGATCTACCAAGAAGGTATTCCATGCAAAGGTAATAAACCCTTTTTCCTTCCTTTGAGTTTTTTAAGGTGTAATGGTAGCTTTTTCTCTTTTCTAAAAGAATATCCTTAACTATCATTACAACGGCCTTGTAAAGCTGTTCTGAGGATGCTTCCTCCGGCGTAACTCCGTAATAGCGTGAAAGCTTACTTTTAATTTGCTCTAAAGCTTCCTTTTTGGTAAGCTTGATTTTTGTCTCCATGTTTATTTGCATTCTCCTATAAGAGCATCGTAAAGTTTTTCGTATGACTGCGCTGATTTTTTCCAGCTGAAATCGCTGGTTATAGCGCTATTAATTAATTTTTCCCAAACGGGCTTGTTTCCATAAGTGTAAATCGCATCTTTAATTACGTATAACATTTCGTGAGCGTTGTAATTGTTAAATGCAAAGCCGTTACCGTTTTCTCTATTAGTATTAAAGGGTATTATGCTATCTGCAAGACCGCCCGTGCTTCTTACTACGGGAATAGTTGCGTATCTGCAAGCTATCATTTGTGAAAGTCCGCAAGGCTCTTGCTTAGAGGGCATTAAGAATATATCTGCGCCTGAATAAATTTTAGAAGCCATATCCTTATTGAATGCAATTAACGCCCTGCACTTACCGGGATATCTGCCTTCAGTATATTTAAAATAGTTTTCGTAATCGGTATCGCCCTTACCTAATACTATGAACTGAACGTCTTCGTATAATATTTCGTCTAAAACAGCCTTAACAAGATCTAAGCCCTTATGAGAAACTAATCTTGAAATTAAAGCGATTACCGGTACGTCGCGTTCGGGAAGGCCAAGCATCTTTTGAAGCTCGCGCTTACATTCCTTTTTGCCTGATAAATCGTTAGCGCCGTAATTTTTAAATAGAGAACTATCCGTTTCGGGATTATATAGGTCAAGGTCTATACCGTTAAGTATACCGCATAGCTTTCTTTCGTTGCCTAAAATAACCCTTTCTAATCCGTGCGCAAAGTACGCGTCCTTAATTTCCCTTGCGTAGGTGGGGCTAACGGTGTTAACTCCGTCTGCAAGCTCAATAGCGCCCTTCATAAGGTTTAAGCAACCGTTATATTCAATCCTGCCGTGCGCCCATTCGGGGAAGCCGAATAAATCGCCTGCAAGGCTCATTGAATACTGACCTTGATATTCTATATTGTGAATGGTAAATAGAGTTTTAATTCTATCAAAACCAAACGAGCTGTTATATAGAGTTTTAAGATAGATTACTACCGCTGCAGACTGCCAATCGTTACAGTTAATAACGTCGGGATAGAATTGAAGATATCCCAAGGTATCAACAACCGCTTTAGAGAAGAAGGCAAAGCGTTCGCCGTCGTCGTAACAGCCGTATAAGGTATCTCTCTTAAAGTAATATTCGTTATCTATAAAATAGAAGGTAACGCCGTCTAATCTGCAAGAATAAAGCCCGCAATATTGGTTACGCCATGCAAGCGCAACGTTATAATTGCCCAAGAAAGTAAAGTTAGATCTTAAGCCGGCGTCTATCTTTGAATATAGGGGCATAATTACGCTAACGTCGTAATTATCGCGCTTTGCAAGCTCTTTGGGTAAAGAGCCTATTACGTCTGCTAAACCGCCCGTTTTAATAAAGGGTAAACCTTCAGAGGCAACGAAAAGCACACTCTTTTTATTCTTGATTTCTATTAGCTCGCTAATAGTTTGTTGCTCCATAACGCTTTTTACGGGAGCTTCCTTTTTAACAGCTACCTTTACGCTTTCCTTTTTAGGCGCAGTTTCCGCTACGGGAGCGCTTTTTTGTCCACGCTTTTTGGGAAGATTCTTCATACCTTCCGATAAACTGATTTTTACTTTTTCTACTTTCTTTCTTGGCATTTTATTTCTCCTTTTATTAGAAACGGTTATTTTATTTATCTAACCGTATTTTTCCTTCTATTGCATATTTAGCAAAGGAAATCCGTTAAAAAGCGAACTTCCTTTACCGCATAGTCTTTTATTAAAGTACCGTTTTCTTATGAACGAAGAAGGGATGAGTAGAGCAACCTGAAAGCACTCTTCTATCCTTAACCACGACGTTCTTATCTGTAATAAGGCAATTGATAAGGGCGTTTTCACCAACTAAGGTATCCTGCATTAATATACTGTTTTTAACAACAGTTCCCCTTCCTATCTTAACACCGCGGAAGATTATACTGTTATAAACCTCGCCTTCTATACAGCATCCGTCCGCAATAAGTGAGTTTTTAACGATTGCGTTTTCGCCGTAGGTTGTGGGAATACTGTCTTTAACCTTGGTGTAAACACCACCGCTTGCAAATAAATTATCTCTGTTTTGCTTATCTAAAAGCTTTAAGCTTTCATCATAGTAAGACTGTAATGAAGAAATTCTTACGAAATATCCCCTATGCTCCCAAGCAAATATTTTTAGTCTATTTACGTTAGCGCCTAAAATATCAACGCCGAAATGTCTTTTGCCGTGAGCAACCGCGTCTGCTATAAGGTTTTGTAAAAGAGTTCTTCTCATGATGCAAACGTTTGCATACATATTAACCTCTTCACTCTTATACTCGCTGGGATCAAAGGCCATATCGGTAACTCTGCCCTTTTCTTCAACGCTTAAAAGTATATTGTTATTGCCTGAAATTGATTGAGGCGCGGTTTTATGGTAAACTAAGGTAATATCTGCCTGACGTCTGCTATGGAATTCCATTAAATCCTTGTAGTCCATATTACAAACGACGTCACTATCAGATAAAACTACGAACTCCTCAGTTGATTTTGCTAAGAAGCCGGTAACGGTCTTTAACGCTTCTAATCTGGTGCTATATAAAGAGGTGCTTTCACTTACGCCAAATGGGGGAAGAATGATTAAACCACCGTGACGGCGAGCTAAATCCCAATCCTTACCGCTACCAACGTGGTCCATAAGTGATTGATAGTTACTCTTCGTAATAACGCCAACCTTAGTTAAACCGCTGTTAACCATATTAGAAAGAGCAAAGTCTATAAGTCTGTATCTTCCGCAGAAGGGAATTGAAGCAGTAGTTCTGCCTGCGGTAAGCTCGGGTAAATTTGCGTCGTGTATATTAGAAAATATAATACCTAATGCATCCATTATTTCACGCCCTCCACAATTTTTCCACCTTCTATTACTTCGCCTTCAGCCACGACTAACTCACGGCCTAAAACGGTAATCTTCTTGGGCTCTTCCGCGCTTCCAACGACTGCGTTTTCGCCAATAACTGCGTTTTCGTCTATAATAGTATTGATAACCTTTGCGCCCTTTTTAACGGTGCATCCGCTAAAAATAACGCTACCTGAAACACAAGCGCCCTCTTCAACGGTAACGTTTGCAGATAAAATAGAGTTTTCTACTTTACCTTCTATCTCACAGCCCAACGCAACTATACTACCCTTAACCTCGCCGTTAAGCCCTATATAGTGTGGGGGCGCGATAGGATTCTTGGAATGGATTTTCCAATCGCTATCAGAAATATCAAATGAAGGATTAGAGCCTAATAAGTCCATATTAGCTTCGTAAAGAGAATCAATAGTTCCAACGTCCTTCCAATAACCGCTAAACACGTAAGCGAACATCCTTTGGCCGTCTGCAAGCATAGAAGGAAGAATGTTCTTACCGAAGTCGTTACTGGTTTTTTCCTTCTGCTCGTCCTCTTCAAGATATTTATATAGCTTTTCTGCGTTGAAGATATATATACCCATAGAAGCAAGATTGCTCTTTGGCTTTTTGGGCTTTTCTTCAAATTCTACTATTTGATTGCCTTCGCCAACGTTAACGACGCCAAAGCGGGAAGCTTCTTCTAAAGGAACTTCTATGGTTGCAACGGTAACGTCTGCCCCGCGTTCCTTATGAAAATCAAGCATTTTGTGATAGTTCATCTTATAAATGTGGTCACCTGAAAGAATAAGAACGTATTCAGGGTTATATCTTTTGATGAAAGACATATTTTGATAAATTGCATTAGCCGTTCCCTTATACCATTCAGAGCCCTTCTTTGCCTGATAGGGTGATAGAATGTGAACCCCGCCGTACATACGGTCTAAGTCCCAAGGTTGGCCGTTGCCGATATAATCGTTTAATTCAAGGGGCTCGTACTGAGTCAATACGCCAACGGTATCAATACCTGAATTGATGCAGTTGGATAGCGGAAAGTCTATAATACGGTATTTTCCGCCAAAAGGAACTGCAGGCTTTGCAATTTTTGAAGTTAGCGTAAATAATCTACTTCCCTGACCACCGGCAAGCAACATAGCTACGCATTCTTTTTTTGATAACATTTTTCCCTCCAAATTATATATCAATATATTTTTTATAAAATCACGGATTGCTTTTACAATCCTTCTTTTTATTCCGTTTTTTCAAGATATAAGCAGGTAAACTTGGGAATGCTAACGGAAATAGAATATTTCTTTCCGTTAACGGGGGCTAGCTTTGATGCGTACTGCTTTTTACTAACCTTACCGCTTCCGCCAAGGCTTTTAGCATCCGTATCTAAAACGAGCCTGTATTTACCCTTTTCGCATCCTATACGGTAGTTTTCTAAATCTACGCCTGAAAAATTGATTACAACCAATATTTTACTACCGTCTAAGGCAATTCTTTCATAGGCGAATAGGTTAGAATTTCTATCGTCTGCAACAAGCCAGTTAAAGCCTGTCCAGCTATCTTCTATTTCGTAAAAGGCAGGTGTTGAAAGATAAAATTCGTTCATCTTCTTAAAAAACACCTGTTGCTTTTTATGCTCTTCCCTTTCAAGCAGTTCAAAGGGGATTTGTGAAGAATAATCCCACTCTTCTATCTGCCCTATCTCACTCCCCATAAAGCCAAGCTTTTTACCGGGGTGCGAGTAAGCGTAGCCCATTAAAGCGCGTACCTGCGCAAGCTTATCCTCTAAGCTACCGGGCATTTTACCCACCAGCGATTTCTTTCCGTAAACCACCTCGTCGTGCGAAAGGGGAAGAATAAAATTCTCACTAAAGGCGTACATCATAGAAAAGTTCATTTTATTGTGGTACTGGCTTCTAAAGTAAGGATCGCAAGACATGTAATATAGCACGTCGTTCATCCAGCCCATATTCCACTTATAATCAAAACCAAGTCCACCTTCGCTAACCGAGTGGCTAACACCGGGAAAAGCGGTGGATTCCTCCGCCACCGTTATAACACCGCTAAAAGAGGAATGTATTACTTGGTTTAGCTTTTGCAAGAATGCAACGGCAGATTTGTTTACGTTACCGCCCTCCTCGTTGCGCTCCCATTCACCATCCTTTCTGTCGTAATCAAGATAGAGCATAGAAGAAACTGCATCCACCCTAATTCCGTCCACGTGATATTTATCAAAGAAAAAGTATGCAGAAGAGATTAAAAAGGACTGAACCTCCGGCTTACCCCAATCAAAGATTAAAGTTCCCCAGCTCTTATGCTCCTTTAAAAAGCCTTCGCCGTATTCGTAAAGGGGTGTTCCGTCAAAATTAGCAAGCCCGTGCTCATCCTTTGGGAAATGCCCGGGTACCCAATCGAGTATAACACCAATACCGTTTAGGTGAAACTGCTCTACCAAGTACATAAAATCCCGTGGCGCGCCAAATCGTGAAGTAGGCGCAAAATACCCGGTTACCTGATATCCCCAGCTTGGATCGTGCGGATATTCGGTTATAGGCATAAGCTCTACGTGGGTATACCCCATTTTTTTAACGTACTTAACCAGTTCTTTAGAAATTTCCTTATAGGTTAAATAACTTCCGTCCTCACGGCGCATCCAGCTTGCAAGGTTAACCTCGTAAATACTCATTGGTAAATCGTGAGTATTTTTATTCGCCCTTTCAGCAATATATTCGCCGTCTGCCCAATTATACTTGGTAATATCGCAAACGATAGAAGCTCTTTCAGGCGTATTTTGGAAATAAAAGGCAAAGGGATCAGACTTATAAAGCAATTGACCGCCAGTAGCTTGAATTGCGTATTTATAGCAAGCGCCTTCCTTAACCCCTTCTATAAAGCATTCCCAAATACCGCTTTCGGGTATCCTTTGCATATAGTTAGAATTAATTTGCCAACCGTTAAAATCGCCAACTACTGAAATAGCGCTTGCGTTAGGCGCGTAAACGCGGAAAAATACGCCCCTTGCTCCATCAAGATCCCCAAAATGACTTCCAAGAAACTGATAAGAACAATGGTTCGTGCCTTGATGAAATAAATAAATTGGTAATTGATTATTCATCACACTTTCCCGCCCTTTATCTTGCCACGGCTAAGCTTTTTAATAAGATAATTTTATTAAAATTAACCGTGCGTATATATTATACTATATAATATATTTTTTTTCAAGGGGTTTTTGAAAATTTTTTTCAATAAATTGCACAAAAATAAAGCCCGTTTTTAGTCATTATTGACAAATACGGGCAAAAATTATATTTTTTAAGTTTTCTTCTGTGAATCCATTAGCCTCAAGCTGCTCGTCAACCGTTGCGTGTAAAACGAACTCGTCCTTTACTGCAAGAGTAATAACGTCAGCGGTAATATTAGCGCTTGAAAGGTATGAAAGCACGCTTTCGCCAAAGCCACCCTTTAAAGAGTTTTCTTCTAAGGTTATTAGCGTTTTACCAAAACAGCCTTTTAGGATATCAACGTCTAAGGGCTTAACGCTTCTGGCGTTTATAACCCCTACTTCGCCGTTAAACTGCTTTGCTACCTTTAGGGCAAGACGGTTAAGTCTTGGGCCAACGGCAAGCATCATAACCTTACTGCCTTCTAATAAAATTTCCCATTCGCCAACGCGTGAAAATGGGGTTAATGAAGCTATAGACTCGTTTTTACCGTTAGGATATCTTATTGCAACGGGCGCGTTAAGTGTAAGCGCGTGCTCTATCATAAGGGATAATTCACTCGCGTCCTTGGGGGCTAGCACCGTCATATTAGGCATAAGAGAAAGATAAGATAAATCAAACAAGCCCTGGTGCGTTCTACCGTCAGAACCAACGAAGCCCGCTCTATCAATTAAAAACACGACCGGAGCTTTTTGCATGCATACGTCTACCATGATTTGGTCAAACGAGCGCTGTAAAAAGGTTGAATATACGCAAACTATCGGCTTTAATCCGCCAAGCGCCATACCGGCAGCGGAGGTTACCGCGTATTCTTCACAAATGCCAACGTCTATAAATCTATTGGGGAACTCGTTAGCAAAATCGACTAAGCCCGTTCCGTATTTCATACCTGCAGTAACTGCAACCACTTTATCGTTATTTTTAGCAAGCGAGCAAAGAATGGGTGAAATTTCGCCTGCAAAGGTATTTTCGCTTACCGCGTACCCGCTTGAAACACCGTGATATTTTTCACTTTCCTCAACGGCAGGCTCGTACCCCTTACCCTTAACCGTTTTAACGTGAATAAAGGCGCTGTGTCCGCGCTCCTTTGCTTCCTTAAATACCTCCGTTAAGGTGTTTAAATCGTGGCCGTCGAAGCAGCCGTAATACTTAAAGCCCAATGCCTCCATTGAACTAACGGGGGATAAATAACGCTTAACACCCGCCCTAATTCTTCTTAAAAACCTACCTATAGCATTGTTACCCAATAGTTTGCGTAAAAATCTTTTTGTTTTTTTATAGCCTTTTTTACGTGAAAGCTTAGCCAAAATTTTATACGCGCCGTTTTCGTTTTGGGAAATACTCATGCCGTTATCGTTAAAAACGATTACCATATTTTTAGGCTTTTTATCGCAAGCAAAAAAGGCTTCTAAATTTTCGCCGTTAAAAAAGGACGCATCCCCAACGAAGCAAATAATATTATGGTCTTGCGATTGCATATCTCTTGCAGTAGCCAAACCGATAGAGGCAGAAAGACTGTTACCCGCATGCCCACCGATAAAATGATCGCCGATTGCGCTATCCGGAAAACCGCTTTCTCCGCCCAAGCTTCTAAGGGTAGAAAAATTATTTTTTCCACGGCATAAAATTTTGTAAGCGTAAGACTGATGACCTACGTCAAAGATAATTTTATCCCTTTCAAAATTATACACGTTACAAAGAGCGGTTATACATTCAACCGCTCCTAACGCAGAGGCAAGGTGACCGCCCCTTTCGTATGAGGTTTGCTTAATGACTTCACGCAAGTTCTCGCAAAGGGGAGCTAAATCCTGCTTTGAAAGCGCGCAAACGTCCGAAACCGTTGTGATTTGTGATAAAATATCCTTCATTAAAATACCGATTAAAGTTAGTTATTAAAAGTTTATGCCTAAACCCAAAAAAAGATTATACTTTATAAAAAATAGCGCGTTAACCCCATAAAAGGGCGCGTTATAGCCACACGCGTTAAGCGCATAAAATAACGTTCGTTAAGAAACTCACTAAAAAATAATTAGTGCTTTTCGCCGTTATCTATATTTTTAAAATCATCCGTTAAAACCGTTTTGTGTGATGGGAACTCCCCTTCCTTAGCAGGCGCGTAAACGCCGTCTATTTTAATAGTTGCAAAATCATCCATATTCAAGCACTTACCGCAATTGTCGCAAAGCTTGGTAGGATCTAGATCGCAAAACTCACACTCACCGCAATTTTCGCAGTCACGGTCAAATAAAACACATTTTTTTACGTTATCCTTTTCTGCCATAAATCCTCTCTTAAAGTAAACTTGTGTTTTTATTGTATTATTGTATAACATTTTTGCAGTAATTTCAATACTTTTTTAAGAAAATATGTCAAAAAGTGTAAAATTTACCCCATTTTTATAAATTTTTTTAAAAAACCTTCAAAAAAGTTGAACAAATGTTTGCTTTTTTACACTTTTTATGCTATTATTTTTTTAAGCTAATGGTTAAAGGTGGGGTTTTACCTATTCTTTATACGGCTGGTTTTACGTAATTAACCCAAAAACCAAAAGACTTTTAGCTTAAAATATCACACTAAAAAGGGGCGTTTATGGGAAAAATTGAAGAAAAATTAGAACAAGTTCATCAGTTTATAAAAAGATATCAAGCAGAAAACGGCTTCCCCCCTTCAGTAAGGGAAATTTGCGCAGAGCTCGGTATTAAATCAACCGCTACCGCTCACTATTATTTAGATAAGCTTAAGGAACGCGGAATTTTAACCAAGAACGCAAACAAAAACCGCGCTATTTCCGTTTGCGACACGGTGGATTACGTAAGCGTTCCCGTCGTTGGTACGGTAACCGCCGGCACGCCAATTTTAGCAGTAGAAAATTTAGACGGTTATTTTCCCCTTCCCCCGGACTTTGTTAAAAGCGACGAATGCTTTATGCTGCGCGTTAAAGGTGACAGTATGATAGAAGCCGGCATTTTTGACGGGGATAAGATTATTTGCAAAAAAACACCTTATGCAGATAACGGAGATATCGTAGTTGCTTTAATTGATGACAGCGCAACCGTAAAACGTTTTTTTAAACGCAACGGCAAAATTATTTTACACCCTGAAAATTCCGCTTTATCAGATATCGTGCTAGACTACGTAGAAATTCTGGGCAAGGTAACCGGTTTAGTTAGAAAGTTTTAGAATTTCATTTAATTTTTTATTTAAAAACCACAACTCAAAAATTACAAAAGCCTTCTTCAGTTAGAAGGCTTTTTTTATTCGTTATTAAAAACAAAGAGCGCCTTATGCGTGTTATCCTTAACGGAGAACACGCATAACTAAGTTTGCCCATTCGGACAAGTGAAGTTTACTTCATAAGTGAAGTTATCCTGCGGATAGTGAAGTTTTGCCTTCGGCAAAGCGGGCAAAATTAACTTCACTTGTGTATAGCACAAACTTCACTGCATAGCAACTTCACTTTTGCGTTAGCAAAAACTTCACCAACAGAAAAGAGAGGACATCTCGGCTACGAACCGATTTGTTCTCTCTTCTGTTTGTAATATGGTTTGGGCTTAGCCCATATTTGCGTTTGACTAGTCAAATGCGATGCTCGCACTTTTGTCAAGCTGCAAATTCTCCGCTAAGAGCATCACGCTTAACTTAAAGCGCCCTTTTTATAATTTCAAACGTAAATCTTACTAAATATTAATTGCTACAACGGCAATTGCTGCAAGTAAAATTGCTAATAAAAAGTAAGGTAATGAAGCTAGCTTACCGCTTTTATACTTAATTTCATTCTTTTTCATAATATTTTCTCCTTAAAGACTGTAATTGATAATAAGCTGTATTAGCTTAACCAATCATATCCTGCCAATAGAAAGATTTTAAAGTGTTTTTAAGAAGCTCCGTATCTGCGTAGCGTTTTAGCTTTCCGCCGTGTGCAATAGAGATAACACCCGTTTCTTCAGATACGATTATCGCGGTAACGTTAATGGTTTCCGTAATACCGATACCTGCGCGGTGACGAGTGCCTAAGTCCTTTGGTAGGTTGATTTCCTGTGATAAAGGAAGGAAGCAGCCCGCTGCCTGAACCTTCGTTCCGTTAATTACCATAGCCCCGTCGTGTAAGGGGGTTTTGGGGAAGAATACGCTTTCTATTAAAGCGGATGAAATATCAGAATTGATTTGAACACCGCTATCTAAAATACCTGAAGGTATGTTAGAGTTAGATAAAATAATAATTGCGCCAACGTTATTCTTAGACATGCTTTGAACGGCCTTAATTATTTCGTTAATACATTCCTTTGCATTTTCCCTTATTGCGCCGTGATCCCAGCTTTTAGAATCAGAGCCCTTTATGCTTCTAGTCCAAACGTCACGCTTGATTTCGGTTGCAAATAGCATTACTACCGCTAAAACGAATACTGCAAATAAAATTATTACTGCGTATACGGGTAAGTCAAGCATATAAGATAGGGCGGCAACTACTAACGAATATAGCACGAAAACTATGGTTAGTAGCTTTGCGTTGTTCTTTCTTAAAACGTTTAAAACGAAGAAGAAAGAAAACGTGAATAATAAAAACTCAACCAAATGCACAACGCTAAGGTTGGTTGCTAGGTTTATAACCTTTTCTATTAAAGTCATTACTTCTCCTTTTACCAAATGCGGTTAAGTATTTCTTTTTTGGTATTATATAATATTTACCATAAAAAATAAAGCGTTTTTATCCTTTTACGACTAATTTACTCCATAATTTTACCCATAGCTAAGTTTAACGCCGATACGATAGTGATTTTACCGCTTTTAAAATCTGCGTCGTATTTTACAAACATATCTATAGTTTGCTTCAGCTTTTTGGGGGTAAAGCGCTTGCTTTGTTCCATTAATTTTTTTAACGCATACTCACTTTTAACGCCAAGCTCCTTTGAAAGCACGCTTAAGCCTTTATTTGATACTGAACAGTAAAATAGCTTCCTAAAGTGATAATACAGTGCGCTAAATATACGCTGATGATCGTTGCTTTTTGATAGCATATCCTGCACGATTGCATACGCCTTGGAAGCGTTCTTGCGCGCAACCTGCTCCGTAAGCTCGTAAACCTGGTAATCGTTTTCCTTAATAACTAGCTCTTCTATAGCCTCTGCAGTAACCTCCGCCTCGCCGCAACAATAAGCAATAAGCTTTTCTACTTCTCCGCTTATTTTAGTCATTTCCAGCTTGCAATATTCAGCTAAAAGCTCTGCGTTTTTGGTGGTTATTATTAGGCTATTGCGCTTTAACGTGCCTTGAATATAGCGAACTACCGTTGCAAGGTTTGCCTTTCCGCAATCAACTACGGTAACGCAATTAATCTTCTTTAAAGGCTCGTTTGCGGTGTTATTGACTATTATTAACAAGCTTGTTTCAACCGGGTTTGCAAAATAATTAACCAGCGCCTTATTCTTTAAATCGGTTGCGCTAGGGTTATAATCCCTTACTATAACTACCCTTTTTTCGCTCATAAAGGGGTACTGCATAAGAGCGTCTACCATTTCGTCCGGCGAAGATTTTACGTAAGAGCCTTCAAACAAATTCAAATTTAGCTCCGGCGAGGTAAGAAATTTATCCTTAAGCGTTTTAACTGCAACCTCGCGCAAATAGGCATCCTCACCCTCAATTAAATAAACGGGGGAAACGCTACTTGCAAGTGACGTTTTTAATTCTTCCATTCTCATAGCAAATTCCTCCCTAATTTTTATCCTAAACTTATTTTAACAAATTATTTGCAAAAAATCAATACTTTTTAACCTTTTTTTATTTATATAAAAAATTTTGGCTTTATTCTAAACGTTTTTTATTAATTCACCGTTATTTTCCTACTAATTTTAATAGGTCTCCTTTAAAAGCTAAACGAAGATTTATTGGTAAAAGACTTTAATCAAATTAAGCTTAGAAGATAGCTTCCACCAAAGATTAAAAGTACAGAAAGCCCGCCTAAAATTGCCTTTTGCTTGGTGGTTAAATTCACGTAGTCACTCATGCAAGCCATCGCTAAATACCAAATTACAGATAACGCGCCAAGCGAAGTGGGTATTGCAAAGATAGAAAAATCAATTTTAGAAATAAGCAAATCCACGGATGATATAAGCAAGTCGGAAGCCTTCATTATAAAGCTTGCGTTTAAAGAAAATAAAGAACACACCGCGCCAATTACAAAGCTTATAAAGGTAAAAGTGTAAATAAAACTGGTTACGGGAAGGAATATTAAATTACTGAATATAGCGATAATCGACGTATAGCCATACATTCTTGTTAAAATAGGCAACGTTCCTATCTGTGCAGATAAGCTTAGCGATAACGGCTCACCAAGCCACTTTGCACTTTTTGCGTGGCGTGTAAATAATGGCTGTAAAAGAAAAATTGAACTTACCGCCATAAAGGAAAGCTTAAAGCCGTAATCCATTAGGTTGAAGGGATTTATTAAAAGCAAAGCTATTCCTGCTATTGCGCACGAAGATAAATTATCCTTTTTAAAGCCAAAGGTATCTGCCAGTATCGTAACGGAAGCCATTATAAACGCCCTTAAAGCAGAGGGGCGAAAACCGCATAATCCACAATAGATAAATGCAGGTATTAGTATAAAGAAGGGCTTAAATTTTCTTTTTATTTTTAACAGCCTGCTTGCATAGGTAAAAATACCAACCATTAACCCAACGTGCAAGCCCGAAACGGCAAATATATGAGCAATGCCTGCCATGCGGTAATTTTCTAACTTATATTTATTAAAGGCAGTAGTATCTCCAAGAAGCAACGCCAAGGCAACACCGCTTGCATCTTTAGATAAATATTTCTTTAAAAAAGCGCGTGAATTTAGGTAAGCAATTTCAAAAAAGTCCGCCTCGAAGTCGATTATCTGCACTTTTTCTATTTCTTCAAGCTCGTAATAAACGCCCGAAAAAGCTTCGGCTTCATCCTTATTTTCTTTAACTCTGTTAATTATTTTTGCTTCAAAGCTAACGTGCGCGCCAATATCTATATAATGACTAATTTCACCTTCAAAAATAAATCCTCTTGCTTTAGAATTCAAGTCTTTATCTTCAAATTCGCACTCGTCAAAATATACCAAGTAGCCGTGTTCGTAAGATGCTATTTCATAAATTCTTCCCGTAAACTGTCCGTTTTGTTGATGATAAGGTAACTTATTGCTTTTGTTTATTGCAATATTACTTAAACAGTTACCAATAAAAAAGAAAACGCTTATAATACTAACCGTAATAATAAACCTTTTCTTTAAATCCCCTTTTACAAAACAAGAGCAAGCTATTGCTCCCGCGCAAAGTAAATAGGCTACTAAATTTATAAAATTGCCGTGCAAAAAGGAACGGTATGCGCAAAATATACCGCACGTTAAAGAAAGACAAGCAATTACTGCCGGTCTTACGTTTACTAACCCTTCCTTCTTTTGCATAGTCATTTTAATCGCTATACTAAATAGCTTTCCCCCTGTGTAACCAGCTTGCAAAACTCTCTTGCAAACGAGATTTCTTCTTGCAACTCCTTTTTATCGCTATCGGGCGCAAAATGTGAAATTAGCGTTTGCTTTTTGTACTTTTTAGCAAGTAACGCAATATCGTAAGCGCTAGAGTGTGGCTTTTCTTTACCGCTTTGAGCTTTCGTAAAAGGCGCGTGAGCAACGGTTAAGTCGCATTCTTTAATAACCCCTTCTAAATTTTCGCTAAGGTTACCGTCACTTAAATAACCAAATTTTTTACCTTTAAATTCCACGGTTACCGCGTGCGATAAAACGGGGTGCTTCATCTTATAAAAACCAAACTCTAAATCAAATAGGGTAAGTTTATCGCTATATTCCACTATTTCAAAGTAATTAAGTCCGGCTATAGCGCGATAAACGGCACTTTCGTCATTTTTAACAAGTAACTTTATCTTGCCCGCAAACTCCCCTTTTTTCGCCTTTGACTCCAAGTAATAATTGTAAACGCCTAAATCTGAAATATGATCAAAATGTAAATGAGAAATAAAAATAGCGTTAACCTTTTCGGGCTTAACAAGCTCTTTTAACGTACTAAAAACACCGCTACCCATATCTAACACGATATTTACCTTTTCTACGGAAAGCAAATATCCGCTGGTATTAAATTGTTTACTAGGATACAACCCGTTGCATCCCAAAACGGTAATTTTCATAATTAACCTCTTTTATGAAAAATTTTATAAAAATTAGTTGCATTTTTTATATATAGTTTGATATAATATAATTGAACCTGCGGTGTACGAGGTAGAGCATAATTTAATCCACGATATATAAAAGGGAGCATAACGTCGCTTATCGTATGCAAAGCCTGTGGTTTTTGTCTTTGAGCAGACCGATTTTAACAGGAAGCCAGACCGTTACGCGCTTAGCACCCACCTGCTAAACAGCGGGTTATAAATTTGTTCTATACGGCACAGGCGGGGGAACATTGTTTAAAAAAGCAGTTTTTTAAAAACTGCTTTTTTGTTTTTATTAATAATTCTTACTTTGCAAGCACTTCTAAATTTGTTAATCTTAATTATTTGAATACCAATAAAACAGCGTAACGTGCGCAAAATTAAAGCAACGTTATGCCTTTTTTCTTACATTCTTTAATAATTTCATCATTCCAAACTGAAACTTGAACCTCGCCGATATGCGCCTTTTCAAGAAGCAACATACTAAGTCTGGATTGACCTATACCACCCCCAATAGTTAACGGTAATTTATTTTCTAATAAGAGCTTATGAAAATACAAGCTGCTTCTTTCTTGCTCGTTGGAAATTTCCAACTGCTTTTTCAAGCTTTCGCTATCTACTCTAATCCCCATAGAGCTTAATTCCAAAGCGTCGTTTGCAATAGGATCGTAAGCAATAAGATCGCCGTTAAGTAGCCAATCGTCATAGTCGGGCGCACGCATAGAATGTGGCTCACCGTTGGGCAACGAATTACCAATACCAATAATAAAGGTCGTTCCGTTTTGCTTAACGAAAAGTCTTTCTCTTTCACTCGCGGTTTTTTCAGGGTATTGCTTATACAACTCTTCCGCAGTAATAAACGTAACCTTATCAGAAAAGGTATAGGTTAACTCGTGAAAGCTCTTTTTTAATTCTTCGTGCGTTTGACTTATACACTTAACTATACTTTTAACCGTATCAACAAGATAAGAAAGGTTTCTTTCCTTTTGAGTTATAACCCTTTCCCAATCCCATTGGTCAACGTAAATAGAGTGAATTCTATCAACAGCTTCGTCCTTTCTAATAGCGTTCATATCGGTATAAATTCCTTCACCGGTATGAAAGCCGTATTCGTAAAGAGCAAGTCTTTTCCACTTAGCAAGTGAATGAACGATTTGCATATTCTTTCCGTCAGCGCAAAATTCAACGGGGGTTTCTTTACCGCTTAAATCGTCGTTTAAGCCACTACCCCTTTCAACGAATAGGGGGGCGGAAACTCTTTTTAAGTTAAGCGCCTCGCGAAGCTTATTTTCAAATATTCTTTTTAGCTCGCCTATTGCCGTTTGAGTTCTGTAAACGGAAAGCTTACTTTTATAATCATTTGGTAGTTTCATATTTGTGGTTTTTTTCTTAATTTCTTGTGTGTTTTTTATCAAAAGTCCCTTTATAGGTTGATTAACGGTATTTTTGTTTTAATAGTAGGTTATTGAATATTCGCTTATAAACGTCTTACCTTTCTCAAGCGTAAGCATGCCGGGCTTTTCAATTAATACCTTATTAGAAAGGTTAGTATCCGGCAAATTAAACCAAGGCTCTAAACAAACGAAGGGGGCGTTTTCTTTTGTCCAAATTAAAAAATTAGGCGCGTCGTAGGTAAGACTTGCATACTTTTCGTTATTTCTTAATAGGTCCACTTTTCTTGAATTTAAGTTGGAAAACACCGCCGTATCGTTTTTTACTAAATAGTAGCCAACCTGTAATTTATTCGTGTTATCACCAAAATTATCAAATTTATCGGTAATAAGTCCGTCGCCGTCCACAACGATAGAATGAAAATCTTCTTCTTTTTCAAAACGTAAAAAGTAATCTTCAATTTTACCTTCAAGCAAATAAGATTCGTGACTACCTAATGAAAAATACATCTTATTCTCACCGTGGTTTAATACCTTTCTTGTTACCTTAAGGGTGCTGTTTTCTAGCTTATAGGTTAAATAAAATTCAAACTTAAACGGATATATCGCTAGCGTTTCTTCATTCCACTTTAAATAAAAGGTTATTTCATTTTCTTTAATCTCTACCGGCTCAAACTCGATTGTTTTAGCAAAGCCGTGCGCGGGCATTTGATATTCTTTACCTTCATAAAAATATCTCTTCGTTCTCATTCTTCCGCAAACGGGAAAAAGAACGGGGGCTTTCCCAGCCCAAAATTCGGGGTTACCCGTCCAAAATCTCTGTCTTCCGTTATGAATTAAGCTTTGGATTTCTGCCCCTAATGAAGAAACGGTTAATTGTATTTCTTTATTTTTAATAATATAATTTTGCATATTTTTTCCTATAAAAGCCTAGCTATAAGTCGATTAACCACACTTTTGAATAATTTTACTCTTCATTATTATCCGGCTCTATTTCACCACGCGCAATCATCTTTTTTCTTATTTTGCGTAAGCGCCTTTCATGAAGCATATCAAGCCAACCGGTTTCATGTTCTTCGCCGGAAAGCAATCTTTTGATATTTTTTCTATGAGCGTACCAGGTTAATGAAATTATTCCGGCAACTAAAAACTCCGTTATAATAAAGAACGCTATGCCGTAGGTAAAGGTTGGTTCTTTTTGAAAGCCTAATAAATATAAATCCATAAGGGCTGCAATTGCAGGTGGTGCGGTTGCTATAAAAGAGCCCATTGAGCCCATTGCAGTTACAAAAATATAAAGTAGTGCAAGCGCTGCAAATATTAAGGTTACGATTGGCTCTGCAACCAAAAACACACCGATAGTAGTTGCAATCCCCTTTCCACCTTTAAAATTTAAGGAAATGGGGAATATATGCCCAACTACGGTAAAAAAGCCCGCAAAGTATTGCGCTGTAATAGCGACCTCTAAGGTGGAATCCCCAAAGTACATGTCCGCAAAAATAAGTCTTGCGGCAAGAGTGGGAACAACACCCTTTAAAACGTCTAAAAATAAAGTAAGTAAACCTATTTTAATTCCAAACGTTCGGCTCATATTCATAGTACCGGGGTTACCGCTACCCTCTTTGGTTATATCCTTATTTTTAAATTTTGAAATTATTATGGCAAAGTTTACGTTCCCTATCATGTAAGATGCTATCGACAGCAACACGAACGCCCACCATAAATCTTTAAAATGCAGACTCATAAAAACTCCTTAAAATAGCAGTTCATCAATCTATAGACGGGCTTTTAGTCCTCATCTCTTTGTCTAAAAAGTATTCTAATTGGCGTATATGAAAAATCAAACGCCTTTCTTATGCAATTTTCTAAATAGCGCTTATAAGAGAAGTGAACAAGCTCCGTATTATTTACGAATATAACGAATCTTGGCGGGCAAACGTTATCTTGAGTTGCGTAATAAATCTTTAAATGTCTACCCTTCTTTGAAGGGGGTTCGGTTGTACGAACGGCATCCCCTATTAACTCGTTAAGAGTACCCGTACTGATTCTTCTTCTTGAATTTTCTACCGCTTTTAGCGCCATGGTTAGAATTTTATCGGTACGTTGGCCACTTTTTGCAGACACGTACACCGACTGATAGTAATCCATAAATGCTAAATCGCAATCTAATTTCTTATTAAATTCGTTAACGGTGTGGGTATCCTTTTCTATTAAGTCCCACTTATTCATTACTATAACGGAGGGCTTACCCTGTTCGTGAATATAGCCGCAAATCTTAACGTCTTGTTCAGAAAGGCCTTCTTTAGAGTCAACGACCATCAAGCACACGTCAGCGCGTCTAACTGCGCCAAGCGCTCTTATAACGCTGTAATATTCAATATCCTCTTCAACCGCTTTTTTCTTTCTTATACCCGCAGTATCAATTAAAACGAACTTCTGACCAAGCGCGTTAAAGACGGTATCAATAGCGTCACGGGTTGTACCTGCAATATTAGAAACGATAGTTCTATCGTAACCAAGCAAACGGTTAACAAGACTGCTCTTACCTGCGTTAGGCTTACCAACCACGGCAATCTTTATAGCCTCGTCCTCGCTTTCTTCCTCTTCTATTTTTTCTAAATGAGAGCAAACTGCGTCTAAAAGATCGCCTATACCGGTTGACTGCTCACAAGAAATACCAAAGGGCTCGCCCAAGCCTAACGAATAGTAATCAAAAAGCTTTTCAGGCTTATAGTTATCAAGCTTGTTTACCGCAAGAACAACAGGCTTTCTTGAACGGCGAAGCATATCTGCAACGTCGTAGTCGGAAGCGGTTATATCGCTTTTAACGTCGCAAAGCAATAAAATAACGTCTGCCGTTTCAATAGCGATTTCCGCCTGCGTTTTTATATGCCGCCACATTTCGTCTTCAGATTTTAATTCTATACCGCCGGTATCTATTAGCGTAAAGGAATGTCCGCACCATTCAGCGTCAGCATAAATACGGTCACGCGTTACGCCGGGCTTATCTTCTACTATAGAAATCTTTTTGCCCGTTACTTTGTTAAAAAAGGTTGATTTACCAACGTTAGGTCTGCCAACAACGGCAACAATGGGTTTCATAATATCACTCCTATTTTATCCTTAAGTTTAAATGGTTTAATCTATTCTAGCTCTTTTTACCTTCATATTAAGCGCTTCTTCTAATTGAGCAAGGTTAACCCCGTCTAAAAACAAATCTGCAAACTGCATTAAACATGGGTTTGGTATAAGCAACGTATCATAAAGTCCTTTATATTTTTCAAGCGCCTTTATAATATCGCCACCCGTTAAAAGCCCCGTGCAGTTAACGGTATGGCCAAAAAAGTCGTTTTCAACGGGAACGAGCTTTATTTCAACCCCTTCACACGCGCTTTCTACCTTTTTTACGATTTCACTCATAAATTTGTAAACGCTAGTTCCGCAAACGGTTAAATAACGACCGGGCTCAAGCAATGGTTTTTCGCTAAGCGCAATAATTTCGTTAACGTCGCGCTCAAATTTGACGCTCATTCCTATTCCGTTTTCTACCTGCCAAAAATCGCCGTAGCTTTCGTAAGGGGGAAGCTCCACGCCTGATTTAAAGTAAAACTCGTCAGCAAGCGCAACCAAATCCCCGCCGTTAGCAAGGTTTAAATGCTTAACCTGATATATTACGTTCAAGGCTTCCTGTCTGGTAAAATCTTCTATGGGATACAAATCTTCCCTAAACCTAGTAATACCGCAAGGAACTACCGCAACCGTTTTTACACCCTTAATTTCGTAAAGAGAATTAATAGTGTGATTAAGCTCAACGCCATCGTTTACCCCTTTTACTAAAACTATTTGCGCGTGAATATCAATACCGCCGGCAGAAAGTCTTTCAAGCTGGCTGGTTATTTTATCTGCAAATCTATTGTTTAACATTTTTTTGCGAAGCTCGCCGTTCATTGTATGAACCGAAACGTAAATGGGGGAAAGCTTTAATCTTATAATTCTTTCTATCTCCTCGTCACTTACGTTAGTAAGCGTAACGAAGTTTCCGCATAAAAAGCTTTGCCTGTAATCGTCGTCTTTAACGTAAAGACTCTCTCTCATCCCCTTTGGCATTTGGCGAACGAAACAAAAAATGCAATCGTTATGGCAAGTACGCATTTGCAAGCCGTCGTCCTCAAAGGTCAATCCAAAGGAATCCTCTTCGTCCTTATCTATATCAAGAACTACCTCTTCGCCGTTCTTTGTTAAAACCTTAACTGAAAAAACTGATTGAGCGTCGTAGTACATATAATCCAAAATATCAGTGATGGGATAATCGTTAAACGCAACTAAAGCATCACCTTTTTCGAAGCCCATTTCCTCGCCAAAGCTTCCTTTTTGCACGTTAGTAACCTTTAATAACATACTCAAACTTGCCGTTTATCGACCTATAGACGGTCTTTTCTCCTTTTTATTGCTTGTTCTAAAGAAAACTCACAACCGCAATAATCTTGCCTATAGAGGTTGTGCTTTTTAGAATTTTCTATTGATTTTAAATATCCGTTATCCTTTTTAAAATCACAGTATAACCAGTTAACTGAAGAGCCTTTACAAACGTTTTCCCCAATACCGTTGATTAGTAAAGCGTTCTTATAAGGGCTTACCGTTAAGGTTGTGGTAAAAAAATCAAAGCCATTTTTTTCCGCGTATTTAACACAGCTTGCGAAACGCACCCTAAAGCATTTTTCGCACCTTGCGCCACCCTCCGGCTCGCTCTCTAAGCCCTTTACTGCAGTTAAAAACTCATCCTTATTATAAGGCGGAATAACAAGGTTAACCTTATTTTTAAACTCTTCTTGTAAATATCTTTCTTGCTCTTTTGCTCTCTTTTGATATTCCTCTTCGCTATCCATATTAGGATTATAAAAATAAACGGTAATATCAAAATCATCAATCAGTCTATAAAGCACGCCGGAGCTACAGGGGGCGCAGCAGGAATGAAGTAAAAGTTTTCTTCCCTTATGCTCTTGCATTTGCTTTTTTCGTTCTTTTTCGTAATCTATTTTATTCACAGTAATTCAAAAACCTCGGCTATAGGTTGATTAACGACCACTTCGGCGTATTTATCGTAAGGGGTTATAGTCTTGTTTATTATAACGATAGGAGCTCTTGAATAGCCAATAAGCCCCGCCGCGGGATACACGTTTAAGCTTGTTCCGCCAACTATTAAAAGATCACAATCCCTAATATGCGCTATACTTTTGCGAATGGTATAATCGTCTAACTCTTCTTCATATAAAACAACGTCCGGCTTAATTATACCGCCGCATTCACAGTAAGGTACGTTAGGCGCGCTTTCTAATATATCGTTTAAGTGGTGAAATTTACCGCACTTTTGGCAATAATTTCTGCGAACGCTACCGTGTAATTCAAACACGTTATCACTATTAGCGTCATAATGAAGTCCGTCTATATTTTGAGTTATCACGGCAGAAAGCTTTCCATCTTTTTCCCATTTTGCAAGCTTTAAGTGGCAAGCGTTTGGCTTTTTATCCGTATAAATCATCTTATCAAAGTAAAAGCGGTAAAATTCCTTTGGATTATTCACAAAAAAAGTATGCGATAAAATCTCTTCCGGCGGATAATCGTACTTGGTATTATATAGCCCGTCTACCGAACGAAAATCCGGTATTCCACTTTCCGTAGAAACACCTGCGCCACCAAAAAATACTATATTATTACTTTTATCAACAAGCTCTTTTAGTCGGTTAATCGCGCTATAGGGCATCTTTTGTACTCCTAATTGTTTTTTTCCGTATTAGGCGCAAGAGCAATTTTTACTATTAAAACTATTAGCATTACTATTGCTATTGCAAAAAGAACGTAAATTATTATATCTACGTATGCGCTTAAAAAGGCGCTTAATAACGTAATAATAGTTCCCGCAATTAGGTTACCTATTACAATTGCAGGAAAAGTTTCTTTAAAGGATAATCCTAAAAATACGCCAATAGCAGTCCCCGTCCAAATACCTGTTACGGGAAAAGGTACTGCAACGAATATAAGTAAAGCGTTTCTTAATATTTTTCTACTTTGCTTAACGGCTTCTTCTTCGCTTAAGCTTTCGCCCAAGCCCTTCTTTTTATAAGCGTCCTCAGCGAGCTTTCTTGACTTTTCATAAAAGACGTTTTCTATTTTAACTATTAGCTTTTTTAAAAAAGGTATCTTTTTAAGAAGGTTAAAGATAGGTATTAATAAAAAGAATAGCGGAATTGAAACCAATGTAGAGCCGAAGTATCCAAGTAAAGCGGATTTCCAAATTGAAAGGCCAAGCTTTAACCCAATGGGGATTGCCCCTTTAAGCTCTATAAGCGGAAAAGCAGAGATTAATAAGGTTAAAATATTTTCGTTTGAAATAAAACGTTGTAAAATTTCAACTAATTTATCTGCCATACCTACCTCAAATAATTGTTTTTTATTAAAAATAAATATATAATATATATACGAATTTAAACGATAAGTATGCAAAACCCGCTTTTTTTGCATTCTACCACGCTTACCATATATATTATATCACATTTTTATTTAAAATAAAAGGAGTTTTAAGCGAATTATGACATTACAGCAACTTTTATCGCCGTTTAGACGCGCAATAGAGGAATATTCTATGATAGAAGAGGGCGATAAGATAGCAATTGGCCTTTCCGGCGGTAAGGATAGCCTTCTTTTAATATATTTATTTTCTGCTTTGCGCCGTTTTTACGATAAAAAGTTTGAAGTTATTGCCATTACTATTGATATGGGCTTTAAGGATACCGATCAAAGTAAAATCGAAGGACTTCGTGAAGAGTGTGCAAAGGCAAATATCCCCTTTTTTGTGGAAAGAACTCAAATTGCAGAAATCTTATTCGATATAAGAAAGGAATCAAGCCCGTGTAGCTTATGCTCTAAGCTAAGAAGAGGGGCACTAAACACCGTTGCTTTGCGCGAAGGTTGCACCAAGCTTGCGCTTGGCCACCACGCAGATGATTTAGCAGAAACCTTTATGCTTTCTTTAATATACGAAGGAAGAATTTCATCATTCCAGCCGGTAAGCTTAATGTCACGCACGGGAATTACCGTTATTAGACCGCTTATTTACACCGCAGAAAAGAATATTTCTGCCTTCATGCGTGATAAGCCTATATTAAAAAACCCCTGCCCCGCAGATAAGCACACTCAAAGAGAATACGTTAAGGATTTAATTCGCAAAATTCAAGATGATATTCCCTTTGCAAAGGAGCGCATTATCGGCGCAATCACTCACCCGGAAAGAATTAATCTTTCAGGCTTTATGCCAGATAAAAAAACAGAGCCTAAAAAATAGTCTTAAGTAGAATATAAAATGTTTAATTTTTCAAAAAAAGGTAAAGAACACTCCACTCATAAATGTTCAATTATCGGTTCAGGAATGAATAAATCCGGATTAGGATTTACTCTTATATATTCAGATGATGAAATAAACCCAAAATCAGCAAAAAAGAAAAGCTCTTTTGGGTACGTATATCACACCTTACCGGACACAATTAAATCCTATCCCCTTCTTGCTATTTTACCTAGATGCAGCTTAAACGGTTGGGATAATTACATAAGTATAAACCCTAGCATGGTTTTTATCTCACTTGATACCCTTTATGATGCAGCCAGATCTAAAGATTACGCAGATTTTAAAATACCTTACTTTGACGATAGAGCTAATCGTAAATGGAAAATTGCCATATATACCAGTACGGCAAGTAAAGTCGTCGTTGAGCCCGGTGCTTTTACAATAAAAAGCAATAATATGAAATTGTACGATTTTAATTTAAACGATTCAAACGTAAGTGACATAATTATTAAAATTGCAAGATTGGATTTAATTGGAATTGACGGCATAGAAAGAAAGTGTGGCATGTACGGAGCGAAATTCTGTTTAGTTCCAAATGATACGAACGGCTTCACAATCAATATTGATCAATATGGAATTGTAACCGGAATTAACTAACGGTTAATAGTTAACAACAAAAGCAAACGAAAATTAAAAATTTTAGAGTTTATCTAAAAAAATGGATATAAAAAATAAAAAAAGTATTGACAATTTAGTATTTGTGCTATATAATGATAATACAAAACAAAATTGGAGGTTTCTTATAAAAAAACTAACACTAAGCCTATTAGCTCTAATGCTAATCCTAATCAGCTCACTATCATTCAGCGCTTGCGCTAAGCCTTACGTTGGTGAATATTCCTTCAGTTCTTTAACTATGGATATGGGTAGCATTACCGTTTCCATGAAAGCCGGCGAAGAAACTTTTGGCGAAATTGTCGAAGCTGACATGATGACCTTAACCGTAAACGAAGACGGAACGGCAGTTATGACCAGCAAGCTAATGGATGAAATAGCTGAAACTGAAAATCTTACCTGGGAAAAAGGTGAAGACGGTGCTTTAATTTTTACTTCAGTTACAGAACCTGAAGAAGAACCCGTTACCGCTACTTATGAAAAAGGCACTCTAACAATGACTATGACGGAAGAAGGAATGACTATGACCGTAGTCTTTGTAAAAAATTCCGCTGAAAAAGCTTCAGAATAATTAAATAATATAGTAGCTTATAGTATTAAATATTCAAAAAAAATAAACATACAGTAAAAGCAACCGCGTTAAACGGTTGCTTTTTTCATATCTAAAAAAGCAACGGAGAATATAATATTCCCCGTTGCTTATACTCAATTATTTTTTAAATATGCGTTTAATCGACTTATAGGGCCATTTTTTAAAAAAACGTTAGTTTGTTCTTACCTGCTTACTAACTATTTCGCCGTCTATAGCAATAAAGCTATTAAGCCCTTTTAATCCTGCAACTATGCGGTGACCGTCGTACAAAGCAGTTAATTCATGAGAAAATTCCATTACTGCTTTATATTCGTCGTATACGTTGCCGTTAATAACAAGCTCGTTAGTGTGTTTTACTCTTCTGTAGCAAATATCGTAATTTGCAACCCTTATTTGAAGTAGAACCTTATGTTTAACGGTGTTATCTGCTTCCCTTAAAATGGGTGAATCAGTTATTTGGGGAGCGCTAACTTCCCTTCCCGCAGTCTCTTCGCCACTAGGTTGAGCAATTGGCGCTGGCATAACTTTAACTTCTTTAGGAAGGCGTTTTAATTTAGCGTTAGCGTGAATGCCTAAGGCAATATAATAAATTACCCATGCGTGGAAAATAATATCTAAAATAGAATCTAACGCAATACCGTTAAGCACGAACATACCAAGAGTATCTAAACTAAAGAATACTAAGGCAAAAATTAACCAACCGGAGCGGTTCTTGCTAGACATAAACCAAGCAAGAAGATAAAAAAGAGTAAACACTACGGAAAGTATTATTAAAACCGTAAATACGGAATCATCCCAATAGGTCATGCCCGCCCATTCGCCGGTATAAAACTCATCCGGTAAGCGACCGCAATATATCATAGCGATAGTTGCTATAAAGTAAGGAATGAATGCAGAAAAAAGAAAATATCTATCTGCATTAGTAATTAACAAAACTAAGTTTATCAACGTAAAAACAACTACTAGCAGCAAGTTTAATCTTGAAGTATTATACTTTTGCACGTAAGCGTCACGCGTGTAAGCTTGTCCGTTACTAAATTTGTTTGCCATCATAAACCTCCTTTTAAATACTTTCGTATTATATTAGCAGTATACCATATATTACAACAAAAGTAAATTAAAAAAACCTTGTTTAGTAAAGGTTTAACAAGGCGCTATAAAGTATTTACTTCTAAAAATCAAAATTCCCGAAGAGTAATTCTTCGGGAATTTGCTTTTGGGTTTGTAAAAAATTATTCAGCAACAGCGGTAGCGCCAGCTTCTTTAAGTTTTTCGATCATCTTAGTAGCTTCGTCCTTAGCAACAGCTTCCTTAAGAGTACCAAGCTTTTCAACTAAAGCCTTAGCTTCAACTAGACCAAGACCAGTGATTTCACGAACAACCTTGATAACAGCGATCTTGTTAGCGCCGAAATCCTTTAATACTACGTTGAATTCAGTCTTTTCTTCAGCAGCGGGAGCATCTGCAGCAGCAGCGGGACCAGCAACTGCAACAGCAGCAGCGCTTACACCAAATTCTTCTTCGATAGCCTTAACTAATTCGTTAAGTTCAACAACGGTCATACTTTTAATTTCTTCAATAAATTTTGCGATATCAGCCATTTTAAATATCCTCTCTTTTTTTTAAATTATAATTTTGCTCTTTAGTTATGCATTCAAATTATGCATTTTGTTCATTCTTATCTGCGACTGCCTTAAGAGCAATAGCTAAGCCACCGATAATGCTGTTCATTGCGCCAGCAAGCTTTGAGTATAGAACCTCTCTTGAAGGAATTGACGCTAACGCCTTAACACCCTTCGCATCAACATAAGCGCCGTCTACGTAACCGCTCTTAACAGAAATCTTATCGTTAGTGCTCTTGCACATGTCAAAAGCAACCTTTGCAGCGCTGGTTTCGTCAACGCCGAATGCTACAGAAGTAGCACCGTTAAGATCTTCGTCAAAATCAGTAACGTTAAGCTCATTGAACGCCCTCTTAAGTAAGGTATTTTTTAAAACCTTATATTCGGTGTTCGATTTTCTCATATTGGTACGGAATTCGGTATCTTCAGCTACGGTCAAGCCCTTGTAGTCAATTAGAATGATTGACTTGCTTGCTTGAATTTTTGCCTTGATGTCTTCAACAATTTGTCTTTTAATTTCAAGATTTGCTGACAACTTTCTTACCTCCCATTTTTTTTAGTTTTAAGCCAAAAGAAAACCCTTATGCCACCGAAATAGCATAAGGGCGTGATATACCTTATTATAATAATAAATGCTACCTCGGCAGGTTTGCGTTATGAACGCAATTAAAACCGGCTTTCTTCGGTTATTTAGTTTTTACTTTGGTATTTTAACACTAACAAATAAATTTGTCAAACGATTTACACCGCTTAACTAAATTTTATTTAATTAGCCAATTTTAGTGCTAACCTTAACGCCGGGGCCCATGGTTGAAGCAAGAGAAATGCTCTTAATGTAAGTTCCCTTTGCTGCAGCGGGTTTAGCCTTAACGATAGCATCAAGTAATGCGTTAAAGTTTTCAAGAAGTTTTTCTTTACCGAAGCTCTTCTTACCGATTACACAGTGGATAACTGCGGTCTTATCAAGTCTGTATTCAACTTTACCAGCCTTAACGTCCTTAACTGCCTTAGCAACGTCAGGAGTAACAGTACCACTCTTGGGGTTAGGCATTAAGCCCTTAGGACCAAGTAGTTTACCGATTCTACCAACAACACCCATCATATCGGGAGTGGTGATAACGGTATCAAAGTCAAACCAGTTTTCCTTTTGAATCTTCATAACTAGTTCTTCAGCACCAACGAAATCTGCGCCGGCTTCTTGAGCAGCATCAGCCTTTTCGCCTTTAGCGATAACTAAAACTTTAACCTTCTTACCGGTACCGTTGGGTAAAACGATAACGCCACGAACTTGTTGATCAGCTTGTTTGGGATCAACGCCAAGGCGTACGTGGAATTCAACGGTTTCGTCAAATTTAGCCTTAGAAGTATTAAGAACAACGTCAATTGCTTCTTCTACTTCGTAAACTTTAGTCTTATCATATGCCTTAAGACATTCTGAATATCTTTTTCCTACTTTCATAATTTATAGAACCTCCTTGTGGTCAAACGAGCGCTCTTACGCTCTCCCACGAAATAAAGACCGTCGTGTGAGATTTTACGGTCATTTAATAACCTCTATGCTTTGTTAATCGACTTATAGAGGGCTTTTTACTCTTCTACAGTGATACCCATAGAGCGAGCAGTACCTTTGATCATAGACATGCAAGCTTCTAAAGAAGCGGCGTTGGTATCAACCATCTTGATCTTAGCAATTTCTTCTACCTGAGCCTTAGTAAGCTGAGCAACCTTCTGCTTGTTGGGAACGCCACTTGCGCTTTCTAGACCACAAGCCTTCTTAATAAGAACGGGTGCAGGGGGAGTCTTTAAAATAAAAGTAAAAGAACGATCCTGATAGATAGTAATTACGCAAGGAATGATTAATCCTGCTTGAGCAGTAGTTTTTGCGTTGAATTCCTTGGTAAATCCGGGAATGTTAATACCGTAAGGACCAAGAGTAGAACCTACAGGGGGACCTGGAGTTGCTTTGCCTGCGGGTAATTGCAATTTTACAACTGCTGTAACTTTTTTAGCCATAATATTTCCTCCATTTATAGTGGTAATAACGGGTGCGCCCCTTGTGTTTTTGACGCCCCTCCCACTTTTACCGCGGGTTGCGGTTAAAAGCAATTTTATTGCCACGCTCACGCGCGACTTTATTTATATAATACGCGCACACGCGCGCAACAAGTAAAGGCTGTTAGTTAATCTTTTGAATTTGAACGAAATCAAGCTCTACGTCTGTTTCACGTTCAAACATATTAACCTTAACGTTTGCCTTTTGACTTGCAAAATTGAGCGAATTAATAGTTCCGATAAATGATTCTAAAGGACCGGATACGATTTTAATAGTATCACCAACGGCAAAATCGATATTTTCGATTTCTACCTTAGTTTCTAAGCCCATTCTCTTAACCTCGTCATCAGTAAGGGGTAAAAGTCTACCCTGAGGGCCAACGAAACCGGTTACACCCTTAATATTGGTGATAACGTACCATAAATCGTTATTGAATATCATCTTAATAAAAACGTAAGAAGGGATAAGCTTTCTTAAAACCACCTTTTTCTTACCGTTCTTTTCTTCTATGGTTTGTTCCATAGGAATTTTGATATCAAGAATGGTATCGGAAAGATTGTTGTTCTCTATTAACTTTTCAAGGCTAGATTGAACCATTGCTTCATACCCAGAGTAGGTATGAATAACGTACCATTTAGCTGCGTTATTTTCCATCGTTCAGCCTCACGCAGTAACTAACTTTAAAAGAGCCTGTAATCCGGCGTCAAATAGAGTTACGAAAACAAGGAAAAGTAAAACAACGCCTAGAACAACGCCGGTTTGCTTAACAACCTTTGCGAAATCAGGCCAAGTTACCTTTTTAAGTTCAGAGAATACTTCTTTAAACTTTCTGCCGATTTTTTTGAAAAACGCAACGAATTTGCTGGGTTTTTTATTCTTATTTTCTACTTTCTTAACTTCGCTCATTATAATAACCTCTTAATGATTTTGCACATAGAAAGACTACCCGCCGAAAAGAAACGGCGCGGTAGGCATTCAATAAAAATTATTTCGTTTCCTTATGTGCAGTGTGCTTTTTGCAGAATGGGCAATACTTGTTTAACTCCAATCTATCAGGAGTGTTCTTTTTGTTTTTGTAAACGTCGTAATTGCGTTGTTTGCATTCTGTGCACGCAAGCGTAATTTTGGTTCTTGCACCTTTTGCTTTAGCCATTTAATACCTTCCCGTTGGTTTTGCGGTATAACCGAAAACCGACTTAACATAAAATTAACACCCCGTAATCCGAGATGCTAATACATTTTACACTATATAAAATAACTTGTCAAGGTTTTTTTAGCCCTTTTTGATTTTTTTACCACTATTTTAAAGATTTTTTTAGACTTTTATATTATATATAATATATTGCGAACTAATAGCTCCCATTTTAGTCCCTACTCCGCCCTTTTTGCAATCGAATTAAAGGTCTTTTCTAACGGCAAAAAGAGTAACGCAAACGAAATCAGCGAGCTTACGCATTGAATTAAGCAAACGGGTACGGTTTGATATGCGTACGCAAGCCACGCCTTGGGCGCGTAACTGTAAAATAAAGGTGTAACCACGCAATCTAAAAGGCTAAAGCATACCGTAGCGATTATTGCAAATATGGTAACCAAAACCAAACGCTTAAACTTAGAGCTATCCCTTAAACGCTTACCCAACGCCCCCGCGGCAAGAGCGAGAGCCGGATAGTACGCTAAATACAAGATTACTACGTTTGGGAAAAAGCCGTAAATCAAGCATCTAAGCAGGCTATACGAAAGAGCAACAAAAACGCCGTAAACGCCACCAAAGGCAAAGCTAAAGGTAACGAAAAACAAGGTTACCAGCTCTACCCCTTTAATCGCGCTAAACGCGTATTGAACTACTATAAGCAACGCGCAAAACGCACCGCATATTGCAATTTTTTTTGCTTTATCCATATAAAAAACCCGCCTATAAGTCGATTATCGCTATTTTAGTGATTAAAACGCCTGTGCGTACCAAACGTAAGTACAGCCTTGCTTTATGGGTAATGATTCAGCACCAAGGGTTGCTGAATAATAGGTAATTCCATCAACTTCAACAGTTCCCCAGTCAGAGTTAGAATATTCGCTATCATCCGTATAAAGCATCCAATAAACGTTACCGCTGGCCTTCATTCCGTTAATAACGGTTATCATTCCGTCTTTAATTTCAAAGCTGGTTAAGCTTTTACTACCCTTAATTCTATTCATGTAATCAATTAGAGTAGAATCTTCTTCCACCTCTAGCGTTACGGATAAAATTAAATAATCGCCGGACTTAGCCTGCGTGTAATCACTACCGATACACGCGCTGAAAGCAAGTAGAATAACGCAAACGGTTAAAGCTAAAAGTCTTTTCATATAAACCTCCTAAAAAATAAAAATAGCCTGCAAAAAGTGCAAGCCAAAAAAGCGCGTTAGCGCAAAAAGCATATTTACCCTTCCTTGCCCAAGGGGATACGCGTTAGGATTACGGCAGGTTACCCGACTCGCTTATCGCACACGGTAATGACTGTTGCGGCGGATTCTAACCGCCTTCCCCTGCTCTCGTTGCCAAAAGGCAAACACTCGCATCCTTTTTATCATTATAAAATAATATTTGCGTAATTTCAATAGATTATCACGACGATATATTGTAAAATTACGATATCTTATAACGACCGTTGTAAACGTTTACGAAGCTGCTAATTTTCAATAACCATCTTAAATCGTAAACTACCACTATATTATACAAAAAGGACCTGCAAAAAGCAAGCCCTTTTTAGTTTGTTTAATTTTTTTTAAAAAGTTTTTTAATGATTAAAACAGCCCTTTGAAAAGATCCCCTATTTTTATTGCAAGTAGCTTTATATTCTTAACCGCGCAAACACCGGTAGGCATTACGAAGAAGAATAGTAATAGCGCTACGGTTAAGCCAATAGCCATCCAATAAAGGGGTGCTTGAAGATATTCAAAGAGGTTAACAGCCTTCTTTTTTAGAAGCAAATAAACCAAGAAAATAAAGCATGCTAAAGCCAAACCAATGCCGATAAACGCCTTATAGGGGGACTTATAGATAATTTCAACGTTATTTTCGCCCTCGTCCAGCTCTACCAACATAAAGCCCAAGGTGTTCTGCTTTAGTTCCCTTTCCTGCCCGTTTACAATCGCAACGTGACCGGGTAAAGCAACGTAATTTAAAAATAAATTTTGACCTTTGGTTGCTGTAATTTTTACCTTTAAAAGGTCTGGCTCGGTTGAAAATTCCACCTTTTGAGCCGTTGCGAATGCGTGAATTTTTTCTATTTGTTCAAGGCTTACCCTAAAGGAGGTACAAGCGCTTCTGATTTCCTCTTCGCCAACGGTGGGATCGGAAATCTTAAGATATACCGAGTAAGTACCGCTATTGCTTTCTGAATAACCAAGAGAAACGTCCTCGTTACCGATAAGCGGTTTGGAATCCTCTTCGTTATAGGCAGAGCGCATATAACGCACCCTTTCGGGGTTTTTAAAGTTCATGGAAATAAAGTAATTTGCAGGGCCTGAAATGGGTGTTGCAACCCTGTAAGTTCCATCTTGCTGTAAGGTGATTTTTGGTGATAAAATCTCCACACCACCGCTTTCGCCGTAAAGCATTTTTAAAATAGCGTCGTAATCGCCGACCAACGTACCCGCTTTATAATCACTTGTAGCGCTATTAACAGCAAATGCATGGGGCAACGCATACTTGTTTTTATAAAGAATATACTTACCGCTCTTACCCCATTCCTTAGTAACTATTTGCGCGCCGTTTTCATCTGTTACCGTTCTTTCTTCAAGGTAACTGGAATAGCGCTCCTTATCGGATATCATATATTTATTACCGAATATAACGTCGCCTAAATATACGCCGTTATACGTCTTCATTGAATTCATTCCGTTACCGCCAAATTTAAAAAAGCTGGTAGGAAGGAAATTTCTGCTATCTATTACGGAAGAGAAAACCGAAAAGGCGTTTGTGTGAAGAGTAAACGGCATGCACGCGGTTAGATAATCGCCAAACATCTTAACGCGGGTATCCTTGTTACCCTCGTACTCCTCAACTGCATCTGTAAGCACCTTCATTTCCGTAAAGGTGGTAGGTGTGGAGGAACGGTTACCACGCACTAGGTTTGCGCTATAAAATACCGTTTGCGAGCATAACGTAATTATTAAAATAGGAACTAAAAGCTTAACGGAAAACTTATTACAGTAAACCAATATCCCCCCGAATAGCGCGATTAACGCCACACATCCAAAGATTATAGCAGTTACCTCAAGCCCACCTAACGAGTGAGCAAATCGCCCTGCAAAGGAAGAAACGAAGGTGTTGTTTTCTAGCGATTTATTAAAGAAAACCAATCCAACAGAAAGAGCTATTACAAGCAAGCACATAAGCGCGAAGAATAAAAGAACTATTTTTTTATCCGCAACCAAATTGCGCTTTTCAAAATATGCTTTTCTTTCTTTTAAGTCTTCAGTATATTCTTGAACGAATAGGCAAGCAACGTAAAAGAAATAGAAGCCGTTTAAGAAGCCAAAGCGTAAGGAATAACTCATATAAGAGCCAAAGTTAAGCAAATTCATACTTTCGTCAACTATAACGGGAAGTATTAAAATTACAGCCGTTAACGCCAAGAACTTGCTCTTTTTACTCTTTAATCCGTTCCTAACGAAATACGCTAAGGTAAAGAATAAGGTAAATGAATCACTAAATAAATAAGAAGCCTTTTTATAAAGCGCCTCGTAAGAATATTGCGCGTCTAAATTATCAAACAACCCCGTTTTTCTACCGGAAACCAAGAAGGCGCGAAGAGCGGGAACTAAAAGGGGCAACGCCGCCACGATTGCTAAAAACACACCCCAAACGGCATCTGAAAGCACCTTTTTGCGCTTATCCTTTTCCACGACGAATAAGCAATAGCCCACGATTATAGGAAATACGGTAAACAACGAAAAGCAGGATATGGAAAAGCAAGCGTAAATCATTAACGCAAGGCCAACTATAAAAGTCCCCTTTTTGCCCGTGTTTACAAGCTTATAAAAGCCAAGAGCTGCAATAGGTAAATAAATTAATAAATCCACCCAGTTTATATAGGTGTTTGAAACGAATAAATATCCGCAAAAGGCGTAAGATAGCGCAAGCAGCGCTTGCATTGACGGATGTATATTTCCAAAGCGTTTACGTATATAATAAAGCCCGGAAATCGCCACGCACGCCACTTTTAAGGGTAAAACTATACTAGTTCCGTAATAAACCTCTCCCCTGCCAAAAAACAAAAACAAAAAGGTAAAGGGGCTAATACAACAGTAGGCAAGCGTGCCGAATACGTCTGCTCCGCCAGCGATTGCGTAGCTGTAAAACAACGAAGATTTTCCGTCTATAACGTCGTAAAAATGCTCTATAAAGGGCGCAACCTGAGCGTTCATATCGTAGCTAGACATACTGTAATCGCCAAAGGGATATATTCCGTAATGATAAAGCATCACGGCAAACACCGCTAAAATAAATAGCGCTACTCCACCGTACAACGCCCCTGCTGCAGCTCGCGGATGAGTTTTAAACCATTGAGCGAAGGTGTTTTTATTTAATTTTGAACCGCTATCGGTTTTAAAAGAAGAATTTACTTTTTCCATATTTTAATTTTAGCACAACTTAATGGCACTTGTAAAGACATAAAAGCACCATTACTTTATTTTTAACTAAAATATAAACTATAAAACTAAAAAATTAAATTAAATTCCTGCAAAAGCGCATAAAATTGCTTGATTTTTTGTTTCTATTAATGTATAATTACTAAGCAAACTTTGGAAGGCGGTTATTTTGCCCCTAAAGTTCATAATACGGAGGTGTATCGAAGCGGTCATAACGAGGCGGTCTTGAAAACCGTTTGGGTTAACAGCCCACAGGGGTTCGAATCCCTTCACCTCCGCCACAAAAAAAGCAAGTGCTATTAAGTACTTGCTTTTTTTGTTATTGAAAGTTTGAAGAAGGGATTCGAACTAGAGCGCCCGGAAAACAGTAGTCACCTACTGTTTTTAGCGACTGACCGAAGTATTTTGCAAAGCACAAGGTTTGAGTTTATAGCGCTATTGCTTTGCAAAATGCAAGAATTCGAATCCCGTTGCTTGTTTTTTTCTTAGCCTTTGCGTTACGTTATTCTTGACATTTATTGCAAGTGCTATTAAGTACTTGCTTTTTTTGTTATTGAAAGCTTGTGTTAAATTCTACATTATTATCTTATCTACCAATTCTAACAGTTTTTCGTTAATATCATCACGGATTTTAAAAACTGATAAAAACAACTTTTCATCACAATTATCAACGTTTGTAGCTGAACTAATCCATTTAAAATAAGAAGCGGTATCTTCTTTATGCAATTTTTTAATTAAATAATAATCAAATAAAATTACCGCTTTTTCAGATATATCATGTGTTCCGTCATCCATTCTAATATTTTCACCAAGAATTTCATCTGTGAATTGATGCGTATACTCGTGTAATATTTGATAAAAAATATTCTTATATTCACTTTCGTTAAAAACAAAAGGAACAACGGCATTAAACGAAGCTTCGCCCCCATATCCTCTACCGTTATTTGTTAAACTATAAGAGAAACCTATTACGGCAAATTTATTAAAATAAGTGAATAATGCTTCATATTTACTCATTTCGTTTTTTATCCACTCTTCAATTGCTTTTCTATCCATAGCCGTAGTATTATATAATTTATTCCAATACTCTTCATAAAACACACATTCGCTTTTTAAAAGTTGGTTTAATGGAAATATAAAACTTTCTTTATCTTCTTGCGTAAAGGCATAATAATTTTCTATTACAGCTATTAATTCTTGAACGGAAGAGCAAAACAAAGGCAAAAAATTAATTATCGCCAATCTTTCAAAGTTCTCATTGTAGTAATTTGAAAAGAAATTCACAGCAGCCCTAATATTAACACATCTACCGTTTTTTGCTTCATTAATATTATCAATGTATTCCTTAGAATACAAATTTGAAGCATTTTCTACTTTTATATGAGCTAAGATATGATACATTAAATCCTGAACTAATGAATATTTAAACTCTATTTTCAATTTTATTCACTCCGTGCATTTATGTTCGCTATTAAAGTTATTATATCATATAATTGGGGTATAATCAAGCACCTGCTTAAAAATTATTAAAAGGAAAAAAGCAAGAAAACATTTTATTCATAAAGCAAAAGCGCTATTAAGTACTTGCTATTTTTGTTATTGAAAGCTTGCGTTAAATTCTATATGAAAAACAATAATTCTTACAACCTTAAAAAATATTTGAAAAAGCTGCGCTTTTGTATTATAATATAGTAAAAAACAACTCTGAGGAAATTTATGGAATTTTCACACAAAGAAGGTCAAACTCTCGCACTTACGGTAAGCTATTTAATAGATGAATCTTTACCGCTAGTTTCTAATTTAGCAAACCTTTCACGAGCTTTGTTCGACGGATTTAAAAACGTTTCGTGGGCGGGCTTTTATTTGGCAAACGAAGAAGGCAACACCTTGTATCTTGGCCCGTACCAAGGCCCTTTAGCTTGCACGGTTATCCCATTTTCTAAGGGTGTTTGCGGTTACTCTGCAACAAATAAAAGGAGCGTGTTAGTTGATAACGTGCATACTTTTGAAGGACATATTGCCTGCTCTTCATCAACGAATAGCGAGCTTGTTGCCCCCATTTTAAAAAACGATAAGGTTTTAGGCGTTATAGATTTAGACAGTAACGAGCTTTCCAACTTTACAAAAGAGGATGCTAAAATTTTAGAAGAAATTGCTTTAATTATTGCTAAGCTTTTTCCCTAACGTTAATACTCGTTAAATTTTTACACTAAGATTACCTGCGGTATAAAAAATTATATTAATTAAAGTAAATACCTGCAAGGCTGCTGCTAAAGCCTTTTTTATTATCCATCGGCATAGCCGGTGGTTTTGTTTGCATAAACAAAAAACCGGGGGGATTTTTATTTTAATCCACTCGGTTTTTTTATGTTATATATTTTCTTTCAGTTATACTTTAAGAATATTTTTATAAATTCTCTATTCTTACATTTATTTAATACTGATTTTATATTTTTTATACATTAAAAAGGATTTCTTAAGAATTTAAAGTGGATATTTTTGTTCTATATTAAAATCTAATCCGTTCTTTTCCGCATCCACCCACTCTTGTATTATTTCTAAACACTCAGTATACGCTGTGCGTTCACCGTATTCAAACAGTTCCCCTTCCACCTCTCGATATTCGGCAAGCTCATTTAAATAACACAATAATAGCTCTGTAAGCGTTAATAATACCTCTTTGGATGATTTTTTGATAGTCATTCGATTTTCTCCTCTAATATATCAATATAATCCACTAATCCTTTATAAATACAACATTGAAATATTTTACTTGTTAATTTTTCTTTAATTAAGTAGTATTTACTTCTTTCTATTGGACTACTTATAATAATTTTCACATCCTTATATCCTTTACTTATCATTAAAAATATTTTCTTTAACCATTCCTGTTTTTCTGAGTTAATAATTTCTCCCATTATGTTGATTATCGTTAAAACGTCATTATCTATTATTATCAGTTCCTTCTTATTACTTATATAAAAATATTTTTCTTTAATATTCAACTTAATCATTTTCTTTATATAAGGCAGTCGCTTTATTACCCACCGTATTTTTTCTTTAGTCAATTTTTTCATCTCACTACATTTTATAGAGATATTATACAATGTATTGATTTATGAAAAATCCATACTTTTAATAAACCCTTTTTCATATTTTAAATGGATAATTTATTTATATAGCAACTACCACATAAAAACAATTTTAGTATTATAAAACACTTACAAACCAATTCTCTTCATTTCTTTTTTATTAAAACAACCCCAAAAGTTCTTCAACTTTTAGGGTTGCAAATTACAAAATAATTAATTTCCTTTATTTTTTACTACAAAGTCGTTTTACTTAAACTATAATCCTTTAATGGGTATTAATTTTACACTCTAATTATATAACGAATAGATTTATCTTTTTTTATGCATTTTTATTTATTTTTTTATAAAAAATATAAATTTAATAGTTTTATTTTAATGTAAGTTTTGCATATAAAGCAAAAACGAGATTGACATAAACAATCTCGTTTTTTACTTTACTTATTTAACTACTGATTAACAAATAATTATTTAAAAAAGTCGTTTAAGAATTCAGTGATGTTTTCACTGTAAGTGGTGTATTCTAAATAATAATGAACGTCATTAAAATAGGTTTTTATATCATACACAAAAACACCATCTTCGGGGTAATATTCCTTTATTCTATATTGAATTTTAACACCATCTACGTAATGAGTACGATTATAATCAACCTGTATTAAATCGTTTTGTTTTACCGACTTGTCATAAACCTTTACAAATAAAACAAATGACGGATTATCTAAATCATCTGTTACCTCAATTTGACCGCCTTTAACTTTTTGATTTGACGTTTTAAAAAGAAGTGAACTAATAACAACATTCGCATCAATATCAACAATTTCTATGCCAAACTTCTTTAACTCACTAGAGAAGTTATTACCTTCAATAATCGATATAACTAACTCATCAACAAAATATACTTGTCCTTCTTCGCTTGTTAAACAACTTGAATTATCAGACTGAAGCACGTCTTCCCCATTAGAAAAATGCTTAATAGAAAAAGGAATAATGACCGAACAAAAAATAATAAAGGTTGCAACAGCTGTAGCAAGAAAACACCAATTTAAAGCAGGCTTACTTTTTGGTGGACTAATGGTATCTTTAATATCTTCCCACACCAAAGAGAAATCCTTAACCTTAATCTTCTCTATACTCTCTTCTATTCTTTTTTCGTTCTTCTTATTTTCCATAAACTCCTTAACTAATCAAAACTGAAATTGCTCTATCTAAATTTCCTAATCCATTAATATTAAGATATCCTATATTGTAAGAATCATCCCCGGTGGCAACCTTTAAATAATATCTGGTAGCAATTATTTGTTCACTACTATTGTAATAGGTATCAATTTTATATCCACAACCAATAACCACGTGAGACCTCGGCGAATATGCACTACTAACGGTATCCACCCCATTAGTTTCCGTAATACTGTCTAAAAATGCATAAGTCGTTAAAAATAAAGCTACCGGTTTTCCGCTTTGAACAGCCGACTTATAGCTTTGAATATTTAAGCTACCGTTAGTAAACATATTTACCGTAGTATAAGTATAACCTTTACTTGAAGCGTAGGCGCTCATACCGGTTTGAAAACCGGAAAAGGTTGTTCCTAATTGAGCCACGTCCGTTTCCATTAATATGTATAATTGATCCACAACATTTACAACTTCAGTAGATGCAGTTTTGTAACGTATTATACTTCCTAGTTGCGTATACGTTTTAAAATTGGGAATTAAATTTTCGCAAAATCTATCGTAATAACCTATTAACACAGCTCCTGCAGTATTTGCACATCCCGTTAAATCATCAACGCTTCCATAGTAATTAGGCAAATCGTATGGAATAGAATAGCTTTCTGTTGATTTTGTTGCATAACTTATAGTTTCAGTTCGTTCAGTAAAATTACCAACACCGGAATATCCAAAGCCTTTATTTGCCAATTCCGCAAGAGCATCTGCCCCAACTAAAGAATTATTTTCAACCTTATAAAAGCTATTATTTAAATAATAAAGATACGTTCCGTGTGTTATATACACCGGTAAGCCTAAGCAATTATCAAAAGGTGATTGTTTGTTGTAAAATAATTCTTCAACTTCATAAAAAGTTTCGCTATTGGTTTGAATCTCCGTCAACAATGCGTACCCATTAACCTCGCCAATACTGAAATTATATTGTCTGCCGTTAATATTCAAGTTTTCATCGTAAAGAGCAAAATAAGTATATTCCAATTCACCATCGTAATCAGTATCAGATGAAAGGAAATCAAGGAATGCTTGCTCCACCGCATCAATATCATCCGCCCTAGTTATGGGGGCAGGTCTCATGATCATTATTGAAAGAATAAAAATCCCAACAAAAAATAATAACCACCCTTTTTGCTTTTTTTTCATAAAACGCCTCCTATGAGTTTTTCACCCATATGACGTTTTCTAACCAAGTATTTTATTCAACTTTTTCTTTTTTTTCTTGAAAATCATTTTTTATTTTACTTAATGCTCTATAATAAATTGATGTTATTGTAGCTAGCGGCTTATGCATCATATCTGCTATATCTTTAAAGGTATCATTTAAAACAAATTTGAATATAATAATTTCTTGTTCTATTTCTGAAAGATCTTTTATCAAGTAATAAAAAGACTGCTCCTCAATTATATCTTGTGTAAAATCAACGTTTGATACAATTTGTGGATCTAATGGAAGATTATATCTTGACCGCATGGCATCTTTTGCAGCATTTGCAGTTACTATATAAATCCATCCTACCGGATTTTTAATATTCTTAATTTTTTTCGCATTCTTCCAAACTTTAATTAAGACATTGTTAACAACTTCGTTTGCCAAATATTCTGAATGGCAAATCGTTTGAGCCGTTATCTGAATAATTTTTGCATACTTCTCATAAAAAAGTTTTAATCCATTCTCTGGGGCCTTTCGCACTAATTTTATTATTTTATTGAATTGTTCCCTTTTTTCTTTTTGAGTTTGCAATTTTTCCATTATTCTTTAGTTCGTCATTAGAATTTTTTATTTTTATAACAAATAAATTATTATACTTAATGCTTTAAAAATATATCAATTTGTTTCATAATCAATTCTCGCATATTTTTATCTAATTTATGCCAATTTTCAATCAACTCTTTATCTTCAGGCAACAAATATACGAATTCTTGATCATCTGCTTTAACTAAATCAGTTACTGGGATATCCAAAGCAAAACAAATTTTCTCTATGGCTTCTAAACTCGGGGTATAATTCCTTTTTGTATACCAGTTTCTTATACAAGCCTCTGTTAAATCAGCTCTTTTTGCTAGCTCATAAATTGTTATACACTTCGTTTCTATTAGTTCCTTTATTTTTAGTTTTATTCTTTCACTAAGCGTCATAAGCATAACTCTCTTTTTTATAATCATCCTTATTATACACAATTTATTTAATAAGGTTAAAGAGTCATGCTCCATATTAAACATAGTTATACCTATGTATTAATAAAACAACAATTATCATGCATAGAATTATTTTATAAAAATTTCTATTCTTCTAAAATTAGCAATTTTATATGCTTTGAGTAAAATTACACACTAATTAAACAATAAAATCAATATTTTTGATATCTTTTTTATCTTTATTCTCTTAGAAAACACATTTGTCATTATATTTGATAAAAATACCATCTATCGACGCTAATTTTAAAAATTTAATTTATTTTAATTTCAATAATACACACTAAAAGCACCCCATTTTTTCTTTCGGGGTGCTTTTTGCTTAAAAACAATTTCATCATATTCGCCTTTTAAGGACTAAGTGTTGGTATATATTTCTTAATATTTACAATTTATTCTAACAATTCTTGATTGCTATTAATATATGATAAATAATCGATTTCTTGAAGCTTTTCTAATTCGTACCCTTCTGGAACAAAGAAATAATATTGACCACCAATATAACAAATAGAAACCTGATCATCTACTTCAATACAATAATCATTGTTTAAAACAGTGGATGTGTTTAAATTTCCCATACTCATAGTTATTGGCAAAATAGGAATTATTTCACTTCTAAATAAACACTTAGAACATATATTTGTGACACCTACAGTCTTCCACGTATGACTTTCAGTTTCTCCCATATTGCCACAATACTCACAAACTAGGTAATGACATATAGCATTTTTTTTCTGATATTTAGTATATAAATGCTCTGTATGCCAATGAGCTGTAAAGAAAATTGAGTACGTGCTACTTAATACGAAATTTCGATGATTAAATAATATTGTTTTTCGCATGACATATATATTATCCCCATTCATCCAATAACCACAATAACTTGATTTAGCTGAATATGGAATACTTATATATTCTCCGTCTATAACTTGCATTGATGAACATGCACTACCCCCAACTGCGTTAAAAAATAATTCATAAACGACTGCCGTAGTACCAATTAAATCTAAATCTGTAGTTATATCAGTTGATAGTTGCGTATATTTTATATTATTTGCATACCAGCCAGTAATACGTATATGAGTACCCAATTCAAATTGATAGCCTAACGTAACAGTTCCATCATAATATGAGTACGTTGAAGGATTTCCAACTGGCGTTAAACCTTCAACCGTATAAGTTATATTATAACTATCCCAGCCTGCATACAAGGTTGTTCCAACGGGAAAATCCCTATTTACAAATTCACCTGTATTATCAGCAATTAAATTTCCAGTACCTCGTTCACCATCATACCAACCTGTAAAAGATACTATTACTGTACCAACTTGATGAGTTAAAACAGGTAACTTAGCATCAATACTTGTAAAAGAAAACTCCTCAACATTTAAATCACCAACAGGCGAATATAAATAGCCACTTACAGCAATATATTCACAAACCGGTCTTACCCATATATCCCCACAAGAAACAAATCCGTCCTCAGGTAAATCTGTCCATTCACCATCATTTGTTAATTTATATTGCCATTTTTCAAACACATATCCGATTAGGCAATCAGGCTCTGGCAAAACAAATGATTCTCCGCAATTATAAGAACCAGGATTATTAGGCACAGTAATGCAATTTGAATATTCTTGATAAATAACATTATGTGTAGTATGTTCTTGTGTTTTTAAATATAATCTAAGCTCCTCCTCTTCCTGGTACCATATCTCACCAGAAACAGTATTATAAACATTTTCAAACTCAATATCGGTATAATATCCAATTATGTCAAAGCCAAACTCATTTGGCGTATAAATTGAATATACTTCTCCATAATAATATGTCTCTTCTTCACACACTTCACCGTCTAATATATATGTAACATCTGTAGATAATGAAGCAAGAGAAATATTTTCTAAAGAAGCATTAAAGCCTCTATAATTACTTATTAATGAGCTTGGAACATATATTATTGCTTGGGGTGAAATATTATCAAAACAACCAATATCAATATGTAAAACCGTATCAGTTTTAAATATTTTTACATCTGAAAGATTAGAACAATTTTTAAATGCATCATTTCCTAAATAGTTTGCAAAAACACCAAACTCAACACTTTGTAAATAATTATTATTTTCAAAAGCAGAATTTGCTATACACGAATACTCTTTTAAATCAACTGAAGCCGCTGTTCCGTTATACTTAAACAATACGCTACCCAATGAAACAAATTCATTACTATTCTGTGTAAACCAAGCTGTTTCTGCAACAGCATCAATACCATCCACGCTATTTAGACATGGAGCCGTAATCGCAGTTACCCCCGCACAGCCGGCAAACGCATTAGAATATAACGAAATTACATTGTTTAAATTTACCGTTTGTAAATTAGTATTACCTAAAAATGCATAGCTTTCTATCACATAGACACTATCTGGCAACGAATAAATTAAATCAGTCTTACCCTTGGGATATGCCAATAAGCAACTTTGTTCTTTATCAAATAAAACGCCGTCTATTGAAGAGTAATGATTGTTTGATATATCAATATTTATCGCCTGCAACGCAGAACAATTATAATAAACGCCTACGCCAATAAAGTTAACGTTAGCCCCAACACTTGAACTATTTAGCATTACACAATTAGCAAAGGCAAAATCACCAATGCTTTCTAATGATGAGGGTAAATTAACATTTTGCAATGAGATACAGTTAAAGAACGCCCCCTTACCCAACTTTTCAAGTTGCGAATTAGCATTAAAGGTTACAGTAGTTAATCCGGTCATACCAATAAACGCATAATCTGCTACGTACGTCACGCTACTTGGTATAGTAATTGACGTAACTTGCGGTAAATTAACAGGTAATTCATTTGGATCTAAAGCACCACCATTAAACAAACTTTCTATTCCGACAACAGTTTTTCCATCCAACTGATCAGGTATTACTAAACTTGAAGGAATTTGAGTTATATTTAAACCGGTAACCACACACTCATCTTCATTAACAACTCTATATTTAAAGCTTTCCGCTGTTCCTGTACATATATCTCCCTTAATATAGTCGATTATTTTTTTATCATGAGCTTCTAAGTTATGCGCAATCCCTACTTCGTCAGTAGACTTCTTCCCATCAAAATATTCGCTTGATCCCATAAGCCTTACCCTTCTATCATTATCACCGTTTTGAAGAGTATAACCGTGTGCCAATTGCGAATCCAAATCTATAAATAAATCATCTAAAATTAAAAATCCTGGGCTAAAAGAAATTCCTAAATGCTGATAAGGCGCTATCGCCGTTGTGAAATTATTTAATATGCTAAGCCATGCATTAGCACAAGTAAAATCAATGTAATTCGTTAAAATGTTTTTTAACAGCCCAATACCTTTACTTATAATTTTTGTTTTTAGCCATTGTGGAGTTAAATAAGACCCAACACCAATAACGTATTCTATAGCTTGAACGGCTTTACCTATATTATAAATCCAATTATCTGGAATATCTATCTCTGAACCTAAATATTCTACTAAACATTGCAAAATAAACCCAACCGAAGCGTAAGAGCCTATCGGTTTGAATTTTATGTGATCATAAAGCGCATCATAATGCGTATTCCAAAAGCTTTTATAACTTTCAGATAGTTCTGTCTTTATTATATCTTGAACTCCTGGTTGATTAGCATTTGGATCACCTATAAATTCAAGAAACGGATGGTAATTATTAGCAAGTTTAGCTCCTCCAAAATCACTGCCGTTATACGGCGTACCAATAGAATATAAAGATGCAACGTTAAACGGGTGAGCTAATGCATATTGCAAATTAGTAATACCGCCTCTACTATGCGCTATCATGTTATACATGGGTAAATTCCCAGTTAGCTGTAAATATCTATAAGAAATTACGTCTAATATGTATTCTAATTGAGCGTACACATAATCATGTCCACTTTGTGGATTCTTAGCTTCAAATATTAAAAATATATGCTTTGTGACGTCTTCTTGACACAATAACCCATTTCGTTCTATTTTATTACCATTTTCATCTTTTTTAATAGAATAATCTTTTATATTATTTAGCTCAGATAGCTCTATTTCCTTATTTGAAACTTGTACACCGTCTTTAAAGTAGCTGTGTTTCAAACTATCACATCTTTCAACTGCATCTTCAGAACTTGATTCAGAAATAATAGCACTCGTTTTCGGCCCATCCCATTCCTTAACTATCTCTGTGGAAACTTTAAATGCAACAACGTTTTCTTCGCCTATTTCTGCCCATAGTTCATCTATCAAAGAACCATCTTCTTGAGCAAAATTATAGTTTTCATCATGACTCCAATGCGAAGAAGCCCCCTCTTTTACGTCATAACCATGTGTAAATACTGTTATTTGCGGGGATGCACTACTTACATTACCTCTATTGGAATAACCATCTAATTCTTCAGCTGTAAGCTCCCAATAATTATCTTTAGGTATATCTTCATCTGCATAAACACGCAAATTAACTGCGACTGTGGCAAATATACTGCACAAAAACGCACAACAAAGCAAAGTTGCAACAAAATATCTAATCTTTTTCATTTGTTCTCCTTAAATTGATTTTTATTAAGTTTTCTTTTCAATTTTAACATATAAGCCACTTAAAGGTATAGCGCTATGATAACCTCTATCCTTCATCATATCAAAATATTCGTCAAAATATCCTACGTACAATATCTTTCCAG
>SVHG01000019.1 GCA_015055965.1 Clostridiales bacterium
AAAGGTTGGTTTGAATATGAAATTGAACATGGGGAATTCTTTGGTAAAGAAAAAGCAGTTTACAAATTAACCAAGAAGGGGGAATAATTTATGAAAAGACTAAGAAATTGTATACTAATAATTCTTTGTATAACCTTTATTCTTAGCGCAATTAGTGCTATATTTACTGGTTTGCAAACACTGATGGTAAAGGCTGATACTCATAATTATAATATTGATTACACCTCCCTTTCATATACTACTCTCGATACAGTAACAAGAAGAGCTGGAAAACCAGATAAATCCCCACAAATAACAGTTTTTACATATGGATGCGGTGGAAACCTTTCCCATTGGAGTAATAATTCAAAGGATGTTGATAAACTTGAGAGAAATAATACCGATCCTAATGCGGAGCGAATTTCGTATACATTTGAATATGAAGAAGATTCTATTATAAATCGATACATAAATAAATTTATTATTGATAGTACCGAGCAGTATTTACTTTACAAAGTGAGGACTGTGAATGAAATGATTGATGATGTTGCAGCGCCCCAAGGGGAATTAAACTTCGAAATAGGAGATTTTCAATGTGTTTATGAGGGTAATGATTACCAAATAAATTCTAAGCAAAATAAAACTATCTGTCTTACCCAAATTAGACCAAAAACAATTAAAGAAAATAACAAGGATAAAATAGTATATGATAATATAAGTGAAGATACCTCTTTGCCTGAAGATATTGAAGGTAAACATATAATTTTACTTTTTGATGTTAATGGTGATTCGGATACATCAAATGATTACGTGTATGCGCAACTTGAATTTATATTAGACGTAATATCATATCAATACTGCCAAAGAATGAATGAGCTACCAATATATAACCTTATAGCTCACAGTCGTGGTGGAATAACTAACTTACAATATGCATTAGGACACCCTAATAACGTAGCTTCGTTATATTCTATGGGAACGCCATATAACGGTACAAATTTTGGAACAGCCTCTTACAATGGAAAGCATTTATTTGTTGAAATGGCAAATATGGATCCGAATTCAAATGGGGTTGAAGATATTATAAACTCCACACTACATAACGCATATAGAACATTATGGAACAGTGGTTATAATAATGGGGACTATTCACATATAAAATTTGTACCTATAGGCAGTTATGTAACCGCAGGATTTCTTTTTCAATTAATAGCAGAATATCTAACTTATATATTACCGATCGATTTATGGAGTGAGTTTACTTTAAGAGGAACTCTTGTTCTCATAGAATTACTAATAGATAAAATTGTTTCATATACGGGCACTTCAAGATTTTTTAAGTGGGCAAGAAATAAAATGGAAAAAGCAATAGATAAGCATGTTAGTAATCTTGAAAATAGAGCTGCATGGCATGGTATTCTAAAAAGTATTACAGCAAACCCACAACATTTTGATTGTGAACACATTAATCCTATAGAACCCCATTTCTTATATATAGAAGATGATTTATTTATAAATTTAGATTCTCAAGTAGCTGATGGATATATTGGAGCAAACCCTGTTGTTAAGCAAATGGATACATGTGATCAACTAAGTGGAAAAAAATCTGTAAATGCACCTGGCGTTGCTCACAATTTAGAAACACATGATGAAGATATTATAGCATATATTCTTGCTAATATTGATACAAGTGGCAAGGCTGAGGAAGTTGCTAAAGAACTTACCGTAGGTCAACAAAGAAAAAATGGAGTTTTATATACATATACTATAGTTGCTGATGAAGTTATTATTACCGGAATATCTGGAGCTAGTGAAAATTTAGTAATACCATCTAATTTAGTTGAGGGTAAAATCATTACTCGTATTGAATCAAGTGTTTTTGAAGCACTAACACAAACTTATAGTATGAGAAGCACTACAGTCAATGAAATAACGGAAATTACTCTGCCATCTACTGTTGAAAGAATTGAGCCTTACGCATTTGCTGATATGGCTTCTTTAGAACGAGTGACCATAAACAGTAGTGCCGGTGTGAGTGTGGGGGCTAAGGCCTTTGCAGGTTGTACTTCACTTTCAACTGTTAATTTAGGCAACGTTACGGAAATTGGCTACGGCGCATTTGCAAACTGCAATTCACTTACAAACATAACAATACCCGCAAACATTACAAAAATAGAAGATTATGCTTTTTATAATACCAATATAGAGCAGGTAAGTTTTTCAAATAGTATAACGGTAATTGGGCGTTACGCTTTTGCTAAGTGTTCAAATCTAGAAAATGTAACTATACCTGCAACTGTTACAAAAATAGATGACTTTGCGTTCTATAACAGCGGAATTTCTAATTTAAATTTTGAAGCGGGCTCACAACTAACGGAAATTGGGCATTATGCTTTTGCAAATAGTGCTATAGCAGGAAGTGTGAGTATTCCTTCAACTGTTGCAACAATTGGTCGCGGTGCGTTTATGAATACAACTTCGCTTGCAAGTGTTGATTTTGGGGATGAAGAGTCTACAAATGCAGTAATCAGTATAGATGATTTAGCCTTCTACGGTTGTAGTAATTTATCATCAGTAAGCACGTTAAACGTTCGAAGTATAGGCTATTTTGCGTTTGGGGATTGTACTTCGCTTTCTAGCATGTCAATTTCTGCAGGTGTTCAAAGTATAGGTGCAGGCGCATTTTACGGTTGTTCACAAATTGCAGGCTTTAGCCTAGCAAGTGCTAGTGATTACTTCCACATTGCGGATGGTGTGCTTTACGTAAAACAAACCAATGCGGATGGGGCGATAGAATATTATTTACACACCTATCCAATAGCAAAAACAGGAACTGAATATGCCGCTATAGATTCGTTAATCGGTGTTTTAGATTATGCTTTTGCTCAAAACACTTACTTAAATAAGGTTACATTAACAAACGTTCAAATAATAGGCAGTTCTGCGTTTGAAGATTGTATAACACTTGCTGAGGTAAATTTATCTTCAAACTTAACTGATATTGGGGATAGTGCGTTTAATGGTTGTACTTCACTATATTTAGAAGAAGTGCCTAACGTTAACAGCATAGGAAGCTTAGCATTTGCAGGCTGTAATTGGATAAATGCAAACGCAAGCAATATAACTTTAACCATACCTGCAGGTGTTCAAAGTATAGGTGCAGGCGCATTCTATGGTTGTTCACAAATTGCAGGCTTTAGCCTAGCAAGTGGCAATAATAATTTCCACGTTGTGGATGGTGTGCTTTACGTCAAACAAACTAATGCGGATGAAACGGTAGAATATTATTTACACACCTATCCAATAGCAAAAACAGGAACTGAATATACCGCTATAGCTTCGTTAATCGGTGTTTTAGATTATGCTTTTGCAGGTAATGTTAACTTAACAACTATTAATTTAGCGAACGTGCAAGATATAGGCGAAAATGCGTTTGAGGATTGTACTAATTTAACAACGATAACCGTTGATAGCACTAATGAGTATTATTCTACGAGTGACGGTGTATTGTTTAATAAGGATGCTACTTGCTTAATATACTATCCGTTAGGCAAAACAAATTCATCATATACAATACCTACAACAGTTACGCAAATTACTGCAGGCGCTTTTGCAGGAAATACCAATTTAACAAGTGTTAACTTAAAGAACGTTCAAATAATAGGCGATAATGCGTTTGAGGGTTGCACTAATCTAGCAACGATAACAGGAAATTCGGTTATTGAAGCACATTCTTCCGCATTTGAAGGTGCTCCGTGGTATACCACTCAATCGCAAGCAGAATATTTTAGATTGGGTAAGGTATTATTCAAGTATAACGGCAGTTATGATGCAAGCGGTGTTTTAGATTTAAGAACGTATGCAACAATAGAAGAAAACGCATTCCCAAGCTTAAATGAAGAGGGCGAATATATTCCTAATACTCAATTAACAACGGTATATTTAGGCGAGGATTATTCTCAGTTTAACTATTTAAGCTTTAATAACTGCACGGCTTTAAATAAGGTATATTTATTAAATAGCGAGGTAGTACAGATTAATGCTTTAACGGATACATTAAAGGAACAGCTTACCTTCTACGTTCCGTATTCGCTATATTCAAGCTATACCGCTACCTATGAAGATTTAAGCTTTGAAGCAATACAAACCACAATTAACTTTTACGTGGGCGAAGAATTGTTAGATACGCAAACAGCATACTACGGCGAAGTGTTTACAACTGATAAAGTTCCCACCGTTACCGGGAATAATATTTTCTTAGGTTGGTATGATACTACCGCGTATACAAGCACGTTTGTTGGTAGTACGTATGAAGAATTTGAAGCAGAGGATGATTTATACGCAAAAATATTACCTACGTATACGTTGAGATTTGTTAGTAATGGGGCTACTGTTTGTAGCGATATTACTGGGGTTTATGATGGGCTAACCGTTACGCTGCCTACCGTAGAAGGGCTTAATTACTATTGTTGGAAAAACAATTCAAACGAATATGGTTTTAGCGCAAATTTAAAATTCACATCTAGTGTGTTTGTTGCGGATGCAAACAATAGTTGCGTAATAACTTTTGAAGCGCTGGCTTGTACGCATACTTCAAAAAAATACGTATCAATTTCAGTAACGTCACATAGCGTGATTTGTAATACCTGTGAATATGCAACGAGTTCTGCGCATGTGTGGAGCACTCACGCTGTTGGAAAGTATAAATGTAGATTCTGCCAATTCATAACCGGTATAATTCCCATTAATCCGTTAAAGGTAGAGGATGAAGAAATAATCCAATCACTTGGCGAAGCGGAAGAGGGTGAAATAATAACGGCATCTAACGGCTTAAGCTATATTTACTTAAACGGAGAGTTTTATTTGGTAAACCAACAAGAGGAGTTATTATTCCTTCCTAAAAAGGAAGAAAGTGAATAGTTGAATAAATAAAAAAGATTGGGCTTAAAAAACGGCTCAATCTTTTTTAATTATAAGAATTTTTATGTTTAGTTTGGTAAATTTTTAATTCATTATTAAAGAATTTGCAATTTTTTTTACAGAATAGTATAATTAAATAAAAATACGCTTTATAAGCGGTAAAAAGAGGTTATAATATGAGTGATCCAAGAATTTTAAAGCTTGCTAAAAATTTAGTTAACTATTCTTGTAAGGTTAAAAAGGGCGAAAAGGTTATGATAGAAGCCTTTGGTATTCCCAACGATTTAGTGAAGGCGTTAGTTAAGGAAACCTACCTTGCAGGCGGTTATCCCTTCGTTTATCTTCGTGACCACGCCGTAATGCGCGCTATGCTTATGGACTGCAACGAAGAATATTGCAATCTTTGGGCTAAGTACGACGGATTCGTTATGGATGAAATGGATTGTTATATTGGCGTTCGCGGTGGCGAAAACAGCTGTGAAATGGGTGACATTCCCGCAGAAAAGAACGGCTTATATCAAAAGCTTTATTCTTACCCCGTTCATCACGAAAAACGCGTTGGAGCAACGCGTTGGGTTGTTTTAAGATATCCCACCCCTTCAATGGCGCAAATGTCCGGTATGTCTACCGAAGCGTTTGAAGATTTCTATTTTGACGTTTGCACTATGGATTACGGCAAGATGGATAGGGCTATGGATGCGCTTAAAGCGCTTATGGAAAAAACCGATAAGGTACGCTTGGTTGCTAAGGATACGGATTTAACCTTCTCTATTAAAGGTATGCCTGCTATCAAGTGCGCAGGCGAGCTTAATATTCCGGATGGCGAAATCTATTCCGCTCCCGTTAAAAATAGCGTAAACGGCGTTATTACCTATAACGCTCCCTCTATGCAACAGGGCTTAAAGCACGAAAACGTTCGCCTTGAATTTAAAGACGGTAAGATTATTAAAGCAACCGGCAACTACACCGAAAAGCTTAACGATATTTTTAATACTGATGAAGGCGCAAGATACGTTGGCGAATTTGCTATTGGCGTTAACCCCTTTATCAATAACCCTATGGGCGATATTTTGTTTGACGAAAAGATTGCCGGCTCTATTCACTTTACCCCCGGCTGCTGTTATGACGAATGCGATAACGGAAACCGTTCTAGCATTCACTGGGATTTAGTTCTTATCATGACGGAAAAGTTCGGCGGTGGCGAAATTTGGTTTGACGACGTTTTAATTAGAAAGGACGGCTTCTTCGTTCTTCCAGAGCTTGAATGTTTGAATCCAAATAATTTAAAATAAGTTTGGTGCAATATCATTACGTTAGTTCTTAGACTCTATCACTTCGCTTTGCTTGTTCATAAGTGACAAAAACAAATACTTGTCATTCTGGAGTTTTCACAAGAAAACGATAGAATCTGTTATTTTCATAATAAGAGCCATCCCAAAATTCGCTTGGGGCGAACATCATTTTGCGTTAGCAAAACATCATTCGTGCAACGCACGAACATCATTGCGCTAGCAATATAATTGTCTAGGCTTTGCTCTTATCTTTGGCTTATAATTTAATAAAAACTCTAAAAGTGCTGATAACCGTCTTATATCGGCACTTTTTCTTTGTTTTTAATCAAATTTTAAGGCGTTTTTTAATGTTTTAAAGCTAAAATTTTATCAAATAATGGCAAACTTGAATATAATATTAAAATAGGGAAATTAAACGTGCTTTATTCAAATATTTTGCAAGCGATAGGTAATACCCCGCTTATACAGCTTAAGAGCTTTGGTAAGAAAAACATGGCAACGCTATACGCAAAAGCGGAATTTTTAAACGTTGGTGGGTCTATAAAAACGCGAACGGCTTATCAAATGTTGTTAGATGCTAAACGGCGTGGAATAATAAATAATAAAAGCGTAATAGTGGAGGTTTCAAGCGGTAACCAAGGTGTGGGGCTAGCGCTAGTTGGTGCGGTTTTGCGTTTAAAGGTAGTTATAGTTATGCCATCGTCTGTAAGTGAAGAAAGGCGAAAACTAATAATGCAGTACGGCGCTTCGGTGGTTATAATTGAAGATAACGGCAACATTGGCGATTGTATAAAAAGGTGTGAAGAATACGCGCTTGGTTTAAAAAGAGAAAATCCCAACGTCTTTATTCCAAACCAGTTCGCTAACATTATAAATCCGCTAACCCACGAAGAGCAAACGGCAAAAGAAATAATAGCCGATTTAAAGGGGAATATAGACGGATTGTGCTTGGGAATAGGCTCGGGCGGAAGCATAACGGGTATAGGTAGGGCTATAAAAAGGGTAAATCCAAAGGCGCAAATTTGGGCGGTAGAGCCAAAAAACGCAACCGTTATATGCAATAACGGAAAAAATAAAATAGGCACGCATATTCAAATGGGTATAGGGGACGGCATAATCCCGCCCGTGTTAGATAAAAGCTTAATTTCACACGTGGTAACGGTTAGTGATAAACAGGCTTTAAAAATGGCGAAAGAGCTATGCTTGAAGGAAGGAATTTTATGCGGAATATCAAGCGGTAGCAATTTAGTTGGCGCAATAGCTCTTGCAAAAAGGCTTGGTAAGGGTAAAAACGTGGTTACAGTTTTACACGATACGGGGGAAAGATATTTTTCTACACCGCTATTTGAGCGATAAAGCATTATTTTTTTGCCCGCCTTTTTGGTATAAAAGGACACAATGATTATAAATTTTAATAAAAAGTTAACAAATTGTTGCAAAAGCGTCAAGTTTGTTATACAATGAGTATAACAACAAACGGAGGTGCTTATGAGCGCATTATACGATTTTAAAAAGATAAGTTCTAACTTCAACGTAGGCGGTGAATTTGTTTCTTGCGAGCCTTACGGCGAAGGCCATATAAATCAAACCTTTTTACTTTTAATGAAGGAAGGGGAAAGGGAAGTTAAATATATTTTACAGCGTATTAATTCCACGCTATTTACCGACGTTCCAAGATTAATGCAAAACATCAAGCTAGTAACTGATTTTGCAAGGGAACAAATTGCGCTTGCAGGCGGTAATCCTGACCGTGAGTCTTTAACGGTTATTAGCGCTAAAGACGGTAACGCTTATTATTTTGACGGCGAAAACTATTTTAGAGTTTATATCTTTATAGACGATTCAACCGCTTACCAAGTGGTAGAAAATCCCAAGCACTTCTACGAAAGCGCAGTAGCGTTTGGTAACTTTGCAAACCTACTTGCTAAGTTTGACGCTTCCAAGCTATACGAGCCCCTACCTAACTTCCATAACACAGTTAAGAGATTTGAAGCTTTAGAGCAGGCTATTAAGGAAGATAAGGTTGGCAGAGCTAAAGACGTTAAGGCAGAAATTGAGTTTGCTCTTGCAAGAAAGGAATTATCTGCTAAAATCGTTAGCAAGCTAGAAAGTGGCGAAATTCCCTTAAAGGTTACCCACAACGATACTAAGCTTAATAACGTTTTAATAGATAACGCTACCGATAAAGCAGTTGCCGTTATAGATCTAGATACCATTATGCCAGGAACTATCTGTTACGACTTCGGCGATTCTATAAGATTCGGCTGTAACCCCGCGGCAGAAGATGAAAAGGATCTTTCTAAGGTTAACTTCTCTATTGCGCTATTTGAAGAATACGTTAAGGGCTATTTATTCGCTTTAAACGGCACTATTACCAAGGCAGAAGCGCAAAACCTTGCTCTTGGCGCTATTATGATGACCTACGAATGCGGTATTAGATTTTTAGCAGACCACCTAAACGGGGACACCTATTTTAGAATTAAGCGTGAAGGTCATAACCTAGATAGAGCAAGAACCCAGTTTAAGCTTGTTAGCGATATGGAAAAATGCTTTGATGAAATGAACGCTATCGTTAACAAATATTACGCAGGATAATTTTATTTGGGTGTAAGATTTGATTTAACCTTTGGTTAAATTTGTTTAAATATAATTATTTGCTTGCTATTTTTTAAAGTTAGCGGTAAAATGTAAAAGGAATTTTAAGTAAGGAGAATTTTATGAAAACCATTCTTGTTACCGGTGGCGCAGGTTATATTGGTAGCCACACTTGTATTGAATTAATGAAATCAGGCTATGAGGTCGTTATCATAGACGATTTATCTAACAGTAAGCGTATTGCCGTTGATAGAATAGAGCAAATCAGCGGAAAAAAGGTTGCTTTTTATGAAAATAGCATTTTAGATCGCGCTGCTTTAGATAATATCTTTAAAAACCACAAAATAGACGCGGTTATTAACTTCGCAGGCTTTAAGGCTGTTGGCGAATCAGTTGCTAAGCCCGTTGAATATTACCACAACAACATTGGCGGTTTAATTATTTTATTAGAGGCTATGCGTGATGCAGGCTGTAAGAATTTAGTATTCTCTTCTTCTGCAACCGTATACGGTAATCCCCATACCGTTCCTATTATGGAGGATTTCCCCCTTTCAACCACCAATCCTTACGGCTCTACCAAGTTATTCATTGAATATATTTTAAAAGACGTTTATAAGGCAGATAACTCTTGGAATATTGGTATTTTAAGATACTTCAACCCCGTTGGCGCGCACGAAAGCGGTCTTATCGGCGAAGATCCCAACGGTATTCCCAACAACCTTTGTCCTTATATCACTAAGGTTGCGGTTGGTAAATTACCCAAGGTTAACGTTTTCGGTAACGACTACGACACTCCTGACGGAACGGGCGTTCGTGACTACATTCACGTTGTAGACCTTGCTTGCGGTCACGTTCTTGCAGTTAACAAGCTTCTTTCTAACAGCGGTTTATATATCGTAAACCTTGGCACAGGCCGCGGTTACAGCGTTTTAGAAATGATTAACGGCTTTGCTAAGGCCCTTGGTAAACCCATTCCTTACGAAATCGCGCCCCGTCGCCCCGGTGATATTGCCGTTTGCTATGCAGATACTGCCTACGCAAAGGAATACCTTGGCTTTGAAGCTAAAAAGACCTTAGACGATATGTGTAAGGATCAGCTTAACTGGCAACTTAAAAACCCTGACGGTTACGTTGAATAATTACGTTAACAAAGGCGACTGTTTTAAGTCGCCTTTTGCTTATATTTAAGTGCTGTTAAGCTTTTTTATTTTAGTAGCGTTTATTTGGGATTAATTTATTTAAATGGGCGATAATCGACCTATAGGCTTACTTTTTTTGTTTTTTTGGGATACTTATGAAGAAATTTAAGGGCTTGTTTAACAAAATAACGGAATACGTTTTTCCCTTAACTCACACCTGTAATAACTGCGGGCGTGAGATTTTTTCGGGCGAGTATTTTTGCAAAGAGTGTGAAGAAAGCATAATTTATAACGATAAAATTATTTGCGACCACTGTGGAAGAAGAACCTTTAACGCAGAAAATTACTGTTATTCGTGCGCGGGCAGGGAAACCTATTTTTTAAAGGCGAGAAGCGCTTTCGTTTACGCTCCGCCCATAAGCACTATGATAGCCCGCTTAAAATACACAAACAAAAAATACTTGGCAAAGGTATTTGCAAAGTATTTAAGCTTTACCTATTATAAAAATTTCTTCTGCTGTGACGCGGTTACCTTTACGCCTATGACGGATGAGCGTAAGGAAGAAAGGGGATATAATCAAGCAGAGGTTTTAGCGGAAGAGTTTTGCAAAATAGTAGGTTTACCTATTATAAATAACGTTTTAGTAAAGATCAAAGAAACGCCCCGCCAAGCCACCATATCAACCGCAAAGGAAAGGCGTGAAAATCTAACGGGTAGCTTTAAAGTGCAAAATAAGGGGAAAATTAAAGGTAAAAATATTCTGCTTATAGATGACGTTATGACAACCGGCGCTACGGTAGAAATTCTTTGCAAGCTTATGCTTAAGGCGGGCGCAAATAGCGTGACGGTTTTAACGGTTGCTTCAGTTTCTAAAGGCCCGGAAGGGGAAATTAAGGGAAATAAAGAGTAAAAAGAAGTAAAAAAGCAAAAAAATCTTAAAAATTTTTATAAAAACACTTGCAAAATTTATTTTTTATGATATACTATCACAGCAGAATAAAAAAGCGCTAAATAAAGCATATTATTATTGCTTAATAAATAGCAACATTCTTTACTGCTTTTGCGTATAGTAATATAGATTAAACGGAAAGAGTTAGGTATTAAAAGGGCGTAATAGGTAATAAAAAATAAAAAAAGCCTTTTTACGCAAAAAAATATCAAAAATTTCAAAAAAATATACTAAAAACGGTTTACAAATTAGTGAAATACTAATATAATAAATCAAAATAATTTAAACGGAAAATATCCCCAAAAATTTTAGAGGTTAAAAATATGGCAAAATACGTTTTATGTCCCAGATGTGAACTTAACTATATGCAGGAAGGCGAAGAATACTGCGACGTTTGTAAAGCAGAGCTTAAGCTTGGCCCTCAGCTCGTTTTCGCTATTGATGAAGACGAGGCAGATATGGGTGAAAAGCTTTGCCCTTACTGCAAGCGCGCGTATATTGCAGAAGATGAAGAAATGTGCGAACAATGCCGTGAAGAGCGCAAGTATATGGACGAGCCTTCTGACGATATCGATATAGATAAGGACGAAGAATGGCGTAACTATCTTGACGACGACGAAAAGGATCTCCCCGCGGATGACGATATTATTTCATTCTCTCAATTAGAGGACGAAGAAAAGAACGACGAATTTTTCCGTGACGAGGAAGAAGATGAAGAGGTCGCTCCTATCGACGACGAGCCGGATGACTTCGATATCGAAATTGACGAAAGAGATTTTGAAGATACCGACGAAGAAGAGGATGATGAAGAAGACGAGGATGACGACTTCGATATCTAATATAATATAAAACGAAAAGGTCTGCCTAAGCTAGGGTAGACCTTTTATATTAGTTAAAATTCTATCGTTTTGCTTTTGCTATACAAAAGATTAACCGCGTTTGTTAAAAAATAGAAAGAACGCTACGTAAAAAAACGGACCTACCTTTAAGTAAGTCCGTAATTTTTTATTGTTTTAGCAAAAATGCCGAGTTTAACTCTTATAGACATTCGTCAGCCTTGCCGGCGCAACCTAAAACGTGAATTAACTTATGGCGAACAACTTCTTTGATGTTTGCTCTAGCGGGTTTTAAGTATTCTCTGGGGTCGAACTTATCAGGATGTTCAGAGAAGAACTTTCTGATAGTACCGGTCATTGCAAGACGTAAGTCAGAGTCAATGTTGATCTTGCAAACTGCAAGCTTAGCAGCTTCACGAAGCTGTTCTTCGGGAACGCCGATAGCGTTGGGCATCTTACCGCCGAATTGGTTAACCATAGCAACGTATTCTTGGGGAACTGAAGAAGAACCGTGTAATACGATGGGGAAGCTACCAAGTCTTCTTGAAACGTCCTCTAAAATGTCAAAACGAAGAGCGGGGGGAACAAGAATTCCCTTTTCGTTAACGGTGCATTGCTCGGGTGTGAACTTGTAAGCGCCGTGAGAAGTACCGATAGCGATAGCAAGAGAGTCAACACCGGTTCTCTTAACGAACTCTTCAACCTCTTCAGGTCTGGTGTAAGAACCAACGGCGTGGCTAACTTCGTCTTCAATACCGGCTAAAGTTCCAAGCTCGCCTTCAACGGTAACACCGTGATCGTGAGCGTATTCAACAACCTTTTTGGTAAGAGCGATATTTTCTTCAAATGAATGAGAAGAACCGTCAATCATAACAGAGCTGAAACCGCCGTCAATACAAGCCTTGCAGGTTTCAAAGTCAGGACCGTGGTCAAGGTGTAAAGCGATGGGGATTTCAGGGCATTCTAAAGCAGCAGCTTCTACTAATTTAACAAGGTAAGTGTGGTTAGCGTATGCGCGAGCACCCTTAGAAACTTGTAAAATTACGGGAGCTTTTTCTTCTTTACAAGCTTCCGTTATAGCTTGAACGATTTCCATATTGTTGACGTTGAAAGCACCGATAGCGTATTTGCCGGCGTAAGCTTTTTCAAACATCTTTTTTGTTGATACTAAAGGCATTGGTCTAATCCTCCGTAAATTTAATTTTTTCTATAATAAGTATATACTATTTTTTAAGTTATTGCAAACCTTTTTTATTTTTTTTTGCAAATTGGGAAAAAATTTACTAAAAAACAGTTGCCAACTTGCTATTTCTGTGTTATTATATGGGTAGTTAAATTACTAAGTCAATGCCGATTTTACTAATCGCCGGCGATAAAGTAACCGAATTCGTATCCGCCAACTCTTTTGGTCTTTTCCGAAAGCGTCGCCGGAAATTTGTTTTTGCTTTTTTTAAGGAGTTATTATGAAGCTTGGATTTGTTGGCATTATAATCGAAGGGGATAGAGGCGTTGCTTCAAGCGTGCAAGCAATTTTATCTGAATACGCAGAATTAATCGTTGGCAGAATGGGGCTACCAAGCCTTGCTAACAACGTTTGCATGATAACCGTAGGCGTTAAGGGCCCGCAAGAAAAAATATCTGCCCTTTCCGGTAAGCTTGGTAGATTAAAGGGTGTTAAGGTTAAGTCTGCAGTTAGCGATATAGAGGTTGAATAATATTTGCAAAACTGCCGATAATCGACTTATAGACACACTTTTTAAATAAAAAAAATAATATATAAGGCGTTATTTTTAGCGCCGAAAGGAGTAAAATATGAAAAACTTAAAAAAACTATTATGCGCCATTTTCTCAGTCCTATTTATTTTTGCATTAGGTTGCAACAGCGTTGATGGTTGCAACAGCGTTGATAATAGTTTAAAAAATGAAACTAAAACCCTAACCTTTGTTGCACCGGACGGTGCGCCCGCACTTTCCATTGCTAAATTTATTAAAGACGGCGAAAGCTTTGGTATGAACGCAAACGTTAATTACAGCGTCGTTTCCGCAAACAATATAGGCGGATTTATGCAACAGGGAAAGGCAGATTTAATGATTATCCCCGTAAACGCTGCTTCTAAGCTTTATAAGGCAAACGCAAGTGATCCTTACAAAATGGTTGCAGTAATTACTCACGGTAATCTTTATATTATGTCTAGCGATAACACCCAGTCTTTAAGCGACCTTAAGGGCAAGGTAATCGGCGTTATAGGCCAAGGCTTAGTTCCCGATTTAACCTTTAGAGCAGTTCTTTCAGATAACGGCTTACTTGGCGACGTTGTGGTTGGCGATACCCCCACGGACGGAAAAATTACCGTTAGATATTTTAGTCAGGCTTCAGATATGATTCCCCTTTTAAAGCAAAACAAGCTAAGCGTTGGTTTACTTCCCGAGCCTGCTTGCACGAGCTTAACCAAGGTAGCAAGCAACCTTGAATGGACTAGATTAGACCTTCAAGAGCTTTACGATAGCGAGCTTAAGGCTTACCCCCAAGCGGTTTTAATGGTTAAAACAAGCGTTTACAATCAATTTAAAACTCAAATAGAGGGTATGAAGAGCTACTTTGACGCTAACGTTACTTGGGTTAAAGAAAATACGGAAAGCGCAGTAACTGCAATTAACGGCGCGCTACCCGAAGGCGTAACCCCCAGCCTAGTTGCTCAAAATATCAACGCAACCGTGGTTGATAACTGCAAAATTTACTTTGAAGCATCTTCTTTAGCTAAAAACTCAGTTCAGCTTTATATTAATAAAATTATAACTATAAACGCGCAATCTGCAAAAGCGGTTGGCGACGATTTCTTTGCGTAAATGAATAAGAAAAACACCATTTTAAACGTGGCGTTACCTTTGCTAACCGTCCTAAGTATTTTTATCTTATGGGCGGTAGCAAGCGCAGTAATAGGTAGCGAATATATTTTACCAAGCGTTACACAAACGTTAAACGCCTTGCTTGAATTATTAAAAAGCAGGGAGTTTTTCGTTGCGCTTTTCTTTACCTTTTTTAGGAGTATTTTTGCCTTTTGCGTTTCCTTTATTTTGGGCTTTTTGCTTGCTAGGTTAAGAAGTAAATATGCCCTTTTAGCAAAGGTGATAGAGCCCGTTATCGGTGTTATACGCGCACTTCCTACGATTGCAGTCATACTTTTACTGCTCTTTTGGACAAACTCTAAAGTAGCCCCCATAATAGTAACGGTGTTAGTCGTTTTACCCACCTCTTATACCCACATGCTAACGGCGTTTGAAAGTATAGATAAAACAACCGTAGAAGCAGGCGCGGTAGACGGCGCAACCTTAAAACAGCTCTTTTTATATATAGAGTTTCCGCAGATATCCCCCGCCTTTTATAAGGCGATAGGTAGCGGAATATCCTTAAACTTTAAGCTTATGGTTGCGGCAGAGGTGCTTGCGCAAACGGCAAGGTCCTTGGGGTATATGCTTAACACCTCTAAGGTGTATTTTGAAATTTCGCAAATGATGGCGTTAGTTTTAGTAGCTGTTCTTATAGGCGTGGTTATAGAGCTTGTGTTTAATAAAATTGCCACTTTAGCAGAAAAATAAAATAATATAGTATATAAAAGGTAATCGTTGTTCATAATTAAATTGCCACCTTAGGGCGCTTATCGTCATAAAATAATAATGGGGCAGGTTAAATTATGGATAACGATTTTCATATTATAAAAAGAGGAGAGTTATATTACGCGGATCTAAGCCCCGTTATTGGTAGCGAGCAAGGGGGCGTTAGGCCGGTTTTAGTCGTTCAAAACGACGTTGGTAACCGCTATAGTCCAACGGTAATCGCTGCAGCCGTAACAAGCAAAATTAACAAGGCAAGACTGCCAACCCACATAGAGCTTTCCGCAAGCCTTTACGGCTTAGCCAAGGATAGCGTGGTTTTGCTTGAACAAATCAGAACGATAGATAAAAGGCGGTTAAAGGATAGAATTGGGCTTTTATCTGAACAAACTATGATGCGCGTAGACGACGCTTTACTTATTAGCTTAGGATTTGGCAAAAGCAAGCTTTTAAAGGAAAAAAATCCACTTTTTAACGTAAAATAATAAAAGAATAAGACCGAATTTACTGTTTAAAAAAGTAACTTTCGGTCTTTTTTTAAGCTTTAACTAAATCAAAGTTATTTCTTAAAAATCAACCGTCGTTTGTGATATCGCTGTATTTTTTAAAAATTTTTAAAATTATTTTTCGGCATTTTATCTTGGATTTTAAGCCTTGATAAAATTTTTTTTAAAAAAGGGGTTGACAAAAGTATTTTTTGTGCTATAATATTAGCAGTCGAAGAGATAGAGTGCTAACACTCAAATAAAAAGATTGCTAAATTTATATACAGGAGAATAAAAAATGAGAAATTATTTATTATCTAACGATTACGCATTAATGGACGATTTATTTAATCAATTTTTTAAAGTAGGCGAAGAAAGCAGAGTATCTAGCTTAAAGGCAGACGTAATTAAAACTCAAAATGGCTTTGAGGTAGAAGTAGAAATCCCCGGCTTTAAAAAGGAAGAAATAAACGTTTCTTACGAAAAGGACTTATTAACCGTTTGGGCAGAAAGAAAGCTCGCGGAACAAAGCGAAGAAAATAGCTACGTACGCTTAGAAAGAGCGGTTAAAGTAAAACGCTCATTTATGATTAAGGGTATAGATGAAGAAAAGATTACCGCAAAATATGAAAACGGCGTGCTGTTACTTACTCTTCCCCTAAAAGAAAGGGTAGAGGGTGTAAAAAAGGTTTATATAGAATAATTACTAAATAAATTTTTATTTTTTCATGGGTGTTTTTTTAAAATACCATTAGATTTCAGGCTTAGGCCTGTACCTCCTTTTTTAATGATAAGAAAAGAGTGGCTTTTTAAGAAGTCACTCTTTTCTTTTGCTTTTTATTTGACAAACGGGTTATTTTGTTTTAGAATATAGTTAAATAAAATATAAAAAGGTTAAATTTTAGCGGTAACGTATCTTAAAAAAAGGGAAAATACTATGAAAAGAATTATGTTCGTATGCCTTGGCAATATTTGCAGAAGCCCTATGGCAGAGTTCGTTTTTAAGGACTTAATAAAAAAGAAAAATATAGAGCATAAGTATATAGTTGCATCATCTGCAACGAGCTCTGATGAAATTTATATGGGTGTGGGAAATCCCGTTTATCCGCCCGCTAAGGAAGATCTTAAAAAGCACGGCATATCCTGCGAGGGTAAGCGTGCCGTTCAGCTTACCGTAAAAGATTACGAAAAGTACGATTTATTCGTTTGTATGGATAATTCTAACGTTAAAAACACCATTCGTATTTTTAACGGCGATCCCCAAAATAAGGTTAAGCTACTTTTAGATTACGCTTGCGGTGGTGAGGTTGCAGATCCTTGGTATTACGGGCATTTTGATAAAACCTATAAGGACGTTTTAACCGGTTGCACGGCGCTACTGGGCGCGCTTGAAGAAAGTGAATAGAAAAACAAAAAACCTGCGTATAAGTCGATTAACGCAGGTTTTATTATTTTGTTTAATTAATATTTTAAGTTTATTTTTGCCTTTTAGCGTGTAATTACAGAGCCGAAAGGTCCAAGAGCAAGTCTTGCTAATTTGAAGTATTGCTTACCAAAGGGAATACCTATAATGGTAATACATAATACTAAACCGCCAACAAAGTAACCTAACGCAAGAGCAAATCCGCCAAAGATTAACCAAATTACGTTTGCAACGGGGCGGTAGCTAAAATAGGTTTCTACCTTAGTGCCAATGGGCCAAATAGCAAACTTACCAATCTTAAAGCATTCTAAGCCAAAGGGAATACCTATAATGGTAACGCAAGCAATAGCGCCTAAAACAAAATATCCAATAGCCATTTCAAGGCCACCAAAAATTAACCATAAAATATTGCCAAAAATTCTCATACTGAAAAAACTCCTTTTCCTAAGTGATATAAGTATAACATACTTTTTTATTAGTGTCAATATTTTTTAAAAAGTTCTAAAGAATAAAAGTATTTTTATGGACTTTTGGCTGTAAAATGCTTACGTAAGGCTGGGGTGGTTAAAAAAATTAAGGCACTTTTCCGTTAAAGTAACGTTATAAACGCAAAATTCGTCAGCGTCGTACTCAACTGGCTTTAATATATAACCGCGCACGTATAGCCCCTCTAAAAGGTTTAAAAAGGTTTCAAAATAAATAATTCCCTCTATGGGGGTATCTTGCAAGCAAATATTTTGATGAACGCTTAAGGTGGTTAAATAATTGTGCTTTAAAAGCTTTAGTATAGCAACTTCTTTTTGATGAAGATAAACGTTCATAAAAACCCCCTAAAATAAAAAAGTGCGCTAACCGAAGCTAACGCACTAAAAACGCAAACTCCGATTGTCGCCAAACAATACTATAGTTTTTTTAAATACACTACAAACACGTGGAATTTGCATTTTTTGCAAAAATATAGGTGTTTGTAGTATGAATAAAAAAGGGTAAAATACTCCCCATTAAAGAAAATAAAAAAACTATTTGATTATTGCTTGGCAAGATTTAGTATATCACTTTTTAAAAAATATGTCAATAAAATAATTCAAATATAAAGGGCTTATTTTTTTAATCCTTTAATTTTGTAATCATTTCTTTTAAGCGCCTATTTTTATTAGGTGTTTTTTTGTTGCTTTAAAGATAAATTAAAGGGTAAAAGTAAAGAGTAATAAAAGAGCGTTATAGAATAAAAAACCCGCGTTAATCGACCTATAGCGGGGCTTTTTTAATAAATTTAGGTTAAAAAAGTAATAAGGTAAATATTAAAAATAACGAAATAAGCGGTTGGTTTTTTTAAGCTTATAAAAGGTAATCAAGAAAAAAGCGTTTTTAACGATTGCATGAATTTAGCAACTGAAGGTATTTGAATAAAGCTTAAAAATCCCCTTCATAGGGCAAAGTAAGCTCTTTTATTTACAAAATAAAACTCCTAAAAGAGCAAAACAACTAAAAGCAGTAAAAAAGACTAAAAAATTTTTAAAAATTTTAGTAAACTTTGTGTGATAAAAAGTATAAGGTATTTCAAGGATTTTTGTGAATGTTTAGTAAACAAAACCATATTTTTAGGCTTGCTTTTGAAAAAAACCTTAAAAATATTTTTAAAAAAGGTATTGACATAGCTTTATTTCTATGATAAAATAAAAGGGAAACAAATGTTTACTAAACAAAATTACTAAACAGGCAATAGTTTTTGCCAAATAAGGAGAACGAAAAGTGAAAAGTGTAGCGATTGTAGGGCTAGGAGCTAGGGGATTGCATACGTACGCGCCTTACGCCGATTTATTTCCCGATAGAATGAAGGTGGTTGCCGTTGCAGACGTCATTGAAGAAAGAGTTCAAATAGCGGCTGAAAAGTACGGCGTAGCAAAGGACAAGTGCTTTAATTCTGCGGATGAATTTTTTGCAAGCGGAAAGCTTGCGGACGTAGTTTTTATAACTACGCAGGATAGGGAGCACGTAGAACACGCCCTTAAAGCTTTAGAGCTTGGTTACGATATTTTACTTGAAAAGCCCATTTCGCCCTCTTTAGCGGAATGCTACAGCTTAAAGAAAAAGGTAGATGAAACGGGTAAGTTAGTTATAGTATGTCACGTTTTAAGATACACCACTTTCTTTAAAACGGTTAAAAAGGCAATCGAAAGCGGAATAATCGGTGACGTTGTAACCGTTCAAGCAATAGAAAACGTTGGCTATTGGCACATGGCGCACAGCTTCGTAAGAGGCAATTGGAGAAATTCTGATATAGAAAGCCCCATGATACTTCAAAAGTGCTGCCACGACTTTGATATTTACGGTTGGCTAATAGGTAAAAAGTGCGTAGGCGTTTCTTCATTCGGTAGCTTATCTTACTTTAAAAAGGAAAACGCACCTGAGGGCGCAACCTCACACTGTATGACTTGCCCCCACGTAGATAGCTGTATTTACAGTGCGAAGAAGATTTACATAGATAGCCCGTTAAACGGCTACGATTCAGGTAATCGCGATTGGCCTGTAAACGTTATTATGGAAAATCCCACCCGCGAAGGCGTTATAGAAGCTCTTAAAGATGGAGCGTACGGCAGATGCGTATTCGGTTGCGATAACAACGTAGTAGACCATCAGGTTTGCAACGTGTTGTTTGAAGACGGCGTAACCTTAAACTTCACGATGAGCGGTTTTACCAACGATATGAGCAGATATCTTAAGGTAATGGGCACGAAGGGTGAAATTATTGCAGATCAAGCAACAAATATAGTAACGGTAACCCCCTTTGGCGGTGAAAGCACCGTTTACGATATAAACGTACTTGCAGAAGATCTTTCCGGTCACGGCGGTGGCGATAACGCAATGCTTACAGAAATGTTTGCTTCATTAAACGGCGAAGCGGTAGACGCATCCTCAACCATAGCAAATTCCGTTCAAAGCCACGAAATAGCAATAGCAAGCGAAATGTCACGCTTAAATAACGGCGCGTTTATTTCCTTGGGGCAATTAAGAAAGCAATTAAGTAAAGGCTAATAAGCGTTAGTTAATAACAAGCCGAAAAAAAGATAGCGCGCAAAAGAAACCGTAAAAAAGAGTTATAAGCGCGCGTATATATAAATAATGAATGAAAAGCGGAGGAAATAAAATGAAAAAAATTGCAGTTGCATTACTTGCGCTATTATTATCGTTTGCAACGGTATTCGTTGGCTGTGGCGATAACGGCGATAGCTCAAGCTCGCAAGACGAGGGTGTAAGAGAGGTAAGCATTTTCTCTCGTCCCTTACCCAAAAGAAACGGACTTAACGCACAGGGCAAAAAGGTTGATTGGCTAGACGTTAGCTCTTTCGTTTGCTACTACGGTCAGTACGACGAAAAGATGACTAATTTCGACGTAGCTATCTGCGAATCCAGAAGCCTTGGAGCAGAGGGCATAAAGAAGCTTAACGACGCCGGCGTTTGGACCATTTGTTACATCACTATTGGCGAAGACGACTCCCTTAACACCGCAGACGGACTTGGCGAAGGCGGTTACGCATCCTATTACATTTATGAAAACGGTTCACCCAAGATGAACACGAACTGGAATTCATATTTCGTAGATGCAGGTAACCCCGTATGGCAAGAGATAATAATTGAACGCGCGCGTAACATTTTAGCAATGGGCGCAGACGGATTATTCCTTGACACTATAGACACCGTTGATATAGACGCTTCAACCTGTGGCGGTATGGTTTCTTTAGTAAAGAGATTAAAGGAAGAATTTCCCAACGCAAAGCTTGTTGCAAACCGTGGCTTTACCGTTCTTGACTATATTGCAAAGTACATAGACGGTATGATGTTTGAAAGCTTTAATACCACTTGGGACTTTGGCGGAAACCGTTCAAGAGACTTAAGTGAAAGTGAAAACGAATATAATATTGCAACTGCGGTAAACACCATTAACAGAAACCGTAGAGCGCATTATTTCCCCGTATTTGCTCTTGACTACTTAAACCCCAACGAGGTTAAGTATCTAGCATCAGAATACGCAAACAGATGCTGGAAATACGACTTCATTTCTTACTTACAGGAAAACATTGGCTTAGACCATATTACCGAATACACCGTTAATTTAACCGCAGAAAGAGGATCTTTAGCGTTAAAGGGCGAAGGCGATATTGCTCAAACGGCAGGTCAACCCAACGGCGATACCAGCGCAGATAACTTAGCGTACGTAAAGAACGGCGTAACCTTAGAGGTTGATTCTTACTATTCAGTAGACTACAAGAATAATAAGACCGCAGCTTTAAACGACGCGTTCATAAGTGAAAATATGTACTGGGCAAAACGCGCTTGGGCTAGTGCAGACGAAAAGGTAACCGGCGAAGCTCCTTACGAGCAGGATCACTGGATTACCGTTGAATTTACGGAAGTTAAGGACGTTTCAAAAATCATAATTCACTGGGCGTTTGATAACGGCATTTACTACTCTAGTAGCGAAATCGTAATTGAAGAGTGGGTAAACGGCGAATGGGTAGCAGTACACACTCAAAGTGATATTGCTCAAAACTCACCTGAAGTAGAAATCAGATTTGATAGCATCTCTACACAAAAGCTAAGAATTCGCCAGCCTGCAGGTATGGGCGCGCAATTCCGTAAGGGCATTATGTGGGTTGCCGAAATAGAAATTTATTCCTAATAGGTAAGGAGAAAAAATGATGAAAAATAAAAAGACGTTAATAGCTATAATTGCTGCTGCCGTAGCAGTAGTGTTAGTTGCAGGATACTTTATATTCTTATACGAACCTTACGTTCCCGATTCAGGCTACCACGCAGTTGATCCCGGCGAGCTACCCGAAAAGGTTGCAGGCTTCGATTATCAATCAGAAATGCTTAAGCCTTACGACCAAGAAATAACCATTACGGTTGCCGCAATAGACTATCCCTTAGAATCAAACGTTAAGCAGGGAACAACCCCCTATAACCAAAGCTTTAACAGAATAGCTAAGGAGGTTTTAAATATTAATCTTGAATACACCGTAGTTGGCTCTACCGCTAACTACGACCAAAGATTAAACCTTGCAATTACCGCAAACGAAGAGCCTGATATGTTCTATACCACAGACCCCAAGACCTTTGCCGATTTAAGAGATAACGGCAAGCTTGCGGATTTAGGTCCTTCATTCTGGTACTTAAACGAAGAATTACAAAACGTATATCTTAACGTAATGCCCGAAATATTACCCAACGCAATGGTAGAAGGTAAGCTTTACGCATTCCCCATGGCAAGTAATAAATACGAAAGCGCTCAAAAGCTATACATTCGTAAGGACTGGTTAGATATTTGTAACGCTCAAGCGCCCACCACTATTGCAGAGCTTATTGCTCTTGGCGAAACCTTCCTTGCTAATAAGGATAAAATCGCTGCAGCAACGGGCGTAAGCGCAAGCTCAATTATTCCCCTTTCTTTCCACAAGGAATTAATGTGGACGGGTACTGCATCAGCTTCAGGCTTAATGCAAGCACACGGCGCATCACCCAACGCATACTTCTTAGGCGAAGACGGTAAGCTTTACGCAAGCAACACCAGCCAAGAAATGAAAAACGCCCTTGCAACCATGAATACCATGTACCAAAAGGGTATTATAGATAAGTCCTTTAACACCAAGAACGTAGATATGGTTTACGACGATATTAAGTCAGGTAAAACGGGTATGTTATTCGGTCAATGGTGGCTTCCCCACGGCGAAATCAACAACACCGTATCTAACATTCCCGGCGCAGACTGGGTATGCGTAGATCTACCTTCATATAACGGTCAAGCAAGCTTACCCGTTGTTAAAAGAGTTGCTTTAACCGGTTATAACTGCGTTTCTTCTAAGTGTCAGTATCCGGAAGCAGCTGCAAAGCTTATAAACCTATTCTACGACGTATATTATAACGATAACGCGTATGAAATTTACGGCGAAGACGTTAAGCCCGAAAACGGCTTCTTCTACAACATGGTTCCCATTAAATTATGGAACTCTATTGCTTCAATTGAAGAATATAAGAGAGTTAACGCAGTATTCAAGGAAGCTTACGCAGCAGGTATGACTCCCGCTTGGAAGGTATTAAGCGAAAGTGAAAGAAACGCTTTATCTGAACAGGATAGGGCAAAATACGATAGCCAGCTAGCAATCTATAACAAGCTAAAAACCAGAGAAAAGGATATTCACTGGAAGGACGGTTACGATTATTACTATGCAGTTAAGCAGGGTAAGAGCTTAAAGGATATGACGGCTGATGAAAGACTTGGCTGGGGTATTTACCACTGTATGATAGACGATAACTGCGGTTACGATCAGGTTACCAAGCTAACGGAAGGCGTTTTAACTGCTAAGTTTGATGAATTCTACGGCCCTGCAACCTCTATGATGCAGGAAAAGAGCGGTTATATTGATACTACCTTAAGCGCTTCTACTTACGCAAAGATTATTATAGGAACTGCGCCCATATCTTCATTTGAAGATTACGTTAAGGAATATAACGCAAACGGCGGTGACGTAATAATCGAACAGGTTAACCAATGGTATCAACAACAATGGAAGGGTGAAGAAGAATAGTTCTTCCAAGAGGTTATTATGGCAGAATTAATTAACGAAAATCTTACTCTTAGTGAAGAGGAAAGATTAAAGAATAGAAAAAGGCAAGATATTAAGATGCAGCTTCCGTTGCATCTTATGATGGCGCCTTCCGTAATATTGGGTTTAATATTCAGTATAGTCCCATTATTCGGTATAATAATCGCATTCCAAAAATATAGCCCCGCAGCGGGAATATTTAATTCACAGTTCGTTGATTTTTATAACTTTAAAAGATTATTTGCAAGAGCAGACTTTTCACAAGCGCTATTTAACACCGTATATATTGCCGTTTGGAAAATAGTATTCACAACCGTTTTAAGTATAGTTTTAGCCTTACTTCTTAACGAAATGGTTACCAAAAGAGGTCAAAAGTGGATACAGACTATAGTATTTTTACCTTACTTCCTTTCTTGGGCGTTAATAGGTAGTATATTCGTAGAAATTTTTAGCGTAGACGGGCTTGCGAATAAGCTTTTACTAAGCATAAACCCCAACGCGGAAAAGATAGACTTTTTGGCGCGAAACGAATATTTTAGAACGATTATAGTTGGAACTGATTTATGGAAAAACTTGGGCTATCAAGCGGTAGTATTCCTTGCTTCGATAGCCACCGTAGACCCCTCTTTATACGAAGCGGCAAAGGTAGACGGAGCAAATAAATGGCATCAATGTATATATATCACGATACCCGGCATTATGACTATGATAGTTTTAACCAGCGTACTTAACATAGGTAATATTATGAATGCGGGCTTTGAACAAATCTTGGTTATGTATAACCCCTTAGTATACGAAACGGGCGATATATTAGATACAATGAGTTACCGTGAAGCAATGGTTGTTGGAACAGACTACTCTTTAAGTACGGCAATAAGCTTATTTAAGAGTATAATCAGCTGTATATTCTTCGTAATATCCTACAAGCTTGCGCACAAGATTAACGGTTACACGATATTCTAAGGGGGTAAGATATATGGCACGAAAAATGAAAGCTTCCCCCGCAAGAATAGCATTCGTAATCCTAAACGATACTATTTTAGTACTCTTTGCGTTATTATGCTTAGCGCCCTTCTTAAACCTATTAGCGCTATCCTTTTCAGACGGGTTGCCCGCAAGCTCCGGTCAAGTTACTCTTCTTCCCTTGCTAAACAGCGGCAAGGTGGGCTTTAACTTTAGCGCATATCAATACTTGCTTACCAAAAACGAATTCTTCCGCGCGTTCGGAATTTCCGTATTAAGGGTAGTGCTTGGTATTATTATTTGCGTTAGCGTAGAGCTTCTTGCAGCATACCCCTTAGCAAAAAGCGGTTATAAGATTAAAGGCAGAAAGTATTATGTAGTATTTTATACTGTAACGATGTTCTTCAGCGGTGGTTTAATTCCCACTTACTTAGTTATTAACGGACTTAATTTAGACGATAAAATTCTTTGCTTAGTATTGCCTTTAGCAACTAACGCGTGGAATATGGTATTGTTTATTAACTTCTTTAAGCAAGTTCCCAAGGATTTGGAAGAATACGCTTATTTAGAAGGTGCAGGTCCTTTAACGGTATTATTAAAAATTATAGTTCCCATTTCACTTCCTGCAGTAGCAACGGTAACGCTGTTTACAGCAGTAGCGCATTGGAATAACTGGTTTGACGGATATATTTATATGAAGACCAAAAATTATCCCTTACAAACTTACATATACGATATTATTAACCAGTTAACCACTCTTTCTAAATCACCTGACCCCAACACGCAAGCACTAATTAAAAACCTACCCGGTAAAACCATAAGAAGCGCGCAAATCTTTATTGCAATGGTTCCCATTATGCTTGTTTACCCCTTCGCTCAAAAGTTCTTCATTAAGGGGCTTACCATGGGCGCAGTAAAAGAATAAGGAGAAAATTATGGATAAAAAGAAGCTTATATTAATTATATCTCTTGCCGCTGCAGTAGTTCTTGCCGTGGCGTTAGGCTTAGTTATCGGCTTATCCGGTGGCGGTGAGGATAGCTCCTCTTTATTAGCCAGCGAAGAGGATTCAAGAGAAATCGTTTGGGTAGATAGCGCTGATCCTGATCCTGAAACGGAACAAGATCCCGAAGTAACCTCTCCCAAGGTAGTTTATCCTGCAAAGCCCGCAACAGAACCCGCCGTTAACACCTCTTCACCCGTTACGGTAGGCGCGTTAACGGTAAGCGACGAATGCTATACCTTAACTGATGCAGGCGAGGGCAAAACCAAGGTTTCTTATAACAGCGTTTACGCTTTACCTGCTTACGCTTACGTATACGTTCCCGTTGAAAACTATCACGGCGCATACCCATACTTAAAGATTAAAGCAACCTGCGTTGGCGTTCAAAGAATTTCTATCGTGGCAGTTTATTACGAGCAGTACGATTTAAATCGCCCCGGTGTTACCGTTTATAACAACGCCGTTATAGAAGGGGAAAACACCATTATTTGCGACCTTAACGAAAGCACCGTATTAGACTTTGATTACAGCGTTGCAATCGGCGAAAAGGTAACCCAAAAGAAGATAGTTGGCTTTATGATATTCGTAGATAGCAACCCCAAGCAGGTTGTTGACGAATACGTTGGCGAAATTACATTTAATCAAATTTCAGTTGTAAACGATAGCGATCCCGATTTAAGCATTTTAAATTCTGCGCCTATTATTAGCAATTGGTCTAGCGAATCTACCTTTGATCCATACGAATCAATTACTATTGATCAGTCTTCAGTAAGCGCAACCGGAAGCAAGGACGCGGTTATTGAATATTCATTTAGCGCAGCTTACCCCTTTGTAGAAGCTCAAATCTTCAATTACAAGAGCGAATATACCACTATTAAGATGGCTATTAAGGGCGAAAACGTTAAAAACTTAACAATAGCAATTAAGTATTCGTTAAGCACGGTTGCAGGCGCTCCCGGTTATAACTACATTTCTACCTACGGAATGGCAGTTGATAGCGAATACGAAACCTTTGAATTTGACTTTGCTTCACTTGAAGAATTATCTTCAGACTTCACGACCACTATTCCCGGTAGCTACGTTAAGAACTTAAAGCCCGTTGGCTTATACTTCTATATTGATACTGCGGATATGGGTAACGGTACTCCTCCGGGTGGAGCAGGTACTCTTTACGTTAAGGACGTAGAGTTCGTTAAGGTAATAGACGACGGTACGCCTAAGGTAACCGCTACTTGGAGTATGATTGCAGATGCAGGCATTACTAAGTCTAACGTAGAAACTGGCGGTATTGGTACTTTAACCTATAACAAAACTCAAGGCTGGAACGCAGTAACCGTAAACGTTTCTTCATATAACCCCGAATACACCGTTTTAGTCGTTAAGGTTAAATTCTACGGCGCTAAGAACTTAGGTATTGCTTTAGGCTACGGCTCCGGTAACACCGTTATTCAAAATTCAGACGGACAAACTATGGCAAGCGTAGTAACTACTCACACGCAAGAAACGGGAACGGATGAAAAGGGCGATTTCGTGTTCCATACTTACACGATAGATTTCACTAACGTTACCACTATAAATTCAGAAGCGCTTTCTGCACAGTCTATCAACACCATTATGTTCTATATAGACTCCGTTAAGGAAATTAACGGCTCATATCAAGAAGTAGGCGCAGGCGGTAACTTAGCTACAGAAAGAATAATGCAATTCGTTGGCGTTACCTTTGAAAAGCCCCAAGCAAGCGAATAATCGCTTAATAACACGGTTTAACGGCGGTAGTAGGATACTGCTATCGCCTAAAATAAAAAAATAAAAAGTGCAAAGCACTATAAAAGGGAGGAAATTCCAAAATGAAAAAAAGGCTAATTTGTATGCTTACGTTACTTTGTATCTGTATAGCATCACTTGCATCTTTTGCTATCGTAGCAGCTGATGAGTCTACCATTATTTCTGATGAGTATAGTGGTGGCGTTACCTACGAATACGTAGAAGAAGGCGGTGTTTTCTATGGTACTGGCATAGAACACGCTGCGATGGTTGGTTTTAACTTTAAAGACGGTATGACCTTAAATGAAACTGAACACACTTACGTTCACATGAAGGGTATCGTTTCTGAAAACGTTTACAGAATTAAGCTTAACGGTATTTATCTATTCAACAATAGTGAACCTGCCCGTGGCGCGATTACTCTTGGTGAAGGCGGTGTATTTGAATATCACGCAGCTCTTACTGCAAGCGGTCCTGAAGGTCAATATTTTGCTTATGACGGAGCTACCAAGTTCCAATTCCAAATGTACGTAAATTCAGGAACTGCAAGCCTTAACATGTTAGGCGTAGTATTCAACAATTCAGAAACCTTTGATGATTTTGCTGAACCTTATACTCCTAGCGCTCACGAACATAGTTGGGCGGCTGATTGGAGTCATGACATTTCTACCCACTGGCACGCTTGCTTAAACGGCTGTGAAGAAAAGAATGATGAAGCTGCTCACGAATATAGTGAAGGCGTTTGCGTTTGCGGTCAAGCAGATCCCAGCACTTTAACTATGAGTATTGGCGATTTAGTAGCTCCCGAATCTTCAGATAGCGTTGCTTATACCGCCAGCAAGGATGAAACCACCGGTTACCAAACTATTACCGTTTTAGGTACTTCTTCTTGGAACTACTATTCTTTAACTATCAGCAATTTAGAAGCTGGTAAGGATACCTTATATCTAGTATTTGAAAACGACGCAGACGTAGAATTATTCTACAAGGTTAACGGTACTGAAAATTGGACTATTGGTTACGTTACTTATATAGCAGGCTTAAACTCACAAGCTATTCCCGTTGCAGCTAACGCAGAAGGTCACGTTGTAATTGAATTCTGTATTGAAGCAGGCAAAACTGTTGACCCCGTTAAGACTGTAGTATTTACTTCTATCGGTTTTGAAGCTCCCAAGCTTCCCGAAGTAGAAAAGCCCGCTATTGAAGATATTACTACTAAAGCAGCGGTTGCTATTACTAAAGACGAAACCACCGGTTACCAAACTCTTACTTATAGCGTATCACCCGGTTGGAATGACTTAAAAATCGTTATTAACGAATTTGATAGCTCTAAGACCTACGCTAAGGTTACCTTTGAACATCAAAATAACGATCCTATTAACCTATTCTATATTGTAAACGGCAACGAAAACCACGATATCGGCTGGAAGGCATACGGCAAGGGCGAAAGCGTTGAATATATTCCTTTAGCAGGTCTTGAGCTTACTACTCCTTGGACGTTTGCATTCTTCCTAGATTCTAACGAAACTCTTACCGGCGAAAAGGTAGTAGTATTCAAGAGTCTTGAATTCGTTACCGAAGACGATCTACCCAAAGCACCCGAAGGATTACACTTCACGGCTTCTACCGAAGGCGGTATCACTTGCGTTACCAACGAAAACGACGGTTGGGACGTTTCTTGGAATAACGACACCGCTTCTTGGCGTAACGTTTCTTTAAACATTAACAATTACGAGGTTGCTTACGATATCTTAAAGCTTTCTATCAGCGCAACTGCAGGCACTAACATTGGTATTCGTTGGCACTACGTTGTAGTTGACGAAGATGGCGAAACCCCCTTATACGCAAGAGTTCGTACTCACGACGCTTACGAAGGTATCGTTGGCGAAACCGGTACTTTAGAGCTTGTATATCTTGCAAAGGCATACAATATGCAAGGCTTAATGCAAACTAAGGTAGAAATTTGGTTTGACTGTCCCACCGGAACTTCAACTAACGTTGGCGCTCAAAGCGCAACTATTAACTCTGTTGAACTATTAAAGTCTTCAGAAATCACCTTTGAAGCTCTAGCAATTACCGCTGAAGCTATGAGCGTTGATTTCACCGGCGAAGCTATTTCATTCGTTGCAACCAGCGCTCCTGCCGTTGCATTAGTTACTGAATACGAAGTTTTAGATAGCACCGGCAGAATGGTTTGGACGAAGAGCGCTCCCTCTAAAGCAGGTACTTATAACGTTCGCGTTATGTTCATGGGCTCATTAAAGCACGATTACACCGTTGTTACCTCAACTCTTACCATCAATAAGGTTGCTGCAGTTACCAACGAAAGTGACGTTTCTATTGATCCTGAAACCAGAATAGTTACCGTTGAAGATGGCGTTATTGCTTCTTTAGCAGAAGACTTTGCAGAAGGTTACGAGGTTATAAGCGGTGATGAAATCGCATACGGTTCTGTAATTTACTACTACCGTGCAGCTGATGATAACCACACTCAAGGCGCAGTATTAACGTTAACCTTCAACCGCCCCGTTGTAGAAGATAGCTCAAGTGAAACCAGTTCACCTGAAACCAGCGCTCCTGCAACCTCTGATTCTGAACCCAAGCACGAAGCTCCTAAGAAAGGCTGCTTTGGCTCTGTTGCAGCTATGGGCGCAGAAGCTTCTATCTTAATGATGGGCGCTATTGCTATGTTCATTCGTAGAAAAAGAAAATAAGTCTTTATTAAAGCTTATTGCATTTAACAAGTAAAATTTGTGGGGGAGCGCTTGCTCCCCCATAATAAAACAAAAAAACGTGATATTCACATAAAATTCATATTTATTTTCGTTACGTAAGCTAATTTATAGTTACGTATAAACTTTTATAAAAAGGACTAAACAAAAAAATTTTAACTTAGAAAATAATAGGGTTGCAAAAGGTTTGGCAACCTTTAATATAGAATAAAATAATGAAAGGGTGGTGTAATATGATTAAAAAAATTATTGCGCTAACGCTTTGCCTTTTATGCGTTTTTGCCGTTGGCTGTAACGGTAAGCAAATAACCGCAATAGAAGGCGAAAGCAAAATTGTTAGATTATACGTTGGGCAGGAAGGTAGCTTTGAAAATTCAAGCTATTCCTACTCTTCAGATAACGAAAGCGTTCTTTCTATTAACGGCAGTAGCTATAAGGGCTTAAAGGAAGGAAGCGCTTCAGTTACCGTTAAGGATAAAAAGGGTAACGTTGCCGTTTACCTATTTACCGTTTTCGGTAATAAGCCGGTAGAGCTTGAAGGCTTAACCATTCAAAACGTGCCTGCTAACAACAGTATTACGGTTGGGCAGTCCTTGGCTCTTTCTTACTTAAAAGAACCCGTTAACGCAGATAAATACGACGCTATCGTTTGGTCTACCACTAATAGTGACGTTTTAAGCGTTGATAAGCAGGGTAACGTAGTTGCAAGGGGTATGGGACAGGCAACCCTTTCCGTTACCGCTTTAGGAACTGATATTAAGCATGAAATAACCGTTAACGTTCTTCCCAGAGATACCGTTTTTGCTATTAACCACACCAAGCTGGTTGGCGTAGTTGGCGAAATAGAAGATTTATTGGTTGCCGACGTTTTAAGCGATTACCCCTTCCAAAAGGAAATAGAATGGTTTACCAGCGATAAAAACGTAGTTAAGGTAAATAACGGCGAGCTTACCTTCGTTAGCGAGGGCAAGGCAAACGTTGGTATTACCGCGCGCATTAATAATATTGATTATTCTGCTTCATGCGAGGTAACCGTTAAGCAAAACGAAGGCTATACCGTTATTAGAACTGCAGAACAGCTACAGGAAATAGGTAATACAAGCGGTAATTATATGCTTGGTAACGATATTGACTTTAGCGCTAGCTGTGCAGAGGGCGGTGAGCTTTATAACGGCGGTAAGGGATTTATGCCTTTATTTGAAGATGCTAACAATTCCTTTAAGGGCGTTTTTGAAGGTAACGGCTTTGCTTTAAGAAATATTATGATTAACAGACCTAACGACGCTTTCGTTGCTCTTATGCGTTATATAAGTGCAGAAGAGGGTAAAGAGGGTGTTATTCGTAACCTTTCTATTATAGGCGGTTCTATTAAGGGGGCTAACTACACGGCGGTATTCTACGCTAACTGCTCCGGCTACGGTAACGTAAACAGCGGTTTAGAAAACTGCTTCGCTCAATTAGCGATTTCTTCAACCGGCTCTGCTTCAGGCTTAGTTGGTAATAATAAGGGTACTGTTAAAAACTGTGTTTCTAACGTTAGCTTTGATGCGCTTGGTAAGGTTTACCTATTCGCGCTTAACCACACTATGCCGGATGCGACCTTTGGCGTTAACAACTGCGTTTACGTTGGCGAAAGCGTTCAAAGTGAAATGGCTAATATTACCAACGGCGGTTATTTAACTAACTGCTTTGCAATTACTTTAGATCAAGTTGCTTCATTTAATTTTGATTTAGGTGACGGCTGGATTTACACGGAAGGCAAGCTTCCCGTAGTTAAGGGTTAAGGGGGAAATTTAAAATGAGAAAAATAAATAAATTCTTTTCACTCTTAATAGTTTTATGCTTATCTTTAAGCTTTTTACTTCCCACTACCTCAGCCTTAGTAGCAGGGGCGGGATTAAATTCCGTTAACCCCACCGGTATTTGCGTTAGCTATTACGACGGCGTGGATTCACGCGGATTTGCTTGGCAAACCTCTACCTTGGTTGAAGACAGTATATTAATAGTTGCAAAGGGTAAGGGCGCTAATGCAGATTGGGCTAACGCTGTTACCGTTAACGGCAGTTACGTTGATTTTAACGATTTCCGTTGCCATAAAGCGCATATAAGCGATTTGGAAGCAGGCGATTATTCATACAAGGTTGGCAGTAACGGCGCTTTTTCAGATATTGGAACTTTTACCGTTGACCTTGAGAAAGACGGTAAGGTGCGCTTCGTTTACGTTACAGACTCACAGGAAACCTCTGTGGAAGGCTTTGAACAATGGAACAAGACCTTAATCACCGCAACTCAGCTTGCATCCCCCGATTTTATTGCCTTTGCCGGCGACTTAGTTGATAACTCACACGCAGGCTGGGGCTCAGATATGAGCAAGGTTAAAATGGAAGAATGGTCTTACGCGTTCGACGTTCCCAAGCAGGTTATAATGAATTATCCCTTTATGACCGTTGCAGGTAACCACGAAAGCGCGGGCTATACCTTCGTAAATCACACTAATATTAAATTTGAAAAGGAAGCTTCTACCGGCGGTTATTATTCCTTCGTTTACGATAATATTCTTTTCATTGGTTTAGATACCAACGCTATTTACGACGATAACGCCTTTAACGCTCAGCTTGCTTGGCTGGAAGAGGTGTTAAAAACCAGCACCGCACAATGGAAGATTCTTATGTTACACATGGGCGCTTACTCAACCGGCGACCACTCTAACGATTCTGAAACTATAAAAATCAGAAATCTTATTCCTCCCATTTGCGCTAAGTACGAGGTAGACCTTGTTCTTCAAGGACACGACCACGTTTACAGCAGAACGTACCCCTATTATTACGGCGAAAACGAAAACGGCAGAATACCCAACAGAACTGCTCCCGTAGTGCAAGAGGACGGTATTGCTTGGAGCATTGAACCGGACGGAACTTATTACGCAACCATAAACTACGCGGGTACTAAGAGCTATCCCCCCGTTGAATACGATACGGGTAGAATTTTCCCCGCTGTAAGCCCCGTTAACGGAAAGGTAACCAGTCAGCACGTTCAAAACAGAATGTTTGCAGACGTTCAAATAGAAGATAACACCTTAATCTTTAACGCGTATATTGCAAAGGAGGACGGCTCTTGCGAGCTTTACGATTATTTTGCAGTTAGAAAAAACACTTATGAAGAAACCGCTTCTTTAATAGACGCTCTTCCCGCAACCGTTACCCCGCGTGATAGCGTTCAGCTAAAGCAAGCTAAAGATAGCTTTGATTGCTTAACCGAACGCGCTCTTTTAAGACTGGGCGCAGACCGCCAAGCTAAGCTTCAAGGTTTACTTTCTACCTTTGATTTAGAAAGCGGTTTAAACGCTTACGAGGTTATAAGGGTAGTTGATTTATTAGATATAAACAACCTAGATCAAACCTTCTGGGCAAACTACGCAATAGCTAAAAACCTATACTATTCTTTAACGGAAGCAGAAAAGGAATTAGTAGTTAACAAAGAAAGCTTACTTTCTTTAGAAGATACTATTGCTCAAGCCTTCTTGGTTGAAAGAGTTCAACAAATGATTAACGGCTTGGCTTCTTCTAAAAACTACGAAGAGGATAGAGTAGTTGCTCTTCAAGCGTATAATCTTTTAACGGAAGAAGCAAGGGCTCAAATAACGGGAGCAGATAAGCTATACAAAGAAGCTCCGCAAAATAACAACGGAACGCTCGTTATTATCGGCGTAAGCCTATTAGTTGCTCTGTTAGCTGCAGCAGTTACCTATTTTATATTAAAAAAGAAAGGAGGATTAAAAAATGAAAAGTAGAAAAACCTTAATAGTTGCTTTAACCTTCATTTTATGTTTATCCTTCTTTGGAATGCTTAATGTCGGCTTCGTTTTTGCTAGCGAAAGCGCTTATACCGTTACCGGCGACAGCTACGATAGCGAAACGGGCGAGCTTACCTACCGTAAGGTTAGCTATAATACGGCCACTAACGGCGAATACATTTCTTTCCCCTGTAAGTACGAAGGAAAGTATACCGATACAACCTGCGTTTCCATAAAGTATAAAAACACGGGCGTAAGCTATCTTCCCCTATATATGGAATACGGCTCGGGTATTAGCGAAAGCGGCGCAGATTATTCAGCAGGCGAAGAAATAGTTTGTATGGATATGTTTGACGACGTTGCTTCTTGGAACGTTTCTTACTCTAAATCGGTAGACGGTTACGACGTTGCAACCATTATTTTCGGTAGCTACACAAGTAACTATCACGATATGATTTTAACCGGCTTTAGATTTTACTTTGACGACGGTAAGGAGATTTCTTCACAAAAGAGCTTTGAGGTTTACGGCTTAACCGTTCACGAAAGGGGAGCAGTTCCCTCTTTCGCATCCGATCCCAAGCCCTGCCGTATAGGTAAAATTACAGCAGCCGGCGCAGACCTAGTAAAGAATGAATGCAAGGTTAACGGCGAGGTTGTTTTAACCGCTCCCATTTTAGATTACGATAGCGAATATAAGAAGATTAAGGTTGGCTTTACCGTAAATAACGGCGCAACCGTTGCTTTAAAGCTAGATGGGGAAACCCTTTCAACCGCTCAGTACGGCGTTGGCTCACACGTGGAAACCTTAGATTTTACCAAGGCAACCTATTCTAGCTTACAAATAGTTATAACCGCTAGCGACTGTAGCTTTAAGCTTGATCAATTAACCTTAGTTGCAACCCCCTTCGTAGACGCCTTTTCAGGCAGTAAATACACCATTACCAAGCAAGCTGATAACAGCACTAAAATAACCTATACCTACAAAACGGACTGGTCTAGCGTTAACGCTGCTATTAGAAGATATACCGGCGATTACGACGGATTACTTATCGAGTTTTCTATTGATACTCCCATAGTAATCGGTATTCAAATAGACGATCAGTATTTATATAACCATTGGTCTAACACCACTCCTTTAGAGGTTGGCGATCATTCCTTCTTCTTCCCCTTAAACGGCGTTGAAATTAACGATTCTTCATTAGTTATTTGGTTAGATCCCGCAATTACCGGCTACGGCGGTGTTGAAGGAACTAAAACGGTTATAATTAAGAAGGTAGAGTTCAAGGCTTCAAGCGCTTTACCCAAGGCTACTATAAGCGGATTAAACAGCGAATTTAGCTTCGTTTACGACGGTAAGGGTAAAAAGGCAAGCGGTGCAACCACTAACAGCGGGGAAGCCTTAATTTACGAATATAAGCTTGCTTCTGCAAAGGAAAGCGCTTACGATAGCGATTTACCCGTTGACGCCGGCGAATACGACGTAAGGGTTACTTCGCCTTCTAATACCGAATATTCAACCACTTACGCTTACGCTAAGCTTTATATTACCAAGGCAAACGCGCCCACTCCCACGGCAAGCTGTATAAATATCGACTACGTTAACGGTATTTTAAATTACGATTCTTCTTTATACGCAGTAAGCAGATCGGAAGATTTCTCTTCTGTTTTATTACCTAATAGCGGCGTGCTTTTCGGTGACGTGCTTTACGTTAAGTATATAGAAAGCAATAACTATACGGAAAGCCAGCCTGTAAGCGTAGCTTTAGATAAAAGAGAGGGCGAGGTTGAGGTTTCCGTTAACTATCAACGCGAGCTTACCGTTCAGGTTATTGCAGAAGATACCGAATATTCTAAAGACGGTCTTAACTGGACGTCAGGCGCAGGTAAAAGAGTTGCCTTAGAGCCCGGTAATATCTATCTATTCCGTAAAAAAGCAACTCAAAATTCATTCGCAGGTCAAATTACCTACCTTGCTATTAATTACAGACCGGAAGCTCCTAACGCTCCTGTTTTAGTAAGCACTACCTCAAATTCTATCACTCTTGAAGGGGTAGAAGGGGCGGAATATAAGCTTTCTGATACCGTTTGGCAGTCAGATCCCACCTTTAGCGGATTAACGGCAGGCTCAGAGGTTACCGTTTATATTAGAATTAAGGGTAGCGCAAGCAGATACGCTTCAGAAGAGGTTAGTGCAACCTTTATAGTTGGTCAAATGCCTTCAGATTCAAGCTCCGGCGTTGGTGGCGGTTCAAGCGATAGCTTGCCTAATAGTTCTTCCGGCGAAGAAAAGGGCTGTGGCGGTAGCTTACTTGCAACTCAAGGTTTATTCCTTGCTTCTTTAGTTGCAGGCGTTGCTTTAATAATTAAAAAAAGGGGGAACGACTAATATGAAAAAATTTATAACCTTTGTATCCGTTGTTTTAGCATTGGTTTGTATATTTGCTATTTACCCTAAAAATAAAGTAAGCGCTCAAACGCAAGAATTCGTAGTTTATAATTACGCAGAGCTAAAAAGCGCTATGGATACTGCAAGCGCTTCAAATACCGCAGTTATTACTTTAGCTAACGATATTGCGCTTGAAAGCTCTATTACCGTTAAGGGTAACGTAATTATTAAGGGCAATAATAAAGAAAAGCTTATTTTTGATCACAACGGCAACCTAACCAGCTTTAATTTTAGCAAAAACACTAATTTAACGCTTGAAAATATTGCCGTTACAAGAACTATCTATAAAGAACAAGAAGCTTTTATGTTCTCTTCTTACAGTAAACAAATTAACCTTGCCTTTAACAGCTGTGATTTTAACGTTGCAACTGCAGAAATTGCAAGCGTTAGCTACGATAGAATAGTTTACTGCTCTTCAGACGTGGCTTCTACCTTCGTTTGCTATCTTAACGATTGCACCTTTAATACCTACGGTTATTTTTACAGGGGAACTTACGTGGTTTATAACTGCGCTTCTTTACCTACTACTGCAGGTAGCGCTACGGTTAAGGATTTTTCAGGCTTAAAAATAGATTACGAAGCGGGAAAGCTTAACTTCCCCGCAGATATTACCGTAAGTGAAGACGAAGAGTTTACCGTAACCGTAAAAAGCGGTTCGGCTTTAAAATCTCAGTTCACTTATTACGCGCTTAAGGATGGGTTTAAGTTCTCTTTCACAACCCGCAATCTACAAAGCGAAACGCCCACCGAAGCAAGCGTTAACGTGGATTTTGCAGAAGAAAAGGTTTACTTTAGTGAAGAATACGCAGTTTACGCAAACGCAGGCTTAACGCAAGAAATTGCAAGCGGGGAAAGCGTTCAACCCGGTCAAACGCTATACGTTATCCGTAAAGGCAGCGGAATATTTATTGATAGCGCCGTTTTTGAATACAACTTACCCTTAAGACCTGAAAAACGCGAGCTAAAGGCAGATTTCGTTTGCTCTTTCGGCTTTGCTATGGAGCACTTTAACAACTGCGAATACCGTGTGAACGGTGGCGCTTGGCAAAAAGCACCCGTATTCGTTGGGCTTTTAGCTAACACCGAATATACCGTTGAGGTTAGAATCGGCGCAACTGCAAGCTCCTTCGTTTCAGAAATTCATACTTTAAAGGTAATTACAAGTGAAAATTAAAAAATATAAAATTCTTACTCTTTGCATTGCCGTAGCTCTAATCTTTGCCTGTTTTGCGCCCTATACGGCTGTTTACGGCGAAGAAGGAAGTGCTTATGAAGAGAGTGTGGAAATAACCGTTAATCCCGATTGCGGGTTTTACAAGGCGTTTGCAGGCTGTCTTAAGGCAAACGACGAAGGCTCGCCTGTGGATACTCAAAAAATGGCTTCCTTTGCGGGGCAGTTCGGGTTATTTCATTTAAGAATAGGGTTAGAAGATTTTTCGGCTAACGCAGGAGGCAAGGACCGCGAAATAGACGCTTTGGCTATAAAAGGTCTAAAAAGCGCGTTAGATTGCTTGCGTACTCTTAAAATGAGTGCTATAATACGCTTTAGCTACAACGTAACCGGCGCGGAAGACTCTTCCGGAAATTACCTTGAAAACGAGCCTTCTATAACCTGGATTGTTAAGCACGTTAAAACGCTTGGCGCGGTTATATCTGAATATAGCGACGTTATTTTAGGCGTTGAATCGGGTATGGTTGGCCCTTGGGGGGAACAGCATTCAACCGTTATGGGCTCACACGAAAAGAGCAACGCGGGTACTTACCATAAAATAGTTCAAGCGTGGCTGGAAAGCACCCCTGAAGATATGGGAGTTACCGTTAGAAGACCGCTGTATTTTACTTACTGGATTAATAAACAGTATTCCTTGAATTTATCGGTTGACGATTTAGCCGATTTTGACTGCTCCGGCTATAAAAACGCCGTTAGAGTTGGCGTTTATAACGACGGGTATTTGGGCTCTTCTACCGACCTTGGAACTTTTACCAATAGGGAAGTAGAGGTTGCCTTTATAGGCAAGCAGGCGCAAAATACCTATTACGGTGGCGAGGTCGTTGCAGATAAAAAAACGGGAACTATAGGTAGCTATAACTCCGTTGATTATTTAGAAAAGGAAGGGTTTATCACTCATACCTCTTACTTAAATATTGACTGGAATTACGATTACGTTATATCTAAGTGGCAGGCAAACACCTATAAGGGTAGCGACTTAACCTATAATGGTAAAACCACTCAGTTCGCCTTCGTTAATAATAGGCTTGGTTATCGCCATTTAATTACCGGTATTAGCGCTCCTTCAAGATGCAGGGCGGGTAACGAGCTTAGTATTTTGCTGGATATAGAAAATAGGGGCTTTGCAAGGATGTTTAGAAAGCCCGTTGCAACCGTAATAGTTAAGTCGGATGAGAAAGCTGAAGAAATTGCTTGCGAGTTGGATTTATCAACCGTGAGCTCGCGTGAAAGTAAAAGCTTTGAGCTTAAGGTTAAACTAAACGAAAAGCTAAAGGGCGAATGCGAAATTTATTTAAAGCTTCAAACCGCTTACGGCAGAACCATTTATTTGGCAAACGATAACAAGATAGCGTTTGATAGTGGTTTAAGCGCCTATAAGCTTTGTAGCGTACAGGTTGAAAAAAGCGCTTCAGAGCAAGATAGCTTCCTTGTTACCTTTGATGCGAACTACGGAAGAGTGGTTAGCGGAAGCACCTCTCAAATAGTTAAAAAAGGTCAAAGCGCAGTTGCTCCCATCGTTGAACGTAACGGATATCGCTTCGTTGGTTGGTCTTGTGATTTTTCTAACGTAACTCAAAATTTATCGGTAGTTGCCCTTTGGGAAAAGATAGAAGATTCTTCTGGCGAAGAAGATAGCGGTAGCTTTAGCGATAGTATTTTTGAAAATTCGCAAAATAGCGAGCAGGGCTCTGGTGTGAGTTCATCTTTCGGCTGTGCTTCAAGCGTTCATTCTGGGTATTTACCAATGCTTGCTTTAATTGCAATTTTAATATTAAAAAGAAAAAAAGTGCCGTTTTAAAACGGCACTTTGCTAATTGATTTTATTTTTATAATATAGCGATAATCGCGCTATAGCTCCACTTTTAAATAGATTTAACGCTTTTTCTTTCTATAAGCTCGGTAGGGATATAGATTTGTTTTACAATAGTGGTATCGCTGTTAACTCTGCCAAGCAAGGTTGATGCGGCAATAGTTCCAATTTCCTCTTGGGGAATTTTTATGGTCGTTAACGGGGGATTTAAGTATTTAGAAACCTCTATATCGGTAATACCTATTATAGAAATATCTTCTGGGATTCTTAAGCCGTAGTCGTTAATAGCGCTCATTGCGGCAATAGCCATGTGGTCGCTTGCAACGAAGAAAGCGGTTGGCTTATCGTTGGAAGATAAAAGCTTTGTAACAAGCTTATAGCAGGTTTCTCTTTGCCACTTGCAGTCTATCACCCAATCAGGGTTAAGGGGAATATTTTCTGTGGAAAGCATCTTCTTGTACGCTTCAAATCTACCTAAGTCCCAAACCTTATCCGGGTAAATATTAGAGCCTACGTATGCAATTTTTTTATGCCCTTTAGCAAGTAAATATTGCATTGCGTAACAGCCGGCTTGATATCTGTTATAGCGAACGTTGTCTATTTTATCGGAGGAGCTGTCTATACCGACTATGCTAATTCCTTTTTCTAAAATAGAGTCAATAATAATAGGGTCAACGTAGCCCATTACTATAACGCCGTTAAGGTTAGAAGATAAAAAGTTTTTTAAAAGGTTGGGGTTTTCTACGTCAAACTGTGACTGTAAAAGCTCAAACTCTATATTATTTTTACGGCAGAAGCTTTGTATACTGTTCGCAATACTGGAAAAGTAGCTATCCTTGGTATGTTCAACCGTCATACGGGAAATACAGCCAAATCTTATGCGTTTGCGTTTAGATCTTCTGTTTTGCGGTATATGATAATTTAATTTTTTTGCAGCGCTAAAAACTCTGTTAGCGGTTTCTTCGGTCGTATGGTATGTAGTATCGTTATTAAGTATGCGTGAAACCGACGCGGGCGAAACCCCTGCTAATTTAGCAACGTCACGTATATTTGCCATTTTTTCACCTCACTTTAAATAAGTATATAACAAAAATAAAAAAAAGACAAGCATTTTAACCAATGGGAGAGCAATATGAAAATTGATGAATTTATGAATTTAATAGGTTACAGTCAAACCGCAATAGAAACCTATTATAAAATGCAGGTGCAAGGGGAAGAGTATTTGCTTGCTAAAAATCTTTATTATGCAGATGAAGATAAGTTTTTGCAACAGCTAAAGGATAAAATGCAGGAAAATTATTATCCCGCGTTATTGTTCTATTTTACCAACTTTGCCCTCGATTTGTACCCCCATTATTTAAAAGAAGGTTTTACCAAGCAAGAGTTCTTAGATACCTTTTACGATTTAAAAATATGGAACGAAATGTGTATTTTAGAAACGGGTATTTGCGGTTTAAGGGAAACCGGTTGGCTTACCTCGCACATGCACGCAGGTATCGTTCGCTTGGGTAGATTACAATTCCAAACGGATGAGGTGGAAGAAGATATTATTTTAAAGGATAGGGTTATTAAGGCAGGCACTCCCATTCTTAACGTACATATTCCCTTCGGCGGGGTAATGAGTGAAGAAGAGGTTAATAAATCCTTCGCGCGCGCAAAGGCCCATTACGGCGAAAAATACGTGCATATAGAAAGCTGGCTGTTAGATCCCACGTTAAAAAATTATTTACCTAAAAATTCTAATATTTTGTCCTTTGCAAACCGCTTTGAGCTTTATAAAAAGGAAGAAAGTAATTCTATAGAAAGGTTTGTGTTTAGGGTTATTAAAGAAAATAAGGAAGAATATATTGCTAACAGTTCCTTTGCAAAAACTATTAAGCAAGAGCTTTTAAAGGGAACGAAGTTCTATTCCGGTTATGCAATAACTACCACTAACGGCTAAAGTTTAAATTGAATATTAACAAGGCGTTGAGGCTTTTTGCCTTAACGTTTTTTGTTTTATAAAAGAAAAAGATAGGTTTATACGTGGCGTTGTTTTTAAGTTTAAAAGTGCCGTTAATCGACCTATAGGTGGGCTTTTTTATGGAAAAGCTAAATAAAATAAGCGTAAAAGGGGAGTGAAAAAAATAATTTCGTGCTCTTTTTAATTGTTATAAAACTAACGTAAAACGTTTACGTTTTTTTAGTTTAAGTCTTAAAAGAATTGAATATTTTTTAAAAAAGTGACGTTATCGTATTTGACAAGCCTTTTTGCGTTGTGTTATTATTGGGGTGTATTTTTTTTTGCGCATAGCCGATATAATGTGAAAGAAAGGGTTTCATAGTCTCTACCGAAGCGCCTATCGCTTCGACTATCGGTGGCTTAAAAATGCGTAGTTACAATAACGGTTAAAAGAAGGCTTTATAAGGCGTAATTTTAATTGTGGGCGTTTAACGCAGCGTTTATTTGTAGCTCGCTATAAAAATTACCTTTAAGGGGGAAGTTTTTAAGGTAATTTTAGAAAAAGAGCAACGGGTATTTTAAATGATATGCACCCCAAAAGTTAGACAAATTTTTGGAGGTGCATATTTTTATGAAAGAAAGGAAAAGAACGAATA
>SVHG01000005.1:0-94909 GCA_015055965.1 Clostridiales bacterium
TTATTCGTTCTTTTCCTTTCTTTCATAAAAATATGCACCTCCAAAAATTTGTCTAACTTTTGGGGTGCATATCATATCGCGTGGTTTTTCTTTATATCAATAAAAAAGCTCCCTTGAATAAGGGAGCTTTTGTTATTTTGTCTTATTTGGCTTTTGCTAATTAAAGAATTAGTCTACAAGCTCAATAATCGCCATTTCAGCATCGTCGCCACGGCGGTTATTAAGACGGTAAATTCTGGTATAGCCACCGCCCTGACCAAGTTGTTCTGCTCTATCAGCAAACTTGGGAGCGATTTCGTTAAACAACTTTTCCATTAAAGGATGCTTAATACCTTTTACTCTTGCCTTGTAGTCAGCGTTCTTTTCGCCTGGTTGTTTAGCATCAGGAATATCATGAGTAAGAGTCATGATTTTTCTTCTTGCAGCAAGCTTCTTAGCACCATCCTTGAATACCTTTTTGGTGGTTTCTTTACCCTTTTCATCTTTAACGGTAACCGTTTCAGAGATGGTATCGGTATAAGAATTAACCGCTAAGGTTATGATTTTTTCAACGTAAGATCTTAATTCTTTAGCTCTTGCTAAAGTAGTAGTAATCTTGCCGTACCATAAAAGGTCTGATGCGAGATTTCTAAGCATCGTTTTTCTTTGTGTTGACGTAACACCTAATTTTCCCGGCATTATATTAGTCCTCCTGTTCCTTTAAATGCAGACCGTAGCTTTGAAGCTTCTGAATAACTTCGTCAAGCGATTTCTTGCCGAGATTTCTTACCTTCAACATGTCTTCTTCGGTCTTTTTAGTTAAATCTTCTACCGTATGAATATTCGCGCGCTTTAAACAGTTGTAAGAACGAACTGAAAGCTCCATTTCTTCAATGCTCATTTCTAAAATTCTGGGCATGGGATCGGTGGGTGCTTGAACTAAGAAGCCACCAAACGCACTGTCAGAAAGAGCGGTAAATACGTGCATATGCTCTTCAACGAGCTTTGCAGCTAAGCTTATAATTTCACGGCCAGAGAACGCACCGTTCGTCCAAACCTCTAAAGTAAGCTTATCGTAATCTGCAGACTGTTCACCTTTTCTGGTGCTTTCTACAGCGTAGCTAACCTTCTTAGCGGGGCTGTAAATAGAATCAACTGCGATATAATCGATTTCGTCTTTCTTGTTGTGATCTGCGCCCTTATAACCTCTGCCTCTACCAACGGTAATTTCCATATCTAAAACACCGTTTTCATCAAGAGTACAGATGTAAGCGTCTTTATTAAGAACTTCAACCTCAGCGTCCTGTTCAATGTCGCCTGCGGTAACGGTACAAGGTCCAACCTTATACAGTTTTACGATCTTTTTAAAACTATCGTCCATGGTAGCGGTTTTGAATGCTACACACTTGATATTAAGCACGATTTCCGGAACATCCTCACGAACACCGGGGATGGTGCTGAATTCATGCTTTACTCCCAGTTCGGGGGCAAACTTAATGCCCTGCGCTGCAGCACCGGGAAGAGCTGAAAGCAACGTTCTTCTCAAACAGTTGCCGAGTGTTAAACCAAAACTTTTTTCAAGGGGAGAAACAACGACTTTCGCATAAGTCCTGTCTTCGCTTTCCTCTACTTCAATTTTGGGCATATCTATTTCCATCATATTAGCGTTTCCTCCTGAAATTTAATCACACACCTTACAGTTAAGTAAGATGCTGTAGCCGCACAATCCATTCGCTACGGCATACGCGTTTTATTTTTTCATCTGCCCTGAAAAGCTTACTAATCAGGGCAAACGCTTTATCTATTACTTGGAGTATAACTCGACGATCATATGCTCTGCAATTTGTTGATCGATATCTTCTCTGGTGGGAAGTGCAAGCACTTTACCGGTTAGAGTTTCTAGATCGAATTCAACCCACTTAGGCATATTGTTTTTCTTAGGAGCTGCTTTAAGTTCAACAAAGTACTTGTTGTCCTTTCTGTTTTCCTTAACGGTAATAACGTCGCCAGCCTTAACTTCGTAAGAAGCAATGTCAACAGCCTTTCCGTTTACGCAGAAGTGTGCGTGGGTTACTAATTGACGAGCCTGTGAACGTGATGCAGCAAGACCCATTCTGAAAATAACGTTATCTAAACGTCTTTCAAGTAATGAAAGCATGTTTTCACCGGTAATACCTTTCATACGGTCTGCTCTTTCATAGTAATGACGGAATTGACCTTCTAGTACACCGTAAATTCTTTTAGTTTTCTGTTTTTCACGAAGTTGTAATCCGTATTCAGAAACTTTCTTTCTCATATTTGCGTGGGGGCCGGGAGCAACCGGTCTCTTTTCAAAAGGACAAACACCTGCTTTATAGCATCTTTCACCTTTAAGGAAAAGCTTAGCGCCCTCACGTCTGCAAAGACGGCATTTTGCACCTGTATATTTAGCCATTTTGATACCTCCTATTATACTCTACGACGTTTGGGGGGACGGCATCCGTTGTGAGGGATGGGTGAAACGTCTTGAATCATGGTTACTTCAATTCCGCATACGCCTAATGCGCGGATAGCAGATTCACGGCCTTGACCGGGACCTTTAACAAAAACTTCAACAGAACGTAGTCCGTGTTCCATTGCCTTTCTTGCAGCAACCTCTGAAGCTTGTTGAGCAGCAAAAGGAGTGCTCTTTCTTGATCCTCTGTAACCTAATGCGCCTGCGCTTGATTGAGCGATTGCGTTACCGTTCATATCGGTAATGGTTACGATGGTATTGTTAAAAGAGGATTGAATATGAACTTGACCTTTATCAACTTTCTTAAGTTCTTTACGTTTTCTTACGACTTTTTTTACAGCCATTTTAATTCACCTCTTTATCTTACTTGCTTGCGGTCTTTTTCTTAGCGACCGTTCTTCTGGGGCCTTTACGGGTTCTAGCGTTACGCTTTGAACTTTGACCTCTTACAGGTAAGCCCTTTCTGTGGCGAACGCCACGATAGCAGCTGATTTCGATAAGTCTCTTAACAGATAAGTTAACGTCTGAACGAAGTTCACCTTCTACGCGAAGATTTTTTTCGATATATTCTCTTAGCTTAGATACGTCCTCTTCTGTAAGATCCTTAACTCTTACGTCGGGATTAACACCCGTTTCTTCCAATATTTTTTGCGATGTTGCCCAGCCAATACCGTAAATATAGGTAAGGCCTGCTTCAATACGCTTGTCTCTCGGTAAATCTACACCGGCAATACGTGCCATTGATTCTAAACCTCCGTAATTTTCCTTTTATACGTTTTTTATTAATATATATAGATTTTTTACTCTTTTGGCTTGGAATGATGCCAATTGAATAAAAAGATTGTTTTCGTTAGCCTTGTCTTTGCTTATGGCTCTTATCTTTAGAGCAAATGCACATTACTTTGCCTTCTCTTTTGATAATCTTGCAATCTTTACACATAGGCTTAACAGATGGTCTTACTTTCATAATTTATTCCTCCGATTTTTTTATGATGCGCGGCGGTCAGTTCTTGCTACGCCAAACGATTCTGCCTTTAGTTAAATCATAGGGGCTCATTTCTAGCTTTACACCGTCGCCGGGAATGATTTTAATGTAATTCATTCTTAGCTTGCCGGATATATACGCCGTAATTATATGCCCATTTGATAATTTGACCTTAAAAGTTGCGTTAGGCAATGCTTCTAAAATCACGCCTTCAGCTTCTATTACGTCTTCCTTAGACACTAAGCTTTACCTCCGATTATTTTTTAAAGGGTAAGTATTTCTACACCGTTTGCTGTTATTACAATAGTGTTTTCGTAATGCGCGGAAGGTTTCCCATCACGCGTAACGCATTTCCATCCGTCTATATCTACCTGATAGCCACCCATATTTATCATGGGCTCTACGGCTAAGGTCATACCTTCTCTTAAACGGATACCCGTGCCTCTTTTTCCGTAGTTTCTAACCTCTGGGTCTTCATGTAGCTTTCTGCCAATTCCGTGCCCGGTCATTTCTCTTACAACGGAAAAACCGTTTGACTCCGCATAGGTTTGTACCTGATAGCCTATGTCGCCTATCGCACTACCCACGCAAATATCTTTTATTCCCTCAAAGAAAGATTGTTTGGTTACTTCAACCAATCTTCTAGTTTCGGGTTCAACGTTGCCTACGCAGAAGGTTCTTGCCGCGTCGCCGTTAAAGCCGTTTTTAAACGCGCCAACGTCTACGCTAACTATATCTCCATCTTGAATAACCCTGCTTGAGGGGAAGCCGTGCACAACCTCTTCGTTAATAGAGATACAGCACGTTCCGGGAAAGCCGTAAAGACCTAAAAAGCCAGGCTTTGCTCCGCAAGCGGTTATATAATCGTAAGCAATTTTATCAAGCTCTTTCGTCGTCATACCGGCGCGTATCTTCTCTTCAACGAGATTCAACGTATCCCTAGTAATCTGACAGGCAACTCTCATCCTTTGAATTTCTTCCGAATTTTTTACGTAAATCATTATTTGCCCAACTTTTGAACTATTTCTTCAAATACAGCCTCAACTGCTTGGTCACCGTTTACAGAGATTAATTTACCTCTTTCGCGATAATAATCAATTAGGGGTTGTGTTTGTTGAGTGTAAACGTTGATGCGCTTAGATACGGTTTCTTCGGTATCGTCATCTCTGTGAATAAGCTCTTCGCCACAGTCACAAGTGGTTTTTCCGTTAAGGAAATCAACGTGATAAGAAGCTCCGCACTTTGCACATACTCTTCTACCCGTCAAGCGGTGTAGTAGTCTTTCAAAGGGGATTTCAATATCGATTACGTAATCAATATCGGTTATTTTGGAAAGCGCTTCAGCTTGGGGAACGGTTCTTGGAAAACCGTCTAACAAGAAACCCTTTTTACAGTCTTCGTTAGCCAATCTAAGCTCAACAATCTTCACAGTTACGTCATCGGGACAAAGCTGACCTTTATCAATATAGCTTTTTGCTATAAGACCGATTTCCGTACGTTGCTTAATATTACTTCTGAATATGTCGCCCGTGGAGATATGGGGAATAGCAAATTTATTAACTAAATACGCTGCCTGAGTACCCTTTCCCGCGCCGGGTGCGCCTAACAAAATGATATTCATAATTTTTTCTTTATCCCGCGCCTTGCCGCTTGGCAAAGCGCGGACTGTTTGTTTTTATTTTAAGAAACCTTTGTAGTTCTTCATCATGATTTGAGATTCTAAAGCAGTGTTGAATTCAAGAGCTACGGAAACGCAGATTAGCATTCCGGTTGCGGTGAATACTGCTGCTGAACCTTGGTCAATGAGTCTGAATATGATTGAAGGTATTAGCGCTACTAACGCTAGGAAGATAGCGCCGAATAACGTAATTCTGTTAGAAATACGTTTTAAATGATCGGTAGTGGGCTTACCGGGTCTGATACCGGGAATAAAACCACCGTTTTGTTGGATATTTCTTGAAATATCTTCGGGACTGAACTGAATGGTCGTATAGAAGTATGCAAAGCCTAAAATTAATAGGCAAAGTACTACCATGTAAACCCAGCTGTCCGTTCCCATGTTCATTTGCCACCAAGCAAGAGCGTTGCTCTTGGGCCAGAACATACTCATAATAAGTTCAGGGAAAGAAAGGATAGAGAATGCAAAGATTAGAGGCATAACGCCGTTTGCATTAACCTTAATGGGAATAACGGTTGATTGACCGCCATACATTTTTCTTCCCTTAACTTGTTTAGCGTATTGAACGGGAATCTTTCTTTCTGCAAGGTCAACGAATACGATGCAACCAAAGATAAGTATGATTGCAACAAGGTATCCGATTAATTGCCAAAATGCAGTAAGAGAGTTTGCGCTGTCGGTAGAGCCGGTGATCTTTCCAAATGAAGAAAGTAAGTACTGACCTGCACTTGAAATAATACCCACGAAAATAAGAATTGAAATACCGTTGCTTATTCCGTGTTCGGTAATTCTTTCACCAATCCAGATGGTAACTGCAGTACCTGATGCGTAAATAATTACTGCAACGGCGCATGCTAACCATTTTTGACCGAATAACAAGGTAACGAGAGACGCGCTTCCGTCTACGCTTGCTGATAAACCGTCAACGTAGTTGATAAGAATACCAATTGACTGTACAACTGCTAAACCGATAGCAAGATATCTTGTAAGACTGTTTATTTTACGTCTTCCTTCTTCACCAGCCTTGCTCAATCTTTCAAGAGCAGGGATAGCAACGGTTAGAAGCTGAATAATAATGGATGCGTTGATGTACGGGCTAATACCCATAGCAAACCATGTTCCCTGAGAAAGCGCGCCACCTGACATCATAGACATGATTGAAAGGTAGTTTAGGTTGCTTAAACCAGCCGTTTCTAATAGTGATTCACCAATACCGGGAACGGGAATATAACATCCCAGTCTATATAATAAGAGGAAAGCTAGCGTCCACCAGATTTTCACTCTTATTTCTTTGACTTTGAAAGCATTCTTTAAGGTTTCAAACATCTTTCGCCCTCCGTATCACGTATTAAATTTCTTCGCAAGTGCCGCCTGCTTTTTCAATAGCAGCCTTAGCGCTTTCTGAAAATCTAGCCGCTTTAACGGTTAAAGCCTTAGTAAGTTCGCCGCTACCTAATACCTTAAGACCGATAGCGCCCTTAACTTCTTTAATATAACCAGCAACGTAAAGTGCTTCGTAATCTACTACTGCACCGTTTTCAAAGCTTTCTAGCATTCCAACGTTTACGATTGCATATTCTTTTCTGAAATGGTTCTTAAAACCTCTCTTGGGAACTCTACGGGTTAAAGGCATTTGACCGCCTTCAAATCCGGGGCGAACACCGCCGCCACTTCTAGCCCATTGGCCCTTATGACCTTTAGCACTAGTTTTTCCTAGACCTGAACCGATACCTCTGCCAAGTCTCTTCTTGGAAGTTCTTGAACCTTCAGCAGGTTGTAATGTATCTATTCTCATAATAAATAAACCTTCCTTGTAATTACTGCTTTTCGACTTTTACGAGATGCGCAACTTTGGTAAGCATACCCTGAAGAGTCGGGCTATCCTTGAACTCTTTTGACTGACCAATCTTGTGTAGTCCAAGAGCAGCAATAGTAGCCTGCTGATTTTTTAATCTTCCTGAGATACTCTTAACGAGAGTAACCTTTACGATAACGTTATTTTCGTTAGCCATTGTATGCCTCCTTAACCGAGAATCTCTTCAACAGTCTTTCCGCGAAGAAGAGCTACTTGTTCAGCGGTCTTCAATTCAGATAAGCCTGCGATAACGGCCTTAACCATGTTGATGGGGTTGTTGGTACCGTGAGATTTCGTTCTGATATTTGTAATGCCTACTGCTTCCATTACCGCACGAACAGGACCACCGGCGATAACACCGGTACCTTCTTCAGCGGGAAGCATAATTACCTGACCTCTGCCGAACTTTGCAACAACTTCGTGAGGAATGGTATTACCTAAAAGCGCTACGGGCTTCATGCTCTTTCTTGCTTGAGCAGTTGCTTTTTCGATTGCTTCGGGTACTTCGTTTGCCTTACCCATACCACAGCCTACTTTACCTGCACCGTCACCAACTACAACTAAAGCTGCAAAACGCATTTTACGTCCGCCCTTTACAACCTTGGTTACGCGGTTAACGCATATAAGCTTTTTAATAAGACCGTCATTAGCTTCTTGTCTTCTTTGAGGTCTGTTATTATCTCTTGCCATTTTTCTTGCCTCCCTTAGAACTTAAGTCCGGCTTCTCTTGCGCCGTCTGCGAGTGCTGCCACTCTACCGGTGTAAAGGTAACCGCCTCTATCAAATACAACGGTTTCAATACCCTTTGCAAGTGCCTTCTTAGCAAGCTCCTGACCAACGATCTTAGCCGCGCCCTTCTTATCGGTATCAGCAATTAACTTGATGATTTCCTTTTCTACAGTTGAGCATGCGCAAAGAGTTACACCCTTTACGTCGTCAATGATTTGAGCGTAGATATGGTTAAGACTTCTGTATACGTTAAGTCTGGGACATTCTGCCGTGCCGGAAAGTTTAAGGCGCACTCTTGCGTGTCTTCTTTGTCTATCTTGATTTTTATTAACTTTTGAAATCATAGCGTTTTACTCCTTTTACTTACCTGCAGTCTTACCTTCTTTACGAACGATAACTTCGTCTTTATAACGGATACCGTATCCGTGATAAGGTTCGGGAAGTCTGATCGATCTGATGTTAGCAGCAACTTGACCTACAGCAACTTTATCAATACCCTTAACTGAAACTTCAGTTTGAGATACGCATGAAAGAGTTACTCCTTCAGGTGCAACAACTTCTACAGGGTGTGAAAAGCCTACGTTTAATACAAGCTTTGAACCTTGCATTTGAGCCTTCCAACCAACACCGTTTACAACAAGAAGCTTTTCATAGCCCTTAGTAACACCGGTTACCATGTTAGCAAGTAACATTCTGTATAAGCCGTGTTTTGCTCTAACAGGACCTAAGTCGTTAGCTCTGGTTACGGTAGCTACTGCGCCATCAACGGTGATGGTAATAGCGGGATCGTATGCCTGAGTTAAAGTTCCTAAAGGTCCTTTAACAATAAATTCATTTTCTCTTACGTCAACCGTTACGCCTGCGGGGATAGCAACCGGTTCTCTACCAATTCTTGACATAAACCGTATACCTCCTTACCAAACGTATGCAAGCACTTCGCCACCGTGACGAAGCTTTCTTGCTTCCTTATCGGTCATAACACCCTTGGGTGTAGAGATGATAGCAATACCTAAACCACCTAAAACTTTGGGAAGCTCTTGGCTACCTGCATAAACACGTAAGCCGGGTTTAGAAATTCTCTTTAAGCCAGAGATTACTCTTTCGCCCTTAGCGCCGTACTTAAGAGCAACTCTAATGGTTTCGCCCTTTTCGCCAACGATTTCGTAGCCTTTGATGTAACCTTCAGCAAGTAGAATTCTTGCGATTTCTTTCTTCATATTAGAGGTAGGAATATCCACCTCGTCATGCTTAACTACTAACGCATTTCTGATGCGAGTAAGCATATCAGCAATAGGATCTGTCATATTCTTTTTACCTCCTCTTACCAGCTTGCTTTCTTAACGCCGGGAATTTGGCCCTTATAAGCCAAGTTTCTGAAGCATATTCTGCAAATTCCGTATTTACGTAATACTGAATGAGGTCTTCCGCAAATACTGCATCTGGTGTATGCTCTAGTAGAGAACTTAGGCGTTCTCTGCTGCTTATTTATCATTGATTTCTTTGCCATAATTAGTTCTCCTTACTCTGCTTTGAAGGGCATGCCGAGTTCTCTTAAGAGTTCTCTTGCTTCTTCGTCGGTTTGTGCAGTGGTTACGAAACAAAGGTCAAAGCCTCTTACCTTTTCTACCTGGTCATATTGAATTTCAGGGAAGATAAGTTGTTCCTTAACACCCATTGCGTAGTTACCTCTTCCGTCAAAAGACTTAGTGGGGACACCCTTAAAGTCTCTTACTCTGGGTAATGCGATAGATACTAATTTATCAAAGAATTCGTACATTCTTTCACCACGTAAGGTAACTTTGATACCTACGTTCATGCCTTGTCTTACCTTGAAGTTAGCAACTGACTTTTTAGCAGTCGTTAAAACGGGCTTTTGACCGGCAATTTGAGTGAGTTCCTGTTGAACTTGTTGAACGCCCTTAGCGTTATCCTTAACGTCGCCAAGACCACCGTTAATGGTGATTTTTACTAGTTTGGGAACTTGGTTAACGTTCTTATAATTAAACTTTTTGATGAGAGCCGGAACGACTTCTTCGATATATTTCGTTCTTACTCTGCTAACATACTTTGAATCGGTTGCAGGTTCTTTAGCAACCTGAGTCTTTTTTTCTGCCACTTTGAAGTCCTCCATTATGCTTCTTCAACTGTTGATTTTTTCTTTGAAGCTTTTTTAGCCGTTGCTTTTTTAGCGGGCTTTTTGCTCTCTGCCTTAACGTCTAGGCTCATTTTGCACTTCTTGCAGATACGAACCTTCTTGCCGTCTACTACTGCGTAAGACACTCTGGTTGCCTTACCGCATACGGGGCAAATTACTAAAACGTTACTAGCATCAATAGGACCGGCTTGTTCAACGATTCCGCTGGTTTCTTGAGCTGAACGTGCTTTTTTATGCTTCTTTTGTACGTTTACACCGTCTACTACTACTCTGTTGTCACCGGGTAGAGCGCGTAAAACCTTACCGGTCTTACCGTTATCCTTACCGGTTAAAACAAGAACGGTATCATTCTTTTTAACTTTCATGATTCAGTCACTCCTTATAACACTTCGGGTGCTAGAGATACGATCTTCATGTAATCTTTTTCACGAAGCTCTCTTGCAACAGGTCCAAAGATACGAGTACCCTTGGGCTGTTTCTGTGCGTCGATAATAACTGCAGCGTTATCATCAAACTTAATGTGAGTTCCATCTGCACGACGTAAACCGCTGGTTGAACGAACGATAACTGCCTTAACAACGTCACCTTTCTTAACAGCGCCACCGGGAGTTGCAGTCTTAACGCTTGCAACGATTACGTCACCGATATTACCGAACTTACGGAATGAACCGCCAAGTACTTTAATGCATTTTAATTCTTTAGCGCCGGAGTTGTCGGCAGCAACTAATCTAGATTCAGCTTGTATCATATTGCTTCCTTCCTCCTCTTACTTAGCCTTTTCAATGATTTCGGCAACACGCCAGTTTTTATCTTTACTTAACTTTCTGGTCTCTACGATTCTTACCTTATCGCCAACACCGCACTCGTTGTTTTCGTCGTGTGCTTTGAACTTAACTGAAGTAGTAATAGTCTTCTTGTAAAGAGGATGTTTGCTCTTTTGTTCGATTACTACTACAACGGTCTTATCCATTTTGTTAGAGCTAACGAGACCTACTCTTTCTTTTCTGAGATTTCTTTCCATAACTCAATCCTCCACCTTAGTTAGCCTTGAGTTCGCGTTCGCGAATCACGGTTTTAACTCTAGCGATATCCTTTTTAACCGTCTTTAAAACGTTGGGGTTTTCGAGTTGACCGGTAGCGTGACGGAAGCGAAGGTTAAAGAGTTCCTCTTTAAGACCGGCTAACTTCGTAGCTAACTCGTCATTCGTCATATTATGAATTTCTTTTGCTTTCATCAGCCTTCACCGCCTTCTGAAGTTTCTTTCTTTACGATTTTGCACTTGCAGGGTAATTTGTGTGATGCTAGACGTAAAGCTTCTCTTGCATCTGCTTCTGCTACGCCGGAGATTTCAAACATAACTCTACCGGGCTTAACAACAGCTACCCAATATTCAACGCTACCCTTACCGCTACCCATACGAGTTTCAGCAGGTTTAGCCGTTACAGGTTTGTGAGGGAATATATCAATCCATACCTGGCCGCCACGCTTGATAAATCTAGTCATAGCGATACGGGCAGCTTCTATTTGGTTAGAAGTAACCCATGCGCAGGTTTCAGCAGCAAGACCGAAATCGCCGTAAGCAAGAACGTTGCCCTTATGAGCTTTGCCCTTCATTCTGCCGCGCTGAACTTTTCTTCTTTTAACTCTTTTAGGCATTAACATAATTAAGCGTTGCCTCCTTGTTTCTTAATTCCGCCAAGAACTTCGCCATTGTATACCCAGGTCTTAACGCCGATTACACCAAAGGTGGTGTGTGCTTCAGCAAAACCGTAGTCGATGTCTGCACGGAGAGTTTGTAGAGGAATAGAACCTTCGTGATACTGTTCGCTACGAGCAATTTCAGCACCGTCAAGTCTTCCGCTAACCATGATCTTAACACCTTTAACGCCAAGACGCATAGCTCTACCAATAGCTTGTTTCATACATCTTCTGAATGATGCTCTCTTTTCTAGTTGACCTGCTACAGATTCAGCAATTAGTTGAGCGTTGCAATCAGGTCTCTTAACTTCAACGATGTTGATAGAAACTTGTTTACCTTTGGTAAGCTTTGCAACACTTGCCTTAATTACTTCTACTTCTGAACCAGCCTTACCGATAAGAACACCGGGACGAGCGGTATGAATAGTGATTGCAATTCTGTTTGCAGCTCTTTCGATACCGATAGTGGTAACTGCTGCTGCATAATATTGCTTTTTAAGGAATGTTCTGATTTCGTAATCTTCTTTAATGTTCGCACCAAAATCTTTTTTGTTAGCGTACCACTGGGTATCCCAGCCTTTAATAACGCCTACTCTTAAACCGTGCGGATTAACTTTCTGTCCCATAGCGTCCTCCTACTTAACTGCATCGAGCACAACGGTAATGTGGCTCGTTCTCTTAAGAATTCTGTAACCTCTGCCTTTGCTAACAGGTTGCATTCTCTTTAAAGTGGGGCCCATATCAGCAAAACATTCAGCAACCTTAAGATCGCTTCTGTTCATGTGTAGGTTGTGTTCTGCGTTTGCTGCAGCAGATTCAACTACCTTTCTGATGGGCTCTGCGCCTGCCTTAGAGGTGTTTGCTAAAATTGCAACCGCTTCGTCAACACTCTTGTTTCTGATTAGGTCAAGAACTACTCTTACCTTGTAAGGAGAAATTCTAATGAATTTAGCAACCGCTCTGGGTCTTCTATCTTTAGTTTCCTGAATTCTCAGGGTTTTCTTTTTGGTATTTCCAGCCATTTTACTCTGTTACCTCCGATTAGCCCGTCGTCTTGGAGCCTGCGTGGCCCTTGAAAGTTCTGGTGGGCGCGAATTCACCAAGCTTACATCCAACCATATCTTCGGTGATGTAAACGGGAACGTGCTTTCTGCCGTCATAAACCGCGATAGTATGTCCTACCATTTGGGGGAAGATCGTTGATGATCTTGACCAGGTTTTAAGCACTGATTTTTTATTTTCGGCATTTAATTTTTCAACTCTTTCAAGCAATTTAGGTTGAATGAAAGGTCCTTTTTTAACACTTCTACTCATTTCTCAGCGACCTCCTTAGTTCACTCTCTTAAGAATGAACTTGTTAGTTCTGTTCTTCTTCTTTCTGGTCTTGTAGCCAAGTGCAGGTTTACCCCAAGGAGTAACGGGACCGGGTCTACCAATGGGTGAACGTCCTTCACCACCACCGTGGGGGTGATCGCAGGGGTTCATAACTGAACCTCTAACGGTAGGTCTGATACCCATGTGTCTCTTCTTACCAGCTTTACCGATTCTTACGATTTCGTTATCTAGGTTACCAACTTGACCGATAGTAGCCTTACATTTAACGCTAATAAGTCTCATTTCGCCGCTGGGCATTTTAACTTGAGCGTAAACGCCTTCTTTAGCCATTAGCTGAGCGCTCATACCGGCAGCTCTTGCAATTTGGCCACCCTTACCGGGTTGAAGCTCGATATTGTGAATCATAGTACCAACGGGGATGTTTTCGATCTTTAAAGCGTTACCTGCTTTAATATCTGCGCCCTCACCGCTTAATACCTTATCGCCTACGGTTAAACCGATAGGAGCAAGAATGTATCTCTTTTCGCCGTCTACGTATTGTAAAAGAGCGATGTTAGCGGTTCTGTTGGGATCGTATTCGATACTCTTTACGATAGCGGGGATACCGTCTTTATTTCTCTTGAAGTCGATAATACGGTATTTATTTCTGTTACCACCACCGTGATGTCTTACGGTAATTCTACCGTTAGCATTTCTACCACCCGTGTGATTCTTAACCTCAAGAAGTGATCTCTCGGGGCTCGTGCAGGTGATTTCTTCAAAACTGCTTACCGACATAAAACGGCGTGCAGCTGAAGTAGGTTTATATCTCTTAATAGCCATTTTCTATCTTCCTCCTACTTAGGACAATGACTCAAAGAAAGCGATAGCCTTGCTATCTTCTTTAAGTTGAACGATTGCTTTCTTATAAGCGGGGGTATATCCTTCGTATCTACCCATTCTCTTTTTCTTACCACGGCAGTTAACGGTGTGAACGGATTCAACGCTTACTTCAAAAATGCTTTCGATTGCAAGCTTGATTTCAGTCTTGTTAGCAGCCTTTGCTACGCGGAATACGTATTTCTTGTTTGCGATATCCTGGTAGCTCTTTTCAGTTAGAATAGGGCTGATTATAATATCTCTTGCTTCCATTATTCTCCGTAAACCTCCTGTAGTTTTTCAACAGAACCCTTTGCAAGAACAACTACTGCGTTTTTAACAACGTCGTAAGTGTTAAGTTGTTCAACGGGAAGGGTGTGAAGCTTTTCAATATTGCTTGCAGCTCTGATAACCTTTTCATCAGAATTGCACATTACTAATAGTACAGTCTTTTCAAAGTTGAACGCCTTTAAGAAAGCTACCATTTCTTTGGTCTTGCCGTTAGCTACTGCAACTTCGTCGATAACGAAGAATTCGCCGTCTGCAACCTTCTTAGAAAGAGCAGAGAACATAGCGGTTCTCTTTGCGGTTACGTTCATCTTCTTAGAGAAATCTCTTGACTTGGGAGCGAATACAACGCCACCCTTAATCCATTGAGGAGCTCTGGTTGAGCCTTGACGTGCATTACCAGTTCCCTTTTGACGGTAAGGCTTCTTACCACCGCCTCTTACTTCTGATCTGGTAAGAGAGCTCTTAGTACCCTGTCTTTCGTTTGCAAGACGGGTTACAACAGCTTGGTGAATTAAAGCTTCTTTATATTCCATTTGGAAGAGTTCGTCGTTTACTTCGATTGAACCAACTTCCTTAGCTTGCATATTGTATAATCTTAAACTTGCCATTCTAATTCACTCTCCTTACGCTTTTACGCTATCGCTAATGCAAACAACGCCGCCCTTAGGACCGGGGATTGCACCTTTGATGAGTAATACGCCACGAGCTGCATCTACCTTAACTACTTCAAGATTTTGAATAGTTACTTGTTCGTGACCGTAGTGACCGGGAAGGTGTTTGTTCTTAAATACTCTTGAAGGATCACTGATACTACCCATTGAACCTACTTCTCTGTGAACAGGGCCAACACCGTGGGTTTCTTTTAATCTGTGTTGATTCCAACGCTTGATTACACCACTGAAACCGTGACCTTTGGTAATACCAACTACGTCTACCTTATCGCCTTCGTTAAACACTTCAACGGTAATTGCTTTTCCTACTTCGTATTCAGCAACGCTGTTAAGTCTGAATTCCTTTAAGTGTCTGCAAGGTTCAACGCCTGCTTTCTTAAACTGACCTAATTCGGGCTTGGTTAGTAAGCTTTCTCTGATTTTGTCAAAGCCAACCTTGATTGCTGAGTAACCGTCTCTTTCCACCGTCTTAATTTGTACTACGGGGCAAGGACCTGCTAAAACGACAGTGACCGGAGTTACTTTTCCGTCTGCGGAAAAGACTTGAGTCATGCCTAACTTCTTTCCTACGATTGCTTTATTCATAGATAAAGTTCTACCTCCTGTGATTTTGCTCTTAGAGCTTTATTTTTACGTCAACACCAGCGGGAAGATGGATGCTATCCAAAATCTTTGCATTGGTTGAATAAATATCAATTAGTCTCTTGTGAGTTCTGATTTCAAACTGTTCGCGGCTATCTTTGTATTTGTGCGGTGAACGAATGATGGTAACTATTTCCTTTTCAGTGGGTAGAGGAATAGGTCCGCTGATCTTTGCACCAGCCTTCTTCATCGTTTCAACGATTCTTTGAGTAGCCTGATCAACCATTTCATGGTCGTAAGCTGCAAGTTTGATTCTGATTTTCTGTCCTGCCATTTTAAAACCTCCGATTTTATACTAACTTTTACCCGTATTCAATGGCTTTTTGGATTTTTTTAATACGGATTTTACAACTTTGCCGTGTGTATCGACCTAAGGCAATAAAAAAATCATCTGCGCTGTGTGTTTAAAGCAGATGATATTACTACCCAAGGGTCGGTTAGTCGCAGGGATCGTATCCCCACAATTGTCAATGAAAATTATCTTCCTTTTTTGTTCGTTACGGAGTTCCGGAGTCCGCAAAAAACCAAGGATTAAGTAACTTTTCATCTCAACCCGAATTACACAGCCTACATAGGATACCATATTCCGTCAACTTAGTCAAACGTTTTTACGCCATTTTTAAATTTTTTCAAAAATTTTTTTAAACTTTTTTCGCGCGCGACTTTATTATATATAATATATAGCAAAAAAGCAACCAAACTACCCAATTTTTGCCAAAAATCGACCAAAAAAATAAAAAATTACAACTTGGCCGTGTGTGTCATTTTAAAATTAAAAATAAAAATTTCCTTTAAAAAGTCGATTATCTTGTGTTTTTTATAAAATTAAACCACAATTTATAGTAATTTAATATTTTTTAATACAATATAAATAACCAAGCCCCCCCCTTAGCATTCCTTGCGCTTTTAATTTTTAAACAAATGGCGACGTCGCAAACGATAGTTGATTTTTTTAAGAAATAAAATTGCTTTAAACAAAAACCCAAAAGATTTTCTCTTTCGGGTTTATTTCGTTTATTTAGTTGCGCTCCAAAGCTAACAGCATTTGCTTCGTGCGTCTTTTATATAGGAATAAAAATACTATAATGCTTATTATTAAGGTTAATATCCAGCTTGCAGCGTAAGACCAAATAACGCTTAAATATACGGGGTTCAACGGGAACACCAAATAAATCCAAGCAACCCTGAATACGCAAGTACCAAATAAAACTATAAGCATTGGCGTAATAGAGAAGCCCAAGCCCCTCATAGACTGACTTAATACGTCCATTAATCCAAAGAAGAAGTACGTTCCCAAAATAATTGCCATTCTTTCGCTTGCAATAGCAACCGCTTCCTTATTAGTGGTATAAAGAGAAAGCAAGGGAGTTCTTAACAAATATATAAAACCGCTAACGGCAAGCGACATTATACCGCTACAAACCAAGCATCTAACAATTGAAGCCTTAATTCTTTTAACGTTGCCCGCGCCGTAGTTTTGCCCTACCGCCGTTGCCGCCGTAGTGCTTATTGCGTTCATTACTATAAACACGAATCCTTCTAACCCCTGTGACGCGGTATTTGCCGCAAGCACCGTTTTACCAAAGGAGTTAACCGTTGACTGAATTAAGGAGTTAGAAATTGAAAAGAGAGAGCTTTGAATACCCGAAGGAATTCCTAAACGCAAAATTCCTAAAAGTGGCTTTTTTCTTATTTTTGATTTTTTAAGCTCGTAGCGAGCAAAGCCCTTTTCCTTAAACATAGCCCTAAGAACTAAAACACAGGAAACGAGCTGTGAGGTTACCGTTGCGTACGCTACGCCTTCTACCTGCATACCCAAAACGAGCACGCTTACCAGGTTAACTATAACGTTAAGCACACCGCCTATCGTTAAATAAATCAAGGGGCGAACGGTATCGCCAACCGCCCTAAAGATAGAAGCTCCAAAGTTGTATATCATTAAGAAAGGCGTTCCAAAAAAGTAAATCTTAAGATAGGTGCTAGCCATACCCAAGCACTCTTCAGGCGTCTTTAATAACACCAATATAGGGGTCGCCAAGGTAGAGCCTAATATTAAAACTGCTATTCCCAATATCAAACTCAACGGCATTGCCGTATGTACTAATTCTTGTGCGTCCACTTCCTTTTTAGCGCCGTAATGCTTAGCCATTAAAACACCCGCGCCAACAGAAAGCCCCATGAATAAATTTACTAAAAGGTTTACTACGTTACCGGTTGAGCCAACCGCCGCAAGCGCCGTATCACTAACAAATCTTCCAACCACGATCATATCTGCCGCGTTGAATAAAAGCTGCAGCACACCCGTTGCCATAAGCGGAAGCGCAAAGGCTAGTATCTTTGGTAGTAACGCACCCTCCGTCATATCTATTTCACGGTTAGAGTTAAACCCTCGTTTTGCGTTTACTTGCATTCTTACCCTCTAAAAATTGCAAGGCAGTAAAAAACTTACTGCCGTGAAAATATCGTTATTTTTGTGTGATTTTTTACTAAAAAGTTGGTCTATAGCGCGATTAACAGCAAAAAACACCCGTTTTTAAGCGTTTTTTCTTTAAAAACACCATATTAAACCATAAAAGTTGAGTTAATCGACTTATACGCCTATTTATACGTTAAACTTAAATAGAACTACGTCGCCGTCCTTCATAACGTATTCCTTACCCTCGGAGCGCACCTTACCAAGCTCTTTAGCCTTGGTATAGTTACCGCATTCAAGTAAGGTTTGATATTCAACTACGTCTGCCTTAATAAATCCCCTTTCAAAGTCAGAGTGGATTTTACCCGCTGCCTGAGGAGCTTTAGTACCTTCCGTAATAGTCCAAGCTCTGGTTTCCGTTTCCCCTGCAGTTAGGTAGCTTATAAGACCTAAAAGAGAGTAAGAGGTTTTAACGAGTCTGTTAAGACCGCTTTCGGTAAGACCTAAATCGTCTAAGAAAAGCTGAGCGTCTTCAGGGGGAAGCTGAGAAATCTCTTCTTCTACCTTAGCGCAAATAACAAGCACTTGATTACCTTCCTTTTGAGCGTATTCCTTAACTCTTTGAACAAGGGGTAAATCATCCTCGTTTTTACCGATATCCTCTTCGCCGATATTAGCAGCGTAAAGCACGGGCTTGGTTGTTAAAAGGAATAAGCCGTTTACGTACTTTTGCTCTTCTTCGTTAAACTCAAGTGAATAAACGGGCTTTTCTTCTGCTAAGCAATCGTAAATACGTTGAAGAATATCAGCTTCTATTTTATACTTTTTGTCACCCGTTTTAATATAGCTTTTAGCCTTATCTAAGCGCTTGGTAACGCTTTCTAAATCGGCTAAAATAAGCTCTAGATTGATAATAGAAATATCTCTAACGGGATCTACGCCGTTTTCTACGTGGGTTACGTTATCGTCTGCAAAGCAACGAACAACGTGCACGATAGCGTCTACCTCGCGAATATGAGAAAGGAACTTATTACCCAAGCCCTCACCCCTAGAAGCGCCCTTAACTAAGCCCGCGATATCAACGAACTCTATGGTTGCAGGAGTAATTTTTCTGCTTGCGTATAAAGCGGCAAGCTTATCTAATCTTTCGTCAGGCACGGCAACGATGCCAACGTTGGGCTCTATCGTACAGAAGGGAAAATTAGCCGCTTGCGCGCCTGCGTGAGTTATTGCGTTAAATAGCGTTGATTTTCCTACGTTAGGAAGTCCAACAACACCTAGTTTCATTTTACACCTCTAAATGCATTAATAAAAAGATAAAAAGGCGGTTAACTGTAAACAATTAGTTTTGCCTGCTTTTTGCTCTTTTTTATCTAATTGCGTTCTTTTATTAACATATATTATATAACAAATCTTTAATTATTTCAATAAATTGTTGCCAAATATTAAGAAATATGTTAAAATATTTAACCGTAAAACAAAACCTTAATAAATCGGAGTATTTTAATGGACTACAAACAGTATATTGCCGAAAAATTACAAATAGAAGGGGTTAGCGCGGAAGAAATTGCTTCCTTTATAACCGCAACACCCTCACAAGATATGGGCGACTACGCACTACCCTGCTTCCGCTTTGCAAAAGCGCTTAGAAAAGCCCCCGTTATAATAGCGCAAGAGCTTGCTTCTTCCTTTGCAACGGACGATACCATTACGGAGGTAAAGGCAGTTAACGGCTATCTTAACTTTACCGTTAACCGCGCGGGATTTACCCTTAAAACCATTCAAACCGTTCTAAACGAAGGGGAAAAATACGGCTCTTCTACCGCAGGCGAAGGCAAAACCGTTTGTATTGACTATTCTTCAATCAATATTGCAAAGCCCTTCCATATAGGTCACTTAAGTACCACCGTTTTAGGTAGCTCTCTTTATAAGATTTTTAATTTCTTAGGCTACAAGGCGGTTGGTATTAACCACTTAGGGGATTACGGCACTCAGTTCGGCAAGCTAATTTACGCATACAAGGCGTGGGGGGATAAGCAAACGGTAGAAAGCGAAGGACTTAAGGAATTAACCAGACTTTACGTTAAGTTCCACGAGGAAGCTGAAAGCCACCCCGAAATGGAGGACGCTGCCCGCGCTTACTTTAAAAACATTGAAGAGGGCGATCCCGAAGCACTTGAGCTATTTAACTGGTTTAAATCTCTTACCCTTGCAGAAACGGAAAAGATTTACGACCTTTTAAACGTAAAATTCGATTCTTACGCAGGCGAAAGCTTTTACAACGACAAGATGCAACCGGTAATAGACGAGCTTAAGCAAAAAAATCTTCTTACCGAAAGTGAAGGCGCAATGGTAGTTGACCTTGCCGAATACGATATGCCCCCTTGCATTATTTTACGTTCAGACGGGGCTTCTCTTTACGCAACGCGTGATTTAGCCGCTGCATTTTACCGCAAGAACACCTACGACTTTGATAAATGCTTATACGTAGTTGCTTACCAACAAAACCTACACTTTAAGCAAATATTCAAGGTGTTAGAGCTTTTAGGCAAGCCCTGGCACAAGGATATGATTCACGTTGCTTACGGCATGGTTTCTTTAGAAGACGGCTCTATGAGCACCAGAAAGGGTAAAGTGGTTTGGCTTGAAGACGTTATTGCAAAGTGTATTGAAAAATGCTCTGCAGTTATTAACGAAAAGAACCCCAACCTAGAAAACAAAGAAAAAATCGCGCGTGACGTTGGCGTTGGCGCAGTTATATTCGGCGCGCTTTCTAACAACAAAATTAAAGATATCGTTTTCTCTTACGATAGAGTTTTAAACTTTGACGGCGAAACCGGACCTTACGTTCAGTATACCGCAGCGCGCTGTTCCGGCGTTTTAGCAAAGAGTAATATTGATTTTTCTAGCTTTACCTTACCTGAAAAGCTAGAAAGCTGTGAATACGACGTTATTGCGCATTTAGCTTCCTTCCCCAGCACCGTTTCCGCTTCTGCTGAAAAGCTAGAGCCTTCATTTATTACCCGCTACGCAATAGAGCTTGCAAAGCTTTACAACAAGTTCTATTTTGAATGCAAGATTTTAACTGCGGAAAATGAAGAAACGGTTAAGTTCCGTTTAGCCTTAACCAAGGCCGTTCGTATTACCTTAGAAAACGCCCTTGCATTGCTTGGTATTTCTACCCCGGAAAGAATGTAGTTTGGGGTTAAAAATAGCGAATAATCGCGTTATAGCCCCACTTTTTAAGTTAAAATGAAAAAAAAGCTTGTAATATTCGATTTAGACGGAACACTTTTAAACACGGCAAAAAGCTTGCGCTATTGCGTTAACCAAGCGCTAAAAATAAACAACGAAAAGCAAATTACCCTTAAACAAACGATTGCCTACGTTGGTAACGGCGCTAAAAAGCTAATAGAGCGCGCCTGCAAAAATGAAGAAAAGCAGGAAGCCGTTTTAAAAGATTTTAACCGTATTATGAACGATAATCTAACCCACCTGGTTAAGCCCTACCCCTATATAAAAAGTCTTTTAAAAAAGCTTAAGGCTAAGGGGGTTAAAATAGCGGTATTTTCTAATAAACCGCACTGGGCAACCTCCCTTTTATGTAACTATTTTTTCACAACGCCCCCACTTGATTACGCTTTAGGGCATAAAGAAAACGCGCCCTTAAAGCCTAACCCTAACGGCGTTTTAGAAATTTTAAGCGCTTTAAATATAAAACCTGAAGAATGCGTTTTAATAGGTGACGGCGAAACGGATGCGCAAACTGCAATAAACGCCCACGTTGATTTTATAGGCGCGCTTTGGGGATTTAGAAGTAAACAAATATTAGAAGAACACGGAGCAAAGCAATTCGCCTTAGCCCCGAGTGAAATATTAAATCTTATTAATTTATAAGGAGAAAAGATGAAAAAACTATTTGCTGACTTTAAGAAATTCATTTCTAAAGGCAACGTTTTAGACATGGCTGTCGGTGTAATTATAGGCTCTGCCTTTTCTGCAATCGTAAACAGCTTAGTTAAAGACGTTATCACTCCCGTTATTTCCATTATTACCGGTGGAACTGACCTAACCGAGCTTAAGGCAATTTTAAGACCTGAGGTTGTAGACGAATTAGGCGAGGTAGTTACCCCTGCTCTTACCTTAAACTACGGCAACTTCATTCAAGCAATTATCAACTTCTTACTAATTGCAATTTCCGTATTCCTATTCGTTAAGCTTATTGTCAAAATTCAAAAGACGCTTGACTTTAACGCTAATATGAGAGAAGCAATCCAAAAGAAGCTAGATAACGACGAAGAGCTTAACACTCTTGAAAATAAGTGGATGCAAAGAATGGCGAAGAAAGATCCCGAAAATCTTCCCAAGAAGACTCCTGCTCCCGCACCTGCTGCACCCGCAGAGCCCAGCTCTACCGATAAGCTTTTAATGCAAATCTTAGAAGAGTTAAAGAAAGACTAATATTTAAAGAGCCCTTTTCTTTGGGGCTCTTTTTTTATACTTTTTATTTAAAAACCTAGCTATAAGGCGATTATCGACAGTTTCAGGCTAAAAAACGCCAAGTAAATTTTACCGTTAAAAAAGATATAAAAACGATTATACTTTTAAAAACTTTTGACAAAATTTAAAATTTTATATATAATTATACGGTAAAACGATTTTTGGAGAAACACAAATGAAAGTAGCCGTTATTGCAACTTCACAAGGAAGGGGAAACACCTTTGTTTCCACAAACCTTTCCGCCGTTAGCGGTTGGGCGTATTTAGACCTAAATTCCCCCTGCTACGGCTATGATAAATTAAATACGGAAGAAGGCGAAAGCAAACAGCTTTTATGGCATAGCAAAAAAACCATTTCTTCATGTAACGATTGTGAAGCCTGCGTTAACGCTTGCGTTAAAAAATGCTTTATTAAAAGCGAAACGGGCGCTACCCTTTTATGTAAGGGCTGTGCTGAAGGGGAATGTACTCTTTCTTGCGATAAGGACGCGGTAAAATCCAACACCGAAGAGGTTGGAAGCTTACAGCTTTCTAAAAAGGATAATTTTCAAATTGCAGCGGTAAAGGCTTTTAGTAATTTAGAATGTGAAGCAACCGAATGCGCTATTAATCTTTTAAAGGACACCAATCTTATTATTGACTGCGCGGATTTTGAAAAAAATCACACCCTAACCGCCCTAAAAAGCTGCGATTACTGCGTTATAGTAACCGAAGGGGACGTTATTGATTTTGAGGTTTTTAAGTGCATAATAAGAACGTGCAAGCTAATGGGTAAGCCGTACGGCGTGGTAATAAACAAGCTAACCACCCCCTACGATAAGCTGGTTGATTACTGCAACCTGCACTCTACCGATATTTTAGCAAAAATCCCATACAACAAGCGTGACGAAAGGGCTATTTTAGCAGGCGACCTTATTGCAAAGCAAAAATTCACCTATAAGCAACACTTTAACGGCGCGATTACCGTAATAAAAAAAAAGCTTAAAAAGTCACAGTAAAAACTAAAAGAGCAAGGCAAATGCTTTGCTCTTTTTTTATTCGTAAAGCCCTTACTTTTTTGCTATTTACAAATAAAAATTAGGGCGTTATTCTGCTAAAATTAGCAAAAATTTACCCCTTGTCTTAAAATTTTTACCTGTTAGCAAAAAAGTATTTACAAATTTAAGTGCAGTATGTAAAATGTTAAAAAGCTTAAGGAGTAGACGAAAATGAAAAAAGAAAAAATCAACCTACGCCCGTACGTAAAACAATTTTATAAAGGCAACGCGGGCTATTTTTTGCTTGCAATATGCGAAATTTTATTCACAACGATATGTTCTTTAGCCGTTGCTTGGCTTTTGCAACAGTTACTTGATTTAATAGGCGGAAAAAACGTAAATTACGATTTAATGCAGTTAGCCCTAATAGCTTGCGCAACCATTGCCTTGGGTGGTTTAGGTTATTTTATATCATACCATTCCAAGCCAAAATTCATTACCAAAGGTATTTCTCAGTATAAAAACCACCTTTTTAACCGGTTAACTAAAAAGAATATTTCTTCCTTTTTAACAGAAAACTCATCCGTATACCTATCTGCCCTTACCAACGATATTGCGGTAATAGAACAGGGCTATCTTTTTAATACCTTTACTATTTTAGAAAACGTACTAGTTTTCACCTGCGCGCTTGGCTTAATGCTTTTATACAACCCCTTACTAACCGCGGTTGCAATAGGCTTTTCTCTTCTGCCCCTTATAGCAGCCCTATTAACCGGCAACAAAATGGCAACGGAAGAAAAAAGTGCTTCACAAAAGAACGTTGAATACACTTCTACTATAAAGGACTGTCTTAGCGGTTTTTCAGTTGTAAAATCCTTCAAAGCGGAAGCACAAATGCTTAACTTATTTAAAAGCAATTTAAAGGAGCTTGCAAGCGCACAAAGCAAAAAACACAAGTTAAAAATACTAATAGAATCCCTTTGCTCACTTGCCGGCTACGTAGCGCATTTCGGCGTGTTCGTATTTGGCGCATACCTTGCGCTAAACGATAAGGGAATAACCGCGGGCACTATTATTTTATTCGTTCAGTTAATGAACTACGTGCTAAATCCAATAGGCATTCTTCCCACCGCTATTGCAGAAAGAATGGCGGCAAAAGCGCTTGTTAAAAAGATAGCTTTAGCGTTAGATACAAACGTTACCGGCGAAAAAAGAACACGGCTAACCGACCTTAACGAAGGCATAAGATTAAAGGACTTAAGCTTTTGTTATGAAGAGAATAAGAGGGCGCTAAGTAACGTTAACTACACCTTTGAGCTTGGTAAAAAATATGCAATAGTGGGTGCTTCAGGAAGTGGTAAATCCACACTTTTAAGCCTATTAATGGCATCATATCCTAATTACGAAGGCAATATTTTTTACGATAAAAAGGAGCTTCGCAATATTGATGCAGACAGCTTATACGAGCTTCAAGGCATAATTCAGCAAAACGTATTCCTGTTTAACACCAGCGTTATAAATAACGTTACGATGTTTAGTGATTTTAATAAGGAAGATATAGCTAACGCGCTAGCCCTTTCCGGTTTAACAGACTTTATAAAGGAAAAGGGGGAAGATTACCTTTGCGGTGAGAACGGAAACGCGCTTTCCGGCGGGGAAAAACAGCGAATTTCTATTGCAAGAAGCTTGCTAAAAAATTATAGAATACTGCTCGTAGACGAAGCAACCGCCGCTCTTGATGCAGAAACGGCATTTCAAATTTCAAGCGCTATTTTAGACCTTAAGGAACAAACCGCCATAGTGGTAACGCACTCCCTTGAAGAAAGCCTATTAAAGCGCTACGACCAAATAATTTGCATGAAGAACGGCGAAATTGCAGAAAGCGGAAGCTTTGAAGAGCTTATAGATAAAAAGGGATATTTTTATTCTTTATACACTATTTCACAATAATTTAAAGGCATTACAGCACGCAAATCAGCAAAAAAATCACCCCTTGGCTTAAAATTTTTACCTGTTAGCAAAAAAGTATTTACAAATTTTTTATCACGCTGTATAATGAAGGCATAAAAAATTAAGGAGCTTATATGAAGCTACGCATAGAAATCTCACCCGAAGAAAGCGAAGAGATAGTTATTCGTTGCCACGAGCGCACGGAAAGCGTTAAAAAGCTGGAATCGGTTATAGAAAACTTAATAAACGCAGATGCCGAATGCGTGCTTTATATTGGCGAAACGGAATATTTCGTACCTTATAAAAAAATCCTGTTTTTTGAAGCGTGCGAGGGCAAGATTTACGCCCACACTAAAGACAAAATGATTCAAGCCCGCACTACTCTTGCCAAGCTAGAAGAGCTTTTACCAAGCTATTTTGTAAGATGCTCTAAATCCTGCATAATAAACGCCTTGCAGGTTGGCGCAATCGCACACAATATAACCGGACCAAGCAAGGTTTACTTTAACGGGGCGCAAAAAGTAGTATACGCATCCCGTTCCTATTATAAATACTTAAAGGATAAAATTCTTACACTTCGCGGTGTTTAAGCAAAATAATTTAACGCATAAATTAAGGAGAAAATTATGAAAAGAAAAAATATTTTATGGGGATTATTTTTAATACTTGCAGCAATACTTTTAATTTTGAACACCTTTAACGTTAATTTAGGTATTCCCGATAACCTGCCCGTTTGGAAAATATTGCTTGCCGTAGCGCTACTATTCGTGGTTATTAACGAAGCAATAAAGAAGAATTTTGAAGCAGTATTTTTTCCAATAGTGTTTATAATTATGTTATTTGAAGGGGAAATTGCTACCCTTTTAAACATTGAAAGTGGGGATTTAACTTCCGCTTGGACCTTCCTTCTTATTGCATTCCTACTTACGGTTGGTACTTCCCTTTTACTAAAACACGGCAAATTTACCTTTACCGTTAAAAGCAACGACGGCGAGGAAGTTGTTTTCACCGGCGAAGAAGCAAAAGAAAAATTCCGCGAAATAAAAAATTCCAGAAGCGTTTACTACGTTGACTGTTCTGAGCCTATAAATAAAGATATAGAAATAAACATGGGAAGCGCAGAAGTATTTTTTACCAACGCAGAGCTTTACGACGGCAACGGCAAAATATCCGTTGACTGCAATATGGCAAAGGTTGTTTTTCATATACCTGCCGGTTGGATTGTGGACTGCGATATAGATAACAACCTAGGCAGCTTAAAGATGAACAAGCCCAGCGCTTCCACAGAAATATCAAAGCGCATAAAAATAACAGGCGAAAACAACATGGGTAAAATAGAATTTATTCAAGAATAATAACGCAAACAACATACAAAAAGTGGGGATAATCGACTTATATCCCCACTTTTTTATTTATTCAACTATTCACTTTCTTCCTTTTTAGGAAGGAATAATAACTCCTCTTGTTGGGTTACCAAATAAAACTCTCCGTTTAAGTAAATATAGCTTAAACCGTTAGATGCCGTTATTATTTCACCCTCTTCCGCTTCGCCAAGTGATTGGATTATTTCTTCATCCTCTACCTTTAACGGATTAATGGGAATAATTGCCGTCACGTATTTACAGAACCTGCATTTATACGTTCCGTTTGACTGCACACTCCACATATGCGAAGAACTCGTAATATATCCACAAGTATTACAAATCACGTTATGCGCTGATGATGAAGTTGATGTGTATTTTTTTGAATCGTGCGTACACGTTGTCCACGCTGCCGTAAAGGTTATTACGTTATTTTCCTCAACAATAAATACGCCGGGCAAGAAAACCATACTTGCATTAAATGCATAGTTTGCTCCATTATTCATCCAAGAACCTGAATAATTTAATTGTGTTACGTTAGGTAATCTTACAGTCTTACCCTCATAAACTCCCGTTATATCACTACAAGTAGTGGCTATGCCTGTAACAAATCTCAACGTATACGTAGGTAATATTTTTGCGTATAAATCATCCTCTGCTTCAAATTCTTCATACGTACTACCAACAAACGTGCTTGTATACGCGGTAGTATCATACCAACCTAAGAAAATATTATTCCCGGTAACGGTGGGAACTTTATCAGTTGTAAACACTTCGCCGTAGTATGCTGTTTGCGTATCTAACAATTCTTCGCCCACGTAAAAGTTAATTGTGGTTTGTATTGCTTCAAAGCTTAAATCTTCATAGGTAGCGGTATAGCTTGAATATAGCGAATACGGAACGTAGAAGGTAAGCTGTTCCTTTAATGTATCCGTTAAAGCATTAATCTGTACTACCTCGCTATTTAATAAATATACCTTATTTAAAGCCGTGCAGTTATTAAAGCTTAAATAGTTAAACTGAGAATAATCCTCGCCTAAATATACCGTTGTTAATTGAGTATTAGGAATATATTCGCCCTCTTCATTTAAGCTTGGGAATGCGTTTTCTTCTATTGTTGCATACGTTCTTAAATCTAAAACACCGCTTGCATCATAACTGCCGTTATACTTGAATAATACCTTACCCAATCTAAAATATTCTGCTTGCGATTGAGTGGTATACCACGGAGCACCTTCAAATGCGGAAGAATGTGCTTCAATAACCGAATTTCCTGTTATCGTTGCTAGATTAGTGCAACCCTCAAACGCATTATCGCCTATTATTTGAACGTTCTTTAAGTTAACACCTGTTAAATTGGTATTTCCTGCAAAAGCGCCTAAAGCAATTTCCGTAACCGTTGTAGGTACTGTATAGGTTGAGTTTGTTTTGCCTAACGGATAGTATATTAAGCAAGTAGCATCCTTATTAAATAACACACCGTCACTCGTAGAATAATACTCATTAGCGCTATCAACTGTTATCGTTGTTAAATACGTATTACCCGCAAAAGCGCCTGCAGTAATTTCCGTAACCGTTGTAGGTATTGTATATGATGAATTTGTTTTGCCTAACGGATAGTATATTAAGCAAGTAGCATCCTTATTAAACAATACACCGTCACTCGTAGAATAATACTCATTAGTGCTATCAACGGTTATCGTTGTTAAATTAGTACAATCCTCAAACGCATTTTCGCCTATATCTTGCACGTTCGCTAAATTAATAGTTGTTAATTTAACATTACCTGCAAAAGCATAATCTAAAACACCGATTAACGAAGCTATAGCGGTATATTGAGTTCCTGTTTTTGCTATTGGATAGGTGTGTAAATAATATTCTACCGTTTCATCCGCATTAGTTTGTTTTACGTAAAGCACACCATCCACAACGTGGAAATAACTATTACCACTTGCTAGACTAAAGCCTGCAATTTGTGAACAACCGTAAAATGCGCCTGCACCTATATTTTGAACACCTGCAGGTATAGTTAAAGTTATGTTGCTTGCGTTTTCATTTATCCAATTACAACCCGCAAAGGCGAAGCTTCCTATGCTTTGTACGTTGGGCATTTCTCCTAAATATAGTGAAGTGCAACCGTAGAAGGCTAAATCGCCTATACTTGCAACTGCAGGTGTTTGAGATTCATAACTAACGCTTATAAGCGCGGTTGCATTCATAAACGCGCCTCTACCAATAGTCGTAACGGTTGAAGGAATTACCATTCCGCTTAAAGAAGAACAATTTGCGAAAGCATAATGCCCAATTTCCGTTAATTGTGAGCCCGCTTCAAAGCTTACACTAGAAGTTCCGCTGTTATAGAACGCAAAGTCATCTATTTTTGTAACAGTTGCAGGTATAGTTACGTCTTCTGATAAAGAGCAATTTGCAAATGCGCCGTAACCAATTTCCGTTAATTGTGAGCCCGCTTCAAAGTTTAAATTAGAAATTCCGCTGTTATAGAATGCAAAGTCATCTATTTTTGTAACAGTTGCAGGTATAGTTATACTTGTTAGAGAAGTACAACCTGCAAATGCACCGTAACCAATTTCCGTAACGTTGCCTAAATTAACAGTTGAAAGTGAAGTGCAACCCGCAAAGGCTTCAGTCCCCACACTCACACCGGCACTACTGTTTATAGTCACACGTTCTAAAGAAGCCATATCTGCAAATGCGTAAGACTCAATTCTTTCAACAGTAGATGGCAAAGTAATTTCCTTTACTACATTAACCGTAGAGTTTCTCATACTATAAGTTTGTGTTGGAGATTCAAAAACACCTGATTCTATACGAGTGATGTTTTTGCCATCAACTAAATCATAGGGTATTTCTAAAGTTTCACTAGCCCCAGATATTCCAGTAATAACAACTTCATCACCAACTATAGTATATGTATATACAACTCCATTTTTTATTTGTTGAGCTATGTTAGGTTGCTGATCAACGGTTAGAGCTCTGCCACTAGTATCAATGTTACTAATGATATAATTAATGATAGCTTTATCATGCGTTTCTAAATTATGTGCAACACCTGGAGCATTTACTGATTTTCCACCCTCCATTTGGTCTATAGTATCCATTAGTTTAACAACTGGCTCCGCTCCAGTATAACCATTTGCCACTTGAGAATCTAAATCTATAAATAAATCATCTTCTATGTATAAAATGCTAGGTAAAGAAAAACCTATATGTTTATAAATACCAATTTGCGAAGCAAAAGAAATATTATGAAAAATACTTATCCAAGCGTTGCGCTTACGCTCTTCTTCTATTTCTCTATTTAAAACGTTTTTAAATTTACTAACAGCTTTTGTTAACTGCTTTGATAGCTGTGTTGTGTTTGCTAATGTTGTTATAGCAACCTCAATCAATGCTGCTGCAGTTCTTAAAATAATTTCTGAAATTATACCTAATTCTGCTTTCACTATTAAATAGTCCATAACTAGCTGTAAAACAAATCCTAGTGTGACGTAACTGCCTATAGGAACAAATTTTATATGGTCGTATAAATGATTTCCACAATTACGATTACCATTCCATATCTCTTTATACTTAGCGTATAACTCTGGCTTTATAATGTCTTTCACACCACAATATTTTGGGTCATCCATGTCTGCTAATTCTAAAAAAGGATATTCATCATTACTATCCTCATCCTCAGGATCATCCTCTAGTTTTGCGCTACCAAAATCACTTCCGTTATACGGTGTTCCCATAGAATATATCGATGCTACTCTAAATGGGTGCCCCATTGCATATTGTAAATTTGTTAAACCACCACGACTATGCGCTATAAGATTATAAGTTGGTAATATCCCCATCTCTTTTTTGTATTGATGTGAAATAGAATCTAATACGTATTCAAATTGCGCATATACGTAGTCGTTAGAATGACAAATCCCCGAATCTCCTCTAAGTTGGTCTATACTTCCATTATTTATATTAAAAAGTATTACCAAATGTTTATTCTCAAGAGTATCTTGAGTGAGATCTTCTAGGTCGATACTAGTTGTTAAGGAGTAATTATTATAATCGTTTTTTATATTATAAAGCTTTACGTTGGGTCTATTTTCACTATTCTCATAAGAGTATCGAAAATGTCTATAATCCTCAGGTATTGGAATAGGATCATCATCTGAAGGATCATCCGGATCTCCCCAACTTCTTTCATCTATTAATTTAGTCATTGGTTGCGCCACGTAAACTAAACAGTTGTTTAGCCCAATTTTTTCTACGTATCGATTTATTAATGACTCTTCTTCGTATGCAAATTTATACCTAGAACTTCCTTCCTTAACCACTTCCCGTTATTACTCCATTGAGAAAGGCTTCCACCACAACCATACGTAAAAACCGTTATTTGCGCTGATGGTGGAGTAAATTTCCCATAAAGAAAAGTATTGTTGATATATTTTTTTTCATCATCTTCAATCAACGTTTGATTATGTAAGTCATCATAATCAACAGTTAAATAAGTCTCGTCCTCTGTCTCAGCTCTAACTAGCGGTAATCCAATAATAATCGCACTAATTGCACTAGTTAAAAATATTGAGCAAAGTATAAATGTTGTAACAATTCTTAATTTCTTCATATTTTCCCTCCTTCATTTTTTGTAAGCTTAAAACACATTCCTATAAGATTATACAATTTATTATCTTCCAGTTCTGCTTCAATCCACCCCTTGCTATAGCCTACGTAATACATCTTGTGCTTTTCAAAATCTAATAAAAATAACGCTACAGCTCCAGCTCCGAATGTTTGTACACCAGTGGATGTTTCTTCCATACATTGAAAAATAAAATATTCTCCATTAATAAATGCGATATTTTGACTAAAAAACTGAGGAAATACTTCAAAATATTTCTTTTGCTCCTTTGTTGGTATTACATAGCCCAGTGGCTCTATTTTGTCTGCATTAGGTGGGTCATAAGGATAAATCCAATATTCTTTTACTTTTTCTGAGTCATATTTTTCTAAACAATCAAACAAGCCTCCGCCTCTAAAAAAATCCTCAAACGTTTTAAACCCCTGCGATTCCCAACGTCCTTCTTTCCATGTGAAATGAGTATCAGGTTTTGCCTCAAAAGTATATCCTTCAATTTCGGGAACAAGTGCATCCGCCAAAGCTTTTTTTTCTTTTTGTATTTCTAGTGCTTTTTGCAGATCTTTTTCATTAAAATAATCTGCTATAGCAAAAATACACCCTGAACAGCAAGAAAAAATCACAAAAGTTAAAAACAAAGTTAAAATTTTAAATATGCTAGACTTTTTCATAATTTCCTCCTCTTTTTAATTTTATGCCACTATTTTATCATACGTATAGCTATATGTCAATAACAATTTTTTAAAAAATTTGGTAATTTAAAGAGATTCTTCGACAAGCTCAGAATGACTAATATAAGTTAGAGATTCTATCGCTAACGCTCCAGAATGACAGGTATTGGAGTAAGAGATTCTATCGTTTTCTTACGAAAACTCCAGAATGACAAGTATTTGTTTTTGTCACTTATGAACAAGCAACGCGAAGTGATAGAGTCTAAGAACTAACGTAATGATATTGCTAAAACTCCAGAATGACAAGACAATAGATTTTTCGCTCATTCTGAATTTTTTTCTTTTTGTATTGACAGTTTTTTAAAAAAGGTATATAATACTAAATGGATTATATTTTTTTAGAATATATAATAAGTTAAAGCAAATTACAAGGGGGTTATTATGGAATATAAGATTTTCGAGCGAGATCCCTTTCTTCTTCCCTTCAAGAATGATATTGAGCTTCGCATGGAAAACTACCGTAAGACCAAAGAACGCATTTTACAGGGCGAAAAAAGCTTAAACGAGTTTGCCAACGCGCACGAATATTTTGGCTTTCACAGGCAAAACAACGGCTGGATTTACCGCGAATGGGCACCTAATGCAAACGAGGTTTACTTAACCGGGGATTTTAACGACTGGCGCTGGCTAGACCACCCCTTAAAAAAGCTTGAAAACGGCGTTTGGGAAATATTTTTAGAGGGAAAAGACGCACTTTATAACGGTTGCCACGTTAAAGCTATTATTAAAAGCGGAGATAAGCTTTTAGAAAGAATACCGCTATATATTAGGCGCGTGGAGCAAAACCCCGTTGACTACAGTTGGTGCGGGGTTATTTATGACGAGCCCGCCTATAAGTGGCGCAATAACAGCTTTAAGCCCAAGAAAAACCTGTTTATATACGAATGCCATATCGGTATGGCGCAAGAGCAAGAAAGGGTTGGTAGTTACGCAGAGTTTACCAAAAATATTTTACCGCGCGTTAAAAAAGCGGGCTATAACGTACTGCAAATTATGGCTATTATGGAGCACCCCTATTACGGCTCTTTTGGTTACCAGGTTTCCAACTTTTTTGCAACCTCTTCACGCCTAGGCACGCCCAACGAGCTTAAAGAGCTAATAGATAAAGCGCACTCTATGGGAATAGCCGTTTTATTAGACGTCGTTCATTCACACGCGGTTAAAAATACGGCGGAAGGCATAAACGAGTTCGACGGAACTACCTACCAATTTTTCCACGAGGGAGCAAGGGGCGACCACCCTGCTTGGGGAACTAAGCTCTTTAACTACGCTAAGCCGGAGGTTATACACTTCCTTTTATCTAACCTTAAATTTTGGCTAACGGAATTTCGTTTTGACGGCTTCCGCTTTGACGGCGTTACCTCTATGATATACCACGACCACGGTTTAGGAAGCGCTTTTACCGATTATTCTAAGTACTTTTCTATGAATACGGATACCGAAGCAATAACCTACCTACAGCTTGCTAACGAGCTTATACGCGAGGTTAACCCTAACGCTATCACTATTGCGGAGGATATGTCTGCTATGCCGGGAATGTGCTTGCCTATTGAAGAAGGTGGCGTTGGATTTGACTACCGCCTTGCTATGGGCGAGCCCGATTTATGGATTAAGCTTATTAAGGAACAAAAGGACGAAAACTGGAACGTTTGGCATATTTGGCACGAGCTAACCTCTCGCAGACCATTTGAAAAATATATAGGCTACGCCGAATCGCACGACCAAGCGCTTGTTGGCGATAAGACGATTATCTTCCGCCTATGCGATAGCGCTATGTATACCGCTATGACGAAGTTTGTTGATAGCGACGTTATAAACCGCGGTATTGCCCTGCATAAAATGATAAGACTTATTTCACTTTCTGCCGGTGGCGAAGGCTACCTAAACTTTATGGGTAACGAGTTTGGCCACCCCGAATGGATAGACTTCCCAAGAGAAGGCAACGGCTGGAGCTATTTTTACTGTCGCCGTCAATGGCATTTGGCAGACGATAAGGACCTTAAATACCACTATCTTTCTGACTTCGATAGGGATATGATTGCCCTTTGCAAAAAGCGCAAGGTGTTTAATAAAGAGCCTAAGTCGCTTTATATAGACGGCGAAAAGCAGGTGCTTATTTACAAGCGTGGCGGAATAACCTTCTTGTTTAATTTTAGCCCCGTTAACTCTTACGAGGGCTACCAAGCAAGGGTAGAAAAGCCCGGCGAATATAAAACCGTTCTTTCTACGGATGATCACCGTTACGGCGGTTTTGCAAGAGTTGCTCACGCCCAAACCTATAAGGCGGTTAAAAATGAAAAGGGAGAATACACCTTCCCCATTTACCTACCCTCACGCACGGCAATTTGCTTGGTTAAAAAGTAATTTACGTTAAAGATTCTTCGACTGCATTTCATTTTTCTCAAAAAGACGGATAATTCTAAAAGATTCTATCGTTTTCTAACGAAAACTCCAGAATGACAAGGAAAAGATTCTATTACTAATGATTATAAATTTTTGAAACAAAGCCTAGTGAACTGTCACTTATGAACGAGCGAAGCGAAGTGATAGAGTCTAAGAATTAACGTAATGATATTGCAAGCGTAAGCGTTTAAAATTAAATATCAAAAGCCCCTTACTACCAAAACGGTAGCAAGGGGCTTTGTTTTTATTAAAATAATGGGTTAATTACAGTTGATTTGTTTAAAAAATTATATAACGTAGTTGATTTTTGATACCATATTGCTATTTTAAAGCTATAAACCAACTATTCTTCAACGGGAAGCCAAGAAGCAATAAGCGCTTGTATATTTTCTTCTGAAATATCGCTACTTGTAAAATTAAGTGTGCTTCTAATCCCTTCGTTATCGTTAGTATAAGAAGCTGCCCATGGCTCTTTTGCCCAAGTATCACCGCCAAGAGAAATAGAGGACCAATCCTCTGCTAAGCTTTCAAGAGTAATCTCTTGCTTAACCTGCTGGGTGGGCGTTTCCTTTAACGCATAATAAACGGTGGCCTTAAGCGCGTTTTTAACAGGATCTATTACGTAGTAGTAATACTGATAAGGATCGTTTTGCACTTCACCGCTTTCTATATTCCAAGAAGCACTGCGCTGATAAACACCGCGCACGCTAAACGCATTGTATTCATAATATTTAAGCGCGCCAAGCTCTTTTTCTACAAAAGCTAGGTCTGTATCGCTACTAACCCTTTCCCAATGCACGGAAATATATTCTGAGCGCATTGGTCTTTTAGTAAAGAGCTCCGTATAATCAAATGCGGGCTTAGAATAACCTAAATTGTTTTTCGTTACGCCAAGTCTATTCGTACCGCTATCGCTGTTAACGGTTACGGAATCGTTATAAATAACGTAATCTACCTTAGAAGAGTCTTCGCTGTTATATTCGTAAGAAAGTGTAATTTCTTTAACGTAGGCGGGCTCTGTTGCCGATTTGTGAACGTAATATCCCCTGCCCTCGCCCGTTACCACAAGATAATCCTCATAGCGGTAAGCCTCGTCTTCCACGTAATTTGTAGTTTTTGGGGTATAGCCTTCCTTGCGTTCGTGTTGGGGGGTATAAGTATAATGAGTTAACTTATACGTACCCTTAACCCTTCTCATCTTTTGCGCGGATATCATATAGCATCCTGCAGAAGCAGATAGTAACGTGATTATAAAAACCACGGCAATTAAGCGCTTAATAAGTTTCATATTTTTACCTCCTAATATAATTTTTATAAAAATATAAATAGTTATTCATTTTTTTAATACTTTTTATTAACCTAGAGCAAGCGTCATTTAGCATTTCTGCTCACCGCTTTGGTGTTTGAGTCTGCGTACATTGTGCGTCGCAGGCTCTTTTATTTAGTTATGGTTGTTTTACTCGCCGACAAATGTGATGGACTTGAAGGTATAGCTCAAGTCTTCTCTTACCTGCCAGGTAGCTGTGCCGTCATCATGGAAGGTCACTTGATCCTTCTTATCAATGTTCAGCACCAAGTCAACCTTACCGGTATAGTTCCGCTCTGCAATGTTGAAATGATAACTGCCATTGAAGGTGATGTCGCCCTCAGCGGTCAGCTCCAGCGGGAAGGGCGTAGGATTATTTTCGGGGTTAAATTTTCCTCCAACCAGCAATCCGCCCTGTTCAATGGTCGTCACCTTCGGGAATTTGGCAGAGGACAAGGTCCAGGTGCCGCTGAACATATCAGTGGGGATCGTCGTCAATTCGGGAAATTCTACTGATGTAAGTGCTGTATATCCAAATGCCTGCGCTCCAATTGTCTGCGCCTTGGGTGCTGAGACTGTAAGCAGATTTTCACAAAAATAAAACGCCTGAGCACCAATTTCTGTCACATCGGGGAGATTGATAGATGCCAATTGGGTAACGAGTTCCTGATCTACAATTTCTCCGGCTTCATCATATATGTCGCCGGGGCCAAAAGCAACACCGTCCCAGTTGGTGGTACCGGGAATCGTGGTCACGCCCTTGAGGGTGAGGTTGATACTTCCGTCGGCAACGCCCTCAGTGTCGCAGATGGCGCGGCGGATGGCGGTGACCATCTCGGCAGATGCATCGGGTTTCAGTGTCACGGTAATATCAGTTTCTCCGGCGGCAAGCTGATCTGCCACTGCGGCTTTCAGTTCATCTGCGGTCATAGCAGTAGCATCAATAGTCTCCAACTTGCCACAAGCACACACGTTATCTACATAGTAGTGATCACCCTCGCCTGTCTTTACGTGGTTGTAAATCTTCGCGCTCACACCGTAATTATAAAGTGCCTTTGCGAGATTTACCATCTTTTCATCGGTCGAGCTTTGGCTGATACCGTAGAGGTAATCGTTAACGCTAATCACAACAGTACCGTAAACATCTCCCATAGGATTGGTGCTTCTCACCACGAATTCCCATTCTTTATCGAAATCAGTGGCAGCAATATTCGTTACCTTGTACAATGGGCTGTTGGGACTGGGGAAATTTCTCAACTCCGTGCCGTTGCACTCTACCTTATATATCGTATCTTCGAACGCACTGGGATTAACCTCGATAATAATAGATATTGCAGTGCCGAAACGCACAGTATAGCCTGTAATCACGTCTGCCACCTGCGCCTCACTTACAGGAATCTCTCTGTTCGAGCTATTCTCTGTATAAGTATTGCCGGTCATGGTCTGATGCTTCTTGTATGCACTTGCTGCTTCGCCGTATGCAAGAGTATCATTGATAAGAGCTACGAGAGCCGTATCGTCCTTGTATTTTTCAAGAAGGTTTAAGAGGTTCTTTTCAACGCTGTATTCCTTACCATCTTCACATCCGTGACTTGTAACCTCGGTCTCGTTGTAGTAGAGCATTGCGCGGATACTGTCGCCCATGCACTGCGGATTGATGCCCTCAAGGACGAATACGTAGAAGCCGTCAGCGTTGGGTTCACCTGCGTACACTTTGGTTTTCACGCCATTGTGACTGAACTCCATGTAGAGTGCCCCCGAATTGAATGCAGGAGCATAGCCCATCACGTAGTACTTCATCGAGAGGTCGCCACCGATGTTGAGCTGCTGACCGTAGATCTCGAATCTCGAAGAAGGAACAGCCTCACCGCCGAGGACGGGATAGCTCTGACGGTTCTCACCTTCGAGTATCTGTCCGAAGTGTTCACCGAGCTTGTAGGCAACCTCGCCCGAAAGGAGCTGTGCCCTCGTTACACTTATGATCTCTACGTTGTCACTCCCGGGTTTCAGATCCGAATTGCTGTGTACAGCCTCAAGAACGCCATCACCGAGGTAATAGCAATTCTTGATTGCATTAACACTCCGAAGCGTGCCAAATGCGCCAAGAAAAGCCTGATCGGTCAGATTTTCACCGCGCTCAAACTTACCTGCAAACAGGCAGTTTTCAAGGGTAGTCTGTGCATTCGTATTGGAAAAGCTGAGGAAACCGCCCATATAAATGGTTGCGTTGTTATTAAAACTGTTCTTTTCGTAATTCGTCTTGATCGTTCCGTATGCCGCGCAGTTGCGGATGGTCACTTCACTGGTATTCTCCTGAATTTTACCGATAAAGCCACCTGCACCCGAGTCCACACGGTAAATACCTGCGTCAAAGGTGCCGTACCAAGAGCAGTTTTCAATGAGACTTTGATGGTTTGCGTATCCCACAAAGCCGCCGATCATACCAACGCCGTGCGCCTTTGCGGTAAGGTTTACGTAAGAGGTGATATTCTGAATAATCGCGCCGTTGCGTTCAAGGTCGGTTTCACCATTCACACCGCAGATAGAGCCGACGACACCGCCAACGTAGTCGTGTTGCGTGTTCACGATCACCTCACCGTAGATGGTGAAGTTCTTGACCGTACCCGTTCTGACCTCACCGAAGAAGCCCAGCCCCGCTCTGCCGCCTTCCACGTACAGACCCTTGATGGTGTGGTTCTGTCCGTCAAAGACACCGCGGAAATTGTTGTTCTCCTCGCCGGTCGAGCCGATGGGAGTCCAAGGCCTGTTTTCAAGGTCGATGTCAGCCGTAAGAATGCCCTTGATCTCTCTGTTGCCCTCTACATTGACCTGCTGTGCAAACCAGAAGAGCTGACCTGCGTTACCGATTTCGTAGTAGCCGCTTTCGTTCAAGGTCGCACTCTGGTAGCATCCGTATTCGCAGAAGCCGTTGAAGTTAAACTTGTGCTCGGGCTTGGTCTCACTTGCCCTGCTGTCATTCGTATAAATCGCAACCGCATCCTCCGTGCAAGAGAAGTAGCCGTAATAGACTGTGTTGCCCCTGAAGGTGGGAAGCCCCGTGCCTACTGTCTGATAAAACGCCTGTGTACCGTTCGTTACGCCGCCGTTAAGGTAGTACGTAACCATACCTGAAGTGAACTGCTCGGCCTCCATGCCCGTGGTCATGCCTGCTGTGTCTGCGGTGGCGAAACCCTGTGTTCCGTTACCGATGCCGAACTGAGCTATATTGTCGCCGTCCTTGGCGCATTCTAACAGATAGTAGCAGTTCGTCACGGTGCCCGCGCTGCTGTTATATCCAACCACGCCGCCGACATATTTTTCGCCGCTGACGGTGCCGGTATTGTAGCAGTTCAATATAGTGCCGCCGTAATTTGAACCAACCACGCCGCCGACGGGGTCGCCGCCGACAACGGTGCCGGTATTGTAGCAGTTCAATATAGTGCCGCCGTAATTTGAACCAACCACACCGCCGACTGAACCACTGGGTACACAAAAATAGGAATCGATAATTCCTAAGTTCATTACCTTGCTATTCTCGTTCAACCCCGAGAACATACCAACAATGACGCCGTCTCCGGAATTGATATACAAGCCGCTGACGGTGTATCCCTGTCCGTCAAAGGTGACTACGGTATCGATGGAAGCACCGCTTGTAATTGATGTCCATTTTCTGAAGCCGCTACCGTCACCGTTCAGCGTGCCGTCATCATTGAGCACACCCTCGTTCACTACGATATCCGCAGTCAACACAGCGTTTGCTTGGGTATCACAGGCAGCTACGTGTTCCGAAAACCAGTAGAGCTGACCTGCGTTGGAGATCTCATAACAGTCCTTTTCTCCATTGTATACTGCGGGCTGATATCCTTCACCGCACGTGCTGCAAAAGCCGTTTTGGTTAAACGCGGCGTGCGTATAGTCTATTTCTTCGGTATTGGAGTACGTGTACTCGGTATCCGCGCAGGTCAAGTAGCCCCTGTATACGGTATTCTCACCGTTTGCAAATACGGGGTGCTTGTCACCGTTCTCGCTAAGTGTCTGTCCCCATTGCTCGCCCAATAGGTATGCGACCTCTCCAGATGCAAACTGCTCGGCGGTCATTTCCGTCTCACCTGTCGAGGTGCGGAAGCTGACGTTGGTTGTCACCCTGCCATAGTAGCAGGTATAGGCATTCTTGCCGCCGACGGGTGCGAGTGTTGCCGCGTTTACCCAGCTCTCCGATGCGTTGACCGCGCAATCGTAGGCGAAGCTGCCGTACACGTTTGCACTCTGCGTTCCCGCGATGACACCCGCGTGGACCAAAGTAACGTTTTCCTCGCTGGCGGTGTCAGCCGTCACGGTGCAGTTTACCGCAAAACTATCATGAACAGATCCCATAAAGCCGAGGATCGCACCCGCGTTCCAGCCGCTGACCGTGGCGTTGATAACGCCAATGTTCGTGATGCGGGTGTCTCCCGAGGTATAGCCGAGCAGCCCCTGCGAGCCGTTACCCGTAGCCGTGAAGTTCGACACCGTGTGATAGTTGCCGTCGAAATCACCCTTGAATTCTACGGTGGCGACGGTGCCGCTTGCATCAACGACATCTTTATATACACCGATGGGGTACCAGGTCCTGTTCTCAAGGTCTATATCCGCCATCAGCTTTCCACTTATCTTATTGTTGCCGCGGATGTTCACGTGCTCGGCAAACCAATAGAGCTGACCCGCGTTCGATATCTCGTAAATGTCGTATTCACCCTGCGGGGGCTGCTCGTAGCCGTTGCACACGTCGCAAATGCCGTTGACGTAGCCGCCCGTGCACCCGTCAGTAGAGGTGCAGGGAGTGTTCTCCGCCGCACTCGCCGATACTGCGCCAAAGGCGCAGAAAATGCAAAATGCTAAAAGCAAAATGCAAAATTGTTTTAGCAAATGATTGTGGTTTCTTTTTCTCACAACGTTTACCTCCGCTATGCGTTAGTTTTCTTGCAAATGGAAACCAAAATTGCTATGATTTCCTTTATATCTTTTTCTATGCTGTTAAATTCTTCCTTTGTAAGATATTCCGTTCTATAGAGTAAGCGGATCCAATATTCGCTTTCGTTTGCTTCCTTTAATGCGATATTCATTTTGGCATTAAAATCGGCTTTGCTTTGTCCTTTTTGTGCCTCGGTTACGTTTGCACCGATACTTGTGCCGCTTCGAAGAAGCTGTTTCGATAGGACAAATTCCTTTTTATTATCTGTTAAATGTTTATATAAATTTACGGTTCTCACAGCAAATTCAAAGCTCTTTGTTTCAATTACGTTATCCATTATCATCCCTCAATTCTGCATTTTGCACTTTGCATTTTGCACTTTGCATTTTGCATTTGGATTACTGTGCCTTCGGCACAGTAATCCACTCTCCGTCAAACTCGGTAGTATCGGGATCCTGCGTGATCGTGAAGTACTTTTTGAATGTACCGTCGTAGTTGCCCATGAAGTTGATGACTACCTTTGCCTCTGTGTTAACGTAAACGTTGTCCTCGTAGGATACGGTATAATCTGCGCCTTCTGTCAAGGTGCGGCCGTCAACAACGATGGAGATAACCTTGGGCTCCTTTACGTTGCCGTCGTACTGGTAGCTCGTCTGGTCAAGAGTTACGATTGGCTCGGTGACTTCCTTTGCTTGGATAGTAAAATCTGCTCCCTCGAAGGAAATGGTGTAGTTGTCTGCGGACAGAGTGCCCAGAGTGATGGCATACGATCCCACATTCTCGCCTTCTTCACGACTCAGTGCGCCGGTCAGCGTATCACCACCAAGCAGACCTTCTGCCGTGTATGTCAGTGTGGGATTTTCATCGCCGTAGGACTTGATTTTCGCATCAGCCGTTACAGTCAAAGGTGCCTTAGCGATGTTAACGGACACGGTATCCTTTGCGCTGTCATTATGGTTTGCATCACCCTGAACGTAATACCAAACCGTGTAATCGCCTGCATTTGTGCCTTGGGGGATGCTTGTGGTATAACCGTCGTTCTCGGTCAAACTGTAAACCATCGTTCCAACATTCGTTTCACCTGCGTTGATGAGATACTGCGCTTCGCCACTGTAGGTCAGCGTATTGGGGGTAGGAGCTGCTGTGATGCTCGCTACTGCCTTAGCGATTTCTACAGTCACACTTGCTACTGCTGAATCGTTCACGTTTTCGTTGCCCTGTACGCGGTAGTAAACGGTATAGGAACCTGCGTTTGTGCCTGTGGGAATGGTGGCTGTGAACTCGCCTTCCTCGGTCAAGCTGTAAAGCATCGTGCCAAAGTCTGTATAGACTGCGCTCACAAGCTCCTGTGCTTCGCCGTTATAGGTGAGCGTGTTTGCTGTGGGAGCAGTTACGTTGGGAGTTGCCATCGTAATCTCAAAATCAAGGCTTACGCTTACTTCGCCTACCGTAAGAGTCGCTTTGTATGTGCCAACGTTGATGATTTCGTTCTTGTCGTAGGTAACGGTGTAATCTGCATCAATAGAACCGTCTACAACTGTTTCCTTTGCGTTGCCGTCATAAACCGTATTCACGGGAGCTTTGAGCGTGATGGTCTTGTTATGACCACAGCCCTTATCACAAGACTCGGTGATGGTGTTTGCATCATCGTTTGCGGTGTAGATGTAGTTGTGGTCAAGAAGATTGCCATAGCCGTTTCCGCAGATCGTACATACTTTCTGTGTCGCACAGGTTGCGGTGCCGCCCTCGTGGTTGCCTTCCACGATGTGTGCGGAAAGACCGTAGTTGTAGAGAGCTTTTGCGAGAGATTTCATTTCTTCGGATGTCTTTTCGCTGTTGATTACATCGTAGCAATAATCGTTTACGCTATATCCGAGCGTGAACAGACCCTCTGCCGAGAACTGCATCTTTTTCGCAAAATCATACGCCGCAACCGCATCCGAGGTGAGCGTTTTGATCTCGCCGTCGTTGTAGCTTACTTTGATAAAGTTGGTCGCGCTGAAATTTACTGTTGCTTCTTTAATGGAGTCAGCAACCGTTTCGTTCACAACGGGAGAACTCTTGGGGACGTCTACTTCAGTCTTGCCCTCGGATATAAAGTCTACGTCCTTAGTAACAAGGGCATCGGTCTTGTAATCGCGATATACCTGAGCCGCCGCGCCGTATTCGAGGGTGTCAATGATGAGCTGCTTCATATTAGCGTCATTCGTAATATTGTAGGCGTTGATTAGGTTTTCCTTAACGCTGTAACCCGTAAGCACTGCCTTTTCATGCCCCACCGGGCTGCCACCCACGAGAATCGTTACGTTCATAAGATCGCCGAGGCACTGAGGATTGATGCCTTCAAAGGTGTAGATATACACCTTATCTTCAGTGGGATGCGGCTCGCACTCGGTAAGATACGTTAGCTTGCCGAGGAATTCAACCTCGACCGTTATGCTTTCAATGGGGCGATCTTCATTGTTTCTGACGTGGAATTTCATTGAGATATCGCCACCGAGGTTGACCTGTTTGCCGACAAATTCTGCGACAGGGGTGTTCGTTTCTGTTCCTATTTCCTCTGCACTTGCCGTGATCGACAGACCTGCAAGAAGCGTTACGATCATCATCAGAGAGATGACCAGAACGAGGAGCTTGTTTGTTTGCTTTGTTTTCATTTAAGTTCCTCCTTGGAATTGTGTTAGTTGTTTGTATCGATCGGCAAGTCAATGCCGGGGTTTGTATCTTCGGGGGGATTGCCAACGGTTACTTGACAGCCTGCGTTGTCGCAAAGGTAGTCGTGGTCAGCGTCATTATGAGCATCCTTCGCTGCAACCGCCACTTGACCGCATACGGTGCATTTTTGCTCTGTTGTGCAATTACCGTCATCCCTGGCAGGCGTGTGTCCCAGAGGCTCGCCCTCGGTCGCTCCGCAGGTCTTACAGGTTTTTGGTGTATCACAGTCGGCATCAGCAAAGTCGTGAGTGACCGTTCTTTCCTCACCACACTCGTTACAAACTGCATCACAAGCGTTATCGTATGTATGCTCACACCTACTATTTACAACTGCAATAGGTATTACTACGCTTGCAACTATTACTACCGCTATCACGCAACATAACGCTATTAACTTTTGCTTGCCTAACTTTTCTAATAAAAGGTTAATGATCTTCATTTATTAATCTCCTAAATTTAATCCATCTTATGTTTTTTACCATACAAAAATGCCGATAACCGCTTTATAGCGCGACTTTTGCTTTTTCTTTTTATTTCCACGTTTTTACTTTGGTGTTTTTTAACACCTCTTCTAAAGCGTGCTCGTTAGTTTGAATTACGTAATCTTTAAATCTTTGGTACACGTTGTTACCAATAGACCTGTAATCCATTGAAAGCACCTTTTTAATCTTCACGCTCCTTATTTCTTGGGGAACGCCAAAGTATAACATTATTGCGTTCAGCCCACCTTCTATTCTGCGTTCAAGATCCACAAAATGCTGTGTTTTCATTAGGGTTGCGTATTCTATACCGGAAATTATAATCTCTGCTTCGGTAAATCTTTCATTATCCCAATCGTTAGTGTAATCCTTAAAAACACGCTTTATCTTTTCTACGTCGTTCGCGCGAATTAAATCTAAGGTTAAAGTATGAGTGTACGCTGCAATAAAGAAGTCTTGCATGGCGGGCATCTCTTCCCCAATAGAAACCAAGGTGCTAAGCTCTAACAGGTAAGCAAGCAAGGAGCTTTTGCCTTCGTCGGTTGCATTTTCCATCTCTTGCCACTGAAAATCTATCATCATTTTAACAAGAACTGCTAAAATATCTTCCTTGGTAGGAAAGTAAAAGGTTAAATTACCCTTGCTAATTTCCGCTTTTTTACAAATTTCCGTTGACGTGGTTTTAGAAAAGCCCTTTTCAAAGAATAATTCTAACGCCGTTTTTATAATGTATGCTTTGGTTGGCGTCGGCTTTCTGTTTCTTGCCATTTTTTACCCCCTTGCGTTTTAAAATTCTATTCAAGTACGCTTACTATTTAGTACGCGTACTATTATAGCATAACTTTTTATATTTTGCAATACTTTTTTAAAAAATTTTTAAATTTTTATTTTTACGCTAAAAAGGCTTAATAAATGGGATATAAAAAAATAAGGGTAACTAGCGTTACCCTTGTAGTGGATAGACTTAATTGTCTGGTCGAAAATACCCGACTCTCACTTTCATTACTATATAGAAAGTTTATAAATAAGTCTACAAAACAAGTTGAAATATATAATTATAAAAAAGAGTGGTAAAAGCTTCTTTCCTTTACCACACTTGAAACAATTATTTAATTATTTCTTAACTTTTTAATTACGCTACTGCGCTATTATTTTTTTTATTCCGATTTATTTACCTTTTTTTTCTCTAACTAACGTTTTAATAAGTCTTGGTCTGTTATAGCGTTGAAGTATTACGAATAGGCAATCGACTAGCGCTGCTAAAATAGAGGTTAGAATAAATGCAACCGCCCCGCCTAAAAAAGGTATTAAGGTTATGGGCAGTAAACTTAACACCGTAATTATCTCGTGCACTATTTCTGCCTGACAGGTTGCGCCTATTATTTCCGCAACGTTTTTTTGAGTTATATCAAAAGCTTCCGGACTATAGGTGGGAAGGTGTTTTTTCCATTTGCGCACGCGTAACAGCTTGTAAAGCTTTTTTTCAAACCTTTTTTCTTTAAACCAAAAGCTATTATGGTTGGCTTTGTTTTTCATAATAGAATTTACTATATAACCAACGGCAAGGCGCATTACAAAGTGATAAAGGGTAATCCCTAAAGTAATTGTAACGCCTTCTAAAGCGCCGTTTTTTGTTATAATAAAAAGGGGTAAGGATACAAAAAAGGCAACGCACAAAAGCGCGGTTATTAAAATCATTTTCTTTTTCAACTATCTATCCCCTATTTTATTTATTTGCTAAATTATATCATACCGCTGTAAATAAATCAAGGCATACCCTGCTTTTTCATAACGATATTTTTTTCACGCGATATAACGCTTTCCGTATGGACTTGAACTCCTGTACCAAATCACGCCGCAGGCGTGCATATCATCAAAAGGAAGTTTTGTATATCACCAAGGCGAAAGCCTTGTATATCATCATTAATTATTATGGCATGTCATTCAGAAAAACAAAAGGTAAAATGAAAGTTACATAACACAAGTCAATCACCTTTCTCCCTTTTCTTCCTGTATTCTGTAGGCGTCATGCCTGTATACTTTCTGAACAATCTGCTGAAATAAAGCGCATTTTCATAACCCACTTCGTTTGAAATTTCGGAAATATTTTTGGCTGAATTCTCAAGATATCCTTTTGCCATAGCAATTCTCAATGAAATAATGTATTGCATCGGTGATATTTTCATAATGCTTTTGAAGTTATGAATAAACCAGTTCACGCTCATCAAATGTTCTACGGCATACTGCTCAATAGAAATCTGCTTGTTATAGTTATCCTTAAAATAATGCGCGGCTCTTTCAATATCGTTAATGGTGTCATTTTTTGTTTCTCGACCTTCTTTGATATAACGATTGATTGTAATTAGGATATGATGCATATAGAGACTAATCATATCTTCATAGTTTACTCGCTGCAATTGAAGTTCCCGTATCATCTGATTGTAGATCCAAGGGTAATCGGGAGAGACTCCGGTATAAAATACATTTTCATCATGTGGTAGCTCGTAGCGTTCAAGATATTCTTCAACCTTCCATCCGGTAAAATGTACCCAGTAAACCTCGGTTTTATCAACAGCATAGTAATAGTATACCTGCGGTTCACCAGGACGAAACAAAATCATATTGCCTTTGGTAACAATGGTTGGTTCTTTGCTTCCTTTGAAATAGAAATAACCTTTTCCCGCCGCAATATATAACAACTGATAATCGTTTCTTCCTTCCGGATGAGGCGTTTCGATTTCGGGAGTCGTGTGGAGTCGGTAATATCCGCAGTTGTTTATTCGGAGCGGTACCGTCAGATCTTCTAAGTTGGGATTTTCTTCGTCAACATACGCTACATTTATATACATATCAAAGCTCCTTTTACGCGTGATTGTGATTATGTTCATATTATACCACAAAAACATTGACTATGTCAACCTCAACAAAGTGATTTTGTGCATATATTGATTAATTCTATTTATTGAAATGCGACGGAAAATCGTGTATAATATAAACACAAGCATGATGCGATTCCCCAAATTTTAAGAAAAAAAGGAGTTTATTATGGAACAAAAAAAGTATTTAAAATGGTATCACAAAGTCGGATATGGATCCGGAGACGTAGCTGGAAACTGCGTATACGCGCTGCTTACAGCATTCATGATGATCTATCTGACCGACACTGTCGGACTCAGTATGGGCATCGTAAGTACCTTGATCGCTGTCTCAAAGATTTTTGACGGTGTATCAGACTTTTTCTTTGGAAGAATGATCGACAAGACGCATACGAAGATGGGTAAGGCGCGTCCTTGGATGCTTTGGCCCTATATCGGTTGCTCCGTTTGCCTCGTAGCTTGTTTCGCAATACCGTTAAGCTGGGGTGACACCGCACAGTACATTTTCTTCTTTATCGCATACACTCTTCTTAACGCAGTTTTCTTTACCTCAAACAATATCGCATACGCTTCTCTTACCGCACTCATAACCAAGAACACCAATGAGAGAGTGCAGCTTGGAACATTCCGTTTTATCTTTGCATTCGGAACGAAGATCTTTATTGAGGCAATCACTGTATTCGCAGTAACTTGGCTCGGCGGTGGCGCAATGGGTTGGAGAAACATTGCAATCATCTACGCTGTTATAGGTCTTATCGTTAATACCATTTCCGTATTCTCCGTTAAGGAGCTTCCCGAGGCTGACGAGGGAATGGAAGAGGAGAGAGAGGAGGAGCACAAGCTCACCTTCCTTCAGTCCTTCAAGCTTCTACTTAAGAACAAGTACTACGTTGTAATTTGCCTTACCTATATTCTTACTCAGCTTTACGCATCTGTTATCGGTATGGGAACATACTACACAAAGTATATCCTTGGCGATGAAACACTGTTCAGTGATATCTCACTTGCAATCAATATTACGATGGTCCTAGCTCTGATCGCTCTCCCGTTCGTTATCAAGAAGATGCGCGGCATGTATAAGTTGAATATGATCGGCTATATTATCGCAGCCGCCGGCAGAGTTGGTGTAATGGTTGCCGGCTATGCAGGAAACGTTCCGCTGATGCTTGTCTTTACGGCAGTATCGACTATCGGTATCGCACCTCTCCAGGGTGATATGAACGCTCTTATCGCATCTTGCTCCGAGTATACAACGCTTACCACAGGTCACCGTATTGACGGTATGATGTTCTCTTGCTCCTCGCTTGGAATCAAGATCGGTGGCGCTTTCGGTACAGCTCTTTGCGGTTGGCTTCTAGATTCCACGGGGTTCGTAGAAAACACCACCCAAAACGCAGCAACCATCGGAATGCTTCACTTCCTCTATCTGTGGGCGCCTATCATTATTTGCGGCGCAGTATTCCTCTTAATCTCGCTTCTCAAGGTTGAGAAAGCAAACGAAAAACTTCTCGAGGCAAGAGAAGACAAGTCTGTACCGGACGTATACGGTAATGTATAAGGAGAAATTAAATGAAAGAGTACGAAAGATTCGAACGTATAGGCACTACCCCTCATAGAAGCTACTATATTCCTTTCGCTGAAAAAGACGTCATCAGAACCAAGCATGGTATTCAGGACCGCACGTCAAGCTCTCGTTTTATGTCGCTCGATGGTATATGGCAGATCAAAAAGCTTGATCATATTGAGGACTTTGAGGTCAATGAAAAGCTTGAAGACAGAATTCCCGTTCCGGCGTGTGTTCAGATGCACGGATATGACCACATTCAGTACTTGAATACGAGATATCCTTTCCCGGTTATGCTTCCGCACCTTCCTTATGAGAATCCGTGTTGGCATTATCGCCGTACCTTCAATCTGAAAAAGAAGCAAGGCGAGAAATATTACGTTAACTTTGAAGGTGTTGACTCCGCATTTTATCTCTACGTAAATGGACGGTTCAAGGGATATTCTCAGATCTCCCACGCAACCAGCGAGTTTGACGTGACCGAGCTTGCCCTAAACGGAGAGAACACCATCGACGTTCTGGTTCTCAAGTGGTGCATTTCCACCTATCTCGAATGTCAGGATAAGTTCCGCTTTTCGGGTATTTACAGAAACGTATATCTGCTCACCCGTCCCGAAAAGCATATATCCGATTATAAGATTGAAACGAAACTGTCGGGTAGCGACGGCATACTCTCATTTACAAATGAGAGCAAAGTGGATATAAAGCTTGTTTTCGAAGATAACAGCGTCATCGTTCCTGCCGGTATGAAGGCTGAAATCGTTCATCCGAGAGCAAAGCATTGGACGGCTGAGAAGCCTAATCTTTATACGCTTGAAATCCATGCAAACGGTGAAAAGATTGAAGAAAGCATCGGATTCCGCGAAGTAAGCATCGATGGAAAGGTGTTCAAGATCAACGGCAATCCTGTGAAGCTCAAAGGCGTAAACAGACATGACTTTAATTGCGAGACCGCCGCGACCGTAAGCCTTGAGGATATGGCGAAGGACATCCACTTGATGAAGGAGCTGAACGTCAACGCAGTCAGAACCTCTCACTACCCCAACAGCCCCGAATTCTATCTGCTTTGTGATAAATTCGGTATCTATGTTATGGACGAAGCAGACCTTGAAATGCATGGTGCTTGCACCCGTGACGGTCGCTATGATATCCCTCTGTGGAAGGAGTATGCAGAGAACAATTTCTTTGCTCCCGGCATTACCGACAGACATACGGCACTTGTTGAAAGAGATAAGAACCGTACCAGTGTTATCATTTGGTCGCTCGGAAACGAAAGCTCCTTCGGAAAAGCATTCTTTAAGGGTGCGAATTACATCAAAAACCGTGATAAGACAAGACCTGTACACTACGAGGGCTTGCAGAACGCTGATCCTAAATACTACTATACCGAGCTTGTTGATATGGTAAGTATGATGTATCCCTCTTTTGACACCATACGCGAAAAGGTTCTTGACAATCCCCAAGAAAACCGTCCGTTCGTACTTTGCGAGTACACCCACGCGATGGGTAACTCCTGCGGTGATATCGCTGCATATTGGGATATGATTTATAACAATGAGCAGATGATGGGTGCATTCGTATGGGAATGGGCTGACCACGGTATCAAGACCGATGATGGATTCCTTTACGGCGGTGACTTTGAAGAACCCGAGCACGACGGCAACTTCTGTGCGGACGGTCTTCTGACTCCCGACAGAAAGCTAAAATCCAATGCGCTTGAAATGATGGCTGTTTACGGAGGTAAGACTACTTCCGAAATGTGTGAGGTAGACGTCCCCAAGAGCTCTTATAAGTTCTCCTCCGCAATCGCAATTGAGGTCAACGAACACACGGGCGAGATTACCTCGATCAAGGCAGATGGAAATGAAATTCTCCGCACACCCATCCACTTCAACATTACCCGTTACACCGATAATGACCGTGACTTGATTCCTCATTGGATCGGTCGCTGCCATCTTTCCTCTTGCAAGCCCCACATTTTCTCTTGTGAGAAATCAAAGAATCATTATAAGTTTGAAGGTGTTCTTGCGGCAAACTGCTTGATGCCTGCTGTAAAATTCACCATCGAGTATACTGTAATTGCTAATGAGCTGACCGTCAACGTTTCCTATAAGCTTGCCGATTACGTTCAGCGCTTCCCGAGATTCGGATTTGAGTTTGGCGTAGATAAAGGTCACTGCAACTTCTCTTACATTGGCTTTGGACCTATGGAAAGCTATGCGGATAAAAAGGCCGCTTGCGAGTATGGATACTACGTAAGCTCCGCAGAGGAAAACTACGATATGAAGTATATCCGTCCGCAAGAATCGGGTAGCCACTATGCTTGTAAGTATATGGCTGTCAAGGATCTGTTCAAGGTAACTGCCGATAAGCCCTTCTCCTGCTCGGTCAACCCGTATACTACCGAGCAACTCAGAGAAACACTTCACTCCTTTGAGCTTGAAGAAAACGATTTTGTCAACGTCTGTATTGACGTTGCAATGCGCGGCGTAGGCTCTCATTCCTGCGGTCCCGATCTTCCCGAGGAATTTGAAATTCCAAGAGAAGGAAACAACACCTTTAAGTTCACATTTTAATTGAAACAACCTTCTGCGGTGTTGCGGACGGAAGAATATACGACTTTCGGAGGCATCTGCAAGGATGTCTCCTATTTTCTAAAAAAGGAGAAAAGATAATGAAAATTGCTTTAATTGCACACGACAAGAAAAAAGAAGAAATCATAGATCTCGCCAAGAAATATAAGGAAGTTCTTGCCGAGTATGAACTCTATGCTACAGGTACGACCGGCACACTTATCATGGGTGAAACCTCACTTCCGATACATAGAATGAAAAGCGGACCTCTCGGTGGGGATCAACAGATCGGCGCAATGCTTGCAAACGGAGAGCTTGGGCTGATTATCTTCCTACGCGATCCTCTGACCGCACAGCCTCATGAGCCCGACGTTTCAGCCCTTCTTAGACTTTGCGACGTTCAAAAGATACCGCTTGCAACTAACGCAAGCAGTGCAAAAATTATGCTTGAATCGTTAAAGAGCGGTACTTTTCCGACGAAGTAATGCTGATTAAGTGAGATCATTCTTTGCTAACTGTGTTTTATCTCCATAAAAAAGCCGCTATCAATGCGTAATTTGAACGCGCTGATAGCGGTTTTTATTTTTCCGCGACAATAAAGCAGTTAACAATTTCATGATATAATGATGGCTCGTCTTTTGACAAAATCTTTATATAGTAAATACCTGCAAGGCTGCTGCTAAAGCCTTTTTTATTATCCACCGGCATAGCCGGCGGTTTTGTTTGTATATAAAAAAATCGACAAGTAAAAAACTTGTCGAATTTTTTGGCTGGGGTGGAGAGATTCGAACTCCCGGATGACGGAGTCAGAGTCCGTAGCCTTACCGCTTGGCGACACCCCAATATTTATTTTGCGTAAGTTATTTTAGCAAATTTTTTGCGTTTAATCAACTGTTTTGCCTAACCTTTGCAAAATTACAGGTATTTTTTTATCTCTTCATCAACCGTTTCGTACCGTTCGCGCGCCTCTTTTACGCAAAGGTAAGTTTCGGCAATATCAAAGCGCGCATCGTGGCTTGCCCCACTATCTTTAAAGAGCTTAACTGCAAAGCGAGTTGCATCATAGGGAAAAATATCAAAAAACTCAGCAAGCTCGCAAAGCTTTGGGTATTTATACCCCTTACCGTTCGCCTTTGAAATTTTTACAAGTGGTGTAAAGTAACGCATGGTATCTAACTTTTCTTTAAACCTAAAGGTCTTGTAGCAGTTGGCAAATTCCGCCGTCATAAAATTAAAATCAAAGGGAAAATTGTGCGCAACTAAAAGGTCGGCTTTTTCAAAGTCGCTTTCTATTTCGTCGGCGTAATCGTAAAAGGTTTTTCCGCCGGAAAGTCTATATAGCTTTTCTACCGTTATGCCGTGCACCGCGGTTGAAGCATGCGATATGTAAGAATTGTAAAAATAAAAATTCTTGCCAACTATGCCCTCTTCACTTTCTATAATGTAAGAAAGCTGAATTATTCCACCGGGGGAAAGCCCCGTTGTTTCCGTATCGAAGTAAATTATCATAAAAAACCCGTTTAACCGCCTTATAGGCTAACTTTTTGTTTGTTATATTTTAACATAGGCGTACTATTTTGTCAAGTTTTTTAATTAGTTTACTTTAACCCTTTATTTCTTTGACAAAGCAGTAAACTTTATGGTAGAATATTTTTATAAAATACGTTCATACTACGGTGAAATATGAGTAAAAGGATTATAAGTCTTTTTCTTTTAGCGCTTGCGCCATTTTTGTTTTGCGCAGGTTGCAATAATGAAGAAGAGCAACCTCAATTTAAAATGAAGGCAAAAATTCTTGCCGTTAACAGTCATATAGAAGTGGAAATTCTTGAAGACGAATATAACAGCGGTCTGCTTTGGGTTAACTATTCTAAGGAAACCAGAATTGTTAATAGCAAAGGTAAAAGCATCTCTCTTGACTTACTTAAGGAAGGAGATGAAATAGAAATAGTTTATAGCGGTCAGGTTATGATGAGCTATCCCGGTCAAATTTACGCTCAAAAGATTACCCTTTTATAAATGAATTTATATAAGCATATTCAAAGATAGGTTAAAAGAACTAAGGCTAGAAAAAGGTATATCGCAAAATGATTTAGGAAAGATTTTAAACCTTTCTAAAATGGCAATTTCTCATTGGTAAAATGGGCGGGCCCTATATTACTCAGCTAATAATTTTAGCTAATTATTTGAGGTTAGCGTGGATTATTTGATTGCGAAAAAGATATAGTATAATTTAAAATCAAAAAGCAAGTGTATTCTTTATAAATACGCTTGCTTTTTTTGTAACTTGTGCTTTTTTTAGGTTGGCTTTTCTTTGGTTTTTGGTTGTTTTTTGTGCGTTAATCGACTTATAGCCCTACTTTTTTCTTCTGCGTTAAAAAAACGCGTAATTTGTTTTGCGCCGTTTATGGCGTTTTCTCTTGTGCATAAGCAAGAAACTCTAACACAATTTTCCGCCCTAAAGGCTTCGCCCGGGGTAACCACTACGCCGGCGCTATAAAGCAATTCGTTAAAAAACTCTTCCCCATTTTTATTAACGTTAACAACCAAATAAGGCGCGTTTATTCCGCCGTATACCGTTAGTCCCTTTTCTTCAAAGGGCTTTTTTAATATTTGCGCGTTCTTGCGGTAATAATCCACCCTACGCCTTTGTTGAGTAACGCATTCCTTTGAATATGCTAAAAGCGCAACTCTTTGCATTATAACGTTTACGCCGTTACTTCGCAAGCTAACGTACCTTTTATAAGCCGAGTAAATGGGATTACTTCTTTTAATAACCGTATAACCTAGTCTAAGCCCTGTAAAGCATAGGTTTTTTGAATAAGAGCGCACCTCTATTACGTTAGAAGAATTTTCAAAGGCGTAAGGGGGAATATAGCTTGAAGTAAAGTCTGCATACGCGCCGTCTATTACCGCTAAATAATTATTTTGGGCGCTGTGGGAGCAAAGCTCTTGCGTTTGTTTTACGCTTAAAGTATGCCCCATTGGGTTATTTGGCGAGCAAAAGAAGGCTACGTCTACACTTTTTTGTGGCAAGGGAAAGCTATTTTTACTATCGCTTTTATAAAAATCAATCTCTACCCCGTGTAAAGAGCAAAGCTCTTCGTATAGCGGATAAGTTGGCGTAATTATTGCCCCGCGCTTAAAATCGCACAATTCAAACAGCTCCCCAATAGCGGGCTTTGCACCGTTCGTTATAAAAATTTCATCTTCAAAAACCTCTGCGCCCAAGCGATTGTAATACTCGCTAATTTCTTGCCGTAGCTCTAAAATACCTTCTTCTAAGGGATAACCGCAAAAGCCTTCCGGCTGAATAAAAAATTTTGACTGCTTAATTATTTCTTCACTAATAATTTCCGGCGGGGGGAACTTTACGTCACCCACACCAAGATCAACCACTTCGCAATCGAAATTTTTACTTTTAAAATTTTTAACCGCGTTACTAACCCTTGTGAATACGTAATCCCCCTTGGCAAAATTATACCCCGATCTTACTTTCATAGCTCACCCCACCTGCCGGAAAATAGAAAACGCGGATAAGAATAAAGAAAAATACTTTTATTCTTCATTTGCGCTACTATTTTACCGCCTTCGAATTCAAGTATATAGTTTTCCCCACAAGCGCCCATTTTATTCAACACAGCAAAAACTGCGCCCGCTCCACTTGAACAGCACAGCGTTTTACCGCTACCCCGCTCGTAAACGATAACCCTTGCATACCCCTTTCTTCTTTCCACGAATTCCACGTTAACGCCATCTAAAAACAAACCACTTTGGCCTATTGCTTGCACTATTTTTTCACGCATTACGGTTGAATAAAGTCCTTTAATAACAAGATGTAAATTGCCAACGTTAACGAGCGTTGCGCGCACCCTTAAGCTTTTATTAGCGCAACGTAAAAATAACAGCTTATTAAAGATTTTTTGGTTGCCATTTTGCTCTTGAAAGTGCGGTTTACCGACTTCTACGCCCACTTTTACCCTTTTCCCGCGCGGAAAGACGTTTACCCTTTTAACCCCTGAATCGGTTAAAATATCAAAGCTTTTACCCCCTTGGGTTTTGTATAAATAAAGCCCCAAGCAAAGCGTAACGCTACCGCAAAAGGTCGCCCGTGAGCCATCATTGTTATAGATTTCATACCCAAAGCTATCCTTCTTTTTATAAAGGTAAACAACCCCGTCGCCCCCAACGCCAAAGTTTCTGTTACAAAGCCTAATCACCTCTTCTTGCGTGGGGCGGTTAAACACGAAGATATAATCGTTCCCACAGTTTTCCATTTTAAAAAAGCGCATAAAAAATACCCGTTCACACCATTATATGAACGGGCAATTTTTATTGTGTTAATATTTTACTTTGTGCCTTTTATTACGTTAACACTCAGCTTACATTATGAGATTCTATTGTTTGCTAGCGCAAACTGCCAGAATGACGATAAAAATACTCATGCTTGTTATTCTGGAGCCGTTAGGCGATAGGATCTCTTTCGCGCCATGATTTGAATTGCAATGCACTTTATGTGCAATTCATGCCAAAAGGCAATTCATGAAGATAAATCTTCAATTCACGCAACCCTAAAGTTGCAATTCATTGCAAAGCACCGCTTTGCATATAATCACCAAAGAGTGGGCACACCGTCTACGTAATGCCAGAAGTTGCCTTCTTCCGTGGGCTGGCTTTCACTATAGAACGCAGGGGGATTATCTAGTGCAGTATTACCGCTTGATATAATTACGTCAGCCCACTGCTCTTCCGTGCCGGCATAGAACATAGCGGTGGTGGTTTTTTGGAAATTCATATCAATGTACTTAATACCGGTTCCAATAACAACCGTTGCTAGCGGGCAGTTTGTGAACAAGCTACCACCCATTTCCACCACACTGTTAGGCATAATAAAGGTTTTCAATCCGGAATTAGAAAAAACTGAACCGCCTAAAGCCAGCAAAGTGCTTGGTAAATGCACCTCTTGAAGAGATGAACAATGATCAAAAGCAGAGCTATGTATAACGAGAAGCCCTTCAGGAAGGTTAATAGTCTTTAAGCTTGTGCATCTGTAAAATGCTTGACCTAAAACTTCTTGTATGCTTGAAGGTAAAACGATTTCTTCCACACTAGTACAAGCATTAAACGCAAAGACATCCACTTTAGTCATTCCCTCCGGAAGAATAACCTTTTTAAGATTTACAGTGTTTGCAAAGGCATATCTTTCTATATTCATTACGCCTGCAGGAATGCTAAATACTTCATCTTTTTTACCCATTGGGTATTTAACAAGCTTTTTGCCGTCTTTAGTGTAAACAACGCCGTCTATAGATTTAAATACGGGGTTTGCTTCCGCAACGTTTATTCTTTCCAATGCAGAACAACTAACGATTGCCTCTTCGTCTATATAAATTACGCTGGCAGGAATATTTAATTCCGTTAAGTTAGAACAAATATTAAATGCAAATGCATCGATTAATTCAATTGAGTCAGGAATAACTATACTGGTAATTTTAGATCTAAGAAATATGTTAAAACCAATGTGCTTTACAGGTAATCTTTCGTAAACGTCGGGAATAATTACTTCCGTATCTGCACAAGAGCCTATCTTGGTGATTTTGTAATAACTACCGTAGAAGGGATCTGTATCTTTGGTAAACTCAAAGCCTTCACTGGGCTTTTGAGCACCGCATACAGAACAGTTATCACCAACAAAAGTGTGACCGTTTGCCAATGCATCAGACGCTACGTATTTACATCTTGCACAAGTTGCAGGCTTTGCACAGGTGGGATCTAGCATATCGTGATTAAGCGCTTCTATAACTTCTTGCTTAACTAATACTTCTTTACAAACTGAACAGTGCTTGCCTTCCGTTAAGCCGGTTGCCGTACAAGTGGGAGCAACTGCACTATCTATAACCTCTGTGTGACCTAATGTATCAACAACGGTTTGTGCAACTAATACTTCATTACATACTGAACAGTGCTTGCCTTCCGTTAAGCCCGTTTCGGTACAAGTGGGCGCTACTGCTGCGTCAATAACTTCAGTGTGACCTAAAGCATCAACAACCGTTTGTGCAACTAATACCTCGTTACAAACTGAACAATGTTTGCCTTCCGTTAAGCCCGTTTGGATACAAGTGGGCGCTACTGCTGCGTCAATAACTTCAGTATGACCTAAAGCGGGAACCATCGTTTGAGCAACTAAAACTTCGTTACAAACTGAACAATGTTTGCATTCCGTTAAGCCCGTTTCGGTACAAGTGGGCGCTACTGCTGCGTCAATAACTTCAGTGTGACCTAAAGCGGGAACCACCGTTTGAGCAACTAATGCTTCATTACATACTGAGCAGTGCTTGCCTTCCGTTAAGCCCGTTTGGGTACAAGTGGGCGCTACTGCTGCGTCAATAACTTCAGTATGACCTAAAGCAGGTACAACAGTTTGTGCAACTAAAACCTCGTCACATACTGAACAATGCTTTCCTTCTGTTAAACCCGTTTGGGTACAAGTGGGAGCAACGGCTGCATCAACAACTTCCTTATGTCCTAAAGCAGCAACTGTTTCTTGTGCTTTTAATACTGTGTTACATACTGAGCAGTGCTTGCCTTCAGTTAAGCCCGTTTGGGTACAAGTAGGCGCTACTGCTGCGTCGATAACTTCAGTGTGACCTAAAGCTTCGCCCTCCGTTGCACCGCAAAGCGAACAAGTTTTAGGGTTATTGCAATCAGCGTCAAGCCAAACGTGAGAACAGCTTTCGCCACCACCGCTAATAACGGTGTATTCAAGCTCGTTATAAATATATTGCAAGGTCCAAAGATTTTGCGCGGTATATAAACGGTATATAACGCCGGTTAGGGTTATCTTCTTGCCGTTTAACGCGTTGAACTTATTTACGGAATCTTCCACGCTGTTTGCAAAATGAAGCGAATAGTGATGAAGCCCAACCAATTAATTTCCTTCATCATCTAATAGGTAATAATTAAATTTATCGCTACCAACGTATACAGTACCGGTTACGGTTACTAGGTTGCCGTGAAATTCTTTGGATTTATCGCTTTCTGCACTAACCTTTAAATCCTTTGAGCTAACGATTACCGCTTCCTTAACTGTGGGTTCGTTTCCGCTTGCAAGCTCAACGGTAATTCCATCCGCTTTAATTTGGCGGGTATATTCAGGATAGTTTGCGCTACCTTCATAAACGATACCCACACCGCTAATTTTAACGAAAGCACCTAACGTTAAGTTGGCGTGTTTTGCGCGAACGTAAATTATACCGCTTTCATCACCTACGTGTGCATAGCCCATTGAATCAAAACCAACAACAACCCCGGTAAAAGTAACCTCACAACCACTTGGATTTTCATCTATTTTGGTTTTGATTTGAGCAATCGTTAGTTCTGTTTCTTCTGCCTTTCCGCACATGGTGCATGCGCCGTTTTCATAAACGTGATCTATTACGAAGATCATTCTGGTTTCATAATAACCGCATCTTGTGCAGTCTTGGCGCTTTTCACCTTCTGCCATGCAGGTTGCAGGCTCTGTTTCATACCATTCGCCAAAATTATGCCCAAGAGCCTCGCCTTGCGTTTTTCCACAGGATGAACAGGTTTTGGGGTTTAAACAATCCGCCTCAATCCAGCTGTGTTCATGCGCTGCGCTACTACTGTTTTGCATAGCAGAGGATTCGCCACTGTTAGTAGGCTCTTGTGTTCCCCCGCAAGCAACTAATCCACCTAGCGCCATCATAATGCTTAAAGTAGCTATAAGAAGCTTCACAAATAATGATTTTTTCATCTTGCGCCTCCAAAAAATAATTAAATTTAATTATACTTTTAGTATAATATCAATTTAATCTTACCACTATTTTACTTACATTGCAAGTGATTTGTTAATTTTTATCAATTTTTTACTTTAATTCTGTTGCTATTACTCTTTCTCTTTTTCATTAATTTATTAGTTTAGTAGTCATTTTTAGTTAAGAGTAAACAAAAAAACAGTAGCCTTTTTACTACCGTTTTATACTGTTTATATAATATGAATATGCCGTTAATCGCGTTATATAGGCACATTTAATAAATTTTATTGCTAATGCAAAATGATATTCGCACCCGTGAGGACTTAGTGATCTCTCTTATTATATACATACCTTGCGGTGTAATTACATACAACGATAAATCTTTGATTACGTGCGCGCATAAATGCGTGATTTACTCACGCAAAATGGCTATGGTAAAATAAGGTTTATTTACCAATAAGGCTAATACAATTGTACCGCTAAGGCGATGAGCAAAAAATATTTGAGAATAAGCTTAGCGATAAAGCGTTTAGATGCGAGCAAGAGAAAAAAACTGCGTATTTAGCGAAGGCGCGTACTTGCCGTACGTAACCGAAAATAAAAAAAGCCAGTTACCACGAAAAGTAAATGGCTATGGTAAAATAAGGTTTATTTACCAATAAGGCTAATACAATTGTACCGCTAAGGCGATGAGCAAAAAATATTTGAGAATAAGCTTAGCGATAAAGCGTTTAGATGCGAGCAAGAGAAAAAAACTGCGTATTTAGCGAAGGCGCGTACTTGCCGTACGTAACTGACGCTAAAACGTAAAGTTTTTGCACTATTGCGAAGCATATAAGCACTTTTATTCCAAATTCTTTTTTGCGAAGAGCCCTAAATAGTGCGTCTATCTATAATAGCCCTCGACAACGAACTCACGTCAGCATACTCTATATCCGTGCCAACGGCAATACCGTGAGCAAGGCGAGTAACCTTAATGCCAAGCGGTTTTAAAAGGGTTGCAATATACATAGCGGTTGCTTCCCCTTCCACGTCTGGATTAGTAGCCATAATAACCTCTTTAACGCCACCCTTTTGAACTCTTTCAAGAAGTTCTTTAATACGGATTTGGTTAGGGCCAATGCCATCTAAGGGGCTAAGCGTACCGTGAAGAACGTGGTAAACACCGTTAAATTCGTGTGCCTTTTCAAGGGCGATAACGTCTTTAGGCTCTTTAACCACGCAAATAGTTTCTGAAGGTCTTTCCTTGCAAATATCGCAAAGTTCAGTTTCGCTATAATTACCGCAAACGGAACAGTATTTAACCTGTTTTTTTGCGTTGATAATAGCTTCTGCAAACGTTTGAGCCTCTTCATCACTCATATTTATAATTTTATATGCAAATCGTTGCGCTGTTTTAGCGCCAACACCGGGTAGCTTGGTAAATTCGTTAATAAGCTTCCCGATAGGCTCAATAAACACCTTCATTTTTTAAAACATTCCCCCGGCATTGCCAAACTTGCCCATTTTTTCATTGTAAAGCTCATCTGCTTCATCATAAGCAGAGTTAAGAGCTGCAATAATAAGGTCCTCTAACATTTCCATATCGTCAGGGTCTACCGCGTTGGGGCTGATAGTGATTGAAGAAACAACCTTCTTGCCGTTAACCACAACCTTAACTAAACCGCCACCGCTTTCGCCTTCTATTTCTGCATTTTCTAACTCTTCTTGAGCCCTTGTCATTTCCTCTTGCATCTTTTGTGCTTGCTTCATAAGTTGTTGCATTTGAGCATTACCGCCAAATCCACCAAAACCGCCTTTAAATCCTGCCATAATAATATACTCCTATTTTTTACTTATTTTTATTAGTCCTCTATTTTTAAAGGACTACCCTTAAATGCCTCTTTAACCTGATTGGTTTCTTCATCTAAAGCAGATGTATTTAACTCTTCTGCCTTATCTTTAACAATTTTTACACCTTCATAGCCGTGAACTTCTGCATAAGCACTAAGCTTGGCAACGTTTTCCGGCTTAGAAAGTAAATTATATTCATTATCGCTTGGGGCAATAACCAAAATAAAGTTACCGCTTGCTTTTACAGATACGTCTTGGCAAGCAACCCAAAGCATAATTTGCTTATCAGAGCGAAGCTGTTTTAAAATTGCGCCCCACGCCTTATCTACGTTACCGCCGACAACGGCTGTTTCTTGCACGGGCTTTTGCATTTCTAAAACGGGCTTAACCTCTTCCTTTTTAACTTCTATTTCTGGCTCTTTTACCTCGTTAACCGCCTTATAGGTGGACTTTTTAGTATTTACCACTTCGGGTGGAGCAATAAATCCGCCCTCTTCTTCGTTAAATCCACCGTTATCTATAGTTGCCATTAAGCTTGCTAAATCGGCGTCCTCATCTGAATATGAAGCAGGCTTTTTAGCGCTTTTTACAGGCTCTTCTTTCTTTACTTCAGCCTTAGGCTCTGAAGCTCTTACGGGCGCTTCCACCTTTATTTCAGCCTTAGGCTGTGAAGATATAGGCTTAACCTCAACGGGCTGAGCCAACGGATTTTCTGCCTTAACGATAAAGTTGCCTTCTTCTATCTTCTTTTCTAAAGCGGAAATTCTTGCCATAAGCGCGTCTATATTATAATCGGCTTGTGGCAAGCTAGCCTTAACGGCTGCCGTTTCAAAAACGATTTTGGGGTGAGTGCTATACTTTAAATCCGCCTCTGCAACGGAAAAGATTTCTATTGCTCTTAAAAGGGCGTGAACGTCAGTTTTTTGGCTTAGTAGCTCTAATTCCTTAAGCTTATCTTGGGGTAAGCTTAAAACCTCGCCGGCGTTAGCGCACGTTTTAATAACCAAAATATCGCGAAGAGCGGAAGCAACGTCCCTATTTAAAATGCTAACCGATTTACCCGCCATTAAAAGCTCATCCGTAAGGGAAAGCATTTTACCGGTGTTGCCTTCAAACATAGCGCCTAAAAGCTGTTCTATAATAGCTCTATCGGAAGTGCCAAGCACCTCTAAAACGTCGTTATAGGTAAGCTCGCCTTGCGAATAAGAAAGGCAGATATCTGCAATAGAAAGAGCGTCACGCACGCTACCCTCGCCTGCCTTAGCGATTAAGGTAAGCGCTTCCTTTTGATATTTTTTACCAACCTTATCGTAAATTTCGCCAATAAATTGCGCAATTTTTGCGGTAGATATAAGCTTAAAATCAAAACGCAAGCATCTTGATAAAATGGTTGCGGGGATTTTGTGAACCTCTGTGGTTGCAAGAATGAATACCGCGTGTGAGGGTGGCTCTTCTAAGGTTTTTAAAAGAGCGTTGAATGCTTCCGTGGTAAGCATATGAACCTCGTCTATAATATAGACCTTATATCTGCCTGCAACGGGAGGATACTGAATTTTATCACGGATATCACGCACGTTTTCTACTTTATTGTTAGAAGCCGCGTCCATTTCTAAAATATCTAAGTTAGAAGGATTTTGAAGCTTCTTACAAGCCTCACATTCCCCACAAGGACTGCCGTTTTTGGGTGAAAGGCAATTTATAGCGCGCGCAAAAACCTTTGCCGCAGTAGTTTTACCCGTTCCCCTTGCCCCACAAAATAGGTATGCGTGGCCAACTCTATCGGTATTTATTTGGTTTATAAGCGTTTTTACAACGTGGTCTTGACCGATAATTTCATCAAAACCGGTTGGTCTAAACTGCCTGTAAAGAGCAAGGTAAGACATATTATCTCCTAAAATATTAATCCAAATTGTTATTTAAGCCAAAATATTGCTAATTTTTCTTTTTATTCGCTGAAGAGCGTTATCTATAGATTTTGCCGTTTTATTAAGCTTTTCGCCAATCTCTACGTAAGAAAGACCTTCTAAAAAGAGCTTTAACACGGTTGATTCAAACAAAGAAAGCCCCTGCGTTATTTTTTGCATAAGCTCGCGCTCACTTTCTTTTCCGATAATCTCATCTTCAGGATCTAAATATAAGTTCAAAAACTCGTCCGTTTGGGTAGCTATGGGAACTGAAGTATTAAGGGGGGTGTTCCTTTTACTTTGCGCGCTGTTAACGGCAGTTAGCATTGAGTTTTTAATACAGGTGTATGCGTAAGTGGAAAAGCTGGTTGCGCCGTTAAAGGTGTTAACTGCGTTCAAAAGACCCAAAACGCCCTCTTGCATTAAATCCTCGTTATCGCCACCAACCAAAAACAGTCCTCTTGCCAGCGATCTTATCATATTTTTATAGCGAGCGTAAATTACTTCAAACACGGTATGGTCGCCCTTTTTGTGCATTTCAATAAGCTGCTCGTCTGTGAATTCTTTCATTAACCCTGCCTTTGACGAAGTGCTTCAAATACCGCAACACCGCACGCAACGGATGCGTTTAAGGAATTGATCTTTCCGTGCATTTGAATAGACATAACCCCGTCACACTTTTCCTTAGTAAGCCTATTAATACCGGTGTCTTCGCCACCAATAACGATTGCAAGCTTACCCTTTAAGTTGGTTTTATAAATATCTGAACCGCCAAGCTCTAAGCCGTAAACCCAAATATTGTTTTCTTTAAGCTTTTCTATTGCGGAATTTACGTTGGTTACCTTTGCAATAGCAACGTGGTTTGCGCCACCTTCAGAAATTCTCATAACGGTATCGGTTACGCTTGCAGAGCGGTGCTTGCCAATAATAATTCCGTCAATACCGGCGCATTCCGCAACCCTAATTATACTGCCTAGGTTATGTGGATCTTCAATGCCGTCTAACACTAAAAAGAAGCAATCCTTACCGCTTGCAGCTTCAATCATATCATCTAAATCAGTGTATTCAAAATCGGTAACGAAGGCAATAAAGCCTTGGTGTCTGCCACTTTTGCACTGCTTATCTAAAACTGACTTATCTGCAAACGCAATCTTAATTCCGCTTTCGCGAAGCTCGCTTAAAAGCTTTCTTGATTCCCCGTCACGAAGTCCGTTTTGCACTAAAACCTTATCTACCGTCTTTTGTGTTTTTATAAGCTCGCTAACAGCGTTTCTTCCTTCAACCGTCATTGTTTTCTCCTTTACTTTCTGTATAACCTAACAAATAATTCATTCGTTCTTCTTGCCCGGTAACGTATAAATACCCCACGAGCGCTTCAAAGCCGGTGGACTTACTGTAATCCGTTGGCGCTTGGTTTTTTGCCTTACTAATTTTCTTTGCGTTTTTGGCGCGCCTGTAAATATCTTGTTCCTTTTTGGTAAGAATAGGAAGTATGGCGGTAACAAGCTTGGCTTGCTGACCTGCGCTTACCGTTTGCGCCGCCTTTTTATTAAGAGCACCGCTTTTAGCGTCACTGTTAAACGCAAGCTTTTCACGCACGTAAAGCGAATAAACGGCATCCCCTAAATAGGCAAGCACTACAGGACTCATAAGCTTAGCCCGTTCTTCAGTTATTTTTTGACTAATATCGAACAATTTATCCCCTTTTTTGCTAAAACAACAAGCTTTTTGCCATTTTTGCGCCTAATAAGGTATTATGATATACTATTATATCATAAATATTCCTTTTTTACAATTATTTTAACAAAACTCTTCCCTTTTTTACCTTTTTATTATTTCAACCGTTATTTTTAACTTTCATGCACCTAGCACGCCTTTGACTTTTCGACTTTCATACACTAGGCTTGTCATGATTTCTTGCTTTGCGCCATGATTTGAATTGCAATGCACTTTAGGTGCAATTCATGCCGAAAGGCAATCCATGAAGATAATTCTTCAATTCACGCAATTTTAAAATTGCAATTCATTACAAAGCTAACGGCTTGTATGTAATCAGTCGCAGAGTGTACATCTTAGACTCTATCACTTCGCATTCGCTCGTTCCTAAGTGACAAAAATAGCTATATGTCATTCTGGAGTTTTCGCTAGAAAACGATAGAATCTAAAAAAAGACGTTTCGACTACCGCTCAACGTGACTAGATAATAAGTTATATAACATCATTGCATTAATCAAAAATCACTTCAAAAGAACAAAAAAACAAGCCTATAGCGCGATTAACTCACGTTATAGGCTTTTTTGTTAGATTGTGAAATTGTATGTTTTGTGCATTGATTAACTTAAAATATTACACGGTATTACCATTTTACAACGTTGGCGTTTTCATCATAGTGCCAATAATTTCCGCTTGAAGTGGGCTGGCTTTCACTATAATAGTAGAGCGTTACACTTGTTAGTTCGTAATTAGAAGAACCAATTGAAATATTTGCCCAGCCATCTGCAGTACCATTATAATATACTTCTTTTAAACTACTGCAAGAATAGAACGCAGATTTGCCAATAGAAGTAACGGAATCACCTATTACTACTGAGGTTAAAGCATTGCAAAAAGCGAACGCACCATCACCAATAGAAGTAACGGAATCACCTATTACTACTGAAGTTAAACTTCTGCAACCATAGAATGCCTCCTCACCAATAGAAGTAACGGAATTGGGAATTTCCACTGAAGTTAAACTACTGCAATACCTGAATGCCTCCTCACCAATAGAAGTAACGGAATCAGGTATTACAATTGAAGTTAGGCGGGCACAATTATCAAATACGCTTTCTGCAATCACCTTGGTATTAGCATGAATTGCGTAAGAACTTAAATTTTGGTTTGAAACCGAAATAAGTGCAAAATAAGGGTTATCTTTACTACCTAAATATTTGCAGTTTTCATATTCATTAAATTGTAAATTACTGCAATTCTCGAACGCAGAAGAACTAATAGAGGTAACGGAATCACCTATTACTACTGAAGTTAAACTACTGCAAGAATAGAACGCACGATCACCAATAGAAGTAACGGAATCACCTATTACTACTGAAGTTAAACTACTGCAATACAAGAACGCAAAACCACCAATAGAAGTAACGGAATCGGGAATGGTAAACGAGGTGGTCGTTTTACCTATTGCATATTGAATTAAAACACTTCCGTCTTTACTATACAAGTTGCCATCTATATCTTTATAATTTACATTATTTTCACTTACTTTAATACTCGTTAAACTTTCGCAATTATAGAACGCCAAATCCCCAATAAAAGTAACAGAATTGGGAATTACTACTGAAGTTAAACTACTGCAATACAAGAACGCAAAACCACCAATAGAAGTAACGGAATCACCTATTACAACTGAGGTTAAAGCATCGCAAGAAGCGAACGCATCATCACCAATAGAAGTAACGGAATCACCTATTACAACTGAAGTTAAACTACTGCACCAAGAGAACGCATCATCACCAATAGAAGTAACGGAATTGGGGATTATAACCACCTTAATTATATCATTATCACAAAAAGCTTCACTGTAAATAGTTTTAACAGGCAAGCCGTTGATGCTTTCTGCAAAGCGAATGCTTGTTGCGGTGCCGGTGTAACCGATTACCTCATAATAAGTGCCATCTGAGGAAAGGTCATATAAAACGCCTTCTGTTGCGTCAACGGGCATACTGCAAACGGTGCAAAGATTATTTTCATCTGCAACGTGTTCTTCCTTTTGGTTAACAGCATCACAGTGTGTGCAATTAAACCAGTGGAAGGTTGCGTTATATGATAGGGCTTCTTGCCATTCGTGGTCTATAACCTCCGTGTAATTCATATAACAAACGGCGTTACAGGTTATGCACTTCATAACGTCATAGCCCTGTGCAGAACAAGTGGGGGCAACGGTTTCTTCTAATGCAAAGCTGTGTTCGTGAATACCGCAGGGTAATTCTTCTGAAGTAGCAGAAGATACGCCACCAACGGGTGGTTGTTGCACACATGAAATCATGCAAAGTGCGCCTGTTACTACCATAATTACAGATAGTAATGCAATAATAATTTTTTTCATAAAAAACCTCCCTTCAGCACAAGTAAAAATTTTTAGCAATAAAAAAGTGCCGACCTCAAACGAAGCCGACACCTGTAAAGAGCCCCTTCGCTTAAGTTGCGACACTATTTTAACAAAACTTATATTCCACACACAAGTTTTATATAACGCGAAAAAGGTACACTTCACCTAGGAGTATACTTGTGTGTGATTATTAAAATAGGTCGCACTTTTATTTTAGCACTTTTAAAACAATATTGCAAGCCATTTGTGAAAATAAACGTTTTTTATACTTATTTTTTTATTCGTTACAAACCAAAAATTCCAGCGAACCGTTAAAGATTGCAGTTGCTAAAGAAAGCTGAAATTCTTCTGTAATTAAAAGAGCTTCGTCTTGCGGGCTAGATAAAAATCCGCACTCCACTATTACGGCAGGGCAAGGGGAAACGTTTAATATGAAATAATCACCGCAAAGGGGCGCGTAATCCTTAACACCTGTGTAAACGCCGTTTAACGCCCCTTGAAGGGTTGTTGCAAGTAGGTAGCCCCGTTTATCACCCTTTTTATAAAACGCCTGACCGCCACGGCGTGAAGGGCTTGAATAGTTGTTTTGGTGAATAGAAATAACAATCGAGGGGTTGCTTTCATTAATAATCTTCGCACGCGCGCGCATATCGCGGTCCTTATGCCCCGGCGCAAGATAACCGTATAAGCCGGAAGAGGTAATTCGCGTCATAACGCAGTTAAACCCCACGGATGAAAAAAGCTCCTTTAGCTTTTTTGCAATAGATAGATTAATTTCGCTTTCCTTTACCCCCGTGGTTGCGCCTGAAACACCGCCGTCTATACCGCCGTGCCCTGCATCAATAACGATTGTATAACGGGACTGAGGAGTGGCGTTTACCTGCCTATTTTTTTTACTTACGTGGCTAATTATCACTACCCCGATAAAACAAACGCAAACTGCAATACAAGCGATTTTAATATGCTTTTTATTAACCCAAAATAATTTTAACATATCATATATATATTGTGGATTACTAAAAATATACACCTAAAAGATTGTGGATAAGTTATAAAGTTATCCACAAAGATATCAACACAGGGGCTTTTAAAAGCCCTTTTTTGTGGATAAATTACCTTTTTTGCGGTCTTTTTTAATATTCGCGAACGTTTGCAAAATATTTCACTGCAGTTACCTGTGTATATCTTTAAGTGATTAGACCGCATAAAAAAACGCCCAAGAGCTTAATCTTGAGCGTTAGTTTATTTAGTTAGTTATTAGAAAACTAAGGTGTAAGCAAAGCCGTTAGTTGCGGGAACTTTAACGTCTGCAAGATCGTTAGCGTTTTCAGGATTCTTAGTTAAGCCGTTGTGCTTCATAACCTTATCGATTAGCTCGTAAGCTTCTAACATATCGCGAGGAACTAAGATCTTGAATTCTACAGGGGTATCTGCAAAGCGAGCCTTGCGTTTGCCCTTAAGAGCCTTATCACCCTTAACCTGGGGTAAGTATAAATGAGCAACCTCTTTTTCGATATAAATTCTAGAAAGAGTAACCTTATCGCCGGGTCTGAACTTGCCGTTATTTTCTTCCATAACGTAAGACTTAAGAGCAATACGTAATAGATCGAAGTAATCTTCTGCAGTAGAAGCAACGCGAGCGTTTCTTATCATATAAGTAAAGCCGTTCTTTCTTTCTTCTTCGGTAGAGCCGGGGCCGGGAACGTAATCCGCCATCTTTTGTAAGCCCTTGTTTAGAAGAACACGGTTGATAAGCATTAGCGCGATATTGAATGCTTCTTCGGTAGAAATAACTAATTGAGAGGGAACTTCTGCAAACTTCTTATCTTTGCATTCGGTTACGTTAATGCCTTCGTTCATAAGCTCTTCTGCATCTAACGCAACGTTTAACTGAATGTGGTTGCCCTTGAAGTACATGGTAGCAATCTTTTCCGTTTCGGTAAGGCCCATTACCACCTTGTAGCTTTCCTTCTTGTAAGATCTCATTAGATCGCGTAACTGATCGTACATATTGATTAGTCTGTTAACGGTTACGGGAGCAGCCCACTTAGCGTATAGCTTGAAGCCCTTTCTTCTTAACATACAAGTTCCAATAAACCTATGAGTAAGAGCTTTATCGGTAAACCAGCCGGAGAATACGTAGCCGGGCTTAACGGGATCTTCAGGCATTACGAAATATTCGCCCTTTGCTGCGCGAACGCTACGAACGTGGCTTCCGCCGTTAGATACGAATTTGATTCTGTATCTTACGTGCTTAACGATTATCTTGATGATAATTATTAATAAAATGAGGGCAACTACGCATGCAACCCAGAATAAAGGTTGAGTGAATAGTGATTCAAGGTCATAGCCTGCAATGCATAAATTTGTTAAATGAGCCGTGGTGGTAAACACAAGTACCCCTCCTTCTAGCGTATAATCTAGTTTTTCTGCTTTTCCGTTCTCGTATCCGTAACAGATAGATGCGTTTTCAAGTTCGGAAACAATTTCTGATGCGTCGGTTATGTTGGATAATTTTTCCTTTTCATATCCGCCTGCTTTGCAATACTTTTCGTAATAGCTTTCAAGGTCAATGGTCACTTCGTAAGATATTTTAGTTGGAACAAAGCTACTTTCTGAATCTATTTCGGTGGGAAGCTTTATGTATTTATAACCATCTCTTTCTACCCTGAAGGTTAGATAGTACGCAACCGAAAGTTTTTTATCGCTTTCCTGCAAGGTTTTGGAAACTATTCTCTTTGCGCTGCTGTTAGAGCCTGCGTATACGTAAAGAACGCTTCCTTCGGGAATAACCTTTGCATTTTGACCCTTCTTTGAACCGCTTGCATATTTAGCAACGATTTTTACAACGCCGTATTTATCCGTTATAGAATCGTTTTTAATAGCAGCGTAATTGGGGTTTTTATCTATAAATTCTATTCTTGATTTTAATTCTTCGTATTCTACCTTGTAACCGTCTTTAAGCGCTTGTGTGAATTTGTTTTCATAATCGTAAAAGGCCTTAGTACATAGAGTTTTAAGCTCTGCTACCTTTGCGTCACGCTCTGCGGTGGTGTGAGGATTAGATTCAAACTCAATAAAATCTAAATAAGCTTGGTGGGCTATTTCAAAATCGTTTCTGGGAACGCCCTCTAAAGCCTTCTTTGCTTCTGCGGTTATTTCGTCAACCTTAGCCTTGCATTCGTTAACCTTCTTGGGATCGTATGCAATAGAGTTGGTTGAATCCTTTAATAACCACTCTTCTTCAGCTTGACCGGCTTCTACGTATTCGTTAAGAACTGATTTTAAAAGGGATTGCTGACCTGCTGAATAATAACCGAAGGTGTTATATTCGGTACTGCTACCGGGATGAGTGTTTTCTAAAAGCGCGTTGTAATAATCAACTACTGACGAAGCTTTTTCCTTTGCGTAAGATAGGTAAGCTTGCTCGTCCGCTTCAAGTATATCTAAAATTTCTTTTTCGCTAGCCTTAAATTCAGCTTCTAACGCGTTTACTGCATCCTGCCAAAGAACGCTTGCAAATAAACTGCCGTCTACCGTGAATTTTTCTAACGCTCCATCTCTTATACCTGCAAGCTGGTTAATTCTTCTTTCTTCTGCAATATCTGCAAGCTTTTCATCTGAATAAGCATTCGCAAAAGAGGATCTTACCCCTGCAAGTCTTACGATTTCGTTAGCTTGGGCAACCTTATTTTCTTCTATGGGGTTACTGATAAATGCGCCAAAGTCTTCCCCTTCCTTTAAAGCCCCTTCCGCAATAATGCCGGAAGCTATAACCTCTTCGTTATTGGTTGCAACAACTTCTTCAAAGGTTAAAGGTGTGGAATCCTGTGCAATTACCGTTAACGCAGATGCGAAAACCAGCGACACCGCTGCTAACGTTGCCAGTATTACGGATATTAATTTTACGCGTTTTTTTCTTATCATAACCTATCTCCAAAACAAAGATATGCTTTAATTTATATATAATATAATTTTAGATACAATTATATTAACACAAGATTTCAAATTTTACAATACTTTTCACGCAATTTTTACGATTTTTTTTAAATAATTTTTATTTTCCCACCTTTAGGTAAGTCTTTTTTTGCTCTTTTAAAAGCGTTTTTACTCCCAAAATACAACAAAAAACCCGCCTATAGGTCGATTAACGGCACTTTCGCCTTCCTATAAGCGGGTTATTTTACAAAAATTATTCGCCCTGTCTTTGGGCAATCATGGATTTTACCTTCATTAGTCTTGTAATGGAAGCTCTTTCGTTTTCATCCAGTTTTGCAGTTATATAGTGAATGGTTTCTTCTAACTGCGGTATCATAACGTATTCTAACGCGTTTACCCTGCGCTTGTTTCTTTCTATTTCGTCGGCAAGCATTGCAACCTGTTTTTCTATTTGAGCAAGCTCTACCAGCTTTGCAATAACCTCTGCAATTCTTTTAACGGAATAATCGGCTTCACTTGTGATTTGCGCAAAGGCGTAAGGATAAGCTTCCTTTCCCCTGCTTTCCTTAACGGTGAGCTTTGGCACTTCTATGTTCATTATAGAAGTAACGCCACGCTCTATTTGTAAGGTTGCGGTGGGCATCATAAATGCGTTTTCTAACGCACCCTTAGAAAGCTGGCCCTTTGCGTAAGAAAACTCCTTTAATACCTCGCTTAAAGATTGCTCTATCTCATCACGCATGGTTTTATTAAGTTTTATAAGAGCAGAAAAGCGACGAATCATTTCATCTGACTTATCCTTTAAAAGCTTATGCCCACGAGTTGCCGTTTTTAGCCTAGCCTTAAGCTTTTTTAGCTCCATTCTGGTAGGATTTACGTTGAGTCTTGACATCTTTATTTCCTTATTATATATAAAGTGAGTTTAAATTTAAGTTTTTTAGCAAAAATTTACGCGTTAAGATACTTATCTAAATATTTTTCTTTAATACGCTTTAATTCGCTTCTGGGAAGTATAGAAAGTAGCTTCCAACCGATATTTAGCGTTTCTTCTATAGATCTGTTTGCTTCAAACCCCTGTGAAACGTATTCCTTTTCAAACTGCTCTGCAAAGGCAGCGTAAAGCTTATCGGTAGCAGTTAAAGCAGAATCGCCCAAGATCGCAGCAAGCTCTTTACTTTCCTTACCGTGGGCGTATGCAGCGAATAGCTGGTTCATAGTATCTGCGTGGTCTTCCCTGGTTTTGCCGTCGCCAATACCCTTATCTTTAAGACGGGATAGCGAGGGTAAAACGTCTATAGGGGGAACTACGCCCTTTTTATAAAGCTCACGAGAAAGGATAATTTGACCTTCGGTAATATAACCGGTTAAGTCGGGAATGGGGTGAGTTTTATCATCCTCAGGCATGGTTAGAATGGGAATTTGAGTTATAGAGCCCTCTTTACCCTTAATTCTACCCGCTCTTTCGTATAAGGTTGCAAGGTCGGTATATAAATAACCGGGATATCCACGGCGACCGGGAACTTCCTTGCGGGCAGCGGAAACCTCTCTTAACGCTTCTGCGTAGTTGGTAATATCAGTCATAATAACCAAAACGTGCATACCAAGCTCAAAAGCCAAGTATTCCGCGCAGGTAAGCGCCATTCTGGGGGTTGAAATACGTTCTACTGCAGGGTCGTTTGCAAGGTTGGTAAATAATACCGTTCTTTCTATTGCGCCCGTTCTTCTAAAGTCGTCTATAAAGTATTCGGCTTCTTCAAAGGTAATACCGATAGCTGCGAATACTACCGCGAACTTACTATCCCCTGAGCGAACTCTTGCCTGACGGGCAATTTGAGCAGCAAGCTCTGCGTGGGGTAAACCGCTCATACTAAATACGGGAAGCTTTTGTCCTCTAACAAGAGTGTTAAGTCCGTCTATTGCAGAAATACCCGTTTGAATAAATTCGTTGGGGTAATCTCTTGCGGCGGGATTGATGGGCTCGCCGTTAATATCCAGCATTTTATCTGCTATAATAGGCGCACCGCCGTCACGGGGGTTACCCATACCGTCGAATACCCTACCAAGCATATCTTCAGAAACGGCAAGCTCTATACCTCTGCCTAAAAAGCGAGCCTTAGAGGTGGATATTTCTAGCCCTTGTGAGCTTTCAAAAAGCTGAACTACTGCTTTATCGTCCTTAACCTCTAGCACTTTACCCCTACGAACGTCGCCGTTCTTTTGGGTTATTTCTACTAATTCGTTATAGCCAACCCCTTCTACCCCCTCTACGAGCATTAAAGGTCCTACTACTTCTTTTATAGTTTTATATTCCTTATACATCACTTTCACCTGCTTCAGCTATTTTCTTAAGCTCTACCGTCATATCGCGAAGAGCGCGGTCAAGACTTTCTAAATCGCTTTCTTCCACGTATTTTGCTCTACCGATTTTTTCCTTACCCTCGCAAGCAAGAATATCGTCTAGCTCTGCGTAATTATCAATGGCGATATTGCCAAGGCGGTAAAATTCGTAAATAAGCTTTAAAATCTTATACTGCTTGGTAAGCGAAGTATAAGTATCCGTTTCGTGGAATGCGTTTTGGTGCAAGTAGTCTTCACGGATAACCTTTGCGGTTTCCATAGTCATTCTATCCTTATATGAAAGGGAATCTATACCAACTAAACGAACGATTTCATCTAGCTCTGCTTCTTCTTGAAGTATTCTCATAACGAAAGCGCGAAGCTCGTTGTAATCGGGCGCTACGTTTTCTTTAAACCAAGAGCCTAATTTATCCGCGTAAAGTGAATAACTCACAAGCCAATCGATAGCGGGGAAATGACGCTTATAAGCAAGTGAAGCAGATAAGCCCCAGAATACCTTTACTATTCTTAAAGTTGCCTGTGATACGGGCTCTGAAAGGTCACCGCCCGGGGGAGATACCGCGCCGATTGCGGTAATAGAGCCTACTACGTTTTCCTTACCTAATACCTTAACCATACCCGCTCTTTCATAGAATTCTGCAAGGCGTGACGATAGATATGCGGGATAGCCTTCGTCACCCGGCATTTCTTCTAAACGACCGCTCATTTCACGAAGCGCTTCTGCCCAACGGGAGGTAGAGTCTGCCATGATAGCAACGTCGTAACCCATATCTCTAAAATATTCCGCAATAGTTATACCTGTATAAATAGAAGCTTCTCTTGCAGCAACCGGCATATCGGAGGTGTTTGCAATAAGAACGGTTCTCTTCATTAGAGGTTGACCGGTGGTGGGGTCGTTAAGCTCCGGGAATTCGTTTAATACGTCAGTCATTTCGTTTCCGCGTTCACCGCAACCAACGTAAACTATAATCTTTGCGTCAGCCCATTTTGCAAGCTGGTGCTGAACAACCGTTTTACCGCTTCCGAAAGGACCGGGAACTGCCGCGCAACCGCCCTTTGCAACCGGGAATAGAGTATCTATAACCCTTTGACCGGTAATCATGGGCATATACGGCGTCATTTTTTCCTTATAAGGTCTTGCCTTTCTTACGGGCCATTTACGAAGCATACAAACCTCGTGCAAGCCCTTCTCATCCTTAATAACCGCCACCGTTTGAGTGATATTATAATTACCTGCGTTAATAGCGGTTAATTCACCCTTAATACCAAAGGGAACGGTAATTTTATGGCGAACTACTGTCGTTTCCTGAACGTAGCCAAGCTCGTCGCCCGCCTGCATTATATCGCCAACCCTTGCAGTGGGAATAAATTCCCAAATCTTTTCGTGATCTAAGCTGTTTACTCTTATACCGCGGGTTATTCTATCCCCGTAATTTTCTACGATTTTGGTTAAAGGTCTTTGGATACCGTCAAAAATACCTTCTATAAGACCGGGCGCAAGCTCTACCGAAAGGGGCTCGCCGGTGGTATAAACGCTATCGCCAACGCAAAGACCTGCCGTTTCTTCGTAAACCTGAATTGAAGCCTTATCCCCACGAAGCTCTATTATTTCGCCAATAAGCATTTGCTTACCAACGTTAACAACGTCGTACATCTTGCTCTCGGCCATATTTTCCGCAACGATAAGCGGTCCTGCAACTTTAATAATTCTGCCTTGCATTTACTTGTCCTCTCTGTTAAACAATATATCAACGCCAAGCGCCTTTTCCATGCGCTCTTTCATCTTTGCGCGAGCGTAGCCCCCTTCACCGCTTCCCGAAGGAACGGGTAGTATTACGGGGTACGGCGACTGATTAAATTTCTTTAATAAATCGTCCATTTGCTCCGCAAGCGTTTCGGTTATAAATATAACCGCGTACTCTTTTGCTAATTTTCTTAATATATCCTTGGCTTCCTCCCTATCGGAAGCGTAATAGGCGTCAATCCCGCCCGCCTTAAAGGCAAGCACGCTATCGCCTTCGCCAAGTATTGCCATTTTATCGGTCATTATATGCTACTCCTTGATTGAACGGTGTTTTATACGGTTATAAAGCGTCTTTTAATTTCTTCTGCTAAAAGCCCGTTAGCCTTGCCCGTAAGCGCCGTTCTTACACAGGCAATTTCATTCTTTCTTCTACAGTAATAAAGCATAAAGGGATAAGTTCCACCGCTTTCGGTATATCTTCCCGCCAGCATTCTACTTGCAGAAAGACCGTTTAACTGCCTTTCCGTTTCTACAAGCGGTTTACCGCTGTTTGCAATATCTATTGCTTGAAGGGCTATATCCTTAATCCAACAATCGATTGAAAGCAGAAGCTTAAGAGCCTTTTTGTCTCTTAACGCAATAGCCTTTATTGCTTCTACGGTTAACTTCCCACCGTGAACGTACTGACTTATTGCAAGCTCCACGTCGTTTGCCCTTATTGCAGAGCAAAGATTTAAGCCGTCTATTTCCTTTGATATTATTTCCCTTAGGTATCCCGTTTTTACTATTCTGGTTAAATATTCGTATTTTGCGCGGGTAAAAATAACGCCAACAGCCATTCCACCGCCATTTTCTTCAAGGATTAATAAAGCTTCCTTAACCGCCCTTACAAGCTCTTTGGGAAAAACGGTCTGCTCTTTTCCCCTTACTAAAAGCTGAAGCTCTTCTAAGCTAAACGCGCCTATAGGCCCAACGTATTCTTCATAAGAAAGGCCTAGCTTTTCACATTTAACCATTACTTCCGCATTATAAAAATCGTAAGGGGCTAAACAATAGCCTTCTATTTCGTCACTTGGCGCATATTCCTTAACGAATGCGTTTAATGCTTTTTCTTCGCTTTCTATTACCCTTTCGTATTCCGCGCTTGAAAAATTGATTTCACCGCCAAAGGCGCTTTCACGAAGCACGTCAAAAGCAGACGCAAGGCTTTCTGCCTCCGCCATTCTTATAAGTCTTTGCTCGCCTAATAGGCCTTGCGAGCGCGACGCGCATATTGAATTTATAAAATCAATGGATTTGCGTTTTTCTTTCATATTATTTAAATATTATTGCCGAAATATTTTGAGCGTTGGTCAATGCAAACTGCGCTAAAATTGCGTTAAAGCTTAAATCCTTATCCGTCTTTTTGCCTAAAAGCTTAATTCCACCGCCAAAGCTATCGCCCTTTACAACCTCTAAGCCAAGCTCCTTTACGGTAGCTAAAGCGCTCACTTCTGCTACGGATAGGGGCGCGCTACCGCAAATACAAACGGTATCACCCTTTTCTGCGTAGCTTGCAATTTGTTTTTCTATAAACTTAAGATAATCGCTACCGGAAAGAGAGTTTAGCTTTTGCCTTGCAATTTCAAAAGCACGCGCTAAAAGCTCTTGCTTACAGTCAAGCGCAATCTTCTTTGCATCCAGTCTTGCAAGAGTTTTTCTTCTTTCTATTAAAAGCTCGCCATCCCTTTTAGCCTGCTCTTCTATTTCACTAACGCTTAAATCAGCTTGGCGAGCGGTAGCTATTCTTTGCTCGTCTGCCTCACTAATAGCGTTATTAATAATAGCTTCTGCCTGTAAGGTAGCGTCTTCTATTATCTTTTTTGAAATGCTTTGTTCGTTCATTAATAAACTCCGAATATGCCGTTAACGGCGTTATAGGTCTATTTTTTTAATCTTATAGAGAGCCGAAAAGCATGATAGAAATAACAAGTGATAAAATTGCGTAAGTTTCTACCATGGCAGGGAAAAGCATTAGCTTACCTGATACTGAATCCTCTTTAGCAACTGCTTGAATTGCAGATACGGAAGTTCTACCCTGGAAGTATGCAGAGATAAAACCAACGATAGTCATGGGAAGCGCTGCCATTACTACTGCGAAGCCTTGGCCCATAGTCATTTCTACCGTAAGACTACTCATACCCATAAGGCCAACTACGAAGCCGTAAATACCTTGAGTTGCGGGAAGAACTGCTAATACGAATACCTTAGAGAACTTCTTGGGGTCTTCTGAAACCACACCTGAAGCCGCGCTACCCGTTTTAAAGAGCGCCAGTGCGCTACCTGAGCCACATAAAATCATACATAGTGCTAAACCTAAAATTGCTACTGCGAATCCGTTCATTTTAATATCCTCCAAAAATTTGGTTTGTTAATATTTATTATTTTCGCATTAAATGCGTTAAGCTAAAATTGTTGCGCTTTATAAAAAGCGTTATAAATTATCGTTGTTTTGCAAAAAGCCGTTATAACTCGTGGCTTTTAACCTTCTATATATACGTGCTCTAATTTAGAGCCAAGGGGTGTGAATAACTCGCCGTCACCCGTGTAGAAGTGAGAGAAGAATTCAACGTATTGCAATCTTGAGTCGTGAATAAACGCGCCAAGCAAGCCCATTGCTATATTAAATATATGACCAACGAGCATTATTGCAACGCAGGCTATTACACCGGCAACCCCACCGGGGCTTTTTAACATGGGAACTGCAAGCTGAACTGAAACTATTTGCGCTATCTGCGCGCCTGAAAGCATTAAGCCGTAAAGTCTTGCGTAGCTTAGTATATCAGACATATAGTTTATAAGTCCGTATACCGCACCGAAGCCTTTTGTGAATTTACCAAACCCCTTTTGATGCCTTCCCGCGGTTAGCGCTCCAACCACTACAGAGCCTAAAAGTAGGCCTATAGCAACCTTATCTAACCCTTCGGCAACGCCTACCTGACATAACACGAAGAGTAAAAGTCCTGCTAAAAATACTGCCCAAACAAGGCCGTCGAATATACCGTCAAGTATTTTACCGCGTTTAAATTCCACGTAAGCAACAACGCAAAGCGAAACCATAATATGCACCACGCCAAAGCCTAAGCATATTAAAAGAAGCGACGGAACGCTTATGCCGAATATTAAGGAGCTATCCCCAACGGGATCAGGCATTAAAGGCTTATTAATTAATCCCAGCCATTGCATTACCGGCATACCCAGCCAGCTATCAAAGCCCAAGCCGAACAGCACGGTGGGAATACCCGCTATTACGAGTAGGCTTGCAAGCTTATTTATTCCCGTTTTGCGCTTTGACCTTGCGTTAAATATTAGTCCGCCCACAATCATAATCAGTCCGTAGGCAACGTCTGCAGTCATTAAGCCTAAGAATATTGCAAAGAATATTCCCATTACCGCGTTGGGATCGAATTCCTTATATTTGGGAACGGAATATAGGTTTGTAACGAATTCAAAATTAGAAATAACCTTGTTGTTTTTCATCAAGGTAGGAGCAAACTCCCCTTCCTCTATTTTTGCGTACTCGCTATAAATACTACCTTCAAATTGGTTTAAAGCTTGTGTTATTTCATCCTTTTTCTCTTCCGGAATATATCCTTCAAGATAAAAGGTAGAGTTAGTTCTGGTAAAGTTATCGGCACAGTCGCCCTTTTCTATTTCTACAAGATAATAGTCGCAAAGAAGCCTTAACTGCTTTTCCGATTGCGATTGATTAGCAATAAATTCTTCCGCATCAGCAATTTGCCTATTTAACTCTTCCAGCCTCTTATTTTTTTCTGCCGTTTTTTCTTGAGCGGTAAATTCGCCCCTTTCTAAGCATCTTATAAAAGCGCATTCAGAAAGGATTGCTTCTACCTCCCCCTTTATGCTTTCGTGGAAGATAACGCTTACCGCGCATACCCCCTCGATTTCGCCGTACTCTGCGTAACTTGCAAGCTCTAATAAAGAAAGTCTTTCGCCAAGCTTAACCGCGTTTTTCTTTTCTACCGCGCCAAGCCTTACTTCCGCCTTTAAGGTGCTTTTGAACTCACTAAATCTTTCATTTACCGCTAAATAAGGCTTAAGGGAAGCGATTTCATTTTCTAAAAGGATGATTTCCGCCTTTAATGCGGCAATTTCATCTACCCTTGCTTTAACGCTTTCTGCTACTGCTAACAGCTCGCGCTCCTGCTGGATTATATTAGAAAATTCGCCGTAGGTTACGCCAAACGCCTTACCTTCAAGAGTGGACCTTTTAAGTATCTTACACTTTTCGGCTATTAAGAATAGGGCTTGTTCCACCCTATCTTTTTTGTTTTTAAGCTCGCTTTGTTCGTGAGAGGCTTTAAATCCCCCTTCAAAAGCAGAAGATGCCGTTAATTGCACCGCCCCCGTTTTGTGAAGAGCATTTAAAAGCTCTGTTTGACAGGCGTTTATTCCCACGAGCTTGAGCTTTAGCATATTAGCAATTGCCATTTAAAATACTCCTGAAAATATACTCGCCTGCTTGGCTTATTTTTTCCTGCTTTTCTGCGCGAAGCTTATCACATTCCGCCTTTTTATCGTTTATAATTTCTTGGTAAGCGCTCTCTGCCATTTTTTCGCTATCTTCCTTAATCGCTTGGCGAGTAGCTTTACCGCGTTCTTGCGCCTCGGCTAAAATTTTAGAGCATTCGTCACCGCTTTGCTCACTAATTTCAAGCGCACGAGCGTTTGCATTTTCAATTATTACTTCCGCCTTGCTTTCCGCTTGCAGAATTTCAGTTATTACTTCGTTTATCATATTTTTTCCTTTTGCTCTATTTTACGTGAGCATCAGCTTAAAATCTTTTTTGGTGTTTTAGGTGTCTAATCAAACCAACGGTTTGTACGTAATCACGCGTTAGCGTGTATGTAATCGTTTACACGGTAAACGCATGTAATCACCGCTAGGTGTATGTAATCAAACCAACGGTTTGTATGCCAACACTCCCCATTGTAATTTTGATTACATTCTACCAAAAAAATGAGCTTTTGTCAATACCATTTGTGGAGTTTAATATTATATTTAATATATATTATAGGTTAAATTGTAATTTTAAGTCCTATACTGCAAAGTAGCAAGTAAAAAAACGCTTATTTACAGTTATTTCTTTAAGAGTATTGACAAGGTTTGGCTTTTGTGTTAATATATAATTATGGAAAGAAAACTTATAAGCATCGTAGTTCCCTGCTATAACGAGGAGCTAACGGTAGAAAAATTTTACAGTGAAGCAGTAAGAATATTTGAAGGCTACAAGCACGATTTTGAAATTATTTTCGTTAACGACGGAAGTAAGGATTCCACCTTTGATATTATAACCGCTCTTGCCAAAAAGGACGCAAGGGTAAAGGGGCTTTCCTTTAGCAGAAACTTCGGTCATCAATCGGCAATAATTTGCGGATTCGAGCACGCTAAGGGGGATGCTATAGTAGAGCTTGACTGCGACCTTCAAGACCCAATAGAAGTAGTTCTTGAAATGATTGAAAAATGGGAAGAGGGCTACCAAGTAGTTCACGGCAGACGCATTAAAAGAAAGGGCGAAAGCATTTTTAAAAAGGCAACCGCAGCCGTTTACTACGCTTTACTTAACAAAATCACCAAGCGCCCCGTTCCAAGAAACACGGGCGACTTTAAGCTTTACGACAGGGTGGCTCTTAACGCTATTCTTGCTATGCCCGAAAAGGATAAATATATTCGCGGTTTAGCCTCTTGGGTTGGCTTTAAGCAAGCGTTTGTAGACTTTGAACGCCAAGCGCGCTTTGCAGGCGAAACTAAATATACCCTTAAAAAGATGATAAATCTTGCAAAAACGGGCATTATTTCTAATAGTGACGCGCCCCTTTATTTATCACTTATTACGGGCGGAATACTTTGCTTTTTATCCTTTGCCTGCTTTATAACCTTTATAGTGCTTGCAATTTGCAATATTACCCTACCCTTAACCGCGTGGCTTTTCCCCACCGCAACCTTGCTTATTTCAATCAGCTGGATATTTAACGCAATTTCTAACGTTTATCTTGCCAAGGTTTACGACGGTATTAAGGACCGCCCCGATTACATCTTAGCAGATAAGGTCAATATTGAATAACTTACGGCAAGCAAAAAACAAACTAAAAATCAAACCGCCACGCAAAACGGTGTATTTCATAGGGATTTTGAAAAACAAATAAGAATCATTATAGGAATACACTATTTCGGGTGAATCAAGAATGTAGAACTTGGAAGTAAAACCCAAGTTCTTTTTCTTTGCACAAATATCTTTTAAGCAGAAAACAACGAAGTGTATCAAAATAAATCTATAATTCTATTGATACAAGCTCCATGATTGCTTGACATTACTTTCAATATGTGTTATAGTTATTGTGTCAAAATAGAAACATAACCCTATTGATTTATTGAGGAGATTATATGATAGACTTTTCAAAATACGAAAGAACCAACACGTATTATGGTGGAACAGAACGTAAATTTGGTGTAAATGTTGACGGCTTTGAATATATGATTAAATTTCAAAAGCAAACAAATTTCGGTGTAAAACGTCTTAATCACATCTCTGAGTACGTCGGCTCGCATATTTTTGAGTTGCTTGGCTTTGAAACGCAAGACACCTATCTTGGATTATACAATGACGAGCAAGTTGTGGCGTGCAAAAATTTTATTAACGGCGAAACGCAATTCGTACCCTTTAACGATATTGGCGAAAGTTCGCTTGAACAAGACAAGGAAACCTATCAATATTCTTATCAAGATATAATGCAAATGCTTCGAGATAACGTAAAGCTTACAAACGTTCAAGAAACGATAAGTATGTTTTGGGAAATTTACGTTGTGGACGCGTTAATTGGCAACTTTGATAGACACGGTGGGAATTGGGGATTCTTAAAAAAGAACAACAAATATACACTTGCCCCCGTTTTTGACAATGGCTCATCACTTTATTCTCAGCTTGTAGATGATAATATGATGAAACAAATTATGCAGTCGGAAGAAATGACAAACGAAAGGATTTATAAATTCCCCACGTCGCAAGTTCAATTAAACGGCAAAAAGAGTTCTTATTTTGAAGTAATCAATTCATTGAAGTTTAAGGAATGTAATGAAGCGGTTATAAAAATTTGTGAAAGATATTCGCAAGAAAAAATCGACGAATTGATTGACGAAACACCGTTTTTAACCGATACGCATAAGGAATTTTACAAATATATATTAAGACAAAGATTTGAAAAGATATTGCTCCCCGCTTACAAGAAATTAACGGAGAAATAAAATGAGAAAGTTAACCACAATGGGCTTTATCTGTCTTGAAGACGATTATAAGTTCATTTACAAAATTGCTAAAATTGAATATGAAGAATGGGAAGACGGTGCATTTAACTATATATTCCGTCCATTTTATAACGTTATTGATATGTTGCCTGACCACTTATTTCAGGGTATTCCCGGACTTGATTTGAGCTTGAAAAAAGCCGTATATGAACGTAAGAACATCATTCCCACTTTTATTTCCGAGAGAACTCCAAGCGAACATCGTGAAGATTTGTGGGCGTTGATGGAAGAAAGCGGTATGCAAGCATTGAACCGTTTAGAATGGCTTATAAAAACCAACACGCGATATTCAGGCGATAGATTTTTCGTTATGCCTTTTGACGGTAAAGATGCTGTTAGTTATAAGGAGCGCTCTATGTACGATTTGGTAAGAAGGTCGGATAGCCTCAATAAAAAATTGCTTGAAATTATTTGCTTTGGCGATTATCTTTATACTGATGATATCATAATAGACGACAAATCTCGTCTTTACTATTACAGACTTTTGATGCCGATGTATATCCGTGAATTTGAGCGAAAAAAAAGGCTTAGAATGCTTGGAATAGAAAAAGCGAAAGAACAAAACGTTTATAAAGGTCGTGGACAAATAAAAATTGACCCATTACTCTTTGATAGAGTTGCTAATGATTATTTGCACGGAAAAATATCCGCAGACCAAGCGTCTTTGATATTAAAAATAAGTAGAGCAACATTTTTTAGAAGGCTAAGGGAAAGAAAATAATTAAAAATGAGCGTCGTGTTTTAACAGACAAAGAATTGCAGATATATAATCGTGCGTTAATTCAAATTTTAAAATATTATATTTTATTTGAGCTTGGCTTTACAGAGGAAAATGGAGAATTCAAAAAAAGACTTTTTAGCCGTTGGGGAAATGTTTCGCAGAGTTTAGAACTGTTAAAAATATCAAGAACCCAACGTAATACGTAATAATTTTCTAAAAAGGAATAACTTATGCCATTACATATTATAAGACAAGATATAACTAAATTGGAGTGCGACGCTATCGTAAATGCAGCGAATAATACGTTACTTGGTGGTGGCGGTGTTGACGGCGCAATCCATAAAGCCGCAGGCGGTAAGCTTTTAGAAGAATGTAAAACGCTCGACGGTTGTGATACGGGCGACGCGAAAATCACAAAAGCCTATAATTTGCCTTGCAAACACGTTATCCATACAGTCGGTCCTATTTGGCGCGGTGGAGAAAACGGTGAAAAGAAACTTCTTGAATCTTGCTACAAAAAATCACTTGCACTTGCAAAGGAAAACGGTTGTGAATCAGTTGCCTTTCCGCTTATATCTTCGGGCGTTTACGGATACCCGAAAGATAAGGCTTTATCCGTTGCGGTTGAAACGATAAGCGAATTTCTATTCGATAACGAAATGACCGTTTATATCGTTGTGTTCGATAAAGCGTCCTATCAAATCAGCGAAGAATTATTTGACGACGTTCAAGAATATATTGACGATAACTACGTGGACGAAAAGGAAGAACGCCGTTTATACAATAGACCACGTAGAATATTTAGTAGCGAATGCGATTTTGAGGTTGGTAGCGTTTGTTTTGAAGAAAAGTTAGCAAGTCCTAAAAAGCTTGATGTATCGCTTATTGATATGCTCGCTAATATCGACGATAATTTTGCCGTTACCTTACTGAAACTTATCGACCTTAAAGGAATAACCGACGTTGAGTGTTATAAAAAAGCAAACGTAAGCAAGCAAACGTGGTATAAGATAATGAACGAGAAGGATTATAAACCGAGCAAAAATACGGTTATTTCCTTTGCAATTGCACTTGAGCTTTCGCTTGAAGAAACCAAGCATTTATTATCTACCGTAGGCTTTACTCTTTCAAAGAGCAATAAGTTTGATATTATTATAGAATATTTTTTGTTAAACGAAGAATATAACATTTTTACAATCAACGAAACGCTATTTAAGTTTGACCAAGTTTGCTTGGGGGTATAAGGTAAACCGACGATTGACCAAAAGTAAATAAAAATCCTTTATAATGTGGTTGTAAGTAAAAAACTTACGACTACATTTTATTTTAAGGAGATTTTATTATGAAGAAAGAATTTTTAACAAATTGTGGCGGTATTCAACTACGCGAAGGTGTTACGGAACTCGTTTTTATCTTGGATAAAAGCGGTTCAATGTCGGGTATGGAAAAGGATACTATCGGTGGATTTAACGCTATGATAGAAAAGCAAAAGGTGCTTGATGGCAAGGTTTACGTTTCTACCGTTTTATTCGCTAACTCTTCACAAGTTTTGCACGATAGAAAAAGTCTTGAAGAAATTGAGCCTTTAACCGAAAAAGATTATCAAGTTGGCGGATGCACTGCGCTGCTCGATGCTATCGGTAGAGCAATAAAGCATATCAGAAATATTCATAAGTATGCTCGTAAAGAAGACGTGCCGACTCGTACTCTCTTTGTCATCACTACCGACGGTATGGAAAATGCAAGCCGTGAATATCATAGCAAGCAAATTAAAGATATGATACGTAAACAAGAAGAAAAATACGGTTGGGAGTTCTTGTTTTTAGCCGCTAATATTGATGCCGTTGAAGCTGCCGACAGTATTGGTATAAGAAAGGAGCGCGCGGTAAATTACGTTGTAGAAGAAGACACGAAAGAAATGTTTGAAGAAGTTGGCGACACTATTCGTATGTTTAGAACTTGTAATGCTATACCGATGGAATGTGGAGCAACGATTGAAAACAATATTAAGAAAAGGAAGAATAAATCAAAATGACCTACGAACAAGCTAAAGAACGAGCGTTAAAAATAAATCCTAATCTTAATGTCTGTAAGGAATATAAAAAAGCCTACCGCTTTTACGATAAGAGCGATAAAACCGAACGTGAACCTGATAACGATGTTGTCATCTTAAAAGAAATGGGTAATATATTAAATCTTTCCACTTTTATATTAGATTATCTTCCCGAAAGAAATCCGAAAGAAAAAAAGTTCTTTAAAAAAGAAGTGGCACGGCTTTGTGCCGTACCACTTCCCATAAGAGAAAAATCTCTATTGAACACACCCGAAGTGGTGGTTTTTTATTGCAAATTACTCTTTTTTGTGGTATTATTACATTAATCTGCTAAAAATATTAATTTAACCAACGAATAGGAAAAAGTTATGATTTCTAAAGAAAAATACACAACCTACGTTAACCTTTTAAAGGAAGAGCTAGTGCCCGCAATGGGCTGTACAGAGCCTATTTCTATTGCTTACGCCGTTGCCAAGGCTAAAAAGGTGCTTGGCGAAAATCCCGTTAGCGCCATTTTGCACGTTAGCGCGAATATCGTTAAAAACGCCAAAAGCGTAACCGTTCCAAATACCGGCGGTTTAAAGGGTATAAAGGCTGCTTTTTGCGCAGGATTAGTGGGCGACGCGAACGCAGAGCTTCAAACACTTTCTAAGGTTTCTAAGAAGGATATTGCAAAAATAAAGGAATACGTTGCCACTTTTCCCTTACAAATTACCGTTCCGGACCGTTGCGATATATTTGATATTACCGTAACCTTAAAAAGCGAAAGTCACAGCGCAAAGCTTAGAATAATGCGTAGCCACACTAACGTAGTTTATATAGAAAGGGACGGCGAAGTTATTTACGAAAACATTCCCCCGCTAGAGCTAAAATCCAAAGAAAAAACCCTGCTTTGCGTTAAGGATATTACCCAATTTGCAAACGAGGTTGACCTTAATGACGTTAAGGAAATTTTAGATAGGCAAATAGATTATAATATGGCTATTGCAGAAGAAGGACTTAAGGGTGAATACGGCGCTTCTATAGGTAAGGTGATTTTGCGCTCTTACCAGCCGGATATTAAAACCACCGCCAAGGCGTACGCTGCCGCAGGTAGCGACGCGCGCATGAACGGATGCGACTTACCCGTTATTATAAATTCGGGAAGCGGTAATCAAGGCATGGCTACTTCTATTCCCGTAATAGTTTACGCAAGGGGACTTTCTCTTCCACAGGAAAAGCTTTACCGCGCGTTAGTGGTTTCTAATCTTATTACTCTTCACCTAAAGGCGGGTATCGGTACTCTTTCTGCGTATTGCGGGGCGGTTTCTGCCGGCGCGGGCGCAGGTTGTGGCGTTTGCTATCTTTTAGGCGGTAATTACGAAGATATTTCCCACACGTTAGTTAACGCTTTAGCAATTGACTCCGGTATTATTTGCGACGGTGCAAAGGCAAGCTGTGCAGCCAAGGTTGCAACCGCGGTTGAATCTGGCTTACTGGGATTACAAATGCACTACCACGGCAAGCAGTTCTTTGCGGGCGACGGTATTATTAAAAAGGGTGTTGAAGAAACCATAGAAAGCGTTTCACAAATTGCAAGCGCAGGTATGAGCGAAACGGATAAGGAAATTATTAAGATTATGCTAGACGGCGAAGAAACCGTTTAATTTAACTAAAAATCCACCTAAAATAGCCGTTAATCGCGCTATATGGCGCTTTTTGGCAAAAAACAACAAACAATAGCAATAACAAAAAAGGAGCTTTCTAACAGAAAACTCCTTTTTTTAATTCTATAGCCTTTATAGTTTTATTTCTTTTATTAAAGTGTTTTGATTAATACCGTTACCACACGCTAAAAGCAAATATTCTTCGTTATTAATAGATAATAAGCGCTTAAAAAATTCCTTATCTTCCGTTTCACGTTGAGTTGGCTTTAACGCCCCCTCACCACAAAGCTTAAGCAGACATTCTTTTTTACACCAAGCTTCAAGCAGGTAACCTTGCTTGCTATTTTCTTCTAAACCGTTAAAAGCCCTTTCTTCATTTGCCGTTAGGATTTTTCTTGATAGGTCAAGGCTAATAGTTTTAACCACTTGGCAGTCAATACCCACAGAGTTTTTAGAAAGAGCAACGGCAACCATATTCGCGCTATGGCTAATAGAAAAGCAAAACTCACCGCATCCCCACTTTCCAAAGGGGGATTTTTTAAAGGATAATTTTGTAAAATCTAGGCCTATATGCTCGTTAACGACCACTTCTAACAGCTTCCAGGCGTAAAACTTGCTCAGTTTTAATTGCTCGTTTAAGCAGGCTTCAATTTCCGCTTGGCGCTCTTTTGGGTAAACGCAAGAAATGCTTCCGCTTGGAATTTTTGTATAAAACAGGGCGGGCGCAAAACTTATATTAAATTTTTCATTTTTCTTTACGCTCATAGCCTACCCCTTTATTTTTATTTTAAATATCCGTAAGCCTCACACGCCATCTTTGCATGCTTGCGGGCAAGAATAATATCTTGAATATCGCAAGGCTCGTCTAAATCGCAAAAGTCGTTTTCTTCAGGGTTTTTATTAAATAGCGCGCCGTACCACACGCAACCCAATGCAAATCTACCTAGGCCGTAGCTTGCGTGAAGATCGTCACGGTAAATTTTATTACCAAGCTCTTCGTAAAGGCTAGTCATAGCTAAAAGTGAAGGAATAACCCCCTGCATACCCGTTCTTTTAACAACCTCTTCACAGGTGCTTTTTAAATATGGGATCATTTCTTCACGCGTTTTGTAAATTTCAGGCGTTAAATCAAACATAGAGCTACCCACGGGATAGGTCCAGGTTTGGTGCATATACTGCTTTGCGTTTGGCGCGCACTTTTTAACGAAAGCAGAAAGCTCTTCTATATAAGGAAAAAAGCTGGGCAGATTACCTGCGTGATAGCTTACGTGTTGAAACACTACCGCGTCCCACTCGTCAGAAAGAAGGGCTTCCTTCATATTAACGAAAATACCGGAAGAAGCGCCGTTTAAGTAAAGCTCGTAAGCGTTATCGTTATCTATCATGTGCTTATGATGCTTTTTAAGAGAGCAAGCGCCAATAAAAAGCCCCACTATCTTAACGCGTTCACCACCTGCGCGAGCAATAGAATAAATATACCTTGCAGAGTCAACGCCAAAGCTGTTGCCTATTGATAAAATCTTCTTCATAAACACTACCTTAAATTATTTCTAAAATTATTTTACCACTAAAATTTGCGTAAATCAACCTTTTAGGTAAGGTAGTTAAAAAATATGCTCTAAAGCCTTGATTATTTTGTTTAAAAGTGTTAAAATACTATAGGTAAGTGCGCAAGCTAACTAAAAAGGGGCGCGTTTTAACACAAAAAAACCACGCTATAGCGCGATTAACACAGTAATAGGAGCAATATGCAGAAAGATAAAGTTAATGCAAAATGCCCGCATTGTGGGGCAGAAATTTACCTTAGCTACGATCAAGGCAGCGGTCTTTGCCCCACTTGCAGAAAGGAATTTGATAATAAAAAGGCTGTTATGCTTTATAAAACCCTTCACGAAATAGAGCCCAAGGAAGAACAAAAAACGGCAAAATTCGGCGAAGAATATTTAGAAGTGGAGCGTATTTTAAAGCGTATTCAATTTTATATTGACCGCAAAGAGTTTAGAAAAGCGCGTGAAGAAGCGGAAAAAGGGCTTGAAATTTCTAACACCGATTACCGCTTATATTTTGAAATCGTTCGCGCGGAAACGAAGAACTTTACGGATTATAAAAACCAATCGCACAAGCCCTTTTTAGATAAGGCGGTAGAGGTTGCCAGCGCAGAAGATAAACAGATTATTATGCGCCTTTACAAAAACTACTACCAGCTTTCACACCTAACTGATGAAGAGCTATTGCAATATAAGGCGGAAGAAAACGTTGCCGTAAAGAAAAAGCTTGAAGAACGCTTTAAGGCAATTATCCCCATGTATATGAAAAAGGAGCGCGGTGTTAAGGTCAAGCTTATAATCGGCGCTGTTATGACGGCACTTGCCATAGCCCTACCCTTTATTAGCGAGTTTTTACTAACCTTAAGCGCAGTTTTAATTTTTGGTTGCTACTTTATTTTTAAAAGCGCCATTTCTATTAAAAAATCATCTTCTCTTTTTAACGCTCTTTTAGACGTTTACGATGCGCTTGACTCTTTTGACTTAAGCGTTAACTGCTTAAGCGAAACTCTTTCTTTTATGAAAGCCTTAAGAAAGGATTTTGAAAGGGTTGGTAATCTTTACGAGCAAGAAGATTCTATTGCTAAATTTTGCAAGTTCCTTTTAACTAACGCAAACGAAAATTCAAGAAAGTTCGTACTTTCCCACCCCGTGCTTAAAAAATACGCGTTAGTGCTTGAAACTACAGAAGAAAATAACTAAAAACCGCGCAATAGCGCGATTAACTTATACTTTTTATATTTTTTTAAAGCTTTTAAAAAAGCATAAAAATTCATTCAAAATAATAATTTAATAACAAGGTAACGGTAAAGCCATTACCTTTATAAGCGGGTATGGTGGAATTGGCAGACGCGTAAGATTCAGATTCTTATGTTCGCAAGAACGTGCAGGTTCAAGCCCTGTTACCCGCACCAAAAAACGACAAATTCCGACAGAAATTTGTCGTTTTTTATTCAAGCCGCAGGCTTGGTATGGAATCACGCGTTAGCGTGTATGGTATCGCCGTAGGCGTATGGCATCACCAAAGGTGCATTTTTCTGCGGCTTGATTCCATACGATTGCTTTGCAATCAATTCCATACCGCAATAAATTGCGGATGATATACACTTTCTGCGAAAGTGATTAAATCTGCAAGCCTTTTTTGTTTTGAGTAGTAAAACACAAATCATACATTTTATTCCCCTTATCGTTCATTTTATGGGGTATCGTTCAATTATTGATTCGCTTAAAAGAATTATTGATTTTCAATGGATTATGTGATATAATAAACTCACCTAAAATCAAGAATTTAACGAGGTGATATGATGAAAGTCAGTATTACAGATTATGAAGATTACCTATATGACCATTATAAGAGCCACGGTATTGATACCAGCTTGTTTATGAAATTGGTTGAAGAAGTAGGCGAAGTGGCTGAAGTTCTAAACAAACGTGATGGTCGAAAAGCATCCGATAGCGAAGATTTAAAATCACAGTTAGCCAAAGAATTGGTCGATGTTATTCACTATGCTTTTGCAATCGCATCATTAAATCAAATCAATTTGAATGATGTTATTTTAGAAAAGGATAAAAAAGCCTCGATTAAATATCGCCACGAAAGAAACCTTGAGCAGTTTTTGTTAAACCGATAAATTCCAATTTATCAAACTAAAATGGGTGCAAATCCCCGTAAGGAAATGCACCCATAAGTCTAAAATTTGCACCCATTATAAATTTGTATCAAAATTTTAAATAACTCACATAAAGAAACCATAATATTGATACGAAAAATATCGGTATTATGGCTTTTTTTATTACAAAAATATGGATAATTTTGCCCCTTTCCTTGAATTTTAAATAGAAATATGATATACTAAAACAAAACTAGGAAGTAAGAGGAATTGCAGTATGATATTTGAAGATAAACAAATAACGCTAAAAGACGGCAGAACAGCAATATTAAAAAGCCCGTGTGTTGAAGATGCCGACAAAATGCTCCATTACATAAAAAACGCCTGCAGCGAGACTGATTTCCTCGTACGGTATCCAGAGGAATGGAATAGTGTAAGTGTTGCGAGTGAAGAAAAGTGGATAAGGAACTTAAGAGAATCACAAAATGCGTTGGCAATTACATGCTGCGTGGATAGTAAAATAGCTGGAAACTGCGAAATCAATTTTAAAGGTGGTTTAAAAACCTCACATAGAGCAACTGTTGCAATTGCAATTCTAAAAGAATATTGGAATCTCGGTATTGGTTCCGCCATGTTTGCTGAGCTTATATCTGTAGCAGAAACTAGGCCAGAGATCCAAATCATAGAGCTTGAATTTATTGAAGGTAATGACCGCGCAAAAGCGCTTTATGAAAAGTATGGATTTAAGATTGTTGGTGAGCGCCCCAATGCTTTCAAAATAAAGGATGGATCCTTGCTGAAAGAATATTTTATGCAAAAAGAAATAATAAAGAAATAGAACCACCAAGCTCATCATTATAATCATCAATATCTTTTTGAAATAGACACCTTAGGCTTTAAAGAGTTATATAATAAGACATTTAACTGAATTTAAAATGGTATCAAAATTTTAAATTACTCACAAACAAGAATAAAACGAACCTTGATGAAAAGTCAAAGTTCGTTTTTTCTTTACAAGCAAGACGAGAGGACTCCCTTGGGAGTTTCGGCTTATTTTTTACAAGAAATTATTTCGGCTTAATTGCTAAGTTAGTTATTAGACTCTATCACTTCGCTTCGCTCGTTCCAGAGTGACAAAAACAAATACTTGTCATTCTGGAGTTTTTGTAAGAAAACGATAGAATCTCTTATCTTGTCATTCTGGAGCGTTAGCGATAGAATCTCTTGCCTTGCATTAAGTAACATTTTTTTATTAGCGTTGAGCGATAGTAAAAACGTCTAGCGAGATTCTTCGACTGCGCATTCGCTTCGCTCCGAATGACGGAAAAACAGAACGACCTAAAAAGAAGCATAAAAAAAGCAAGTGCTTGTTTAAGCGCCTGCTTTTTTTTATGTGTTTTTATTAACCAATATAAGTTACGCTAATTGAAGCTATTCTTATTTGCTTACTACCGGCTACCTTGTTATTCGCTTTACTTATAACGAAGGTTTAGATATTACCTATCTACGCCTGTTTTTTATACATTTGAATTGCTGTTTGACTACTTGTATAACAAGCAAATCTTGGAGAGCCTGCATTCCATTGTAATTTTCTTGCACTATCTTTTGCGTTGGCAATAATTACATTACCACCATCAAAACTTACGTTCCAAGAAGAATTAGCATTTAACGTTGCGCTTACAGCAAGAGAGTTTCCTGAACTCCAAGATAAATACTGACCATCCGATGTCTTAAATGCATAAGTTCCAGTAGTTGAGCCAGCAACTACGGTTAATTGATAAACGCCGGTGGGTACGCCAGTGTATGCTGTACCTATACCATATTTTGTACTTGTTGTTGAAATACCACTGATTTCCATTGTTTTACTTTCGCAAACAAGAGTTACTACGTCACCAACAGCTATTGAACTAGCCTTTACCCAAGTTGCAGGCTTTTCTTCGCCACCTGCAGATTCTGCTTCACCACAACGAGTACATGTACCATCAACGAAATTATGACCTAAAGCTTTACTTTCAGTTGTAGTTATGATTTCTTTACAATCATCACAAGTAACTGTTTTTGTTCCATCTTCTGTACAAGTAGCAGAGTTTGTTTCCGTAGTGTTTGCGTGAGTACATTCTTCAACAGGGGGATTAGTAGAAGCAGGTGTGTAAGTAACGGTTAAAGAGTTCATTCTTACTTGTGCACTTAAGCCCTCAATTACAAACTCAGGAACGGATTCAGTAAACACAATGGTTACGTCAGTAGTACCTATAGTTATTACATAGTTTGCATCTTCCTTAATAGAATTCTTTAATGCAGTTGCATAGGTAGAATTATTACAGGTAAATACAATTTTAGTAATACTACCACCCTGTACTTTAACAGAAATATTTGAACTCTTATAGAATCTTGCAGGATTAGAATAATCTGCAACATTACTAGTAGAACTACTTTTATCATTACTCAAAGTAACACCGTTTTCAGTCCATACTTGTTGAGATGTGTTAAACACGGTTCTTTTAGCTACATCATCAAACGAAAGAGTAGCTTCAACAGGTTTTATTTCTTCGCCACCAGCGCTAGGATCTTCGTTTCCACAACGTGAGCATGCACCATCAACGAAATTGTGACCTAAAGCTGCAACTTCGCTATCGGTATAGCTTGCCTTACAAATAGAACAAGTATGTGTAGTATAACCATCAGTTAAACAGGTTGCTTCGGTTACAGCTTCGACGTAATCGTGTTCGTGAGCAACAACGTTATCCATCCAAGCATCCTTCATTTGAGCGGTTGAGTTATATGTACCAAGAATACCGTAAACGGTTAATTCATCACCTTCAACAGGCTTATAGCTCATTTTGTCATATCTGGTTTCTTTATCCCAAGTATATAAGCCATAAATGCAAAGCTGTTCGCCGTTTTCATCCTTAATATACATGTTACCATAGGTGGTGTTGTATACGTTTGTTACAACACCGGTAATATAATACTTAGCAGTTGTGTAAGAAGATCCAGCAGCTTTAGCTAAAGCAATAGCTTGTTCAATGGTTAAATATGAATCAGCTTCAGGAGCTATAACGGTTGAACAAACATCACACTTGTAGTCAGTATTTTCATCAGTATGAGCTAAAACATCGCCTTCGGTTGTGCCACAAACTAAACAGGTTTTAGGAGCGGTACAGGTTGCATCATTCCAAGAGTGATCTAAAACAGGAATTTCTTTTTGAGCTACTAAAATTTCACCACAAACTGAGCAATGAGAACCTTCCGTTAAGCCAGTTGCATTACAGGTGGGATCAACAGCTTTATCTACAACTTCAGTATGGGGAACCGGGCCAGTGCTTTCTTGACTAATTATTATTCCACAGTCAGCACAAGCAACTGTAATTATTCCGCCCTCTGTACAGCTAGCAGAATTTGTTGATTCTGTTTTAGAGTGTTCACATTTTTCTATGCTTTCAGTTGAATAAACAACCTCCATAGAAGTAATTCTTACTTGTCCACTTGTTCCAGAACTGCCAACAGCCAAAGTAATTGAAGAAGCATTTACCGTTACTATAGTGCCACTACTTATGTTCGTTGAATCATTTAACAAATACCCGTTATTTTCAGGGGTGTATGTGATCTTAACTGAAAATTCGCTAATTTCACTTGGAACACTAATAGTTATAGTTGCACTTTCAGATTGATACAATCTCCAATTGTTACCATTTGTATAATATTTACCAGTATTTCTGCCACCATTAACGGTTGCCGTAACATCATTACCAAAGTTTACTGAACTATATTTGTAACTATCCTTCCACTCATTTGCGGTTGCATAATCTACAATAGAAACGCTTGCTGTTGTTTGATTAATTTCTTCAATAGCGCGCGCGTTACAATCTTTTGCCGTACAACTGAAAACATTCTTATTATTTATGAAATCAATAGGTTCTTCACCCCAAATATGTCCTAAAGCGTCAACGGTAACAATTTCTCTGCTTAGCTCATCACCACAAACGGTACAGTAAACAACGTTATCGTAAGAGCCATCGTTTTCACAATCGGGATCTACTTCGTTTTCCTTAATTGCGTCGCCTTCAGTATGACCTAAAGCATCAACCGTAACAGTTTCTCTGCTTAGTTCTTCGTTGCAAACAGTACAGTAAACTACGTTATCATAAGAGCCTGCGTTTTCACAATCAGGATCTACGTTGTTTTCTTTAACTGCAACACCGGAAACGTGAGCACCAACAACGTATACATCGTTTAATTTAACTGCGTGATAATCGCTTGCAAGCTTGTTGCTATTAGACTCGCCATCGTTAGAGTGGTTTGCGGGGTTCCAGTTTACAAACTCGCCACCCGTAACAATGATTTCGCCAAGTGATTCGGGGTATCTTTCATCAATATCTAAAACGTAATATTTGCCTTCAAATTTTTCTTTTGCTTCAAATCTTCCGCCAAGAACTTCAATAATACCATTCTTGCCTTCGTAATCCTTTGCAAAGATAACAGTTCCGTAAGACATAGAAACAAATTCACCGCTTTCAATGATTACGTGACCACCTAATGCAGAGATTACGCTATTTGTTGCCGCTTGGTTACCGCTAACCATTTTACCGTTACCGGTTACGGTAACTAACGCGCCGTTTTTAACAAGCAAGCATTCAACCGTTTCTTCACTTGCCCAATCAGCGGTTACGGTTTTGCCGTTTAAGTCAAGAGTTACCTCAACATCGCCTTCAACAACAATTATTTCTTCAAGAATTAAATCATTTAAAAGCTTAACATTGCAACCTGCATTTAGAACTTCGGCAACATCTGAAGCCTTTTTAATTTCAACTAAACTTCCTTTTTCTACAACGGTTTTTTCGTTTGCATCACAGTATTTACATTCTTGAGTTACGTGATATAATTTATCTTCGTAATAGTAATCATCTACTTCTTGGTATGTATGACCTAAAGCGGGAACAACTGTTTGTGCAACTAATACTTCTTTACATACGTCACAGTGAGAGCCTTCAGTTAAACCGGT
>SVHG01000005.1:95009-95377 GCA_015055965.1 Clostridiales bacterium
CCTAAAGCGGGAACAACTGTTTGTGCAACTAATACTTCTTTACATACGTCACAGTGAGAGCCTTCAGTTAAACCGGTATTTACGCAAGTAGGTGCAACGGCTGCATCAACAACTACGGTGTGACCTAAAGCGGGAACAACGGTTTGTGCAACTAATACTTCTTTACATACGTCACAATGAGAGCCTTCAGTTAAACCGGTATTTACGCAAGTAGGTGCAACGGCTGCATCAACAACTACGGTGTGTCCTAAAGCATCAACAACGGTTTGAGCAACTAATACTTCTTTACATACGTCACAGTGAGAGCCTTCCGTTAAACCGGTGTTTACACAATCAGGCGCAACGGCTGCGTCAACAACTACGGTATG
>SVHG01000005.1:95387-149668 GCA_015055965.1 Clostridiales bacterium
ACGTCACAGTGAGAGCCTTCCGTTAAACCGGTGTTTACACAATCAGGCGCAACGGCTGCGTCAACAACTACGGTATGTCCTAATGCGGGAACAACGGTTTGAGCAACTAATACTTCTTTACATACGTCACAGTGAGAGCCTTCCGTTAAACCGGTGTTTACACAATCAGGCGCAACGGCTGCGTCAACAACTACGGTATGACCTAATGCGTCAACGGTAACAGTTACTCTGCTTAGTTCTTCGCCGCAAACGGTACAGTAAACTACGTTATCATAAGAGCCTGCGTTTACACAATCGGGCGCTACGTTGTTTTCAACTACAACCGCACCAGCCTTATGACCTAATGCGGGAATTTCTTCATAAGTAGTATAATCACAACGAGAGCAGGTTTCGTATGCTTTATAGCCCTTATCTAAACAGGTTGCGGGCTTGCCTTCGTGTGAAATGATATCGTGACCGATAGCATCACCTGTTGTTTCGCCACAAACATTACAGGTTGCAGGATCTTCACAGGTAGCAACGGCCCAATCGTGACCTAAAGCATCAACAACCTCTTGAGCGGTTAAAATTTCGCCACAAACGCCACAATGAGAGCCTTCCGTTAAACCGGTATTTACGCAAGTAGGCGCAACGGCATCATCCACAACGGGGGTGTGACCTAAAGCGTCAACGATAGTATCAACGTGAGTATAGCCACAATGCTTACAAACGTGAGTAGTAAAGCCCGCTTCCGTACAAGTAGGCGCAGTTACTTCGTCGTCATATTCGTGACCACGAGGCTCGCTACCCCATTCCCATCTACCGCAAAGGGCGCAAGTGGTGGGCTTATCGCAATATTCAACCCATTGGTGCTCGCAGATGATAAGATCCATACCAAAACCGCAGGCATCACAAACACCGTCATTATTAATATCGGCGTGAACCTCCGGCGTGCCGGCTTTACCGCAAGTACATCTGTAGAAATGGGCGGTTTCGTTATACTGAAGTTGACCTTCGTAGGTATGCACGTGGCCTTCGCCCGCACCACCCGGTTGAACTGCTTGACATGATAAAAGCATTAATGCAAAAATCATTGATAACAGTAACAGCGCTACTTTTTTCATTTCTCTTTCTCCTTTTTTTCATTAGTAAATTTTAAGGCGATGGCACGAATAACGGTTGATTTTTTAAGAAATAAAAATGCTTATTCTAACAAAGCCTTTTAATACTAACATTTTTATTATAGCATACAAAAATTCAAAGGTCTATATTTTTTTATTTATTTTTATTACTTTTTTTATAAAATAAAAAAATTTTACACGGTTTACACAATTCAAACTAAGCTTGTGCTTTCTTTTAAGGTATAAAAAACTCTATTTTACCCCCTTAATAATAAGCCGTAATGCAAACCCTTGCTTAAAACTGTTGATTAATTTCTAAGTTTTTGGTATACTTACAAAAGAAATTTACTGTTGAGGGCTTTATTATGCCATTTTTACCAATAACTAAAAATGAAATGCTGGAACGCGGTTGGTCTCAGGCGGACTTTATTTTAGTAACCGGGGATGCTTACGTAGATCACCCATCCTTTGGTACTGCTATAATTTCACGCGTGCTGGAAAGCAAGGGATATAATGTTTGCATTATTTCCCAACCAAAAAGCAAAAGCGATTATACGGAGTTTGGCGCGCCAAGACTTGCTTTCTTGGTAAACGGCGGTAATATTGACTCTATGGTGGCGCACTACACCGCCGCCAAGAAAAAAAGAAGTGACGACGCTTATACCCCCGGCGGTAAAGCGGGCGCTAGACCGGATAGAGCGGTTACCGTTTACTGCAAGGAAATAAGAAAATATTTTGGCGACGTGGCTATTGCTATTGGCGGTTTAGAAGCTTCTTTGCGTAGATTTGCGCATTACGATTACTGGGCAGATAAGGTTATGCCTTCCCTTTTATTAGATAGCACCGCCGATCTTTTAATGTTCGGCATGGGCGAAAAGCATATCGTGGAAATTGCTAACCGCTTAAACGCGGGCGAAAGTATAAAAGAGCTTCACGATATTTTGGGTACTTGCTACGCAGTTAAAACAAGCGAATATAAGGCTGGACCCGTTAAAGAATGTCCTTCGTTTGAGGCGGTTTCTGCTCCCACCCCGCAAGGTAAAAGGGATTACGCCAAGGCTTGCTATATTCAGCAAGCAGAGCACGACGCAATTCGCGGTAAAAAAATTATTCAACGCCACGGCGATAAAATAGTTATTCAAAACCCGCCCTGCCTACCGCTTACCACCGAAGAAATGGATGCAACCTATTCTCTTCCCTTTATGCGTGATTACCACCCTTCTTATAAAGAGCTTGGCGGAGTGCCCGGTATAGAAGAGGTTAAGTTTTCTATTATTCACAACCGCGGTTGCTACGGAGCTTGTAATTTTTGCTCGCTTGCATACCACCAAGGTCGCAAGATTAGCGTAAGAAGTCACCAATCCGTTATTGAAGAAGCGGTTAAAATTACAGAAATGCCAGACTTTAAAGGATACATTCACGACGTTGGCGGACCAACCGCAAATTTCCGCGCGCCTTCCTGTGACGGTCAGGAAAAACGCGGTATGTGCCCGGATAAAAAGTGCCTTGCGCCCACCCTTTGCCCTGCCGTTAAGGTTAATCACGAGGACTATTTAGCCCTTTTACGCAAGCTAAGAAAGCTACCCAAGATTAAAAAGGTTTTCATTCGTTCAGGTATTCGCTTCGACTACCTTATTGCCGATAAGGACGAAAGCTTTTTTAAAGAGCTGGTTGAGCATCACGTTTCCGGTCAGCTTAAGGTTGCGCCGGAGCATTGTAGCAATAACGTGCTTAAGCGAATGGGCAAGCCTAATATAGAGGTTTACAATAGATTTAAAAAACGCTTTTACGAAATTACCCAAAGCGTTAATAAAAAGCAATTTTTAGTTCCCTATTTAATGTCTTCACACCCGGGAAGCACTTTAAAGGACGCAATAGAGCTTTCTTTATTTTTAAAAAGTGAAAATCTTCATCCCGAGCAGGTGCAGGACTTCTACCCCACCCCCGGCACGGTTTCTACCTGTATGTTCTATACGGGGTTAGATCCCTATACTATGGAAGAGGTTTACGTTCCCAAAACACCGCAAGAAAAGGCCGAACAGCGCGCGCTACTTCAGTACTACCGCCCGGAAAATAAGGCGTTCGTTCTTTCTGCGCTTAAAAAGGCGGGAAGATACGATTTAATAGGTAGGGGTAAAAACTGCTTGGTTGCAGACGACAGCCCCACCACCAAACAGCCCTTTACCCAAACCAAAACCAAACCGCAAAATAAAAAAACTACGGGTAAAAAGCCCTTTACCGGCGGTAAAAAAGGCGGAAAAAGATAGCCTATAACGCGATTAACGGCATAAAAGCATAATTTTAACACATATTCACATACCACATAAAAAGGAGTTTTTTATGAAAATAGCATTCTTTGATGCAAAGCCTTACGATAAGCCGTCCTTTGAAAAATACGGCAAAAAAGCCGGCGTTTGCTTTAAATATTTTGAAACTAAATTAACAGAAGATACCGTTTACCTTGCAAAGGGTTTCGATGGGGTTTGCATATTCGTTAACGACGTTGCAAATAGCAAGGTAATAGATGCGCTTTACGAAATGGGTATTAAGGTTATTGCGCTAAGATGCGCGGGCTTTAATAACGTAGACGTAAAACACGCGCTTTCTAAAATTCACGTTGTAAGAGTGCCTGCATACTCCCCTTACGCCGTAGCAGAGCACGCCGTTGCAATGCTTTTAACAATAGTTAGAAGAATACACAAGGCGTATATTCGCACCCGTGATTTCAACTTTAGCCTTGCCAATATGACGGGGTTTGACCTTCACGGCAAAACGGTTGGCGTTATAGGTACGGGTAGAATAGGCCAGGTATTTATTGATATTTGCAAAGGGTTTGGAATGAACGTTCTTGCATTTGATAAATTCCCAAACCAAGGGCTAATAGCTAGCGGTAAGGTTAAATACGTAGAGCTTAACGAGCTTTTTGAAAATAGCGATATTATTTCACTTCATTGCCCCCTAACGGAAGAAACTCACCACGTAATAGATAAAACCGCCCTTGAAAAATGCAAAAAGGGGGTTGTTATTATTAACACCTCACGCGGGGCGCTAGTTGATTCCGAAGCGTTGCTTACCGCCATTAAGGAACGTAAGGTAGGCGGTGCTTGCTTAGACGTTTACGAAGAAGAATCAGACTTTTTCTTTGAAGACCTTTCCGGCCATATTATGGATGACGACGTTTTAGCAAGGCTTATTTCTATGCCCAACGTAATAGTAACCTCTCACCAAGCATTTTTAACCGAAGAAGCTTTAGAAAATATTGCAGAAACCACCGTGAATAATATTTGCAGTATAATTGCAGAAGGCAAATGCCCCAACGAGGTATGCTTTAAGGGTGGCGAAATAGGCGACTGCAAAACGGGCAAATGCTTCTAAAACACCCCATTAACCGCGCTATAGCGTGGTTTTTGTAAAAATTGTTTGTTTTAAAGAAAAAATAAAACACCGCAAGATCAGCTTTTTAAAAAGTGATTTCACGGTGTTTTTTATTACTTAAAATAAACGTTATACCATACTTGTATTTTTTAATATTAGCTTAGAAATAGCCCCAAGTCCAAGAGCAAATAAGGCGCTACCTGCTAAACATAAAAGGGCATTTATTATAGTAGAGCTAAGGGGTGTAACGATAGAAACGGTCATAAACAATAGCATTCCACCACCAAGCGAGCCACAAATAGCAAGCCAAGCTTTTTGCTTTGAAGCAACGCTAATTAAGGTGAAAACGGAAACGAACAGGGGCATTAAACATATTTTTGCTATAATGCAAGATAAAATATTGCCTGCCGTTAAGCCGTGAAGCTCAAAGGAAAGACCTGCAATAGCGCCACCTAAAACGCTGCCTAAAAAATAAGCAATTATCATAAGCGAGCCACAAAGAGAGCCAAAAAGTATTTTAGAAATAACGTATTCTCCCCTTTTAGCGCGAACGGTGAACAAATTTTTTGCATAACCGCTTCTAAAATCATCCGTTATAAAAAGACAAATAAATACGGCAACCCCCATAAACGCCATATTTATATTACACATAGCAAATATTTCTGCCCCGCCCATACTTTCCCCGCCCGGAAGAGTGCCTAAATTTTGCCATGCGTTTTCAGGGCCACGCATAACCGTTTCTACCCCGGTTTGCTGATTTACGCTTACAGAACCATCCATCATAGCCATCATTACGGTCATAAGAATAGGCATAATAAGAGCGCAAGCAATTAAAATATAAAAGACCTTTGACCTTAAAGCCCTATGAAAATCAACTTTAAGCATACTATTCATACGATTTTTAAACCTTCTTTTTTCAAAGCTTACCGCATTATTCATATTACTTACCCTCCTTCATTAAATCAATATAATATTCTTCCAATCCTATTTTATCCGTTTGTATTTCCGTTACGCACACACCGTGGTTATAAAGATAGCTTACTATTTCTTCCGGGGTTACGCTATCGTATACCCTAATATATTCGGCTTCATCCTTAACAACCTTAAGGTATTTGTCTTCTAAAAGCGCTTTTGCTTTACCCATTTCTTCCGCTTTAAGGGCAACGAAGCAACGGCAACTTTTATCAAGCTCTTCCGCCGTCATTTCACAAATCATTTTTCCGTGGCGAATAATACCGTAATGCGTTGCCACCTTTTGAAGCTCACCAAGAAGATGTGAAGATACTATGATAGAACGTGTTCCGTCCCTTACGATATCCTTAAACACCTCTCTCATAATACGCATTCCGTCTGCATCAAGGCCGTTTAAAGGCTCGTCTAAAACCAGTAACGTAGGATTGCCAAGTAGCGCCATAGCTATTCCCACCCTTTGCTTCATACCTAGAGAGCAGTTTTTATATTTATTGCCTGCAGCACCCTCCATTCTAACTTTTTTAAGAACGCTAATTACCTCTTTTTCAGGGTTGGAAATAGATAAATTGTGGGCTTGAAGCATCATATTATCCCAAACGGTAAGAGAGGGATAACAACCCGGCGCTTCTATTAAAACACCCATGCTTGCGCGAACGCTTTCATCAATATAATCCTTGCCGTATAGCTTTATGCTACCGCCACTTTTGGGAATTAAACCGCAAATCATTTTTTCCGTAGTAGATTTACCCGATCCGTTTTCACCAATAAATCCGTAAATAGCGCCCATAGGAACGCTCATATTAAGCGAGCAAACCGCCTGCTTTTCGCCAAAGTTCTTAGATAAATTTTTAATTTCTACCGCATTCATATCTTATACCTCTAATCCGTTAATATACGTCACACTTATCAAGAATCATAGTGCCGAGTAAGTTATATTCAAACGCCCACGCAACGGATATAATAGCGCAAAGTATAAACGTGCCTAAATTACTTGCTAAGCTTGCGTTTACGGAAGAGCCGTAAAGGAAAACGTTTAAAATCCAACCGGGTAAGCCAAGTCCTTCTAAAATAGCAGCCGCACCGATAATAAGAATACCCGTGCCAAAAAAGAAGGAAGAAAATATTGAAACACCAAAATATCTGCGGAATATAACGTTTAAAAAGGTGTAAAGACTAGCCCAGCCTAAGCTCATAACCATTTTACCTGCAATAGCAAAGATTAAAGCGGGTACGTTCACTTCGGTATCATATTTAACTAATAAGCCCGCAACCGTTCCGCCAATAAAATAGGTAATGCACATACACGCCATAGCAAACGCGCAAACAAGACTTTTAGAAATCATATAATCCTGTTTTTTTGCGTGCGTGGTAAACAGCTGTTTAACGTAACCGCTCTTATAGTCGTGCCCAATAAAAATTGAAACCATAATACCGCCGAATATAAATACCATATTCATATTTGCGTAATCTGCAATTTCACGAACTACGTAAAGCGGTTCGTTTGTTGCTATAATTTGCCAAACGTTTGAATAAAGCGCGGTCATGTTGCCGTTTGGATCGGGCAATGCAGTCATACCGGATACCATCGCGGGAATAATAGCGGCAATAGCTAAAAATATATAAAACAAAGGAGTGTGGAATAAGCGATAAAAGTCTACACCTAGCATTCCCTTTATTCTTTTTGCAAGAGTTGGGGATTCAAATTTAATTTCTTTACTCATCGTTTAAACCCTCCTTATTACTCATAAGCTCAACGTAATATTCTTCAAGCCCTATCTTGTTTTTTCTTATTTCGCTTACTACGTGGCCGTGTTTCATTAAAAAATCCACGATAGAAGCGCTATCGTTAACGTCGTAAACGCGAATATATTCCCCTTCTACCCTAACGGATTTAAATCTGCCAGCCAAAAGATTTTTCGCGCCCTGAATATCCTTGGTTTTCAAAGATACGAATACTTGCGCGCGGTTATCCATTTCTTCTGCAGAAAGCTCCATTATCATTCTTCCTTGGCGAATAATGCCGTAATGAGTGGCTATCTTTTCTAGCTCGCCTAAAATATGTGAGGAAATAAGAACCGTACAACCGTATTTTTTGGTGATGTCAACCAAAATTTCACGCATAATGCGCATACCGTCGGTATCAAGCCCGTTAATGGGCTCGTCTAAAATCAAAAGAGCGGGATCGCCAAGTAAAGCCATAGCAATACCTATACGCTGTTTCATTCCAAGTGAGCAATTTTTAAATTTTAACTTGGCGTTATCTTCCATTCTTACCGTTTTTAGCACTCTTTTTATTTCTTTATCTGCATTCTTTATCCCCAAATTAATACATTGCATCATAAGGTTTTGGTACACGGACGAGCCGGGAAAGCACCCTGCGTTTTCTATTAAAGCGCCTACTCTTACGCGCACACCGGGATCTGTATAATCCTTACCAAATAGCTTGATTTCACCGCCGTCTGGAACAAGATGCCCGCAAATAAGCTTTTCTGTTGTTGATTTACCTGAACCGTTTTCACCAATGAATCCGTAAATAGCGCCTTGCGGAACGGTCATATTAAGATGATCAACAGCGTACATTCCGCGAAAGCTTTTCGTTAGATTTCTAATTTCTATAGCGTTCAATTTTTAAACCTCCTTTTTTCCTTTATTATCGTGAATTTCTGCCTGTAATCCACTTTTACGTTTTTCGCCTTTATTATAAATAATAAATGTTTACAAAAAAACAAAAAAATGTTTCTAAAAGGTTATTCTTTTGTTAAAAAATTGTAAAAAATACCCAATTAACCGCGCTATAGCGTGGTTTTTGTAAAAATAAATTTATTTTAGCACATAAAAAATCACGCTCTTTTTCGGGCGTGATTTTTGTTTTATTTTATTTGTTTTTTATTTTCCTAAAGCATCCTTTAAAGCGTATTTACTACTTGCTACAATTATTAACGTTCCCTTTTTACCTACTGCTGTTGTTTCATTTTTTATTTCTTCAGCGTATTTTTCTAAATAACCTTCGTAAATTTCTTCTAAATCATTTTTATTCTCATAAACTCCAACACTTACTGTTTTTGTAATTTCCACACCTTCCAACGGTTTAATAGCGCGAATAAATTGATCGTTTGTTTTTACAATTTCATATTCTGCATTAGCTAAATTTGTGATAACTTTTGCCAAATCAGAATTTCCCTTTAATTTATTCACTTCTTCTAATAAAGTTTGTTGATTCATTAAAACTATCGTCTTTTGCTTTTCGTCCGCCTTATAATATACCCCAGCGGAATCTTCAAAAAGTGTATTCCCTATTTTTTTAAGTTCGTTTTTCGCATTACTAAAATCTTCTTTATTATTAAAAGAGAACATAATTATCTTCTTTTCTTGCGTATCTTCTGTTACTCCCAATAACACGATAACTTTTTCTTCAAACTCCAACACATTCTCAATTAATTCGGTCGCCTTTGGACGTTAAGGATTCCAATTTACCACAGTTTGGGCAGTAGAACAGCCCTAATTCTAACCATTCCGTGCGTCTTGTTGCAGGGAGCTGTTTGTATTGTAATTGCTTTTGATAGGCGTATTCATCCACGACGATACCTTGCAAAATCCGCTTATGTAAATCTTTTACGGGCGTGCTTTTTAATTCGTTCGGATAGATAATATCCGTTATGGAATAGGTGATTTTTGCACGGCGCGGTTTGTCCGCCCAACGCGGTGCTCTAATACATGCCCCTTGTATTTTTGTTAAAACGACGGGAACGCCGATTAGTCTTGTGAATTTCGCAACGCTTTCGCCAATCGGGAGCGTTCGACCGAACATATCAATATCGCCTTCTGGATATAAGCCGAGCGTAGCACCGCTTTTTACAAGCCGTCGCATTTCCAAAATATTCGAAACGCTTTCGTCCGTTCGACCACGGCAAACTTCGCCCAAAATATTTTTGGAAAACCAAGCAAAAAACTTGTTTTGAAAGAGCTCGTCGTGCGCGATGAAGCGGATTATACGAGAATAGAACATACAATTTAAGTAAAACGGATCCCAATTCGTTACGTGATTTGATAAAAACAGCACGGGGCCTTTGGGGATTTTATAGCCGTTTCGACGAAAACGCACGCCTTGAAACACAACAGAATAAACCCAAAGAAAAGGTTTTATCAAATAGTAAAAACATACGCGTAAAATGGAGAGCAATTTATTTTTCATGACTATCCTTATACCGTTTTATCAAAAAATCGTATCTATCCAAAGTCTTATCGACCATTTGCGCAAAGCTAATAGGAATCTTTTGCGCCGCTCGTCCGACCGTTTTCATTTGTTCGGGATTTTGAAAGATTTGTAAAATTTTATCTTTCATTTCGGTTACATTTTCTTGCGCCGTATAACCGTTTACGCCGTCGGTAAAAGGTTCGGCTGCGACAGAATCGGCAGAGAGCAAAGTAGGCGTTTGCATTACGCACGCTTCCCTTACGACGATAGGTGCATTGTCGTAAGAAGAAGGGAAAAAGAATAAATCGCACGCCCCATAAACACCTGCTAAAACGCCTCGGTCAACAATTTTACCGAGAAAATGCACGTGGTTTGTCAAAGTGTTTTGGGCTATCCATTTTTCGTATTTTTCCTTATCAGGACCTTCGCCGACTAAATACAAATGATAGCTTTTATCTACCAAAACCAACGCTTTCAACGTTTCTAAAATCATCGGGATATTTTTCACGTCCCTAATTTGCCCCACAAAAAGCAAGTTTTTTTGCGATACGTCTATCTGATAAGTCGCTTTCGCAGCGTTTATCATTTTGTTTGCGTTATCGGGATATGTAAAATCCGTCCCGTTTTCCATAATAAATATTTCTTTTTCATATCCGTAGGAATAAAGAACGTTTGCCGTACTTACGGAAGGAGCCCAAACTTCGTCGCATTGATTGAATACGCCGACGATATTTTTAACCAACGCATCCGCAATCATTTTACTATGCGTTACGGACAAAATATCCTTTTTGAACTGGCTGTGAAAAGTTCCTACGACGGGTACGTGCGTTTCCCTTGCCAATTTCAACGCATACCTGCCTACGAAGAACGGCGAATGAATGTGATAAATATCCGCATTGTAACTTTGAATATAGCAAGTTAAATCATCCGTCTTCTTCGGTAACGGTATTTCAATCCCATTGAAAGTAATGGAGCTTGTTTTGCGCCGTAAAACTTCATAAGGAAATATACTGTCGTCAAAAACTTTTCCCTTATATTTCGGTACGACAACCTTTGCGGAAGCTCGTTCGTTCATAATTTTCGTCGAATTATCAACGACCTTTACCACGCCGTCGATTTGTGGATAAAAGTTATCGCAAAACTGTAAAATTTTTAATTGTTTGGTATTCTCATTTTTCATAATATATCTTCATGTCCATAAACGCCGCGTACCGTTGTCGTTTTAACTTCAATTCACGCGTTTTGAAAAACTTAATATCGACCGCTTCCCAAAGGAACACCCAAGCGGCTATGTCAATAACTTCCGCCCAAATAACGCTTCCAATTTTATAGTCTAAAAATACGGCGAACGCTAATACGAAAACGCCTAAAATCACCAACAAAAACGCAATTCTGTTTTGGATTTTTAATTCACGCTCGTTAGTGCGATAACGTTCGGTGTAATATAGAGTCTATACTACTAATATAAATTTCATACTCCCCTTTTGTTAAATTTTATTTTGTGTTCAAAAAACAATTTTATTATAACACCTTAAAAGTAGCAAGTCAAGAGTTTTATAAAAATTAAGCAATATTCAAACTGTAAATAATAGCACCTAAAAAAACTTTATGTTTAAACTTATATCAACTTAACCGCGCTATAGCGTGGTTTTTGTAAAAATTGATTTAAAAATAAAACTTTAAGTAAACAAAAAAACCAACGAGAAAAATAATTTCCCGTTGGTTTTTTATTTAATCTTTATTATTTGCCAAGCGCATCTTTTTTTGCAGATTCTCCATTAGCGACAATTAATAATTTCCCTTTTTTTGCTAAAGATAATTGCCCTTCCTTTATTTCTTCTTGATAAAAGTCCGCGTAATCTTCGTAATAATCTTGTAACTCTTCCTTTTTCTCAAAAAAGTATATCGACACGTTTTTTCTTTTGGTTTCTAATATAAAAGTTACTAATTTGTATGATTCTATCTTTTCTTTGTCGCCGGATATAGTATAGCCACTTTCTATTAAGTTGTCAAATATGTTTGCTAGATCTTTATCATAAGAAACTTCGTCAAATTCCTTTAGCGCATCTTTAGAATTTGCCATAATAATAGTGTTTTTTTTCTTTCTAAAAATACAATATTCACCAAAATAATCTTTTACAATTACCCCCTTTTCATCAATAGCCAAATTAAAATCTGACTCCAACTCAAATTCGAGCACTAAAATTTTTCTTGTTGAATTGCTTAGCTGCTTATTTGCTTCAATTTTAATAACTTTTCCTTCGTACTTGATTGTATCATCAGATAATGATAATGAAGAAATTTCAGTAATATCTATTTTATATCTTGACTCAATAAGCTTTGCGCTAATTATACCAACACTTTGATTTAAATTGCACCCGCTTGCATAAATCATTGTGCATGCACAAAGCAAACTAATTAAAATCACTATTATTCTTTTCATATACCTCTCCTTAAAAGTTAATTTTCTTTTACAAGATATCATAATTATACTCTTACAATAGTAAGAAGTCAAGTAAAATTCTTACTTTTGTGAGATAATTTTATTATCAATTTTGCTTAATCGTTTAGGTAATTGAGAATAATATTTTTTGGGTTATAATATGAATAATAATTTTGCAGAACGCTTAAAAGAACTAAGAATAGAAAAGAAGATAGGTCAAATTCAGTTAGCTAAAGAAATTGGCGTTAGTAAAGGAATTATTAGCTTATGGGAAAACGGTTTAAGAGAACCCACTTTATCTAGCCTAATTGCCCTTGCTAAATTTTTTGAAGTTTCCTTAGATTATCTTGCAGGAATAAGCGAACAGTAAGCAAATACCCCATTAACCGCGCTATAGCGTGGTTTTTTTTATTTTTGGTAATTTTTTTAAAAGTAAAATTAAATATATTTACGAGTTTTTTTGGCTTTAATATTGACATAAAGTTTTACTAGTGATATAATATGCTTAACTTTATTTTGGAGATGGAAAAATGAAAAAATATCTCTTACCAAACGAAGGTGATTTTTACAAAGCTAACTTACATTGCCACACCACTAATTCAGACGGAAAGCTTACCCCAGAGCAGGTAAAAGATGCTTACTTAAAAAGGGGTTATTCCGTTATTGCATACACAGACCACGATATTTTACTTGACCGCGCTAACCTTTGCGACCAAAGATTTTTAGCGTTAAACGGCTACGAGTTAGAAGTTAACGAGTTTATCCCCAACGCGCCCTTTAAAAAAATTAAAACCTGCCATATGTGCTTTATCGCGTTAAAGCCGGATAATTTAAACCAAGTGCTTTACCACCGCGAAAAATATTTATTCGGTAACGCACCCGACTTTAGAAGCCAGCTTAAGTTTGACGAAAGCGCGCCAGACTACGAACGCGTTTATTCCCCTGAAGGTATTAGCGAAATGATGAAAGTGGGAAGAGATAACGGATTTTTCGTTACCTATAACCACCCCGTTTGGTCTATGGAAACGCTTAACGAATACGGCGGATATAAGAATATGCACGCTATGGAAATAGTTAACAACAGCTGTTTAGTTGGCGGGTTTAACGATTATAACGAAAAGATTTACGACGAGTTATTGCTGTTAGGAAACCAAATCTTTTGCACCGCTACTGACGATAACCACAACGTTCATCCCTTTGATAGCAAGAAGTGTGATTCCTTTGGCGGATTTACTATGATTAAAGCGCCCAAGCTTGAGTACACCGCTATTACGGACGCTCTTTTAAACGGTAACTTCTATGCTTCTCAAGGCCCAAAAATCAACGAGCTTTGGTTTGAAGATGGTAAAATTCATATAACCTGCGAAGGCGCAGAAAGCATTAGACTTAACTGTGGCGTTCGCCGTACGGAAGTTCTTTACGCTGAAAACAAGCCCTTAACCGAAGCTTGCTTTAACGTTTTAGAAGATGATATTTTCGTTCGTATAACCGTAACCGATAAGGAAGGTAAGCACGCAAATACTAACGCATATTTCGTTAAGGATTTATTAGCTTAAAAGGGTGAATTAACGGTAATTTTCAACAAAAAGGTAGCAAAAAACCCATAACGTATATAAAAAACTCTGCCAAATATGGGTGATGTTCTTAGCGGAGAAATTTGAAAATACAGCTAAGTGCGAGCATCTCATTTGACTTGTCAAACACAGATTAGGGCTAAGCCCAAACCCTTATTATGAGCAAAGCGAATAACAAGGTTCTGGGAAGCAGGTTCTTATTACAAACAGAAAGAGAGAACAAATTGGTTTTGTACCGAAAATGTTCTCTCTTTTTCTGTTGGCATAATAGTGGTATTCTTTGCTGACGCAAAGAGTGATATTGTCGCACAGCGACAGTGATATTGAAGCCTTGCGGCTTCAGTGATATTCTATTCGCCTAAAAACTCGCGTAGCGAATATCACTCGGCGTAAGCCGAATATAACTGCGTAGCAATAGAACTCGCCGCAGGCGAATAGAGTTATGCGTGATACTCCGTTAAGAGTATCACGCATAAGGCAGAGTTTTGTTTTTATTTGCTATGCTTATTTAATTTAAACAGCTCTTCGGTTGCCATTCTGGTTTTAGAAACCACGCCCTGTTTTTGGGGGAAGCAATAATATAAGCAATCGTTGTTACCAATACAAATAACGTCCCCAATTTCATACCAGTAATAGTCTGCGTATAAGCTGTAAGATGCAAGGGGTGGCTGGCTATAATTTAGCTCGCCGTTTGCGCCCGTAAGAGTAAAGCCCCTTTCGTTGTGAATAAGGTGGCCTTTACCGATATCGTAAACCCCTTTATAGTTTACCATCATAGTTATATCAACTTCGGTATCAAGCAAATATTCGCCCTTTAAAATTTCTTGCTTTACGTTAGCGCGTTCCCAATTATACCAATCGGGAATATGAGTAAATTCCGTTTTACCGTCTACCGCCTTCATAAAGCCCTCTTCCGTTAAGGTATATACCTTACCGCATGCAGAACAGGTTAAATTTACGCCCTTTCCCTCCATTTTTCCTTCGCTGTTACAATGGGGGCATTTATATAATATGCGGTGTAAGCCATCCGCACGGAAGGGCTCTTTTATCTTTACGCCTTCTTGCTGTTGCCATTTAAAATTATCAAAGGTAAACTGCTCTTCTAAGCGCTTAGAAAGCTCTTCTGCAGAAAGGCTTTGTACCTCTTCCTTAGTAAAAAGCCCTTTAACGTGAGCACTTGTTTTAACATTTCTTTTTTGCAAGCAGTTATACAGCGGATCGTAAGCAAACGCGCCTTTTGTAATAACCGTTACAACGGGAACTTTAAGTAGCTTTATAAGCGCGCCCATTTTTTGCGGTAAGGGCGTGGCGCAACCGTCAAAGCTATATGCCTCGGGATACATTAGCACGTGCGTTCCCTTTTTTAAAGCGTAATTAATATCTTTAATAAGGGTTAAATCGGTAACGAACTTTTTAGTGGGAATACAGCCAAGAAGTCGCATTAGCCACTTTTTACCAACGAACCCGTCTGACGTGCAAACGATATTGTATCTTTGGGGGTACATAATTTTAGAAATCATTTGCAGGTCTATAAAGCTGGAATGATTCATTAAAATTAAGCACGGCCCTTGCTTTAAGAGCTCTGCGCGCTCAGTCGTATACGTAAATTTAGTTCTGGTAAGATCGCCAATAGCAAGCAATCGCACTATGGTAGAAAATAAAAAGCTGGGCTTTCTTGGATTAAAGTGTTTTGCCCTTGGCATTTTTAACACCTCTTGATAGCTTGCCTTTTTACGCTTAATCTTCATACTTTTCCCCTTCTTGTTTTGCGTTTATACCGCTATTTTAACATAAACTTATAATATACACAATAATATTAAGTAAATTTTTAAAAAAATTAGCACTTTTTACCCTTTTGCTTAATTTTATTTAACTACTTCCACCTTTTAAAGTAAAAGGCGATTGCGCGAACAACGGTTGATTTTTTTAAGAAATAAAAAAAGCGATAATAGTCTTTGCTAAAATCGCTTTTATTTTTATTTGATTTGCGTATGCTTTTTAAATGAAATAGCCGTTAATCGACCTATTGGGCAGCTTCTGCGGGGATTTCCATTTCGCCTAACGCGTTGCATTTTTGGCGAAGCTCTTCTGCGATTTGGTATTTATCTAACCCGCTTTCCATAAGCTCACTATAACGGATTGGCTTATCTACGATATAAACCTTATCCTTTTTACGCAAATAGCTTAAATAAATGGGAAGATCGTATCCCTGCTTATAACAAATATGAGCCAAGGTAACGAAGCCTGAAAAGAAGCCCGTTATCGTGTTAAAATAGCCATTTGAAGAATCTTCCGGGAAGATGACCAAGCTTGCGCCTGCTTCTATCGTTTTTAAGCTTTCCTTTAAGGTATTTCTAAACCTGTGATCGCGATAGGTAGAAATAAGGGTTAAACCGCGATAGAATAAATAGGCTACGGGCGCGGCAATTATACAAAACAGCTTTGACCAAAATAGCTTCCAATGCTTTTTTTGGTGAAAATAAATTTCTGATAAATACTTGTAAACTTCCTTTAAGGAAGAGTTCATTTCGTAAGTACCCCAAAATCTAAAGGGCTTTGGAAAATGGCATTCCAGCGTTAAAGGCGCGCTTGCCCCAACGTGATTGCTTAAAACCAAGCAACAGTCAACGAATTCCTCCCCAAGGAATACGAAGCGTGGTTTTTTTATGAATAATTTTAAAATGGCTTTTACGCACTTAAACCACGTTCTTCTTTGACCGGGCTTTATGCCTTTTTTTCTTTTTTCTTCTGACATTTTTTCTCCAAGCGACGTTTTTAAGAATAAAAGGGTATTAACAAAATTCTTTCCAATATGCAACGGTTAAACACTAAGTTTAAAGCAATTAAACCAAAAATCTTATATAGCAAAGTATCTCTTATATATAAGTATACTATAAAACGCCAATTTTTTCAATACTTTTTGGGTAATTTTTTAATTAAATTTTCTTTTAATTTACGGCAATTTAAAAAAACGGTTGCACTTTAAAAAAAATACTGCTATAATTAGATAAGAATTAACTTAAAGAATATATTTATATTGGTGAATAAATGAAACTTTTAAAAAGCTCTTTAATTATTATTTTATCTTTACTTACCCTTTTTTCAACGGCGTGCTTTGGAAGCGGTCAGCCCGCAACCAGCTCTAATCTTGTTTTTAAGTCTAATTGGTTAAAAAATATAGATGAAACGGGTGTTGGCGAGGTTTTAGAGGAATGCGTTTACGAAATTAAATTTGAACCTATCGTTCCGGAAGATACTTCTGACAACTACCTAACCGCAGATCTTAGCGGTACTTTAACCACTCGCTTAGAAAAATCAAGCTATCAAGGAACTACCTGCTATAAGTTCTCTACCAGCCTTTCTATGACGGGCGAATACGTTTACACCGCAGATAACAGAGCAACCGTTAACGACGTGGAAACCACCACCGTTTACTTCCTTGGTATTGCAGATAATCTTACCCCCTTATACAGCGAAAAATATTTACTTTCTACCGTGCCCAGTATTGCGACCTCTCTTGGCGGAAGCGCATCATTCGGCATAATGGAATACACCCTTAAAACCACCTATAATCGCGAAGAAGGTAGCGCTATTATTGACCTAACCTGTGGCGAAAAATCAACCGAAGGCTTACAAGTTCCCAATAAAGAAGGGGTTAAAATAGAAGATTACGCAAAGGAAGGCACTTTCTTTGATAACGAAAGCCTATTCTTTATTCCCCGCGCTGCCGAGCTTGGCGAAAACGGCTTTGCTTCATATTTTTACACACTTAGCGCGTTAGATAACAAAATTCAAAAGATGTATTTATCTCTTGATTCAACAAACCCCACTTCTACCGTAAAAGTTCAAAATTTTAAGGCTCACACCGGCCACGAGGTAGCAGAAAAGGAATTTACCGTTTACAACGTTAAGCTTTCTATTGCAAACACCTTTGCAGGTAGCTCTATTGAGTTATTCTACTCTACCAACCAAGCGACCGACCGCAGAGCTTTAGTTAAAATGAAAACTCAGCTTGCCTTTTCTGCCGGTAATTTAGTTTACACCTTGAAATCAATTTCTTTCGGCAACTAATAATCGTTTACAAAGGATATTTTTAAAATAGATACTATGAAAAACTCTACAGAGCCCCCCGCGGAAAGCGTAAGCTTTTTTAACGCGGAAACAAAATTTGATTTTTTAAAAACAAAATATATTTTTCTTAAACGGAATTAGCATTTTTTCATTATAAATTGCAATTATGCCCGTGTTTTTGGGCGTTGCGTATTATAGTGTTTTTTGAGCATCCGTTTTTTACGGATGCTTTTTTTATTACGTATTAAGCATAAAATCATATTATCAAGCCACCGGCTTGCATATAATCAGTCGCAAGACTGCATGTACCCACGCGCAAGCGTGTATGTAATCAGTCGCAAGACTGTATGTACCCACGCGCAAGCGTGTATGTAATCGGTCGCAAGCGTGTATGTAATCAACCGATAGGTTGCATCAAAACAAGGAGGATTTAGCGTGAATAAGGATTTTAACGAAGAATTAGAAATTAAATCGCCCGATTTCATTAGTGAAATTGTAGAAATTATTCAAAGCGCAAAGCAAAGCGAAATTGCAGAGCTTCTTTACGATTACCACGATTACGATATTGCGCGCGCTATTCCCCTTTTAGATAAAAAGCAAAGGCTTTTACTTTATAAGGCGTTAAGCGACGAGCATCTTTCAGATATCTTTACCCACTTAGAAAACCCCGCGGAATTTATAGACGAGCTTTCTAACGAGCGCGTTGCAGATATTATTGAAGAAATGGACTCTGACGACGCGGTGGACATCTTAGAGGATTTAGACGAAGAAAAGCAAAAGGAAGTTATAGAGCTTTTAGACGAAGAGGTTGCCAAAGAGGTTGAGCTTATTTCCGCTTACCCGGACGAGCTAATCGGTAGCCGTATGACAAACGACTTCGTTAGCATACAAAACACCCTAACCGTTAAAAAGGCAACACGCAGTATTATTCAACAGGCGGGCGAAAAGGATAATATTTCCACAATTTTCGTAACCGACGAAACGGGCATTTATTTGGGCGCTATTCGCTTAAGAGATTTGGTTATTGCCCGCGCGGATACTCCGCTGGAAGAGATTATAATTAAATCCTTCCCATTCCTTTACGCAAGCGCAACGGTTGAAGAAAGCGTGTGGGACGTTAGAGAATATTCAGAGCCCACTTTACCCATTTTAGATAACGATAATCGCCTTATAGGCGCACTTACCAGCGCAGACACCTTAGAGGCGTTAGATGAAGAATTAACGGAAGACTATGCAAAGCTTGCCGGTCTTACCGAAGAGGATTTAGAAGAAGCGTTAGAAAGAAAGCAGATTTTTTCCGGTGCGTTAAAAAGATTGCCTTGGCTTATAGTGTTACTCGTGCTAGACCTTTTTATAGGTATGTATATAGGCATATTTGAAGCAGTCGTTGTAGGCTTACCATTTTTAGTAAGCTTTCAGCAGTTAGTTTCAGGTATGAGCGGTAACACGGGCACTCAAACTTTAGCTTCGGCGGTAAACCTACTTTCCGATTATTCAGACGACGGCAAAAAGCAGCGCGAGTTCCTATTTAACGAAGTAAAGGTTGGTTTATTTATAGGCTTAATCACAGGGCTTATTTCATTTACCGCAGTTACCCTTTACGCGTATTTAACAAGCGCAACCGGCTCTTTTACAACCGATTTACAAACGGGATTAGCGGTGGGCTTAGCAATGCTACTTTCCACCTCCGTTGCTTCCCTAACGGGCGCTCTTATTCCCATTACTTTAAACAAATTAAAGGTTGACCCTGCAGTTGCATCCGGTCCTTTAATTACCACCTTAAACGACCTTATAGCAATAACCGTATACTACGGTTTTGCCCTAATTTTACTTATTTAATAGTAAAAAGAGGTAGATAATCGACTTATAGCCCTACTTTTACTATCAACCGCAAGGTTGCATATCACCACGCGAAGGCGTGCATATCATCAAGGCGTTAGTCTTGTATATCACCACGCACTAACGTTCATATAATAAGAGTCGTCCCTAAATTTACACGGGGTACGAATTTCATCCACGAAGTGGGTTTCATTTTAGAAAAGGAGGTATTCGCAATGGAAGAAATGGATTTTCTTTTGCCAAATGAAAACGATCCGCAAAAGATAAGAGAGCGCCAATTAACGGAAATTATTAACGCCGGCTACCACGCGGAAAAGCTACGTGAAAAGCTTTCTGACTACCACGCTAAGGATATTGCGGATATCTTACCCGAAATACCCAAGGAGCAAAGACTTAGACTTTACACCGTTCTTTCTAACGAAGAGCTTTCTGATATTTTTGCATACTTAGATAACCCCGCGGAATTTATAGACGAGCTTTCCAACCAAAAGGTTGCAGACATTATTGAAGAAATGTCATCTGACGACGCGGTTGACGTGTTAGAAGAGCTAGACGAAGAAAAGCAAAAGGAAGTTATAGAGCTTTTAGCCGAAGAGGTTGCCAAGGACGTTGAGCTTATTAGCGCGTACGAAGAGGATTGCCTTGGTAGTATTATTACTAACGACTTCGTAAGTATTAAAAACACCTTTACCGTTAAGGAAGCTATGAATAGCTTAATTGCCCAAGCGGAAGGCTGTAATAATATAACCACCATTTACGTAACTGATGAAAAGGATTGCTACTACGGCGCTATTCAGCTTAAGGATTTATTTATTGCAAGAGCTAATACCCCGCTTGAAGATATTATAGCAACCTCTTACCCCTGCTTTAACGCAAATTTAAAAATAGCAGACGTTTTAGAGAGCTTGCAGGACTATTCTGAAGATTCTCTGCCCGTTGTAGATAACGATAATCGCCTTATAGGCGCACTTACGGACGCTATCTTGGTTGAAGCAACGGAAAACGAGTTAAAGGAAGATTACTCTAAGCTAGCAGGTATTTCTTCTTATACGGAAGAAAAAAACAGCTTACTTTTAAGCCTTAAAGCAAGGCTTCCCTGGCTTTTAATATTGCTTTGCTTAAGCCTTGGAGTATCTGCATTGATAGGTATTTTTGACCACGTTGTTGCAATGCTCCCCTTGCTTGCATTCTTTCAACCCATGATTCTTGGCATGAGCGGTAACACGGGTACGCAAGCGCTTGGCGTTACCATTAGAAATTTACCCGAAGCAACCCAACGCAAAAGGATAAGGCGAATGTTTGCAAACGAAATAAGCCTTGCCTTTATTAACGGAATTTTCTTGGCGATAATAAGCTTTGCGCTACTTGGTGCTTACGTTTACTTCTTTAAAAATATGCCGTTGGATAGGTCCTTTACCCTTTCTGCGTGTATTGCAATTGCCTTGGTTTGCTCTATGACCGTTTCCGGCTTTTGCGGTTGCGCCGTTCCCATTTTGTTTAAGAAGATGGGCGTAGATCCTGCGGCGGCATCCGGCCCGCTAATCACAACTGCAAGCGACTTGGTTTCCGCATTAACCTATTACGGCATTATTTCGCTAATAATTAACTATTTTATACTTTAAAAACACCCTAAAAAAGGGCATACGTTGGTTAAAAAATATAACCACGGCTAAAAATTTACTAAAACTATTGACAACGCTGTACGCGTAATGCTATAATAAAAAAGCGGTTAAAACCGCCACTTAAACTCAAACTCAAAACTAAAATAAGGAATAGGTTTTATTATGAAGCTTATAGATTACAAGGAAGGTCAATTTAACTCTCAGGCAGACCCATACGTTTTAAAAGCAGATAACGGCAAATATTATATGTACGTTACCGGATGCGACGGCGTTCACGCATACGAAGCAACTTCTTTATGCGGTGAATATACTGATATTGGCGTTGTTTTTAGCTTAGCTGATAAAAAGGAATATTGGGCGCCCGCAGTTACTATTATAAACGGCAAATATTATATGTACGTTTCTTGCATGCCCACTTGTAGCGACGACGTTCACCAGCAGGCTATGCACGTTGCCCTTTCAGATACGCCTAACGGCCCGTTCGTTAACGCAAAGCAAATAATTGAACCCTTTTCTATAGACGCGCACGTAGTTGAAAATGAAGCGGGATTATTTATCTTTTATTCGGTAAACGATTACGAAGCAGAACGCGCAGGCACTTACGTCGTAGTTGACAAAATGAGCGATCCCTTTACCCCTTGTGGAAACCCCACCCCGGTAGTTCGCCCCACCTTAGATGAAGAAATCTTTATGAAAAACAGATTTAAACAAGGTCAGCATTGGCACACCTTAGAGGGCGCGTTTTACTTTAACGAAGGGGATTGGCATTACTTAATTTATTCAGGTAACTGCTACCAAAACGAATATTACTACCTTGGTTATGCAGTTGCTAAAACGGCAGAAAGAGATTTAACCAAGATTAAATTCACAAAATACCCCAACGAAAACACCTATTGCCCGCTTATTAGTAAAAATCACTTTGAAGCAGGCACGGGTCACAACAGCGTTATTAAGGATAACGGAGCTTGGTACGCCGTTTACCACGGAAGAGATTTAGTTCCCGATAAGCGACTAACCGGCGACGACCGCACCGCGCGTATTTGCAGATTAGAGCTTGACGGCGAAAAGCTTACCGCAATTAGATTTGAAGATAAAATTTAATATTTTACAAAGGCAAAGGGCAAAAAAATAAAGCCCTTTGTTGTATTTTACACCATTTTCTTTTCACTATAGGACTGAAAATGTGTAATTTAAACAAAAGACTTAAATCAATTCTTGATTTAAAGAATAAAAACTGTTAAAATAGTATTAGCATTTAAAGCACAAGGAGATTTACTATGAAAGTTATCGTTGTTAAAGATTACGAACAGATGAGCGATAAGGCGTTTGAAATTATGAAGCAGGTTGTAGTTGCTAACCCCAACGGCGTTTTAGGTCTTGCAACCGGCACTACCCCTATCGGTCTTTACAAAAGAATGATTGAAGATTGCAAGCAAGGTACTTCTTATAAAAATATTAAAACGGTTAACCTAGACGAATATAAGGGCTTAGACGTTACTAGCGACCAAAGCTACGTATATTTCATGCGTGACAATCTTTTTAACCACATTGATATTGATTTAAACAACACCAATATAGAAAACGGCAAAGCAGAAAATGCAGAAGAAGAATGCGCAAGATATAACGCTCTTTTAGAGGTTCTTCAACAGGATATTCAGCTTTTAGGCTTAGGCTCTAACGGTCATATTGCATTTAACGAGCCCGGCACTCCCTTTGGTAGCGTAACCCACGTAGTTGACCTTCAGGAAAGCACTATTAAAGACAACGCAAGATTATTCAACGATATTTCAGAAGTTCCCCGCCAAGCCTTCACTATGGGCTTAAAGAACATTATGAACGCTAAAAAGATTTTAATTTTAGCAAGTGGAGCTAACAAGGCTAAAGCCGTTTACGGAATGATTCACGGCGAGGTTACTGAATCTCTTCCCGCAAGCGTTCTTCAGCTTCACCCCGACTGCACCTTAATTATTGACGAAGCCGCAGCTTCATTATTAAAGTAATTTAGCTTTAACCAAATAAAGCAAAAAGCACCGTTTAAGCGGTGCTTTTTTATGTCTTTTTTATTAGATTTTACTTAATTATTTACACATAATTTTACATAAAAAGTAGCTCTATAGCGCGATTAACGCTATTTTGACGTGTTGGGAACAAAAATCTTAAACGCCTGCTTTGCAAGCTCGTATTTTGCAGGGGTTGAACCGTCGTTTAAGGTTTCGCCGGAGGTTAAGCTTACGTTAAAGGCGCGCTCTGCATAGTTGCCCCACCATTCTTCAGTAACCTCCGTATAAGTAACGCTAACGTTATTAGGTCTTGTTGCAGGCTTGCCGTTGTTTGCCATCCAAGCGTCGGGGCGGTATTGCCAGCCGCTTCCAATTACGATTATAGACCCAACGGGTAACTCTGCCTTTGTAAATCTTTTAGTAGCAACGAATTTTTCTGCTAGAGCGGTATTCGTTATAGGGGTTGTTGAACCGTTACCGGAATCCCAAAATCCCCAAGTAGTAGTCCAACCGTACTCTTCGTAGCTAAGCTCCCTATAACCTTCCGGAATAACGCTTTCCATAGTAGTATGCTTAGAAATAGTTACCTCGTAAGGCTTATTAATTGCGTTAGACGCGCTTTCTTTAGCAACGCTTACGTAAGCAGAAAGCATTCCGCTTGGTGCGTAAGTAACTTCTTCAGGACTAACGCCGGTTACCTTTGCAACAAGAGTAAGACCTGCAATATATCTACCTAAATCGTAAGACAAATGATAGCCGTCCCTTGTTAAATTATCGCCAACAAAAGAAGTTCGTGCATTTTGGATTGCCGTGCCGTTGGGAATAACTGAACTAATAACCGTATGCCTTAAAACGGTGTGCTGAACAGTTCCAATTATTGAATTATACATAATTGCTTGGCTATTGCTATAGGTCGGGAACGCGCCGTGAGTGCTGTTAGCTTGGTAAGCCCAAGTCATGTTAAATAAGAATATTACGTCCTTATTAGTAGCAAGATTTTTTACACCGTTTATCAAATTTAACAAATTAGTATAAGTAGAAGCAACGCCACTATCCGGGCTTGCCTGCTGGAAGGTTATAATATCCCAATCTGCGTATTTAATTGCATACTGTAAGGATTGTTTTACCCCACCTACGGTATAATCCCAAGCCCCGCTTGCTCCGTAGTAACGGAAGTCGTAAGCAGCCGTGCCGTTTAATAAATTATAGTAATGAGTATTAATAGTACAACCGCCAATAAATAGATTACCAACCTCAACGTCGGTAATACCTAGCGACTTAGCTATCATGGGCGCGTATTCAGAGGTATCGTCTGAAAAGCTGTTACCTATCATAAGCACCTTAAAGGTGTTACGGCGATTAACGGAAACTTGATATTCACTTTCAAATTCATTGGTGCAAACTTTAATTGAATAACTGCCAACCTTTTCTTTATTATAATTGCCGTATTCAACCCAATAATCGTCAATTTCTACCTTGCTTCCGTCTGAATATTCTAAATATACAGTTCCGTCAAAAAGGAATTTTTCTAGTACGGTAAAGGAAGTAGTTTGATTGGTTACCTCTAAGCCAACGGGAATAATTTCTTCTTCACTTGAACTGTCAGAATCAACGAAGCTGCTTTCGCTGCTTAAACTGCTATCTTCTTCCACACCGGAAGAGGACTCACTTGAATTGTTAGAGGTAGTATTGCAGGCAATAACTAGCGAACCGCAAAGAACAATACAAAGTAAGGTTATTAACTTTTTAATAAAACTCATTTTTAGCTCCTATCAAATAATTTTTCTTAACCTTAATTATAATACTCTTTAATATATTTGTCAAAGCAATTTAAGTATTATTAACCATTTAAAAAACCGCCGTTATTAAAGTAAAAAAATGCTTTTTTAGCGCTTATCTTATTTGTTTTTATTTAATTTTAAAACAAAAAGTGGGGCTATAGAGCGATTAACGGCAGTTTTGAGTGGAGCGTTTGGATAAAATTATAAAGTAGCAAACTTAAATATATACAAAAAGGAGTAGGCTTAAAAGCTTACTCCTTTAAAGTTATTTGATTAAATTTTTAAAGTTATTCGTTAGAGCCGTTATCTTCACTAACTGCTTCTTCAGCTACTTCGCCTTGAGCTTCGCCGGTAACGGCTTCATCTTCGGTAACGCCTTCTAACATTTCTTCGCCATCAATAGGTTCTTCCTTTTCATCCTCTTGATGAGCAACTACTGCAACGGTAACTACTCTACCGCCGTCTATTCTCATAACCTTAACACCCTTGGTGTCACGGCCGATCTTAGAAATATCGCAAGCGGGAGTTCTAATAACTATGCCGTTATCTGCAATAAGCATAATATCGTTATCTTCCTTAACGAGCTTTAAGCTTACCAGTCTACCCGTCTTATCGTTGAATACGCCTGCCTTAATACCCTTACCGCCACGTGACTGTAAACGGTAATCTTCAATATCACTACGCTTACCAAAGCCGTTAGCGCTTATGGTGAATACGTCGTAGCCTTCTTTAACGACGGTCATTTCTACAAGTCTATCTTCATCAGAGATAAGCATACAGCGAACGCCTTGAGTATCACGGCCCATGGGGCGAACGTCGTGCTCGCTAAATCTAATACACTTACCCTCGTAAGAAGCTGCTAAAATTTCATCCTCGCCGGAAGATACCTGAACTGAAATAAGCTCGTCGCCTTCGTTTAGATTAATAGCAATCTTACCGTTCTTTCTAATGTTATCGAACTGAGCAACTGCAGTCTTCTTAATTAAACCGCGGCGGGTTGCCATAACGATATATCTCTTGCCGTCTACCGCAACGTCTTCTTGAGCGCTTTCTTCAGTTACTTCTGCGCCTTCAGCTACTTCACTAACGCTTTCTGCTCTTTCTTCGCCGTCTTCACCTTCAGGAAGCTCTTCCACGGTGGGATTTAAAGGAATAACTGCAGAAACGTGTTCCCCTTCTGATAGGGGTAATAGGTTAACTAGCGCTCTCCCCCTTGCAGCCTTTAACGCTTCGGGGATTTCATAGCCCATTAATCTGTAAACCTTACCGAAGTTGGTAAACATAAGTAATCTATCGTGAGTAGAAGAAATAAACATATCTTCAACGAAGTCCTCTTCCTTAGGCTTGTGACCGGTAACGCCCCTGCCACCGCGCTTTTGAGTTTTATATTCTTCTAATGATAAACGCTTAATATAACCAAGGTGAGTTACGCTGATAACAACGTCCTCCTTCTTAACGAGATCTGCAATATCAATTTCTGAAGGATCGTAAGAAAGCTCCGTTTTTCTGGGTGAAGGATATCTATCGCGAAGCTCTAATAGCTCGTTCTTAATGATGGCAAGAATTCTTTCCGGTCTTGCAAGAATATCCTTAAGGTCAGCCATGATTTTATCTAATTCTTCAAGTTCAGCTTGAAGCTTTTCTACTTCTAAAGAGGTTAAACGCTGTAAGCGCATATCCAAGATAGCGCCTGCCTGCTTATCTGATAAATTAAAGGAGCCAACTAGGTTTGCGATAGCTTCCTGACGATCACGCGAGCGTTTGATTACCGCAATAACCTCGTCTATAGAAGAAAGCGCAATAACTAAGCCCTTAACGATATGCTCACGCTCTTCCGTTTTAGCTAAATCGTATTTAGTTCTTCTTGTAACAACGTCTATTTGGTGTTTAACGTAAGCTTCTAAAATTTGCTTAAGATTTAAAATCTTGGGCTCGCCGTCTAATAAAGCAAGTAAGGTAATACCGTTACTTACCTGAAGCTCGGTGTGCTTATAAAGTGAATTTAGAAGAACCTGTGGGTTAGCGTCCTTCTTGCAGTCAATAACGATTCTCATACCGTGGCGGTCGGATTCGTCGTTGATATCCGCAATACCTTCTATGCGCTTATCCTTAACTAGCTCTACGATATACTTAATAAGCTTTTCCTTATTAACTTGGTAAGGAAGCTCCGTAACCACTATTCTGTGGCGAGTGCCGTTATTAAAATCTTCAATTTCACATCTACTGCGAAGAATAACGCTGCCGCGACCTGTTCTGTAAGCATTTTTAACGCCCGCTCTACCAAGCTGAATAGCGCCGGTGGGATAATCGGGTGCGGGAATGTGTTCCATTAGCTCGTCAACGGTAATATCGGGGTTTTCTATTAAAGCAACCGTTCCGTTGATAACCTCCGTTAGGTTATGAGGGGGAATGTTGGTTGCCATACCTACCGCAATACCGTCCGATCCGTTAACCAATAGGTTGGGGAACTTTGATGGAAGAACGGTGGGTTGCATTCTGGTATCGTCGAAGTTGGGATAAAAGTCTACAGTTTCTTTATCTATATCGCGAAGCATTTCTACGGCAAGCTTGCTCATCTTAGCTTCGGTATAACGGTAAGCAGCCGGGGGGTCGCCGTCAACTGAACCGAAGTTACCGTGGCCGTCTACTAACGGAAGGTTAATAGAGAAATCTTGCGCTAAACGAACTAACGCGTCGTAAACGGAGCTATCGCCGTGGGGGTGGTATTTACCAAGCACGTCACCAACGATTGCCGCACATTTTTTGTATGCCTTTTCGGGGGTTAAGCCCATTTCGTTCATAGAGTAAAGTATTCTTCTGTGAACGGGCTTTAAGCCGTCGCGCACGTCGGGAATAGCACGGGAAACGTTAACCGCCATTGCGTATGCGATAAAGGACTTTTTAAGTTCGTTATCAACTTCTATATTTATAAGCTTAGTTTGCTCTAACGTTTTACGAAATTCTTCTGTTAAAACGGAATTAAATTCTTTCTTTGCCATTTGCCTAAATCTCCTTTAATCGCCCTATACGTCAAGATTTTCAACGAGCTTAGAGTTTTCTTCAATGAACTTACGGCGAAGCTCGGGTTGGTCGCCCATAAGTAAGCTAAAGGTGTTTTCAGCCTCTTGCGCATCTTCCATAGAAACGCGAAGTAGCGTTCTGGTTGCAGGATTCATAGTGGTATCCCAAAGCTGTTCGGCGTTCATTTCACCAAGACCTTTATAACGCTGAATATCGCATTTACCAAGCGCTTCAAGCTCCGTTTTTAATTCTTCGTCTGAGTAACAGTATTTTTCCACCTTGCCCTTAGTAAGCTTGTATAAGGGGGGCTGAGCGATATAAACGTGTCCTTGTTCAATTAAGGGGCGCATATATCTGAAGAAGAAGGTTAATAAAAGTATTCTGATATGGCTACCGTCAACGTCCGCGTCGGTCATGCAGATAATACGGTCGTAACGAATCTTAGAAACGTCAAAATCCTCTTGCATACCGCCACCGAATGCGGTTATCATACTCTTAATTTCTTCATTTTCCAGCGCGCGGTTGGGGCGCACCTTTTCTACGTTAAGAATTTTACCGCGTAGAGGTAAGATTGCTTGGAATCTTCTATCTCTACCCTGCTTAGCAGTACCGCCTGCAGAGTCACCCTCTACGATAAAGATTTCGCAAAGCTCTGCGTTCTTTTCTGAACAGTCCGCAAGCTTACCGGGAAGAGCTACGCTTTCAAAGGCGCTCTTTCTGGTTGCTTCCCTTGCCTTTCTTGCAGCCTCTCTTGCTCTTTTAGCGGTAATACACTTCATGATTACCTCTTTTGCAGCAGAGGGGTTTTCTTCAAGGAAAGAGCCGAATACTTCGTTCATAGCCTTTTGAACTAAAGGTCTTATTTCCGCATTACCAAGCTTGGTTTTGGTTTGACCTTCAAACTGGGGCTCCGGAAGCTTAACGGATATAACTGCGGTAATACCTTCACGCACGTCTTCGCCGGAAAGTGAATCGCTTTCCTTTAATAGGTTAAGCGTTCTACCGCGTTCGTTAACTATTTTGGTAAGCGCAAACTTAAAGCCTTCTAAGTGCGCGCCGCCTTCGTGAGTGTTAATGTTGTTTGCGAAGGTATAAATAGTTTCCGTAAAGCTATCGTTATATGAAAGAGCAAGCTCTATCGTTACCTCCCCGTAAGTATGCTCAAAATAGAAGGGCTCTGCAAAAAGGGTTTCCTTATTGCGGTTTAAATCCTCTACGAAGTGGCGAATACCCCCTTCATAGTAGAAATCGTCTGCGCATTCCTGACCTTCCCTTTTATCTTCTATGGTAATTCTTAAGCCTTTATTTAAATAAGCAAGCTCGCGTAAGCGTACCTTAACGGTATCGTAATTAAAAACGGTGCTTTCAAATATGTCTGCATCAGGCATAAAGGTAACCTTCGTTCCTGTAACGTCGCTTTTACCAACGATTTGTAAATCACGCTGGGGAACACCGCGATTATATATTTGCTTATAGTGGTTACCGTTTTGGAAAACGTCTACCTCAAGCCATTCGGAAAGAGCGTTAACTACGGATAAGCCTACGCCGTGTAAACCGCCTGAAATCTTGTAACCGCCACCGCCGAACTTACCGCCCGCGTTAAGCTTGGTTAAAACTACCTGAACGGCAGAAACGCCTTCCGTGGGGTGAATACCGGTGGGGATACCTCTACCGTTATCCGTAACGGAGCAAGAGCCGTCTGCATTAATAACCACGTTAATAGTATTACAGTGGCCTGCTAACGCTTCGTCTATAGAGTTATCTACGATTTCTTGAATAAGGTGATGTAGACCGCGTAAATCGGTTGTACCGATATACATACCGGGTCTTTTACGAACGTGCTCAAGTCCTTCTAAAACTTGAATTTGACCTTCGCCGTACTGCGTATTAACTACGCCTGCCTTTTCTTCCATTTCCATTATTTTTACCTCGCTTTTCACCTTTTAACAAAGGTGAACAACAATACTTTCCTATTTTATATAATAGTATAAATATATTATATAATATATTTAAGATTTTGTAAAGCGATTTATGACTTTTTTTATACCTAAAGGTATAAATTTGCTCTTTTTTTACCTATTTATTCACAATTTATTAAAAACGAGTGAATAACTACCCCCTTAGCAAGCAAAAGACTTAACGATTTTTACTTTTAACGCCCGCTTTTTTAAACCTTTTTTCTAAAATTTAACTTTTTTATTCCACTAAAAATATAAAACGGCTATTTTTATTGACTTTTTTTTAATATTTGGTATAATAAAGTAAACTTATTCTCAATTTTAACGCATTTATAGAAAATTTTAGGCAAAAAACGGGATATTCCCCATTAAAAATTAGGCTAAAGGAGCGCTTTATGTTAGATAAAAGCAGTGAATTATTACGAAAGCTACCCAAAAAATTCGGTTTTGGCTGTATGCGACTTCCCATGAAAAACGGAGAAGTAGATTACCAAGAATTTATTAAAATGGCAGACGCCTTCGTTGAAGCCGGCTTTAATTACTTTGATACCGCTCACGGCTATCTTGAGGGAAAAAGTGAAATTGCAATTCGCGAATACGTTGTTAAGCGCTACCCAAGAGAAAGCTTTATTTTAACCAACAAGCTTTCCGGGCCTTACTTTAAAAGCGAAGAGGAGGTTAGAAAAATCTTCCAAATTCAGCTTGAGGCTTGCGGAGTGGATTATTTTGATATTTATCTCATGCATGCCCAAGGTCGTGGCAATTACCCCCATTTTAAGCAGTGTAAGGCGTACGAGCAGGCCTTTGAGCTTAAAAAGGAAGGCAAGGTTAAGCACGTTGGACTTTCCTTCCACGATAGCGCCGACTATCTTGACTTAATCCTTACCGAATATCCCCAAATAGAAATAGTTCAAATTCAGTTTAACTATCTTGACTATGAAGATGCAGAGGTGCAATCACGCGCCTGCTACGAGGTTTGCTTAAAGCACGGTAAGCCCTGCTTGATTATGGAGCCCGTAAAGGGCGGTCAGCTTGCAAATATGCCCACGCAAGCGCTTGATATCTTTAACCGCCTTGGAAGCGCCAGCCCCGCAAGCTACGCAATAAGATTTTGCGCAAGCTTTGATAATAACGTTATGATTCTTTCGGGCATGAGCAACCTTGAACAGGCAAAGGATAATATTTCCTTCATGAAGGACTTTAAGCCACTTACCCAAGAAGAGTTTAAGGCAATAGAAGAGGTTAAGGCTTTACTTGAACAGCTAAAGGTAATCCCCTGCACCGCTTGCCGTTACTGCGTGGAGGGTTGCCCCCAAAAAATTCTTATCCCCGATTTGTTTGCCTGCTATAACGAGCAAAAGGTATTCACCGGCGTTAGCAGACAGTTCCACTACGACGTTTTCTATACCAAGAAAAACGGCAAGGCAAGCGACTGTATTGAATGTGGCGCGTGCGAAAGCATTTGTCCACAGCACCTTAGCATAAGAGAGCTTCTTAAGGAGGTTGCTAAGGAATTTGAAAAATAAATAGCCGTAATACGAAGGTAATTTAACCGTTGCTTTCGTATTTTTATATAAAAAGTAGGCTTATAGCTCGATTATCGACATATACCAATAAAAATTAAAGAGAAAAAAAGGATAACTATGATAAGAAAAATTATAAATATTAACAAAGAAAAATGTAACGGCTGCGGTCTGTGCGTAACAGCCTGCCACGAAGGAGCTATTGAGCTTGTAGAGGGAAAGGCAACCCTTTCTAACGAGCATTACTGCGACGGGCTTGGCGACTGCTTACCCGCTTGCCCTACCGGCGCGATTACCTTTGAAGAGCGCGAAGCCCCTGCTTACGACGAGCAAGCAGTTCTTAAGGCAAAGGCTTTAAAGCTAGCGTCCACTACGAATAGCGATGATAATAATTCCAATTCGTACTCCAACGCTCAAAGTCAGCTTAATCAATGGCCCTGCCAAATCAAGCTTTTGCCGGTAAACGCACCCTGCTTTGAAAATGCAAATTTACTAATCGCAGCGGACTGCACAGCGTACGCTTACGCAAGCTTTCACTTAGACTTTATGAAAGAGCGCGTAACCTTAGTAGGCTGCCCTAAGCTAGACGGCGTGGACTATTCCCAAAAGCTTACCGAAATATTTACGCAAAATAATATTAAAAGCATTCACCTTGTAATAATGAGCGTGGGCTGTTGCGGTGGGCTTGAGATAGCGGTAAAGAAGGCGCTTTTAAACAGCGGTAAAAATATACCTTTAAAAACTACGGTAATTACCACCCAAGGAAAAATTTTAAAAGAATTTTAAAAGTGTGAAATTTTTGTTGAATTTTTGGTAAAAATATATATAATATATTAATGAGATTTATCGCAATTAAACCACCCTTTATTACGGTAAATATCATAATCAAGTAAAAAATAAACGCATACGTTATAACCCGTTGCGTTCAAAGAGGTTTAAAAATGAAAGTTACGAATGACGTTCTTTATATAGGCGTAAACGACCACGAGGTTGATCTATTTGAAGGTCAGTACGAAGTGCCTAACGGTATGGCGTATAACTCTTACGTTATCCTTGACCAAAAGGTTGCCGTTATGGATACCGTTGATGCAAGATTTACCCACGAATGGATGGATAATCTACAAAACGCGCTAAACGGCAGAAAGCCCGACTATTTAATCGTTCAGCATATGGAGCCCGACCACTCTGCAAACATACTTAACTTTGCAAAGAGCTACCCCGAAGCAACAATAGTTTCTTCATCTAAGGCCTTTATCATGATGAAAAACTACTTCGGCACGGACTTTGAGGAAAGAAGAATTGTAGTTGGCGAAGGGGATACCCTTTCACTTGGCAAGCACCAGCTAACCTTCGTTACCGCGCCCATGGTGCATTGGCCTGAAGTAATAGTTACCTACGATAGCGCGGATAAAATTTTATTCTCTGCGGACGGGTTTGGTAAATTCGGCGCGTTAGACGTTGAAGAGGACTGGGCTTGCGAGGCTCGCAGATACTATATCGGCATAGTTGGTAAGTACGGCGCTCAGGTTCAATCCCTTTTAAAGAAGGCTTCTACCCTAGATATTCAAACCATCTGCCCCTTACACGGCCCTATTTTAACGGAAAATCTTGGCTACTACTTAAACCTATACAACACTTGGTCTAGCTACCAACCCGAAGACGAAGGCGTTATGATTGCCTACACTTCTATTTACGGCCACACCAAAAAGGCGGTTATGGCTCTTGCAGAAAGGCTTAAGGAATTAGGCGCGCCCAAGGTTGTTGTTAACGATCTTGCTCGCTGTGATATGGCAGAAGCGGTTGAAGATGCGTTTAGATATAACAAGCTGGTTCTTGCAACCACTACCTATAACGCAGATATATTCCCCTTCATGCGTGAGTTTATAAATCATTTAACCGAACGCAACTTCCAAAACCGCACCGTTGCGTTTATAGAAAACGGAAGCTGGGCCCCTCTTGCAACCAAGGTTATGAAGGGTATGCTGGAAAAGAGCAAAAATATCACTTACACGGAAAACAACGTAACCATTTTATCTGCTTTAAACGAAAGCTCCAGCCAAAGCGTTAACGCCTTAGCAGAAGAGCTTTGCAAGGACTATATCGCACAAAGCGAAAAGGCAAATAAAAACGACCTTAGCGCTCTATTTAATATTGGCTACGGCTTATACGTTGTAACCTGTAACGACGGTAAAAAGGATAACGGACTTATCGTTAATACCGTTTCACAGGTAACCAATACCCCCAACAGAATTGCAGTTACCATCAATAAGGAAAACTACTCTCATCACGTTATTAAGCAAACGGGAATTATGAACGTTAACTGCTTAACGGTAGAAGCGCCCTTCAGCGTTTTTGAACAATTTGGATTCGTTAGCGGAAGAACGGTTGACAAGTTTAAGGACTGCACCCCCTTACGCTCTGATAACGGTCTGGTTTTCTTACCCAGATATATCAATTCCTTCATGTCTTTAAAGGTAGAGCAGTATATAGATTTAAACACCCACGGAATGTTTATTTGCTCCGTAACCGAATCCAGAGTAATTTCCGATAAGGAAACTATGACCTACACCTACTACCAAAACAACGTTAAACCCAAGCCCCAAACGGATGGTGTTAGCGGCTACGTTTGCAAGATTTGCGGTTGGGTTTACGAAGGGCACCCCCTACCCGAAGATATCGTTTGCCCCATTTGTAAGCACGGCTATAACGACTTTGAAAAGATTAAATAATAATTAAAATATAAACAAAAAACCGCCGTATAAGTCGATTATCGGCGGTTTTTATTTTTCGAGCATAGCCCTTGTTCACAGGTTAGCACAAATGTGCTTTTTATTTGACCTGCCAGTCATGCACTTATTACCTGCTACCCGTCAACGGGTTTCACTTTTGCCTTCTCCTGCGGGAGAAGGTGTCACGAGTTTTCGAGTGACGGATGAGGAGTTGTATAATTTAGTGCTTTAATTTTTATTTGTATTTTTTACCAAAACACCTCATCCACCACTAACGTGGTCCCCCTTCCCCCACTAGGGAAGGCTCTTTTCCACTCACTGGTAAACCTCTACTGAACCACGCGACTATCGCGTGGTTTTTCTTTATATCAACAAAAAACCGCCGTATAAGTCGATTATCGGCGGTTTTGTTATTTTGTTTTTCTTTTAAATCAATCTATTGCTTCAAGTAAAAAGCTAACGGGGCGAAAGCCGTCGTTGCAGGAAATAAGGGCGGAATAGGGGTTTTTCATCCACCCGTCGTAAAAGTTTCCACCACCGTTTGCAAGCTCTGTAACGAACTCCTTAACCGACTGCCAAGCGCTTTCGCAAAAGCCCTGCGGTTTAAGCCCGTTTTCACTTATAAATACCTCCCCTTCACTAATATCGCATGTGTGCTGAATGGGGTTTTCGTATAACTGCATTAAATCCTTATGCTCTACCTTTCTTATAGCGGTAATTCTAACTCTTTTCATATTATTTACCCTTTTTGTATTTAATCCCGGTAAGCTTTAAAAAAGCCTCGCCGTCGTAAGGGGGAATAACTATTGCAAAGCTTTCCCCATCCTTTTCTAAAATAAATTTATAACAGTTTTTTACCGAAAGCGCACCCGTTGCGGTGGGCTTTATTGCATATTTACGGTATTCGTTAGCGCCGTACCCTTCATCCTTATTCCAGCAATTAAAGGTAACCTTTTCAGGTATAATTTCAAAGTCCTTAAACCATTCCTTTTTTAAGGCAAAAACCACTTGCAAATCGGCAACCATAACGCAGTTTGCTTCCGAAAAGGCCTTTACGGGCGTGTTAACGTATTTTACCGTTTTGCTAACGGGCCTTTCATCCCCGCTTTGAGTGCTGTAAACGTAAAGAAAAACGTCTATAGGCTTTGCTGAAGAGGGGATTTTTAATGATGCAACGCACTTATCGTAAATTCTTTCCCCTTCCTTTATAAGGGCAAGATACCCTTCATCCTTAGCAACCTTTTTCGCCCTACTCTTTCTATAGCGTGAAAGTAAAAAGGCAATCAACATAAAAAAGATTGAAACACCGAACAAGCAGTATAAAATACCTTCTATTCCCTTGCCGTTTTCACTTAACGTTAACCCAAATAAAAATCCGCAAAGCAAAATAAGAGCCAGCACGTTGCAAACAACCCTTACCGCATTTAACGCAGGTGGTAATTTTGCCCTGTTTTCATACTCTTGCATTTTTTTGGTATAATCTTCCTGTTCTTTTAAATTATTTTCGTCTACTTCCCTAGCTATAACGCTACTACTTTCGCTATAGCCTAGGTGTGTATCCACGGCAAAAAATTCCTTCATAATGAGTTTTCCTTTGCGTTTTATTATTCAAAAGTGGGGCTATAACACCGTTAACCCCACTTTAATTTATTTTTTAATAATGATTAGTACAACTGATTAAAGCTAAAATTTAATTAGAAGTTAAAATGCTTTTCTATTTCCTTAGTAAAATAGCTAGCGCGCCTTAAAGATTTTTCATAGGCTTTGCGAAGGCTTTCCGACCAATCGGTTTCCCCGCAAGAGCTTCTAAATATACAATGGGCCCTTATAACGGCAGGGCGCGGATCTTCTTCGTTAAAGAACACTTCTGCGCGCGCCATTATGCTTTTGTCCTTAATGCCCTGCAAAAAGTTTACGGTTATAATTTCAGGAAAGATAAGCTGGTACTCGTCGTCTATAAAATCGTCCAAGCTTAAGCTAAGCTTATTTATAACGTAAAATGCCTCTTCCTTTCTGTTTTGAAGAAGTAAATATAGGTAATGATAATAACATGCAAGCGGTTGGGTGGAGCTTTTAAAAATCTCTGCCTCGGGGGGAATTTCACCTTGCATTTCCCTTCTTTGATGATTTACGATAGCAGCAACTATTTTGGGATGATCCTTGCGGGATATTAAAATAGAGCCGTCTGACGTTTTATCTATAGGTAAAAGATTAACGGTTAATAAATAAAAAGCAGAGCAAGCGCCAACGCCTAACACGCAAAACCATTCGGGACTTATGATAAAAAACAAAGGCGCGATACCGACAATTGCATAAATAAATGAAAATAAAATACCGCCAAAAGCAACTAATTTAATTTCTTTATGAGTTATATCCTTCGTTGGCAAAAAGGCTGTTTCGCCCGCATCTGAAGAAAAATAGGTAAATAGCCTGAATTTTCCCGTTGTGAAATCTATAGAAAACAAGCCGAAGTTAACGTACTGCAGCTTCATTTTTAGTAGCTTTAAGAATATTACGTGTCCAAGCTCGTGGAATACCAGCGAAAATACGTAATGCAATACGAAGCCGGTTATACTAAGCATAAACGCATCCATACCGGACATATTAAAATTAATTTTAGCATACACCACTAAAACCCCAAACACCACCAACCAAACGGCAAGCAGTAAAAGGTTTATTAGCGTTTCAAGCCTTCTATTCTTCATATCCCTTCCCCATTATTTTTGAAAGATAATAGCCTTCTAGGTTATCGTTTTCTGTAAATATTACTTCCTTTGCGTTTATAAATTTTACTAGCCGACTTATTATAAGCGCCCCGGAATGAATAACCCTAGAACGCATTTCCCTAATTTTATAATCACTTTGCAAACTTTCAGGCGACTTAGCGTAAAAGGTTTTTGCCATTAAAAGAATTTCGTTAGCAGTCATTTTTAAACCGCTTGTTAAATCCCTATTAAAAACTTCTAATCCGCTATGCACGAACGCCATATTATTTGCCGTTCCGCCAATGGCGTAAACCTGCCCAATTTCACTTGGCAAGGGTGGAAGCCTTTTAATTTCTTCTTCTATTTTTAAAAGCGCCCCTTCATAATCTCTTTTGCAGATATCGGTAAGAACAACCGCGCCGATTGGAATAGAATAGGCGTAAACTATTTTTCCATTCCTTGCAATCACTAGCTCACTTGAAGCCCCGCCCACGTCTATAACGCAACCGTCTTTACCTTCAAGCGCGCCCAAGATGCCCATTTCAGCTTCCTTTTTACCAGATAAAACGTCTATTTTTATACCGTATAAATTAGTAAACCGTTCACAAAAATCAATACCGTTTAAGGAATTTCTTACCGCAGCGGTTGCAAAAACCAAAATTTTTGCGTTGTTTTCCTTGGCAATATTTATAAGCTCACCCAAGCCGTCTAGCGTTCTTTTAACGGACTCTTCGTTTAAAACCCCACCAACCATTTTGCTAGCAAGCTGGGTGGTAATATTCTTTCTTAAAAGCACCCCTTCGTTTAAGGAAAGCCTTAGTCTTACGGAATTACTTCCTATATCTATAATTGCAATATATTCGTTATTTAGCTTCATATCGGTAAAATTTATCTGCGGTTAAAAAAAGGGGCTTTGGGGCGTTTGTTAAATAAACGCACTTTAATATAGTTAAAAATCGTTAGAGAAAAACGCGCGTATAAGGCGATAATCGCTTTATACGCGCACTTCGAGTGCTATTTATCACGTTCGTAAACGTAGCCAAGCTCGTTGGCGCGTTCTTCAATTTTCCATTCGTTAAGCCAACGGTCTATATCGTTTTGAACCTCTTCGTTTTGTTGGCGAAGAGTAGCTATTTCTGCGTTTAGCTGTTCTATTTTTGCGCGCTTTCCGTTTATTATGCTCATTTGATAAACTAGCGTGCCTACCAAAATGAAGAGTAATAAAACGGCGGATGCGGTTACCGCAGCGGCTATTCTTTGTAGCTTTTCTAAGGTCATAAAGCCTATTTTTCCCCTTGAGTAATAACTTTATAGCCCTATTATACAACCTTTTTGCAAATTTTGCAATTATTTTAGCTATTGTTTTTAAGTATATATAAAAACCTAATATACAGCTAAGCGCCATATATAGCCTTAACTGCCCCAGATTATAGCGATTTTTCATATATACGAAAAAAAAGCTAAGCAAAACTATTCGCCCGCCCATAAGCGCGCTTTTAAAAAGGTTTATCTCTTTTTCCACAAAAAATCCGTCAAGGAAAAAGGTTAACAAGCCAAAAAGGTAGCCGAATGCAAAGCAAAGCAAAAAATAACTAAACTGAAGATCCTGTTCAAACGTCATTTAAGTAGCTTTTTAACAAGAGAGGTTTTTTGCCCTGCGTATTTAATTTCAGTTATAAGTCCTTCTGCGCTAAAGGTGGCGTTTTGCTTAGAAAAAGCGCCCATTTTTAGGTTTGTGCCGTTTAAAAAAATTCTTTTACCACCAACAAGAACCAGCTTTATGCTTTCTGCCGTAACACTTTCTACCTCTGCAACGGCGGTAACGCAAATTTTTTTTTGACCTTCTAGCGTTATTAAATGCCCTTTATTATCTTCCATAAAAAATAAAAATCCCTTATAATTTATTAAAACTGCCCCTTTTTTATGCAATTAAAGTAATAAAAAGCATATAATTTATATATTTTTTTAATAAAATTGCAAAAAAACCGTTAAAAATGGGTTAAAAGAGAGAAAACATCATAATTGAATGCTTTTTTGTTTACAATAAAGTATTTTTATGCTATAATTTAAAAACAATAATTTGGGGAATTGCAATAAAAAATAAGCAAATCCCTGTTACGAAAAGGAGAAAAAAATGGACTCTGACGACCCTGAACCTGACAGTATTACCTTACATATTTTTATATGCGTAATACTAATTATTCTATCTGCATTCTTTTCTGCAACCGAAACTGCGTTTTCATCAGTTAACAAAACCAAGCTTCGCACGAAGGCTCAAGAGGGCCACAAGGGCGCAAAGCAAGCGCTTGACTTAGCTGAAAACTTCGATAAGGTTCTTTCCACTATTTTAGTTGGTAACAATATCGTTAATATTACCTTATCAAGCTTATGCTTAATTATTTTTGAACAGATATTAAGCGGTAACACGAACGTTGCAGCAACGGTTTCTACGGCAGTAACCACCGTTTTAGTATTAATATTCGGTGAAATTACCCCCAAAATGATAGCAAAGGAAAAAAGCTATGGCGCTACGGTAGTTTTAGGCTATCCCATAAAGTTTTTTATGATAATTTTATGGCCCATAACCTTCCTCTTTGCAGGGCTTAAGGTTTTACTTAAAAAGATATTTAAGCTTGAAGGGGGAGAAAAGATTACTGAAGAGGAATTGCTTACCATCGTTGAAGAAGCTCAGGAGGACGGAGCGCTTAACGAAAGTGAAACTCAGCTTATTTCAAGCTCTATTGAGTTTGACGACGTTTTAGTAGAGGATATTTTAGTTCCCAGAGTGGGCGTGATTGCGGTTTCGCTTGATATGCCTATGGAACAGATAAAAAAGCTTTTCCTTGAATACAATTTCTCACGTATGCCCGTATATAAAGGCACGATAGATTCAATAGTTGGTATGATTCACAACATTGACTTCTTTGCCGCGTTAGAAAGGGGTGAAACCACTATTAAAAACGCTATTTCGCCCGTTGCTTACGCAACCGAGCACATGAAGATTTCTATTCTTCTTAAAAATATGCAAAAGCAAAAGGTACACATGGCTATCGTTGTGGACGAGTACGGCGGAACGCTTGGTATTGCTACGCTAGAGGATATTTTAGAAGAGCTTGTTGGCGAAATTTGGGACGAGCACGACGAAATTGTAAACTACTTCACCAAAATAGACGACTTAACCTATATGGTAGACGGTAGAGCAGAGCTTGATAAGTTCTTTACCCTATTCGGCTTAGACGGTGACGATAAAGAGTTTGAAACTCAAACGGTTAGCGGTTGGGTTATTGAACAAACGGGTACGTTCCCCAAAAAATTTGACAGCTTTGATTATAAAAACCTTACCATTATCACAAATAAATTAACCCAAAGAAGGGTTTTAGACGTTAAGGTTGTTATAAATCCCGTTGAAGAAGAGGATAATAAAGAAGACTAATATTTACTAAAGATAATAGCAATGGAGGGGGCTTGCTTTTCCGTTGCTATTTTTATTTACCCTTATAAAAAACCACTTTTAGTGGCTAATTCATAAAATATTTAACCTTAAGCTTACTATTTTTACTTATTTGGAGGTTTTTATGAAAAAATTAGGTTTAGCGCTTGGCGCAGGCGGCTCGCGCGGGATTGCGCATATTGGCTTTTTAAAAGCGCTTGAAGATAACGGTATTAAACCGGACTATATATCAGGCACTTCCATGGGCTCTGTTGTGGGTAGCTTTTACGCAATGGGTATTTCCCCTTCGTATATGATTAAAGTTGCTCTTTCCCTTCGCGCAAGAGATCTTTTAGACCTTTCGCCTATCGCCATTAAAAACGGCACTTTATTAAAAAGTAAAAAAATGTCTGCCCTACTTCACAGATATCTGCACGACACCTTAATAGAGGATTTAAAAATCCCCTTTGCCTGCGTTGGACTTGATATTATAAGCGGTAAAAAGGTGGTTTTCGATCAAGGCGAGGTTGCTACTGCCGTTCAGGCAAGCTCTTCTATCCCCATGGTTTTTGCTCCCGTTGCTTATGAAAATATGCTTGTTGCAGACGGAGGTCCACTTTGCCGAGTGCCCGTGGAGGAAGTTAGAAATTTGGGTGCAGACGTGGTTGTTGGCGTTGACGTTTTAGGCCCTGTTCGTGAAATGGAAGAAATTAAGAGCATACTTGGCTATACACTTAGAATTATAGATATATACGATAGCACCGTTAACGATTACGCGCTAAAGCAAAACCCACCCGATATGCTTTGCGTGCCGGAGCTTGGCGATATGAGTCAATATAAAATAGATTCAGCTCAGATGCAACGCGCATACGAAATGGGCTACGAAAGCGCCATTAATATAATTGACGAACTAAAAAGAAAGCTACGCGATTAATTAACCTTATAAAATAAAAAAGTGCCGGCATAACGCAATTATCGGCACTTTTATTTTTTTGTTTATCTTTATTACCATTTATTTTTTTAGGGGTAATTCTTTTTTTATTTATTATAAAAATCTTTGCAAAGTTTTATTGCTTCAGCGGTGAAATCGCCCGTCATATCTAACCACACGGCGTTCTTTTCCTTTTTAAACCACGTGATTTGGCGTTTTGCAAAGTGGCGAATTTCCTTTAGTAGCTCTGCGCGGTAGTCCTCGTAAGAATATAAGCCGTTTAAATATCTGTTAGTGTAACGGTATTCAAGCCCAAGCCCTTCTAAAAATTGCTCGGTTGCGCCCTCGTCTTTTAAGCGCTTAACCTCTTCTACCATACCCATTTGCAAACGCCTATCTAAGCGCTCCTCTATTCTTTTATATAGCTCTTCTCTTGGGTAAACTAACACCAACTGCATAACCTCGTAAAGGGGCTCGCTTTCCTTATGAGATACGCCCTTTATGGCTTTTTCTAATCTGCGCGCTAAATGGCGTGGGGATATACCTTCGGGAATTTCTAACCCTAAAGCGGTAAGCTCTTGTTCTATTTGCTCTTTAGAAAGTGTGTTTATGCGGGCGCGAAGCTGCTCGTCAACCTCTTCTTCGCCCATATTAAACCCTTCACAAACAGCGCGCGAATAAAGCCCCGTTCCGCCAACCAAAAAGGCCCTTTTACCACGTGACAATATATCGTTAATCGCGTTATAGGCTAATTTTTGATATTCTGAAACGCTAAAATAATCGTTCGGGTTAATTATATCTATTAAATGATGAACGGCCATTTCTTGCTCTTCTTTAGTAACCTTACCCGTGCCTAAATCTAAGCCCCTAAAGACCTGACGGGAATCACAAGAAACTATTTCGCCGTTAAATTCATTTGCCAAAACGATACCCAAATCGCTTTTACCTGAAGCGGTTGTACCAACAACCGAAACCAGCTTTTGCATATCTAACTCCTTAAAAAACACCCTTGCCAAAAAAAGGCAAGGGTAACTTTTTTATTTAGGTTAATTAAGAATTTAATTATTTCTTATTGATTAATTCAATTTTAACAATCTTAACGGTAACGGTGGGAATATGCATAAAGTTTTCGCTAACGGTAATCTTGTTGCTTAAATCGTTTAATTGATCTTCGGTAATCATCTTTTCTTCTGCAACAGCCTTATTTTGTAAGTCAGCTTCAGTTAAAAGACCTTCAAAGTATGCCATTTCGCCGTCGTATTCAGCGTAAGTGATGTAAGAACCGGTCCAATCCTTAGAGCCTTCAACGTCACCGTTAACCTCATCCTTTAAGCAGTAGAAAACCTTTCTGCCGTTAGCGTCTGCAATACATTCTTTAATCTTTAAAACTCTTTCTAAGCTGCTTAAGTATTCCATAGAAGAGCTATCAGCTTCCTTATTGCCGTCGTCGCTAAGAATTTTACCGAATACGCAGTAGTTTGATGCTTGGAAGGGAGCGCTTGCAGATAAAGCTACAACTAAAGTTGCCTTACCGCTGTTAATATCGTCCTTTTCACGCTTTAATAAAATAGCACCGGAGCTTACTGAAAGCTTATTACCGGTTAAGCCTGCGTTTTCAAATTCGCCCTTAACTGCTGCGCCTTGGTTGAGCTCTTCAAGCTGACCGTTTACAAGCTTGTAGTCACCAAATTGGAAGTAAGTTGAAAGAACGTTAGTAACGTCTAAACCGTTATAGTAACCGTCTTCAATTAAATCAATTACGTGTTGAACGGTTTCGGGCGCGTAGTTAACGTATAGCTTTGCTTCTACTTCTACCTGCTCGTCATCAAGCTGAAGGGTGATTTGAATTCTTTGAATTTTGCTACCACCTTCTACTTCATCACAAGCCGTGAAAGAGAAGATAACGGTTAATGCTAAAGCTATAGCAATAATTTTAGTGAAAAGTTTGTTCATTGTATTCCTCCTAAGGAAGTTATTATTATTTTTTTCTTGTTTAGTGGCGCTATAACGCGATTAACGCGCATTTAAAGCGCAAAAGTAAAGCCATTTATTTAGCTGTTGCCGTAAATTATGGCAATCACTAACGCTAGGCCTAACAGTACGGCTATTGCTACTCTTAACGGAGAAACGGGGGCTTTACCCGTAACCCTAGAGCTGTTACCGTTAATCAAAACGGGATATTCTTTCTTTTTAAAACGGTAATTTAACCTATATACGGGAAGAAGAATATATTTATAGGTTACGTTTTGGTGTTGGGTGGAAACGTTAAGATAATCTACTACGTCACAATTGTAATGATTTAAAATTAACTGGCGCAATCTTGCATCCATAACTCTTTTAGCATCCCCCCAGCAAGCCTTAATTTCGCGGGTGTAATGCCCTGCAGTAAATCCTGCTAAAAACTTCTTTTCATATACGCAAAGGGTTTCCCTTCTGCAATCGTCTATCTTGTTTAAATCTGCTTGCGGGGTATCGCCCGCGGTAATTAAAATATCATCAAAAAACTGATCAAAAGTACCGCTTACCCTGCGCCAAGAAATGTAAGTTTCCGTATAGGTTTTGCCGTTTCTTCTTACGGTGCGAGTTTTGCGTTTACCAAGCCTGCCTTCGTAAGCGGAATGAGTTTGGCTATCAAAGGTAAAGCAAGGTAAATATAAGCCCTGAACGTTTTCTTCCTTTAAGTTCTTTTTGAAAGAAGAAGGCGCAAAAAGGCGTTTTTTAGCCCATTTTTTAGATGCTGATGCAGCGCCCGCTTTATCAATTAAAAAGGGATAAACCGCGCTTGGCTTAATACCGGCAAGGTCTTCCGTTTTAACAACGTGTGAGGTTGAACAGTAAGGACAGCTTACCGCAGATTCCCCCACCCCGATAACGAACTTCGCGCCACAGTTTTCACATCTGTAAGCTGTAGTTTCGTCACGCCAAGAAGCATCCTGTAAGAAGGCTTGCTCTATTTCAAGCTCTTTAACCTCCGCATCCTTTTTAAAATCCTGCTGATTACCGCAATAATCGCACTTAAGCGTTTGGCTTAGCGGATCAAAGGTCATATTTGAGCCACACCCGTCACATTTAATAAAGACGGAGTCCTTTTCTTCCAGCTCTATATTGTTGATATCAACGTTATTCATAAGACCTCTTTAGTGGTGATTTTACTTGAAATAATTTACGCTATTAAAAGCGCAAAATGGTGTCCGCCCCAAGCGGATTTAAAAACGGCTCTTATTATAGAAAACCCGTTGGTTTTGTAATGATATTGCTAACGCAAATGATGTTTGAGCATTACTCAAATGATGTTTTGCTTACGCAAAATGATGTTCGCACCCGTGCGAGTTTAGGGATGGCTCGTATTATAGAAAACCCGTTGGTTTTGTAATGATATTGCTAACGCAAATGATGTTTGAGCATTACTCAAATGATGTTTTGCTTACGCAAAATGATGTTCGCACCCGTGCGAATTTAGGGATGGCTCTTATTATAGAAAACCCGTTGGGTTTGTAATGATATTGCTAACGCAAATGATGTTTGAGCGTTGCTCAAATGATGTTTTGCTTACGCAAAATGATGTTCGCACCCGTGCGAGTTTAGGGATGGCTCATATTATAGAAAACCCGTTGGTTTTGTAATGATATTGCTAACGCAAATGATGTTTGAGCATTGCTCAAATGATGTTTTGCTAGCGCAAAATGATGTTCGCCCCAAGCGAATTAAGGGATGGCTCGTATTATAGAATATGGCTTCGCCTAATACGCGTAAAAGCTTATATCGCTTAAAATAAGCCTTAGTTGCAAGCAGTTTTTGTGACAAATGTGAAGCCGATAGGGATTATTGTAAATAAGCACTAGATGCGAATGCGGCTTGCGCAAAAACTTTTTTGTGTCATTCTGGAGCGTTAGCGATAGAATCTCTACCCACCCCAGTTAAAGCAACCCTTTAAGACTCTATCATTTCCGCAAGCGAAAATTCCAGAGTGACAAAATATCGGAATGTACTTTTGGAATACGTAACCGATGCAAAAACGTAAAGTTTTTGCCCTATTGCGAAGTATATTGGCTTATTGTAAATAAGCACTAGATGCGAGCTAGAGTGGTGAAACCGAGCATTGACTGAAGGGAGTGTACTTTTAGCGTACATGACCGAAGGCAAGCGCAAGGCTTCGCCTAATACGCGTAAAAGCTTATATCGCTTAAAATAAGCACTAGATACAAGCAAGAGCAGGCGTTTTAGTTTTGAGCGCAGGGAGCGACCTTGTTGGTCGCAGGAATGTGAGCAAAACTAAAAGAACGAACTATTGCGTAGTATATAGGGCTTATTTTTTTATTCTGCGAGGTTATTAAGCTCTTCTAACAACTTCTCTAAATCAACGCCGTGAACGCCAACAGCTTGTTCAATGGTTTCCATGTGAGCAAGAGCGCAACCTAAGCAGTGCATGCCGTAGCTTTGTAAAATTCTTACTGCATCGGGGTTGATTTGAACGATATCCATAATAAGTGTGTCTTTGGTTATTTTTGCCATAATATTTGTACTCCTAAAATGTTTTATTTATATTTATTATTTTATTTTTTAGCCTAATTATTCTACCTTAAAACCGCATTGAGAACAGAACTTAGCATCAGCCTTTAATTCACTACCGCAGTTAGAACAGAATTTTTTAAGGTTTAGCTTTGCGCCGCATTCGGGGCAGAATTTACTGCCTGATGCAATTGATTTACCGCAAGAGGGGCAAACCGCGCTTGAAGCGGGAGCGGGAGTGGCAGGTGCAGCAGGAGCGGGAGTTGAAGCAGTTTTAAACGCTTCGCCCATAACCGAGCCCATACCAACACCGGCAGCCATACCAACGCCAGCGCCCATAAACGCACCGCCAACACCGGGATTCTTTGCAGATTCACGCATAGCTTCTGCAGCAGAAACCTTCATCATAGTATCGGTAGCGTCGCCTAATATGCCGTATTTAGCGCGTTCGTCAAGCGCCTTTTCTACCTCTGAGGGAACGGACATATTTTCTATGATTAAATTAGTTAGCTGTAAGCCGATATTCTTAAAGCTTTCTTGAATTTTAGATTTAACTATGGTTTGGAATTCCATAGTATTACCTGCTAAGTCTATAGCAGAAATTCTACTTTCGCCAACGGCGTCAGTTAATCCTGAAACAACCATACTCTTAAGATAATCTTGAATATCTGCCGTTTCAAAGGAAGAGTTAGTTCCAAATAGCTCACGCATGAAGGTGGGAGCGTCGTCTACCTTAAAGGCAAACGAGCCAAAACCGCGAACACGGATTACGCCGAATTCGGGATCACGCATCATAAAGGGATTTTGAGTGCCCCATTTGATGTTTGTGAACTGCTTTGTATTAACGAAATATACGTCTAAGGTAATAGGCGTTTCAAACTTATATTGCCAAGAAGCAAGCTTGGTTAAAATGGGAAGTATTTCCGTTTCCATTTTATAAAGGCCGGGGGTAAATACGTCCGCAATTTGGCCCTTATGAACGAAAATTGCAACTTGTGATTCACGAACGGTTAAAGAGCTTTTGTTGTTTACTTCCTTACCGCTGTTTTTGAAGGGGTATTTGTATACCATTCTTGACTGAGTATCATCTGCCCATTCAATATTCATTCTAAATAAATTATCAAAAAGTCCCATAATTGGCCTCCTTTATCTTAAATAGTAAGAACAACCAGCGCGAATTATGCGCTAAGCTGTTATAAGTATAACATTAATATTATATTTTTTCAATCTTTTGCGTGATATTTTTTACAAAAACACTTTTTCCCTGTGGGAAAAAATGGTTTTTTTGGTTTTTTCTTGGTTAAATATACGCAAAGCTTTAAATTGCCTTTATAAATCTGTGATTTTTCTACTTTGCGGTAAAAAACTCACTCTTGATTGCTAAAGAAAGTGTAACGAAATCACTTTCTGAAAGGGTTTCGCCACGCGCTAAAATATCTATATTGCATTTTGTAAGCAAATCTTCCGCGCGCTGTTTATCCGTTTTAAGCCATTCGCGAAGATTGTTAACTAGTGTTTTTCTGCGTGATAAAAAGGCTGCGCGAACGGTATCGCGATATATTTTTTTATCTACTTCGGGGTATTTGTTGCGATCAAAAATAATCTTAACCACGGCGCTATCCACGTTGGGCGCGGGGAAAAACATAGTTCTTGGAACGCTTAATATTCTTTCTGAAGAAGCAACTAAGTTTATGCTTGCGGTTATTGCGCCGTAATCTGCAGTTCCTTCACGCGAGCAAATTCTTCTTGCAACCTCATCCTGCACCATAATAACTATACCCTTACAAAGCTGTGATTCTTCCACAAACTTCATAATAATAGGGGTTGTGATATAGTAAGGAAGGTTTGCAACCAGCAAATATTCTTCGCCAATTCTGTTTTCTATTTCCTGCGTTTTTTCACGCATGATATCTTTAAAGGTGATATCGCAGTTTTCTATTCCGGCAAGGTTTTCGCCCAAAACGGGGGCTAACGTCCTATCTATTTCGTAACCGTAAACGTATTTAGCCTTACTGCAAAGCACCTTTGTTAAAGTGCCTGCGCCACAGCCGATTTCTAAAACGGGGGTATTAAGGTTAACCCCGCCCTTATCTGCAATAGCTTCTAAAAGATTACCGTCACTTAAAAAGTTTTGACCGTATTTTTTACTGAATTTAAAGTCGTGCTTTTTTAAAAGCTCGCCAAGCTTCATAATCTTTCCCCCAATTTGCTTTCGCAAAAGAATCGGCTAGCATTTTTAGCCACTATTTTAATAAAATCCTCCAAGGGCAAGCCGTAAACTTCCGCCATTTTAATATATACTTCCCTTACCCTTTGCGGTTCGTTAAGCTGACCGCGATAGGGAACGGGCGTCATATAGGGGCAGTCCGTTTCGCAAACCACCCTATCTATGGGTATGCTTTTAATTATATCTTCCTTTTTAGCGTTTTTAAAGGTTATTGCTCCGCCGAAGGCAAAATATGCGCCCAGCTTTAAATATTCCCTTGCGCTTTCTGCGCTTTCTGAATAACAGTGCATTAAAAAGCCCTTCTTTAAATTTGGCGCGTGCTTAGAAAGTATGCTGAGCATATCTTGCGTTGCTTCCCTAGAGTGAATAACCACCGGAAGATTAAGCTCGCCTGCTATTTCCAACTGCTTGTTAAAGGCTATTTTTTGCTCTTCCTTGTTATCCTTACCGTAATGGTAATCTAAGCCAATTTCGCCAACAGCCAAGCATTTTTCGCGCTTTAATAGCGGAATAAGTTGAGCTATAACGCTATTATCAAGCGTTTCGCAGTCTGATGGGTGAACACCTGCGGTAAAGAAAACGTTTTCATTTTGCTCTGCAATACGCGCGCTTTCAACAGAGCTTTGCAAATGATAGCCAACGGTAATAATTTTATTAACCCCTGCCTGACTTGCTCTTTGAATAAGCTCTAAAGGGTTTTGATATCTGCTATCGTTTAGGTGTGCGTGGGTATCAATCATTATCTTACGACGCTACCTACCGGCATTTCGGGCGCGGGCTCTACTAAGGTAACTACCCCGTCCTTTTCGGCGCAAAGAATCATACCTTCGCTCTTAACCCCGCGAAGCATTGCGGGCTTAAGGTTAGCAACGAGTATTACCTTTTTACCCACCATTTGTTCGGGTGTGTAATATTTTGCAATACCGCTTGCAACCGTTCTTTGCTCGTCACCTAAAGAAAGAGTAAGCTTTAAAAGCTTATCGCTCTTTTCCACCCTTTCACAAGCGGTAACCTGCGCAACTCTTAAAGATATTTTAGCAAAATCTTCTATGCCGATTTCTGCCTTTTCTTCAACCTTTTCTGCCTTCTTTTCTTCCTTTTTAGCATACTTAGCGGCAATTTCTTCCGCTTTTTTATTAACCTCGTTTGCATCTAGGCGGGCAAAAAGAGTTTCCGGGTTTTCGGTAACCTTGTTACCGTCCGGATATAATCCAAATTCGCCAAGCTTGTTATAATCGCGAAGCTCAACGTTTAACTGCTTAAGCGCAACTGCTGCCGTTTGAGGCATAAAGGGGTAAAGCATACTGGTTGCCATAGCAATACACTCAGTAAGGTTATACATAACCTCTTTAAGTCTGGGCATAGTAGCTTCTTCCTTTGCAAGCACCCAAGGCGCGGTTTCATCAATATATTTGTTAGCCCTGCGAAGCAAGGTGAATATACAACCGATAGCATCTGCAATCTTGAACTCATCCATAAGCGCGCTAACCTTAGCGTAGGTTGAACAAGCAAGCTCCTTAAGCTCGCCGTCTACCTCTTCTGTTACACCGCTTCTTTCAACAATGCCGCCAAAATATTTGTTAGTCATAGAGATAGTTCTTTTTACAAGATTGCCGTATACGTTAGCAAGCTCTGCATTGATTTTTTCGGTCATAAGATTCCAAGAAACAAGACCGTCGTTATCAAAGGGCATGCTTGCAAGTAGGTAATAACGAACTGCGTCTACACCGTAAACGGAAGCAAGATCGTCTGCATAAAGCACGTTACCAACCGACTTACTCATTTTACCGCCTTCCTGAAGTAGCCAGGGGTGACCGAATATTTGCTTTGGTAAGGGCTCGCCCATTGCCATTAGGAATATGGGCCAGTAAATAGTGTGGAATCTAATGATATCCTTGCCGATAACGTGAACGTTTGCAGGCCAATATTCGTTATAAAGCTTGCCGTGGTTACCGTCTGCATCAAAGCCGATACCCGTTATATAGTTGGTTAACGCGTCTAACCAAACGTAAACTACGTGTCTGTTATCAAAGTCAACGGGAATACCCCACTTGAATGACGTTCTTGAAACGCATAAATCCTGAAGCCCGGGAAGTAAGAAGTTGTTCATCATTTCGTTTCTTCTTGAAACGGGAACTATAAAGTCGGGGTTAGCGTTGATATGGTCTATAAGCTTTTGAGCGTACTTACTCATCTTAAAGAAGTATGCTTCCTCGTGCGCCTTCTTAACCTCTCTTCCGCAGTCCGGACATTTGCCGTCTACAAGCTGACTTTCCGTCCAGAAGGATTCGCAGGGGGTACAGTACCAGCCCTCGTAAGAGCCTTTATAAATATCGCCCTGCTCGTAGAATTTTTTAAATATCTTTTGAACCTGCTTTTCGTGGTCTACATCAGTAGTTCTTATGAACTTATCACATTCAACGTTCATTGTTTTCCAAACGCTTTTTATAACCGAAGAAACCTCGTCTACGTACTGCTTTGGGGTTTTGCCGGCAAGCTTAGCCTTTTCTTCTATTTTTTGGCCGTGCTCGTCCGTTCCCGTTTGAAAGAATACGTCGTAGCCCTGAAGCTTTTTAAATCTTGCCATAGCATCTGCCAAAACAGCCTCGTAGGTGTTGCCAACGTGGGGCTTGGAAGAGGTGTATGCAATAGCGGTTGTGATATAATATTTTTTATTCATAATTCCTCCGATATGCTACCAAATGAGAGTAGCCTTTTCTTTGTTTTGCTTATCCTTTTAAATTCAATTTTTAAAGAAGTTTTTTTAGATTGTTATTGCGGTTATATAACCGGCGTTAGCAATATCATTACAAAGCCAACGGCTTTTCTATAATACGAGCCATCCCTTAATTCGCTTGGGGCGAACATCATTTTGCGCCAGCAAAACATCATTCGCGCAACGCACGAATATCATTTGCTTTAGCAATATCATTACAAAACCAACGGGTTTTCTATAATACGAGCCATCCCTAAATTCGCCTGGGGCGAACATCATTTTGCGCTAGCAAAACATCATTCGTGCAAGCACGAATATCATTTGCTTTAGCAATATCATTACAAAGCCAACGGCTTTGGCACAATATATGAATTGATGCCTAAGGGCATCATGAATTGGCGTTGCCATGATTTCTTGCTTCGCGCCATGATTTGAATTGCAATACCCTTTAGGTGCAATTCATGCCGAAAGGCAATTCATGAAGATAATTCTTCAATTCACGCAAACCAAAGTTTGCAATTCATTACAAAGCCAACGGCTTTTCTATAATACGAGCCATCCCTTAATTCGCTTGGGGCGAACATCATTTTGCGCTAGCTAAACATCATTCGTGCAACGCACGAATATCATTTGCTTTAGCAATATCATTTTGTAAGCCAACGGCTTTGGCACAATAAGTATATATTAAATTTAAAAAAAAGTAAAACATATACGCGCGGTTTAATGCATATTATTTTTTTATGAACGCGATTTTTTTTGTTTTTTGCGCCCTTTCGCTTGCTCTTTGCTTAATTTTTTCGCCCGATAAGGCGCTACCTGCTATGCTTAACGGCGCTAATAAAAGCCTTGCTTTAACCCTTACCCTTGCCAGCGTTTATTGCGTTTGGCTTGGAGTTTTTAAGGTGCTTGAAAAAGCTAGACTTACAGACCGCTTGGCAACCATTTTTAAAAAGCCGGTCATGAAGATTTTTAAAACCAAAAGTGAAAGCACCGCTAAGCTTATTAGCTTAAACCTTACTTCTAATATGCTTGGGCTTGGGGGTATTGCTACCCCGCTTGGTGTTTCTGCCTGCAAACAGTTAGAGGAAGAAAATAACCGTATGGGTGCGCAGCTTTTAGTTATTGTAAGCGCAACCTCTATTCAGCTTTTGCCAACCTCCGTTTTATCTTTAATTTCTGCAAGCGCTGGTAAAAACCCGGAAAGTATTATACTGCCAACCCTAATTTGCACGATTTTTTCGACTACGTGCGGTGTTTTTTTGTTCACGCTTGTTAATTTTATTAAAAGAAAAAGGGCTAAAAAAAGCCTTTAAAATTTATTATGAATATTTCCGTTTACCTTTTACCTGCCTTTATTTTAATTGCTTTTTGCGTGGCGTTTTTTAAAAAAATTAACCTTTATGAAAGCTTTGTAAGTGGCGTTAACGAAGCTATCGGGCTACTTTTTAGTATTTTCCCCTATATTTGCGCCGTTCTTATTATGAGCGAGCTTTTTGAAGCAAGCGGGTTAAGCTTTTACTTAACCAAGCTACTAACCCCACTTTTTAATTTTTTACAAATCCCGCCGAAGCTGACCAAGCTAATACTTATAAAGCCCCTTTCCGGAAGCGGATCTATTGCTCTTCTTTCCGATATATACGCAGAGCACGGCGCAGACAGTTACATTGGCAAATGCGCCTCTTGCATATTTGGCTGTAGCGAAACGGTTTTTTATATAAGCGCAATTTACCTTTCTCAATGCAAAAATAAAAATGCAAGATTAGCAATAGCAATTTCTTTAATCGCCTGCTTTTTATCTTGCATTTTTGCCTGTTTTATTTGCAAACTCTTTTAACTTGCATGCACTAGGCACGCCTTTGCTTTAGCAAATCAACCGCAAGGTTGTATATAATGCACCAAAGGTGCAATTCATGCGATTTATCGCAATTCACGAAGGCATAGCCTTCAATTCATGCAGACCAAAGTTTGCAATTCATTACGTAAGCCAACGGCTTATATGTAATCACTCACAGAGTGCATGTAATCGTTTACGCAGTAATGGTATCTAATCAAAACGCAGTTTTGCATGTAAGCACACGTTAGCGTGCGTTTTAGACTCTATCACTTCGCTTACAGCTCGTTCCAGAATGACCATAAATAAAAAGCATAAAAAAACAAGCCTATAGCGCGATTATTCCGCGTTATAGGCTTACTATATTTATTCTTTATTTTTTATTCGCCTGTGTAATTATAAGTTATGGTATAATTTCCCGTGTAATAATCCCAACCTAAACCCTTTGAGATTGCATTCCACTCTTCCTCTGTTCCGCGGTAGTTTATAACGGTTAAACTACTGCAACCCCTGAACGCATAATCACCAATTGAGGTTACGCCTTCGGGAATTTCAATCGAGGTTAAACTTTCACAAGAATAGAACGCAGAATTACCAATAGAAGTAACGGAATCAGAAATTACCACTGAAGTTAAACTACTGCAATCCTCGAACGCATCATCACCAATAAATTTACAAGAGTTATCTATATTGGCAGAAGTTATATCTTGCGAAGTAACACCTGATAAATATAAATAAGGATTAGTTTCATTGCCTAAATAATTTAAATTGTCTTTTACGTTGTATTCTAACGAATCGCAACCACCGAACGCCCACTCACCAATTGAGGTTACGCTATCGGGTATTACAACCGAGGTTAAACTACTGCAACCTCTGAACGCAGAATAACCAATTGAGGTTACGCTATCTGGGATTTCAATTGAGGTTAAACTACTGCAATCCTCGAACGCATCATCACCAATAAATTTACAAGAGTTATCTATATTGGCAGAAGTTATATCTTGCGAAGTAACACCTGATAAATATAAATAAGGATTAGTTTCATTGCCTAAATAATTTAAATTGTCTTTTACGTTGTATTCTAACGAATCGCAACCACCGAACGCCCACTCACCAATTGAGGTTACGCTATCGGGTATTACAACCGAGGTTAAACTACTGCAACCTCTGAACGCAGAATAACCAATTGAGGTTACGCTATCTGGGATTTCAATTGAGGTTAAACTTCTGCAATTAGAGAACGCCCAATCACCAATTGAAGTTATGCTATCGGGAATTACGATAGAGGTTAAACTACTGCAACTAGCGAACGCAGAAGCACCAATTGTGGTTACGCTATCGGGAATTACGATAGAAGTTAAACTACTGCAATAAGCGAACGCATAAGAACCAATTGTGGTTACGCTATCGGGAATTACGATAGAAGTTAAACTACTGCAACCATAGAACGCAGAACCACCAATAGAAGTAACGGAATCGGGAATTACGATAGAGGTTAAACTACCGCACCTATAGAACTCAGAATAACCAATTGAAGTTACGCTGTTGGGAATTTCAATCGAGGTTAAACTACCGCAACCCTCGAACGCACGATCACCAATTGAAGTTACGCTATCAGGAATTTCAATCGAGGTTAAACTACTGCAATACTCGAACGCAGAATAACCAATTGAAGTTACTCTATCAGGAATTTCAATCGAAGTTAAACTACTGCAACCACTGAACGCAC
>SVHG01000020.1 GCA_015055965.1 Clostridiales bacterium
ATACCAATTAAAGGGAAACTCTTAACGTAGGCTTTTTTTAAACGTGATTTAGAATATAGCCCAAAACGTAACGATAATTAAAAAAATAAAACCCTCAACAGGGGGTAAAAAAGGAGATAAAAAATGAAAAAAAGATCACTTTTATCAATACTACTTCTTACGCTAGTTGCTCTTTTTGCATTTTCCTTTGTAGCGTGCGATAAAGAAATTCAAACGCTCAAGTCATTGCAAAACGAGTACGGTATAGTTGTTGACGGTGGTAGCTTTGAAGAAGGCTCTAGCTTAATAAGCAATAGCATTTCTACAACGACAGAAGAAGCAATAGCAGTTCTTACGGCAATTGCCGATCAGAACTACAACAAGGACGGTGGCGTATATATTTTTGATATCTACGTTACTAAAGACGGCGCAAAAGTACAGCCTGACGGAAAGGTAACGGTTTCTATTCCCATTCCTAACGCTGAGGTTGAAGAATATTTAGTATTCCATATTAAAGGGGATAATTCAGTAGAAAAGCTTATTCCTACCGTGGCTAACGGAAAAATTTCATTTGAAACAAGCAGTTTTTCTTACTTCGTAATAACGGAAGCAGTCGTTCAAGACGCTCCACCCATACACGTACACGATTTTGAATGGGTAGAAGGAAAGGAAGCAACCTGTGAGGAAGAAGGCATTGTAGGACACTACCACTGCGAGGCTTGCGGAAAGAATTTTAACGAAAAATACGGCGAAATTGATTCCGTTATCATCGAAAAAGGATCTCACGACGTGGGTAACAACTACAGCCCAAGAATAGAGCCTACTTTCTTTATGGAAGGAACTGTGGCATATTACATTTGTAACGACTGCTTACAGTACATCGGTGAGGACGGACAGATCATTCCTCCGACGGATATTTTCATTCCGACCCTGTCCCTTGAAATTTCGGTTTGCGTAAACGGCGTGCCTACCGAGCTTGCCCTTCAGGGCGATTTTAACGGTGAAACAGCCGAATGGAAGGCCGAGGGGCTTTCGGTAAAGATCGGTGACGTGATCACAGTTTGTCTTACCGACGATACGAACTATAAACTTACCTTCACCTGCGACGGAATCGTGGACGAAAAGGGCGTTGTAACTACCGCTTGCGAGGTTGCAACCGTTGATTTCTATGCTGACCGTAACAGTTTACACTTGGTAATGCTTGATCCTACCGTTTGCGTACACAACTACGTATGGGTAGAAGGCAAAGAGCCTACCTGTGAGGAAGAAGGTGTTGCAGATCACTACCACTGCGAGGCTTGCGGAAAGAACTTTGATCCGAATTACGGTGAGATGGAATCGATAAGCATTCCAAAAGCAGAGCACGAATACGGTTCAATGTATTGGGGTAACTCTGCTAACTTCTTTGAAGATGGTAATATTGAATACTATCAATGCTCCGAGTGTGAAAAATACTTTGACAACGAATATAACGAAGTCGAAACACCTATTATTCCCAAATACTCAACCAATATTTCTATTTGCGTAAATGGTGTGCCTACAGCTCTTGTGTTTGCCGAGCAGTACGAAGGACACATTATATGGACGCTTGATAAGCTTACGGTCAAGGAAGGCGACGTGATTACCGTTTGCTGTACCGATAATCCCGATATAACCCACAGCTTCTCGAGCTTCGGTATAATTGATTCGGACGGAAAAATAACGATGACAGCCGTTGCACAAGTAGTGGTAGAAGCTACCTATAACGGCGTAATGCTTAGCATAAATTATATTTACGAAGAAACGTATAATCACTACGTTAACCACATTGGCGTGAAATCGTATGATATGACTCTTGACGAAAGTAACCCCACGATGGTGTTTGTAAAGGACGTTACACTCCCTGCCGGAAGTGAAGTAAAAATTCATGCATTAATACTTCCTACTATGCAGGATTTAAGTTATATCGGCGCAACTCTTGTGAATACCGATCAGTCGATAGCTGTGAAGCAAAACGGCTACTTTGAAATTCTCATTGACGGTACGTTTGACTTTTACTTTGATTTTGAGAAAAACGAACTGACTATCGTAGAAGGCAACGATTATGAATACTACCTTAATCATATCGGTGTTAAATCGTACGATTTGATTCCTTACGACTACAATCCTAACGTGGTATTTATTGAGAGCCTTACTTTTGATGCCGGAACTCAGATAAATATACAGGCTAAAAAGTTTTCAACCAACCAGAATATTAGTTATTATCCATCTCTTTTTGATACCGATCAGTCGATAGCTGTAAAGCAAGACGGCTACGTTGAGATCTTAAAGAGCGGTACGTACGACTTTTACTTTGATTTTGTAAAAAACGAACTGACTATCATAGAGATATACCAAGGTATCGTTATCGAAATCAACGGCGTGCAGTATCCTATGAGCTACGTAACCTATCCCGATGGCGAAACAAAATCTTATATTTACGGTTACGTTAGCCTTTCTGAGGGAGATACCTTTGTTATCATCGATAACGTAAACAAAATTACTTACGACTTCGACGATATTTCCGCAGATTATGCTTGGAATATTAGGGATTATCACCGCGGTGATAATGGCGAGTTTGTTGTGGATTACTCTGCTCGTTACGGAATTGAGTTTGACTACGGCGGAGAGAAGAAAATTTTTATAAACAAGGTGTTTGATCCTAATTTTGGTAACGATTATCAAATAAAATTCATGGATACGCAGTACGAAAACGTTCCGCTTGAAGGGATAGAAATTCCTGCGGAAGTGGATGTTTATAACGAACTTTTATGGTATATAGCACATTCTGAAGTAGAGAATAACGAAGATATATTGTCCTTCATTGGTGAATACGGCTTATGGGTGTATACTGCAACGCTTTACCTTGAAGAAGGTATGAAGTTTAATATCTTGAGTGATCAAAGCACTATAATAAACGCAACTCATTTGACAGAGCTTTACGCAGAGAACGGTGACGTCGGATTGTCGGGTTCTTTCGTTTATATTGGTGAAAGAGGCTATTACACTATAACATATTTGCCTTGCGTTAATTCCTTTGCGATAACGAGAGAGGCAGACCCCGACGTTTACATTTACTGCGACGAGGGATTGCTTCCCCTTACAAAAGATGAAAATAACGTTGTTACATATTATGTTGAAGCCACTACATCTACCTACATTGCGTATATGGATTACGCTACGAGAGGGTGGTTAGCATTCACCCTTGATAGTGAAACGGATAGCACTGTTGCACGTGTAGAGTACGATGAAGAATCGGATATGAGTATGCTATTTTTCGATAAGGCAGGAACATATTATCTTGCCTACAACATAGAAACAGGCGTGCTTTCCATCACTTCCGTTGGTGGTGGCACCGATCAAGGTGGTGACGATGAGCAGGGTGGTAGCGAAAGTATTGATGATTATATAATCTTCATTTCTGTTGTTGATTACACCAATGGAAATCAAACGCTTTACCCGACTAAGAATCCCGATAATGCAAACGAGCTTTACATCAGAGTGGAAACAATTGCTGCGAACAGCTATCTTTCCGTAAGTGCAATGTCTAAAGCGGATTACTCCTCTACTACCTATGGCACGCTTGCGGATACCGATGCGTCGGTAGCTACTAATCTTACCGCAGACATGATTTGCGTAAAGGTAGCCGGACCGATTGAAATTTATTTCAACTTTGAAACAAAAACTGTAAAAATCGTTGCTGTAAGCTAACAACACGTTAATAAAATTCACATAAGCATTAAAACATTATCCCCTTGTCTTTCGGGGCAAGGGGAACAGAAAAAAGAGAAAAGGAGGAAAACTCAATGAAAACAAAGTCGAGAAACTTACTTATTAGCTTTTTTGTTATGATTGCAATGCTACTCGGCGTATTTGCGATAATACCGTTGACGGCATCTGCGCTATCGCTCACTCCCACGCCGGAGGAAACACCTGCCGAAACGGTCTACGTTGGCGGAGTTGCTCTTAGCAAGGGGCAGTACGTAAAGAACGGTGAAACCACAGCCACTACGGGCGAGCCCGATTGGGAGGAAAGTGGATTTGCTTTCTATGCGTCAAGCGGTACATTCCATCTTTCCGATTATGAATACGAGGGAACAGGATATACCCACGACACAAGTGAAAAATCGGTGATCTATTCCGAGGGCAAGCTTGAGATAATCCTTCACGGCACAAGCTCTATCAAAAACACCGCAGATACGGAACTTTGGTCGGCGAACGGTATTCGTACCAAGGGAAATCTCATTATCGACGGTCCCGGCTCGATTACCATCAATGCACCTTATGCGATCTATGGTAATAACCTTGTAAAGTTTGAATACGGCAGAACAGTGATTCCAAGTGCTACCGTTGCAATTGAAGCAGGCGGTAACTTTATAGTAAACGGCGGCGTTTTGGAGCTTCATTCCACGCAGCCCATCTATGCGGGGGCAAGCTTTATCAGCGGCGGCTCATTTTTCGCCACTGCGGAGCAGGGTGTGTTCCAAACAGCACCTATGATCTCTGTAAATACGGAGGATGAATACTACTTGAACATTTGTACCGATGTTGAAGGAAATATTCCGGCGGCATACGTGCCCGACAATATAAGACAGTATAAATATTTCAAAGTAGTGCCCCCCACGCTTACGGAAATCAACAGCATCAGCGTAAGCGGTGTGACCTTGCCCGCGCTTGGCGGTAAGGTCGGGGATGCCGGCTATGGCGGTGCAACCTATGGCGGTAACTATTACGTATTCGATATGTACGTGGATATGTTTGTTGGCGACACTTGGGTGGCAGCAGAAGACACTACGAGCATCGTGGCAGGTGTAAAGTACAGAGTTGTTCTTGGAATCGATCCCGAGGAAGGATACACGATATCTGCCGATATTGCCGGTACTGATGTTTTGATCAACGGTCAGCAGGCAACAGAATATGAGATATTTGAGTACCCCGATTATAATTCGATTGATATTTGTTACGAATTTTCATATACCGCAACCGAAACCCCCATTACCTCAATCGCGGTTTCTAATCTTGTTTTGCCGACAGCAGGTCAAACGGCAGCAGATTGGGATTTCAATCCCGGTATGCTTGCTTTCGGCGGCAACTATGACTTTGACGATTGTGGGATGCAAAAATACACCGGCACTGAGTGGGTGCCAATGGGTGCAGGTGATACTACAATTCTAACGAATGTAAAGTACAGATTTTTCATTGAACTGAGTGCAGACGAGGGGTATTTCTTCTCGCCCGAGCTGACCTCGGATGACGTGACGATCGGCGACTATGATGCCGTGCTTTTAGCAGTTAATGTTTCCGGCGAGCTTGCGGTAGTCGCTGCTGAATTTTACTACGAAGAATCTTCCACAACTCCTATTACGTCCATATCGGTTTCGGGCGCTGATCTGCCCGAGGTTGGCGAAACGAAGGAGGTTGTGGAATTTACCCCTGACTCACTTACCTACGGTGGTGAGTACAAAATGGTAGGCAGAGGCTTTGCAAAATACACAGGAACTGAATGGGTTGACGTTTCGGACACTGAAAGTCTTGAATACGGTGTAAAATACAGAGTAAGCCTTGTACTTGCACCGAACGAAGGATATGCGTTTGCGGATTCTATTACCTCTGATGATGTGACCTTCAACGGTAAGGATGCTGAATTTCTCGGCTTTGCAAATGCCGGCACCGCAAAGTATGCGCGGATCGCGCTTGAATTCTCCTACGAAGCATCTGCAACCGATTACGGCATCACTATTGCCAAAAAGAACGGCACAGAAACCGTTGGTGTGCTAATTACAGAAGAAAACTGCACAGATGTCCTCGGTGACGGCACGGTTTCCTATGACCCTACAACCAATACCTTAACGCTGAACGGCTACAAGTACGAGGGCGAGGGTTGCAATTTTGAGGGCGGCTACCTTGTTGTTACTGCAGAAATCGAAGAAAGCCTAACCATCAAGCTGATCGGTGAAAATAAAATTGACATAAGTGGCGTGTATGGCTCGGGCTTCGTTATCTTGGGTGACGGTGACGTTAGATTTATCGGTGATGGCTCTCTTACTATTGACGCGCTGATGTACGGCATCTCGGTTCAATCGGGCGACCTTATAGTGGAAAGCGGCAACGTGACTATTGATTGCACAGGAATGCCTTCCGCTGCGATTTCAGCTACAAACTTTTATATGATAGGTGGCAATCTCAAGCTCTTCTCCGCGTTTCTCGGAATAGGCATGATGAGTAGCGAAAGCGATATGGCTTTTGAAGGGGGAGTCCTTGAGGTATCGGTAAACAACGCTGGCTACTGTTTCGTTTATAGCGCAGGTGGCGATATGACCTTTAACCCTATGACCCCCGAAATTAACTGCGGTGCTTATGACGCTATTGCAAGCGCAAACACTGACGGTAGCGAAGCAGGCGAATATAACGAGGAACAACTCGGTTCTTATAAATACGTTAAAATTACCGAGATTGAAAGCTACGGCATCACCATTGCCGATAAGGACGACTCCGGTGCGACCGTTGGAGTGCTTATCACCGAAGAAAACTGCACCGACGTTCTCGGCGACGGCACGGTTTCATTTGACCCAGAAACAAATACACTCACCTTGAACGGCTACAAGTACGAGGGCGAAGGGGTGTATTTTGAAGAACAGGAGGCTTTCTTCTGCTTAATGGCAGATCTCCCTGTTGAAGGGCTTACCATTGTTTTAGTTGGTGAAAATAGTATTAAACTTAGTGGCAGTAATTCTGCTGGTATGGCATTATTTGGAAATAGCGACTTAACTATTAAAGGCGACGGCTCACTTACCATCAACACCGGGATGCAAGGTATAATTATGGCGCAAAACAGTAGCACGATAAAGATCGAAGGTGGAAATATTGACATTACTACCACGGCAGTTGCTGTTTCCACAAAGGATTTTGTTATGACGGGCGGTAATTTGAAGATTACCACCAATATGTTTGGTTTTGCCACTTTAAGCGCAGATGGAGCATTTTGTATCAATGGCGGTTCGGTGGAAATTAGTACTGCTTATGCAGGGTATGCTTTCATCTATGCAAATATTGGAGATGAGACCTACAATCCGATCGCGCCCGACCTTTCAGGTTACGTTGGCACATACAAGATGACCGCAGGCATTAACGTAGACGGCAGCGATGCTACCGACTTTAACGAGGGTTATCTCAGTTCCTACAAGTACGTTAAAGTAGAGCCTACCCACGTTCACGACCACGGCACAGCTTGGGAAAGCGATGCAAATAACCATTGGAAGGAGTGTTCTTGTGGCGATAAGGCTAACGTAGGAGCTCATAACGACGGAAATTCAGATGGAAAATGCGACGTTTGCGATTATCAAATGGCAAACGGTGGTGGCACTTCTGAAAATCCTGATAAACCTAAGGACAGACTTTCCGGCGGTGCTATCGCCGGCATAGTGGTTGGCTCTATTGCAGTAGCCGGTATCGGTGGATTTGCCGTTGTTTGGTTTGTTGTAAAAAAGAAATCCTTTGCAGATTTAATTGCAATATTCAAAAAAAGATAAACCTTAATTAGAAATTAAAAGTATATAGTTTGAGTTTTTAACGGAGAGTTAAAAAGCATAAAGAAGCGCTATAATCGCGTTTATTCGGATAAACTTAAAATATATGAATACAACTTTTAAAATAAACGGAGCAAATAAGAATGTTCTAGCAAGGGTTTAAAATAACGTAAAGAGCATGCGCATAGGGGAATTACCTTTCGTGTATGCTCTTTTTTATAAAAATAAATATTTTTAAAAAAAGGTATTGACAAATTAATTTTTTTCCTTATAATTAATGTTATAGCAAAGGTAAAATTGGCGGTAAAAGCTACTAATTTTGCGTTAATAACTTTTTAAAGAGGACTTTTATGAAAAATGCTTTAAACGGTCGCTTTTGCGCTATGATAGACTGCTCACGCAACGGCGTTATGAAGGTGCAAACCGTTAAAACTTATATGGACTTGCTTACTAAAATGGGTTATAATTCCATTATGCTTTACACGGAAGATACTTGGGAAGTTCAAAACGAGCCTTATTTTGGCTATTTGCGCGGTAGGTATTCCACTAAAGAGCTTCGCGAGCTGGATTGCTATGCAAAAAAGGTGGGGTTAGAACTTATTCCCTGTATTCAAACGCTTGCCCATCTTAACGCGATTTTCCGTTGGAGGGAATATCAGCCTATTCGTGACGCTAACGATATTTTGCTTTTAAACGACGAGCGCACTTATGAGCTTATAGATAATATGTTTGCAACCATAAAAAACACCTTTTCCACCGATTTAGTTCATATCGGTATGGATGAAGCTCATATGCTGGGCAGGGGAAGGTATGCAGATATTCACGGCATTCGCTCTAAGTTTGATTTAATGACGGAGCATTTAAACCGCGTTAGCAAAATAGCCGAAAAATACGGCTTAAAAACCATAATGTGGTCAGATATGTTCTTGCGTATTGCTAATGATGGCGATTATTACGGTAAAAACCCCATTCCGGAAGAGGTAGCTAAAAAAATTCCTTCAAACGTAAATCTTATTTATTGGGATTACTATCACACAGAAGAGCAAACCTATCGTGATATGATAGACGCACACTCTATCGCTAAAGAGGGTATGTGGTTTGCGGGCGGTTCTTGGGTTTGGTCCGGATTTGCGCCTAATATAGAGTGGTCCTTTAAAACTACTACCTCTGCATTAAGGGTTTGCAAAGAACGTGGCGTACAAAATATTATTATGACTTTATGGGGGGATTTTGGCAGAGAATGCTCTTGCTTTAGCGCCCTTTCTATGCTTTATCACGCAATACAAATCTATAAGGGTAACGAGGATATGCAATCTATTAAAGATGGCTTTAATCGACTTATAGGCGAGTATTTTGAAGACTTTGCGCTGTTAGAAATACCCAATCAGGTCAATGGAAATATTGCTACTAACTGTAATCCTTCTAAGTATATGCTATATAACGATCCCTTCATGGGAATATTTGATTGCAACGTTTACGGTGGGGAAGCGGAGTATTATAAAAAGCAAAAGGGTAAGCTTTTAAAGGCTATGAAGAGAAGCAAAAGCTTTGGCTATCTTTTTGAGCTTCAGTATCATTTATGCAACGTTTTGCAAACCAAGTACGATCTTGGCGTAAGAACCAGAAAGGCGTATAAGGCTAAGGATAAAGAAGGCTTAAGCTTGGTTGCAAAGGACTACTTAAAAACGGTTAAATCGTTAAGAAAATTCCTTGCTTGCTTAGAAGCTCTTTGGTATAGGGAAAACAAGGGCACAGGCTTAGAAATTCAACAAATACGCTTAGGCGGCTTAATTCAACGCTTGCTTTCCTGTAATCAAAAATTGCAAGAATACGTTAGCGGTAAAATAGATATAATTGACGAATTAGAGCAAGAAATTTTAGACGAGTACAACTTTAAGGAAAATAAGGGCTTTATAATTATTACCGATTGGCCAACCTTGGCAACTGCAAACGTTGTGTAATTTGCCGTTGTTTTGCTTTATAAAAATAAATTTATAATAGGGCTATAGTGTGAGTTAATCGCGCTATAGCCCTACTTTTTGTTTAATTTTGTTTATTTTTTAATTGTTATAACTTAAAATTTTTAATATACTATTGACAATAACTTATTAATATGTTAGTATATAATTATAAATTTTTAAAGGAGAGTAGTTGTGAAAAGAGCGTTAAAAATTATACTTGCTTTAATACTTGCAGTTTCTTGCGTTTTAGTAACGGGCTGTAGCTGCTTTCCAGTTTCTGAAAAGAAAGGTTTTTTTACAGATGCAGTTTTGCGTTCTAATGGGATAGAAGGTATTCAGCCCCCAAATTATATGTATTTAAGCAAAAACGTTATCATGCAAGAGATATATGTAAAAATAGAATATACTGCCTTTGAAGAATATGCAGAATACGTTTACGGTTTTTTAAAAGAGCGTTATACTTACCTTGGTTTTTGCGGAGTGGTGCACGATCGAATGTTTGGTGGTTCAGGTTCATTTATTCATTGTTCAAACCAATTATCTCTTTTTAAAGATGCAAATGAGAATACTATAACATATACCTTTTTGTTTTATCCAAATGATGAAATTGGTAGAGTTAATTACACGAATCTTCACGTTACTCTCGTTTATTATTTAAAGGAAAGGTCGTGGACGCAATCCAATTTCGTAATGGGCTTGCGAAAGCTTGGTGCAACAACGGAATATTATTATAATGATGAATATTTGGAAGTAGACAACTTTGCAATTCAATACGTGCTTGACCCTTATAAGGCGCAAATAACTGAATATAATGATGGAAGGAAATTTGCTTTTGCCATTAATCAATATTATCAAAGCTCTGAAAATAATATAGGAGCAGGTACTTGCGTGAAGGAATTTATTGATGAGCACCGTGAAACATTTGGTGTAAGCAAAAGTAGTGCAGTAAGTGCCGTTTTGCGTTATGAACCTGAATTTTATAATGAAAACGTTTTGTATATTGCGTATACCCCCATTGCAGCAGGTAAAAATGCAAGAGTTATTTTCTGCTGGATTGATGACGCAGTAAGATATGGTACGGAAATAAATGATGGTCGTGGTTTATACGTTAAATTTGAATATTATGATGATGCAAGCATAACAGAGCCAATGAATTTATATGCGCTTGTTGAATTTCCTAAAAGTTATATATAAACAATTTAAGAACTGTTTTGCAGGGTTATAGTGTGAGTTAATCGCGCTATAGCCCTACTTTTTGTTTGATTTTGGTTGTTTTTTACATTGTTCTAACTTAAAATTTTAAATATACTATTGACAATAACTTATTAATATGTTAGTATATAATTATAAATTTGTTAAGGAGAGTAGTTGTGAAAAGAGCGTTAAAAATTATACTTGCTTTAATACTTGCAGTTTCTTGCGTTTTAGTAACGGGCTGCAGCTGCTTTCCGGTTTCTGAAAAGGAAGGCTTTTTTACTAACTCAAAGCTAAGGAGTGAAGGATTAGAAGGCCTTGAAAGGCCGGATTACGATTACTCTCATTATACCACTATGACTCCTGCAGTTTACGGCATGATTGAGTATTCTGCTTTTGAAGAATACGCTGAGTATCTTTTTAACTTCTTAACGGAACGTTACGAATACGTTGGATTTAACGGTGGAACTTCTTTTCAATTGTTTACCTACAACGGAACGTTCGTTAACGCGCTTAATAATATTGCAAACTGCAGAACGGAAGATGAGATTAAAGTAATATACGAATTTTTATATTTTACGGAAAGGGATTTAGAAAGGAGTGACGGCGTTCCCGGTTTTACCCATAATTTTGTAAAGCTAGTTTATCTTTTTACTCCGCAAGATAACCTTAATTTTGCATTCTCATTCCCAAATACCAGCTTGTTTGGCGGTAAGTTTTATTATAATGATAGTTTTCTTGATCCAACTACCTTGAACGTGGAATACCTTTTAGAGCCTTACAAAAAAGAAAGATATCCTTCTGATCATGGCTTTAACTATATACTAGACGATTATGAAGACGACAACAATCGAAATACGGTAAAGGATTTTATAAACAACTATGCGGATAGCTTCGGCGCAAGAAAAAGTGCTTTAGTATCAAGAGTGTTGCAATATGAGCCGGAATATTTTATCGATAATTTTTTAAGTATACAATGCGGATATTTACCTCCCGGCAAAAATGCAAAAATTAGCGCTTGCTGGATAGACGAAGGCTCTATTTACGTTAGATTTGAGCTTTACGACGATCCAACCGTAACGGAAAGAATGAACGTATGCGCTATCATACAATTCCCTGATAACCTGTACGAAAGCTACAAATAACAGATGGTTAACAAAATAATAAACAAAGGCTATAGTGAGTTAATCGCACTATAGCCCTATTTTTTACTGTTTTTAGTTTGATTGAATAAGAAAAATTTAAAAGCATATTGACAAATTACGATTATTGTGGTAACATATAATTGGCATAACCAATAAGGAGCTTGTATAAATGAAAAAAATATTTAAGTTGTTTGTTTTAATAGTGCTTGCAATTTCTTGCGCGATAGCAACGGGATGCGCTTGCATTATGGATTATAAAACCGACTTTTTTAAACGATCCCATTTAAGGGGGAAGGGGATAGAAGATCTTCAAGCCCCCGATTATGAATACGTTGATTCTTTATTTTTTGCAACTTCCTTGATATGGGGTTATATTGAGCTTGATGCTTTTGAAGAATACGCACAATACGTTCACGAATTTTTGCAAGAGCACTTTAGATACGTTGGCTTTTGTGGGGAAAGATATATTTCAATGTTTTCAGGTTACTACTCACTTGTTGAATGCGAAGAAGGATTGGAAAATTTTAGAACTGAAACGGAAAATGAAATTGAATATAAATTTTTTTACTATGACTTTGACTACGACGTTAGTACTTACGTAGAAGGACATCTATCCACTCCAAGGGGGTACGTTATAATCCTTGAATATTTTTTTGAAGAGAGCACGATAAAGAACAAAAAATCAAATTTTCGTATGGAAATTGATGACGGCGAATATTATTATAACGGCAGTTACAACGACGCCGACGATCTAAACTTTCAAATAGTATCTGAGCCCTATAAAAAGCACGATAGCGGTCGCTACAACTCAAAAAAATTCAGCTATCCCATGACGCAATATTATAATGATAGCGATTCCTCAAGCAATCAAGATACCACAAATAACATGGCTGGCTTGGTCACTGAATATTTATCTCAATACGGCGAAAGAAAAAGTGACATGCTCACTGCGGTTTTAAAATATGAACCGGAATATTTTGAAAATAATATGTTGCTAATTGAATGCGTTTATCTTAAAGCCGGTCAAAATGCGAGACTCGTTAGTTGTTGGTCCGAGGTTGAAGGGGAATACCTTATTTACACGAGATACGAATATTATGAAGATGCAAGCATAACCGAGCCAATAAATTTATTCTTTATCATTGAATTACCGCAAAGCATATTGGATTTTGGTAAATAAGAAAAATTAAATACAAAATGGGGCTATAGTGTGAGTTAATCGCGCTATAGCCCTACTTTTTTTGTAAAAAAATTACTTTTAAAGGTTGTTTTTTAACAATGGTAGCCCCTTTAACGTATAATAAGTTATAGGGATACTTATGAAAAATGACGGGGCAATACTTAAGACTTGTAGGCTTTATCTTTCCCTTTTTAATGAACGCGCTTGGCGCTATGATGATATTCTTTACACCCGGTAAAAAGGATGGTGGAATATTTTTAGGAATATCTGCGGGAATAATGACGGCTGCTTGCATATTCTCTTTAATAATACCAGCCGTAGGCCTAAGCGCTCATTTAGGCGGACTTGCTTTTTTGCCCGCTTGCGTGGGGCTTTTCGTTGGTGCGGGCTTTATATATTTTTCTGAAAAGCTGTTTAAGGGGCAGGGGGAAGAGCGTAAGCTTAGTAAATTATTTTGGGCGGTTACTCTTCATAATCTGCCGGAGGGCTTGGCGGTTGGCTTTGCCTTTGGAGCAGGTGGGTTAGGTCTTGCAAGCGCGTTAAGCGTTTCCTTTGGAATAGGCGTGCAGAATTTTCCGGAAGGGTTAGCTATTGCTCTTGCGTATAACCGTAACGGTAAAAACAAGTTGAAGAGTTTTTCTTATGGAGTTATAAGCGGTATAATAGAGCCGATTAGCGCGCTTATAGGTGCGTTTTTAGTTGTATGGCTAAGCTTTTTACAGCCCTTAATACTATCCTTTGCTGCGGGGTGTATGATATTCGTTATAGTAGAGCAGTTAATCCCCGATAGCGTTCATTCTAAGGGTGGGGTTTGGGGCTTTATTATAGGATTTTGTATAATGATGGCGTTAGATTTGGCTTTGGGTTAATGCCACTTAAAAAGTTAATCGGTAAGCTATCGAATAAAAAAAACTTTTTCAAACTAAATAAACGGCAACAAATTGTAAGATTTTTCCTTAAAAAAGGAAGAAATTTTGCAATTTTTTTTATTTTTATAAAATAAATTAGTAAAAAAGCGCTAGTTTTTTTGACTGTTAAGTCTAAATGTGATATAATAAAAGTCGGTGATTGCACTATCATCAAGGAAAACTCGTATTTTTTAAACTTTGCAGAAGCAAAGAATTCGGAGGATAAGTATGAAAAAAGTTACTAACATTCCTTTTGACGGAACTCCCGAGCAGGAAGCTCAACTTAGGGAGGTTCTTTCAAAACTCAAAAGCGTTCCGGGCGGACTTATGCCTGCAATGCAACAGGCTCAGGAAATTTACGGTTATTTACCCAAAGAGGTTCAAGTAATAATCGCAGAAGAAATGGGCGTATCACTTTCCGAAGTTTACGGAATAGCAACCTTCTACGCACAGTTTGCGCTTTCACCTAAGGGCGAATATAAAGTAGCCGTATGCTTAGGTACTGCATGCTACGTTAAGGGCTCTGGTGAGATTTTTGACGAATTCTCAAAGCTTCTCGGAATCGAAAACGGCGGCGTTACTCCCGATAAGAGATTTTCACTTGACGCAACCCGTTGTATCGGATGCTGTGGTCTTGCCCCCGTATTAACCATTAACGACGAGGTTTACGGCAAAATTACCGCTAAAGACGTTGCAGGAATACTTGCAAAATACAACGCGTAAGCCGTTGTTCTACTATTTAAGGAATCGGAGGATAAAGATATGAAAACAGTTGCGGAACTAAACGCAATCAAGCAAAAAAGAGGAGAGCTTTTTGGCGCAAGCATGCATCATATTCTAGTTTGTGGCGGAACGGGTTGTACCTCAAGCAAATCAATGAACATAATTAAGGAACTAAACGCACAAATTGAAGCAAAGCACCTTGAAGGTAAGGTTCGCGTTGTTATGACCGGTTGCTTCGGTCTTTGCGCAAAAGGTCCTATCGTAGTAGTATATCCCGAAGGAACGTTCTACCACTCAATCAGCGTAGACGACGTTACTGATATTATTGATACTCACATAATCGGCGGAACTCCCGTAGAACGTCTATTACATAAGGAAGAAACGGGCGAAACGGTAATGAAGCTTGACGATACCAAGTTTATGAACAAGCAAAAACGTCTTGCTTTACATAACTGTGGTGTTATCAACCCCGAATGTATAGACGAATATATCGCTCGTGATGGCTACCAAGCTCTTGCTAAGGTAGTTACTGAAATGACTCCTCAAGACGTTATCGACGTAGTTTTAGCAAGCGGACTTCGCGGTCGTGGTGGCGCAGGCTTCCCCACCGGTAGAAAGTGGGCTTTTGCTAAGGCATCAAAGGGCGACGTTAAGTACGTTTGCTGTAACGCAGACGAGGGCGACCCCGGTGCGTTCATGGATAGATCAGTTTTAGAAGGCGATCCCCACGTTGTTATCGAAGCTATGGCAATTGCTGCATACGCTATCGGTAGTAACCAAGGTTTCGTTTATATTAGAGCAGAATATCCTATCGCAGTTCAAAGATTACAAAAGGCTATTGACGACGCTAAGGCTAACGGTGTTCTTGGTGATAACATCTTCGGCTCAGGCTTTAGCTTCAATCTAGAAATCAGACTTGGCGCAGGCGCATTCGTTTGCGGTGAAGAAACTGCACTTATGACTTCTATTGAAGGTAAGCGTGGCGAACCCCGTCCCAGACCTCCTTTCCCTGCAATCAAGGGTTTATTCGGCAAGCCTACTATTTTAAATAACGTAGAAACCTATGCTAACATTCCCGCAATTATTAGAAACGGCGCAGAATGGTTTAGCTCTATGGGTACTGAAAAGAGTAAGGGTACTAAGGTATTCGCTCTTGGCGGTAAGATCGTTAACACCGGTCTAGTAGAAGTTCCCATGGGTACTACCTTACGTGAAATCGTATTCGATATCGGTGGCGGTATTCCCAACGGTAAGAAATTCAAAGCAGCTCAAACGGGTGGTCCTTCAGGCGGATGTATTCCTGAATCTCATTTAGACGTTCCCATTGATTACGACAACCTAATTGCAATCGGATCTATGATGGGCTCAGGCGGTCTTATCGTTATGGACGAAGACAACTGTATGGTTGATATCGCTAAGTTCTTCCTTGAATTTACCGTTGACGAATCTTGCGGTAAATGTACTCCTTGCCGTATTGGTAACAAGCGTTTATTAGAGCTTTTAACCAAGGTAACCGAAGGTACTGCAACCATGGAAGATATAGAAAGAATGGAACAGCTTTGCCAATACATCAAGAACAATTCGCTTTGCGGTCTTGGTCAAACTGCTCCTAACCCCGTACTTTCAACCCTTCGTTATTTCAGAGATGAATACATCGCGCACGTACGAGATAAGGTATGTCCCGCGGGCGTATGTAAGAAGCTTGTAAGATTTGAAATTGATAAAGATAAATGTATCGGTTGCGGACTTTGCGCACGTCAATGTCCTGCAAATGCAATTGAAAGAACGGATTATATTGCTCCCGGTCATAAGCTTGCATCAATGGCAATCAATAATGAAAAATGCGTTAAATGCGGTGCATGTATGGCTGCATGTAAGTTCAACGCTATACATAAAGCGTAAGCGGAGGTATAAAAAATGATTAATCTTAAAATTAATAATATTCCCGTAACCGTTGAAGAGGGAACTACTATATTAGAAGCTGCAAAGTCTATCGGTATTAAAATACCCACTCTTTGCTACATGAAGGAAATCAACGAAATCGGCGCTTGCCGTGTTTGCGTTGTAGAAGTTAAGGGCGCAAGAAGCCTAGTTGCTGCGTGTGTATATCCCGTTAACGAAGGTATGGAAGTATTTACCGATACTCCTGCAGTTCGCCAAGCTAGAAAGACTACTATTGAATTGATTTTATCTAACCACAATAAGAACTGTCTTTCTTGCGAAAGAAATATGAACTGTGAATTACAAGCTCTTTCTTTTGAATACGGTTGTGATTCAGCTGCTTTCAAGGGCGAAGTTACTCCCTCTGAAGTTGATGAATCTACCGATTATTTAGTTCGTGATAACAGTAAATGCGTTCTTTGCAGAAGATGTGTTGCAGTATGTAAATCAATCCAACACGTTGCAGTAATCGGCACTAAGAACCGTGGCTTTGCAACTGAAGTTGGTTGTGCGTTTAATGAAGACTTAGCAGAAACCTCTTGCGCAGCTTGCGGTCAATGTATTAACGTATGTCCTACCGGCGCTCTTCACGAAAAGAGTGAAATCGATAACGTTCGCGCAGCTATCGCTGATCCTAGCAAAACCGTTATCGTTGGTACTGCTCCTGCTGTAAGAGCTGCTTTAGGCGAAGAATTCGGTTATCCCATTGGAACGAACGTAGAAGGTCAAATGGTTTCTGCTCTTCGTTTACTTGGCTTCGATAAGATTTTTGACGTTAACTTTACCGCTGACTTAACTATCTTAGAAGAATCACACGAATTTATTGAAAGAGTTCAAGCAGGCCAGCATCTTCCCTTAATCACCAGCTGTTCACCCGGTTGGATTAGATTTATGGAATATTACTATCCTGAGCTTATCCCCAATATTTCCAGCTGTAAGTCTCCCCAACAAATGTTTGGTGCTTGCGTAAAGACCTACTATGCAGAAAAGATGGGTATCAATCCTGAAGATATTTACGTAGTAAGCATCATGCCTTGCGTAGCTAAGAAGTTTGAAAAGAACAGAGCAGATCAATCTGCTGCAGGCGTTCCCGACGTGGACGCAGTTTTAACTACCAGAGAGCTTGCTAAGATGATTAAGGGTAACGGCGTTATCTTTAACGAACTTCCCAACGGCGAATTTGACGCTCCTTTAGGCGAATATACCGGCGCTGGCGTTATCTTTGGCGCAACCGGTGGAGTTATGGAAGCTGCTTTAAGAACTGCTGTTGAAACCATTACCGGCGAAAAGCTTGAAAACGTTGAATTTACCGAAGTTCGCGGAACTCAAGGCATTAAGGAAGCTACCTATAAGGTTGGCGGATTAGAAGTAAGCGTTGCAGTTGCAAGCGGTTTAGAAAATGCAAGAGCTTTATGTGAACAAATTAAGAACGGTACTTGCAAATATCAGTTTATTGAAATCATGGGATGTCCCGGTGGTTGTGTAAACGGTGGCGGTCAACCCATTCAATCTGCTTTCGTTCGTAGAAATACAGACGTTCGCGCTCTTCGTGCAAGCGTTCTATATCAAATCGACGCTAACAGCAAGGTAAGAAAGAGTCATGAAAACGCTGTTGTTACTACCTTATATAACGAATATTTCGGTAAGCCCGGTAGTCACAAGGCTCACGAAGTTCTTCACACCTCTTACGTAAAACGCAATAAATACTAAGATAAATTAAAAGCCGAAGGTAAACGCCTTCGGCTTTTGCTTAAGTAACTTTTTCGTTTATTTATAATCAGAAAATGGAGCGATTTTTTCGCTCCATTTTTTTACTAATATATATTTGAATTATGTTATTAAAAGCGCCGTTTATCGCGCTATAGCCCGCCTTTTGTATTATTCCTTCCATTCATCTTCCGTAAAGTCTTGCTTGCCTAATATCGCGGAAAGCTCCTCTGCGGTTGCTTGTTTGTCGTAAGTGGAATATCTAACGTGAAGCTTATCACCGGGGTACATATTCTTTTCGCCGTGGCCGTCAATTTGTGGGTGGTTATCACTTCTTTTTAAAGAAAGCACGAATAGGTTGTTTGGCCAAAGCACGTCCCTTATTTGCTTGCCAACGGCAAAGGATTTTTCTTGAACGGTTAACACCGCGTCTATTAAAAAGACTTGCTTATCTTTTCGTTCTTCTTCAACGCGAATTTCCATAATCTCGTCGTTAACGGAATGAGGACAGAATATTTCAGAAATAATATAAGAAGCTATAACGGTAATTGCAACGGCTAAAACGTTACTCGTTAATGATAGTGCTTCTAAACCGAAAACTATTGCCGTTAGGGGTGTTTTAGCCATTCCGGAAAAGCAGGCAATCATGCCTAAAAGAACGGTTATTTGGTAGTAATATTCTTCAATAAATCCCAAAGAAATTAAAATCTTAGCTATTATTGATGAAAGTAAAGCTCCAAACGCTAAAGTGGGAATAAACGTTCCGCCCGTTATGGAAACACTTGAAGCAGACGAGGTTAAAAGCGTTCTAATTACCAAAACTAAAATTAAAAACAGCACGGTTAAGCCGTTGGGGGTTAAAAGCTTTTCTATTAAATGATGTCCGGTACTAATAAAATCGTTTGAAAATAGTCCAACCGTAACGGTTAAAATGAATATCACGGTATAGGCTAAAATTTTGGCTTTACCGATAATCTTTTTATTTACCAGCTTTCTTAACGCGTTAAAGTGTTTGATGTATAAAACTGCAAAAATTCCGGCAAAAATTCCAACCGTTAACGGCAACCACATTTGTGAAAATTGTAAGGTTATTGGCGCTAAATGGGGGAATAACGCGCTTTCTAAGCCGAATAGAGAGGATAACCATTGTGTGGTAATCATTGCAAAGCACACGGTAGAGCCGGCTACCATTAATATCATGGGCGAAAGCTTATGGTGTGCTTCCTCTAGTGCAAATAAAATGCCGGAAATGGGCGCTCCCGTTGCGGAAGCAAAGCCTGCGCACGCGCCCCCGGTCATAATATATCTATCCCATTCGCGATGCTTTTTACCTAAGGTATTAATAACCCCTCTGCCAAGCGTAGTTCCCGTCATAACGCAAGGGCCTTCGTTTCCAAGAGGTGTTCCAATAAAAAAGGTAAATAGGCAAGAAACTATAGCACCTATAAGAGTTCTTAGCCATTTAAAGGTAACAAGACCTCTAAGATATGCTATTGAATTTGGAATGCCGCCCCCTTTAGAATCCGGCGAGTATTTATGTAGAAAGTAAAGTCCAACGGAAACAAGGGCTACTAGTGCGAATACAAGCGGTAAATAGTATGCGTGTAATCTTAAAAATGAATAAAGAGTAGTGGAAAGATCAATAATCTTACCTGCAATAAACTTAAATCCAACAACGAAACCGCCTGTAAGTATTCCCGTTATTAAGCTAAAAAGTAAGCAAGGCAGTAAAATATTTTTTAAATAAATCAAAAATACGTTTTTCTTCATAATGTGCTGTAAAAAATAATATAATAAGGTTTAAGTAAAAATAATTATATCACATTAAATTATAATATTTATAAATAAGTAAAATAGAACTTAAATTATAGCAATAAAAAACCACCTTTTAGGTGGCTTTTTTGTTCTTATTTATTTAGTAAAGTGCAAAGTCAAAGTAAGAATTATTCAGCCTTAGAGCATTCTTCGTGATATGCTTCAAGTACGGCTTTAATAAGAACAGCACGCGCTTCGGCGTTAATGGGGTGAACGATATCTCTATATTCGTTTTCACCCGTTTTTCTGGAAGGCATTGCTATAAACAAGTCCTCAGCCCCTTCAATAATCTTAATATCGTGTACTACGATAGCTTGATCAAAGGTTACTGATGCAATTGCCTTTAACTTTGAATCAGGCTTTTTAACTAACCAGATTCTAACTTCGGTAATGTTCATGACCTTTCCCCTTGTTGTTTCTCATAATACCTTTAAGTATTATGTGAATATATAATACTACAATTTTACTAAATATTCAATAATTTTTTAGTGCAAGTTAAAAAATAATTAAAAAAAATTGTAAAAAAGGGCTTAAAAGGGTAAAAATAGCCATAAAATAGAATTATGAAAGAAGAATATGGTTTATTAAAAAGAGATTTTTACGTATATTTCGTTGGAGTTGGCGGGATAAGCATGTCTGCTCTTGCTCGTTTTTTGGTAAAAACGGGCTTTAAGGTTGGCGGGTACGACGCTCATTTTTCATCCGTTACTGAAAATTTGCAAAGGGAAGGGGTAGAAATAAATAATCCCGATTCAATTACGCGTTGCGATTTAGCCGTTGTTTCATCTGCTATATCAGATAGCGATAAAATAGTTTGCGAATTAAGACAACTAAAAAAGCCCATTATAACGCGTGCAAGACTTTTATATGAAATTGCAAGCAGTTATCCCTTTAAAATAGGGGTTGCGGGAACGCACGGTAAAACTACGTGTACTGCAATGATTGCCCACGTGTTAAAATGCGCAAATAAAGGCTTCTGTGCTCATATTGGCGGGTTTGATAAGCAGTTTGGGAATATGGTAATTTCCGGCGAGGATATCTTTTTAAGCGAGGTTTGTGAGTTTAAGAAAAATATCTCTATGTTTACTGCAAGCCTTGGCGTTCTTTTAAATATAGATAACGACCACTTAGATAGCTATGGCAGTAAAGAGAAATTAAAAGAAGAATTCGGTGCTTTTTTAAACCGCTCTAAAATTAGAATTTTACCGCTAGAAGAAGCTAATTTAGTAGAGGACGGAATTACCTTTTCTTTAGAAAATAGTAACGCAAATTACTATGCGAAAGAAATTGAATACCTTGATAATCGTGCTATAGAGTGCTTTATTATGGAAAATGGTAAAAGAATTTTTAAGCTGGAGCTTAAGAGCTTTTTAATTCACGATATAAAAAACGCACTTGCTTGCGTTGCTGTTTGCAGGGCAATAGGAATAGAGCCAAGTATAATAAAAGCAGGGCTAGAAAATTACTGCGGTGTTAAACGCAGAAATGAAATAATGGGTAAGATTGATAACTGCGTTATTTACGCTGATTACGCACACCACCCGGCGCAAGTAGAAAAAACGGTTAAAATGTTAGATTTAAAATACGATAATTACGCGGTGCTTTTTCAGTCTCACACCTATTCGCGCACGGCAGGGCTATATAAGCAATTTTTAAACGTGCTATCTAAGGTTAAAAATTTATTTATTTTTGACACCTACGCTGCAAGGGAAAAGTATACCTATATGGGTAGTGGAAAAAGACTTTCAGAGGATTTAAAGGGGTGCATATATTGCCAAAGCAGTAAGAACGTAAGCGCTATTTTAAAGGGGATAACCGGTAAATTTGAGTGTGTTGCCGTGCTTGGCGCTGGCGATTTATACGACGAGGTAGAAAAGATTATAAAATAAAAAAAGTCACGCTAATCGACTTATAGCGTGACTTTTATGCCGTTTTTTAGCTTTTATTCATTCAAATCCCAATCTATTGGCTCTATATTTTTAGACTTTAAGAATTGGTTAGCTTTTGAAAAATGCTTGCATCCAAAAAATCCACCGTAAACTGAAAGGGGGCTTGGATGAACGCTTTCTAAAATTAAATGCTTGCTTTGGTCAATTAATTTTTTCTTAGAGCGTGCGTTTGCTCCCCAAAGTAAAAATACCATAGGCTCTTCTCTTCCGGAAAGTAATTTAATCACCTCATCCGTAAAATCCTGCCAACCGCATTTGCTGTGAGAATTAGGCTTACCCTCGCGTACGGTTAGAGTGGTGTTAAGAAGCATAACGCCCTGCTTTGCCCATTTAGTTAAGCAACCGCTTTTTGGTGGTGTAATACCTAAATCGCTTTCGATTTCCTTATAGATATTCACTAGTGAGGGGGGCGCTTTAACCCCTTCCTTAACTGAAAAGCATAACCCGTGCGCCTGACCTTCGCCGTGGTAGGGATCTTGCCCTAAAATAACCGCTTTAACGGAAGAATAGGGTGTGTATTTAAAGGCGTTAAAAATATCCTTCATTGGCGGATAAATAATTTGCGTTGAATATTCGCTTTTTAAAAAAGCGCGAATGGATGCGTACAGCTCGCTATTTACAAGCGGGGCAAGAATTTCATCCCAATCGTTACCAATATTAAGCATAAAAAATCTCCTTTTAAAAGCATAAAAAATTAAGGTTAGTCAAAAATAATCGTATGAAAAACAAGTTCAATATTTTTGAAAGGCTTTCCTATTCTTCGCCAAGCGAATGCAAGAAATTGGTAAGAAAAAATGTGGCACGTATACTTAAAAATCCCATTTCGGAATGTAAATAGTGGTTGCAGAGGAGCGCTCTTGAATTAAGCAGTTTTCTATTTTAGCGTTAAAAAGCGCCTCCGTAACTCTATCGTATTCACGTTTTGTAATGGGGCGTTTAAGCTCCGGAAAGGCGTCACATTCGCCAAAGGGAGTGTATTGTGACATAAGGGAAAAATGCGCGCCGTTTACGGCGTTATTTTTAAACCATTCAATAATGGCAATACTGTCTTTAACGCCTAAGGGAAGTATTAAATGTCTAACGCAAACTCCCTTTTTCATAAGCCCGTCTTCAACCACGGAAGGCTTGCTTTCCATCATAAATTTTATTGCTTTCGTAGCAACCTCAAAATAATTTTTAGCCTTTGTATATCGCGAAGAAAGTGCGTTAGAACAGAACTTTAAATCGGGTAAATAGATATCTACGAATTCGTTTGCAATTTGCAGAGTTTCTATTCTTTCATAGCCGTGCGTATTGTAAACCACGGGAATATTCGGTTTATAAATTTCAAACGCTTTTTTAATAGATGGAACGAAGTGTGTGGGGTTAACTAGGTTGATATTATTAGCCCCCATATCTTCTAATTGCTTAAAGATTGAAGCAAGCTCCTCAGGGGAAATTTCCTTACCTCTTAAGGAGCGCGAAAGCTCGTAATTTTGGCAAAAAACGCACTTTAAGGGGCAGCCGCTAAAAAATACAGTACCGCTACCTTCCTTACCGCTTATAAATGGCTCTTCAAATGGATGAAGATAATATTTTGCAATTCGTATTTTATCACTTTCGCCACAAACGCCTTTATTAGTTTTTCTATTAATATTGCATTCGTTTGGGCAAAGCTTGCAATTTGCGCCTGTAAACATCAAAAAACACCTAAAATAAATAAATATATTTGTATAATATATTTTAACACTTTCTTTTATGTTTGACAAACGAAATAAAATGGTATATAATGATTGAACGAAAAAATGTTTAGAAACCACAGAAAAAAACTAAAAGGAATATAAAATGAGAAAATTTTTTACAAGTGAAAGTGTTACGGAAGGACATCCCGATAAGATTTGTGACCAAATTTCAGATGCGGTTTTAGACGCGATTATAGAAAAAGACCCCAACGCAAGGGTTGCGTGTGAATGTATTGCAACCACCGGCTTGGTTTTAGTTACCGGTGAAATTACCACCGAATGCTACGTAGATATCTCTCACGTTGCAAGGGAAACCATTCGTGAAATCGGTTATGATAGAGCAAAATACGGCTTTGACTGTGATACCTGTTCTATTTTAACTGCTATAAAGGAACAAAGCCCCGATATCGCGCTTGGCGTAGATAACTCCGTTGAACACAGAGAAAGCGGTGAAATTGCAGACCGTATCGGCGCAGGCGACCAAGGCTTAATGTTTGGTTACGCTACTGACGAAACGGAAGAATATATGCCTTTACCCATAACCTTGGCTCATAAGCTTGCAAGAAAGCTTACCGCGGTAAGAAAGGAAGGGCTGGTAGATTATCTTCGCCCGGACGGAAAGAGTCAGGTTACCGTTGAATACGAGGGTAGAACGCCCGTTCGTATAGACGCGGTAGTAATATCCACTCAACACTCTGAATCGGTTACCACCGAACAGCTTCGTAAGGATATTAAGGAGCTGGTTATAGATAGCACTATTCCCGCAGAGTTGGTTGACGAAAACACCAAGTATTTCATCAACCCCACCGGTAGATTTGAAATTGGCGGACCTCACGGCGACAGCGGGTTAACGGGTAGAAAGATTATCGTTGATACCTACGGCGGAAGCTGTGCTCACGGCGGTGGCGCGTTCAGCGGTAAAGATCCCACTAAGGTAGACCGTAGCGCTTCTTACATGTTAAGATATATTGCTAAAAACGTAGTTGCTGCAGGTCTTGCTAAGGAATGCCATATTGAAGTTGCCTACGCAATCGGCGTTGCTCGCCCCGTATCACTTTTCGTTGATACTAAGGGAACGGGCTTTATCGGCGACGATAAGATAGTTGAAATTATAAATAAAGAATTTGATTTAAGACCTTATTCTATCATTAAAACCTTAGATTTAAGAAGACCTATTTACAAAAATACCGCTGCGTACGGTCATTTTGGAAGAAGCGAATTCCCATGGGAAAAGCTTGATAAGGTAGAAGATTTAAAGAAATATCTATAAAAAATCGCCAAGGCTAAGTACCTTGGCAGTTTTTTCAGTGAATTAAGTAAAGGATTTTGCATATTATTAGGAGATTGCGTATGTTTGACGTAGCCGTAATAGGTGGCGGTGTTGTTGGTGGAATGATACTGCGCCAGCTAACTAAATATAAGCTTACCTGCGTTTTACTTGAAAAGGAAAGCGACGTTTGCGCTTGCCAAAGTAGGGCAAACAGCGGTATAGTGCACTCTGGCTTAGACGCTAAAGAGGGAACTTTAAAGGCAAAATTTAACGTGGCGGGTAATAAGCTAATGCCTGCGGTATGTGAAGAGCTTGGTGTTAAATATCAAAATAACGGCTCTTTAGTAGTTGCGTTTAACGAAGAAGAAATAGAAATTTTAAAGACACTTAAGGCGCGTGGGGAAGCAAACGGCGTTCCCGGCTTACGGTTAATAGATAAGGAAGAGCTTAAGAGTAAAGAAAGGAATATTTCTAATAACGCAGTTGGCGCTTTATACGCACCCACCGGCGGAATAGTTTGCCCGTACGGTCTTACTATTGCTTCAATAGGTAACGCTATGGATAACGGCGCTGCTCTTTATACCGATTTTGAGGTTTGCGCAATAGATAAACGCGAAGAAGGCTTTATTCTTCATTCCGTAAACGGAGGTAAGGTGGAAGCCAAAACGGTTATAAACTGCGCGGGCTTTGCATCAGATAAAATAGCCTCTCTAATAGGAGATAGCTCATTTAAAATGGGCGCTCGCAGGGGGGAATATATTTTACTTGCTAAAAACCAGCTTGTAAACAGCACGCTATTTTTTACACCCACGGCAAAGGGCAAGGGTGTATTAGTAACTCAAACGGTAGACGGCAATATTATGTTAGGACCTACCTCTGAAGAATGTGAGGGTAATATTCCTACGACCTCTGCAAGCGGACTTGATTATATTATTAGCAAGGCTAAGCAGATGTGCGATAACGTTCCCTTTTACGATACTATAACCTCATTTGCGGGGGTTAGAGCCTATTGTGATCGCCACGATTTTGTAATAGAGCAAAGCAAGGTAGATAACCGTTTTATTAACGTTGCAGGCATAGAATCGCCCGGATTAACCTCTGCTCCCGCTATTGCAGAATACGTTGTTAACGAGCTTATAGGCTCTTTAATGCAGTTAATTCCCAATGAAAGCTTTAACGGTAAAAGAGAGGTTGATTTTAGCGAATTAACGATAGCTCAAAAGAATGAAATTATTAAAAAGGACGCAAGCTTCGGTAAGCTCGTTTGCAAGTGCGAAAGGGTAACCGAGGGCGAGGTTTTAAGAGCTATAAGACAAAATCCCCCTGCAACCACTATAGATGGTGTTAAGCTTAGAACCCGCTCTGGTATGGGTAGATGTCAAGGCGGTTTTTGTCAAGCAAGAATTGCAGAAATACTTGCAAAGGAATTGAATATCCCCTTAGAACAGGTTACGAAAAGGGGCAAGGGCTCAGAGATTGTTATGGGGGTAAGCAAATGATTACTTCGTACGATATAGTAATAATCGGCGGTGGTCCTGCCGGTCTTGCCGCTGCAATTTCCGCTTACGATAGCGGTGCAAGAAATATAGTTATCGTAGAGCGTGACGAACGCTTGGGCGGTATTTTAAATCAATGTATTCACAACGGCTTTGGCTTAACTCGCTTTAAAGAGAGCTTAACCGGCCCTGAATATTCCGGCAGATTTATAGAAGAAATTAAAAAGCGCAACATTTCTTATTTACTAAACACCGCGGTTTTATCTTTAACTAAAGACAAGCAGTTAACGCTAATAAATGCAGAGAAGGGCATTTTTAACGTTAAAGCAAAGGCAGTTATACTTGCTATGGGCTGTAGGGAAAGAAGCAAGGGCGCGTTAAATATTGCAGGAAGCAGACCTGCGGGTATATTCTCTGCGGGAACTGCGCAGGTTTACTTAAATCTAAAGGGGTATTTACCCGGTAAAAGGGTTGTAATACTTGGCTCTGGCGATATAGGCTTAATTATGGCTCGCCGTATGACGTTAGAGGGCGCTAAGGTGCTTGCCGTATGCGAGCTTATGCCTTATTCAAGCGGTTTAAAAAGAAATATTAAACAATGCTTAGAGGATTTTGATATTCCCCTTTATTTAAGCCATACTATCACTAAGATAGAAGGGGATAAGAGAGTTAGCGGGGTAGTGGTTTCTAAGGTGGACGAAAACAAAAAGCCCATTCCCGGTAGCGAAATTCACTTTGATTGCGACACCGTGTTATTCTCCGTTGGACTTATTCCCGAAAACGAGCTTTCAACGGGGGCTAGCGTAGAGCTTTCACCCAAAACTAAGGGAGCTATCGTATATCAAAATAGGGAAACCAAGGTGGAAGGCATTTTTGCCTGCGGTAACGTTTTACAGGTACACGATTTAGTTGACTTCGTTTCTGAAGAATCTGAAATTGCGGGTAAATCTGCTGCAGATTACGTACTAAACGGAGCAAAAGAAAAAAATGGAATTGCCGTAAACGCGGGAATGAATATAAATTACGTTCTTCCGCAAATTATAGATAAGAATCAAAAGGGGCACGTAAAGCTATTCTTTAGGGTAAGCAATACCTTTAAGGATTGTGTTATAAAGGTTGCTTCCGGGGATGAGATTTTACTTACTAAAAAGAAAAAGGTAGCCGTACCCGGTGAAATGGAAACGTTAATTTTAACAGAGGAAAAAATTGCTTTAAGCCAAGGGGAAATTAAGGTGTGGCTTGAAGAAGAAGGAATATGAGTGAGATTATAAGATTAACTTGTATAGAATGTCCTTTGGGATGCGATATAGAAGTAACTAAAAATGAAAATGGGCTTGATATTAAAGGGAATTCTTGCCCCCGCGGAAAAATTTACGCGCAAAACGAAATTACCATGCCCAAAAGAGTTCTTACTACTACCGTTAGATGCGAAAACGGCGGATTGGTGGCGGTAAAGACCTCCGCTCCCGTAAATAAGAGCGATTTACTTGATTTAATGCAAGTAATTAACAAATGCGTTGCAAAATTACCCGTTAAAATTGGCGACGTTATAATTAAAGACTTGGTAGAGGGTGTAAATTTAATTGCAACCGATAACCGCGAGGTAAAGTAATATGACCGATTATTTTGGTAAGGACTGTTCTTGCTTGCATGGTAAAAAGCTCTTTCTGTTTGATATGGATGGAACTATTTATCTTGATAACGATTTGTTTGAGGGCGTTCCGGAGCTTTTAGAGCAAATAACAAATGATGGCGGGCGTTACGTGTTTATCACGAATAATTCCTCTAAATCGGTTAGCGATTACGTTGCAAAGCTTCACAGGCTTGGTTTAACCTTCGTTACGGAAGAGAATTTCTTTACCTCTGCCCAAGCAAGCCTTGCGCTTATGAAGGAAAAGCATCCTAACGATTTAATTTATCTTCAGGGAACTAAATCCTTCGTTGACGGCTTTGAAGGTAGCGGTTTAAAGGTTACAACGGAGTATAATGAAAGCGCTAAAGTCGTTTTAGTGGGCTTTGATCCCGAATTTACGGGCGAAAAGATTTATAACACCTGTAAGCTTTTAACCAAGTGCAACGTTAGCTATTACGCAACTAACCCAGACTGGGTTTGCCCCGTAGAGTTCGGTTTTATTCCCGATTGCGGTTCAATGTGCAAAAGCATAGAAAGGGCAACGGGTAAAGCCCCCGTATTTATTGGCAAGCCACACCCCGAAATGATTTACGCGGTAATGAATAAGTTTGGCGTAGCTAAGGAAGATACCGTTGTTATTGGGGATAGGCTTTATACCGATATTGCTTCAGGTAATAACGCCGGGGTAACCACCGTTTGCGTTTTATCGGGCGAGGTTGGCTTAGACGAGGTTAAAAATGCTAAAGGCGAAGAAGTACCCGATTATTTATTAAATAGCGTTAAGGATTTATTGAAATAAGCCCCTATAGGTCGATTAAACGCTATAAAGTAATTATATTAATAGAATTTAAGGAGGAAAAACTATGTCTTGGGAACAGATTTTAAGCGAATTTGGCATGCTTGCGGATTTGCTTCTTTCCGTAGTTTTAGGCTTTATTATTGGCTTTGAAAGAAAGATTAGATTTAAGGAAGCAGGTATAAGAACGCATACTATCGTGTGCGCGGGCTCTGCTCTTATGATGATTATTTCTAAATACGCTTTTACCGGCGCAGATAGCGCGCGTGTTGCAGCTCAAATAGTAACCGGCGTTGGTTTCTTGGGCGCAGGTATGATAGTTTACAGAAGAAATGAGGTAAGAGGTCTTACAACGGCAGCCGGCGTATGGGCAACTGCAGGCGTTGGTATGGCTTGCGGTGGTAGATTATACGTGGTTGCTTTAGGCGCGGCAATAATAATTATCAGCGCTCAATGCTTATTCCATTTACCCTTTAAGGTATTTCATTCTAAACGCTATTACGCAGTAAAAATTGAATTTGTTCAAAGCGAAAACGAAAACCTTATTATTAAAAGCTTATTTGGCGTTGATAGATTTAATCACTTGGTTATAAAAAGGGAAAACGGTCAGGTTATTTATAGCGCAACCCTTAATACCGATAAAGAGTTTTCTTCCACAAAGTTAAACGAAATTATGGCAGAAAACGAGTTCGTTTTATCTATTGAAAGAGATGACGATTTAAGCTGATTATCGTATACATAACAAAAGTAAAAGTTGCCCTATAAGCGCGTTAAACGCTATTATAGGCTAATTTGAAATAGATAAACAGGCGTAAATTTTAATAAAGGGCTTGTAAAAAAACACGAAACAAACATGAAAAGATATATTGCATTTGATATAGGTGATAAGAGAATAGGTATTGCCGTAACCAGCTTATTAGACGATATGGTTTTACCCGTTGAAACCTATCACCGAAAAAATTTAAACGACGATTTAAAATACTTGGTAGAGCAGGCTAAGGGTAGAAGTGTGCAAAAAATCGTGTGTGGATTGCCCCTTAACGTAGACGGTACGCCCTCTATTCAAACGGAAAAAACTCTTTTCTTTATTGAAAAGCTAAAGGAGCTTACTAATATTCCAATTGAAACACACGACGAAAGATATTCCACTATGGAAGCTCACAGAGTTTTAATAAGTGAGGATATGGGAAGGGCAAAACGCAAAAAATACGTTGACGCTATTGCCGCTTGCTTTATTTTAGAAGATTTTATTCGCGCAGAGCAATTAGCTAATAAGTAGTAAAAAAGCCCTTTTAGGGCTAAAATATAATAAATAATAAAAATAGTTAGCGCATAAAACCTATCGCGCTACGCTTTAATTAAAGGAGTAATAAAAATGATTGAAGAAAAGAATCCCGAAATTTTAATGGACGACGACGATTTAATTGATTTAGTGGACGATAACGGCAGACACCTAAAATTCTTCCACGTTGGCAGCACCGAATATTTGAACAAATGGTACGCCTTCTTTATGCCTGCAGAAGAAATTGAAGGTCTAGATGATGAAGAAGTAGTTATCTTTGAGGTTTCTAAAGACGATAAGGGTGACGAAGTTCTTCTTCCCGTAGAGGACGGCGCTTTACTTGAATGCGTTTACGAACAGTTCTGTAAGGAAATGGAAGAGGATGCAGACGCTGCTGAGGCTGAAGAGCTAGAGGGCGAATGCTGTTGCGGTCACCACCACGAGCATGGCGAAGAATGTGAATGCGGTCATCACCATGAGGACGGCGAAGAATGCGAATGCGGTCACCACCACGAGGACGGTGAAGAATGCGGTTGCGGTCATCACCACGGCGACGGTCACTGCCACGGCGAAGGTAAGAAGGGTAACTGTAAAAAACATCATAACTAACGGTTTACCTATTGCGAAAAGCAATAGCTATTACCAACTTAAATAAAAAGCGCGCTTAACAAAAAATGTTAGGCGGGCTTTTTAGCCTTTTAAAGAGAAATTAATATTCATTTTATATGAATAATTATTCCTTTGCGCACGTGCGTATATACAATATATATAGCTTGCATGCGTATACAAAAAAGCCCAAAAAAATATTAAAAAAATTAAAAAATCCCCGATAAAATCGTTGACAAAGAAAAAGGTTAGTGCTAAACTTAATGCATAAATATTATTTGACGGAGAAAGTTTATGACTTTTGTTAACGTTTACTATTATTCTTATTATTATATCGGTGGTATAAAGATGCAGTAATTGTTCACAGCGTCAAATTTTCCTATGGAATTTTTTATTTACCGACCTGTTAGCATTACTGCTACAGGTCTTTTTTATTTTAAAAATTAAAGGTAAAAAAGGCCAAAACTTAGGCGAAAATTACCTTAATATATTAAAAGGAGAAAAACCTATGAAAAAACTTATTTCCATCATTTTAGCAAGCTTAACGGCTTTAACTCTTACAGTTTCTGCTACTGCATGTAAGGACGATAACCCCAATGAAATAAACATTGGCATTTTACAGGTAGCAACTCACTCTGCATTAGATAGCGCTCGCCTTGGCTTTAAGGAGGTCGTTGACGCATGGGCAAAGGAAAACGGCAAAACTATCGTTTATAACGAGCAAAACGCAAACGGTGATCCCACTGCTGAAACTACTATTGCAGAAGGCTTAGCTGCAAAAAATCCCGATCTAATGCTTGGTATTGCAACCTCATCTGCAAGAGCGTTAGCAAACAGCACCGGCAAAATTCCCGTGTTATTTACCGCAGTTACCGCTCCTGAGGAAGAAAATCTTTTAGCAGATAACGTAACCGGTACCAGCGACCTTAACCCCGTTGCAGAACAAATTGCTTTAATTAAAGAAATTAATCCCTCTGCTTCAAAGATAGGTTTCTTATATAACGCATCAGAAAACAACTCTAAAATTCAATGCGAATTAGCAAAGGATAAATGCACGGAATTGGGCATTACCTTAGTTGAATTTACTGCAAGCTTATCAAGCGAAATTTCAACCGTTGTTGAAGCTATTCCCGCTGACGTAGATGCAGTTTACATTCCCACCGATAACCTAATGGCAGAAAACATTAAGCTTATCTGCAGTATCCTTCACGCAAAGCAAATCCCCGTTATTAGCGGTGAATCAGGTATGTGTGAAGATGAAGAAGCAGTTGCTACTTTAGGTATTGACTACTTTGAGCTTGGCAAGCAAACGGGTGAAATGGCAGTTGCTATTTTAAGTGGCGAAAAGGCTGTAAAAGATATTAAGTTTGAACACTACAACAAGCCTTCTACCTTCTTCATTAACGAAAAGAACGCCTTAGCAGCAGGCTTATCACAATCACTTATCGATCAATTAAAGGCTAATCATCAGTAATAGATAAAAATCCCTTAGGGGTTATTTATAAAGGTTGAGTTAATCAATCAAAAGTAAAAAATAAATTAAAGGTTTAGTACTTAAAATGTTTTTCGAAAGCTTATTAAATGCAATTCCCGGCGGTATAGCTCTTGGTCTTATATGGGCTATACTCGCTTTAGGTGTATACATAACTTACAGATTGCTTGACTTTGCGGATTTAACGGTAGACGGTTCTTTAGCAACCGGCGGTTGCGTGGCAATCGTTTTAACGGTAGAAGGAATAAATCCCATTTTAGCAATGATAGTAGCCTTTTTTGCAGGGGCAGCAGCAGGCGTAGTAACGGCGCTTTTAAATACAAAGTTAAAAATACCCGCAATACTTTCGGGTATTTTAACCATGTCTGCGCTATATTCCGTTAACAAAAGAATTCTTGGCGGTAGGGCAAACGTTTCATCCGCTGCGGCAGAAACCTTAGTTGGTAGAGTTGCTAATTTATTGAATATGGATTACAGGGGATTAGATAAAAACCTTATTTCCATAATGATATGTATAGTAATTCTTGCTATTTTAGTTGGCTTTTTATACTGGTTCTTCGGTACGGAAAAGGGTAGCGCTATAAGAGCAACCGGTAACAATAAAGTAATGGCAACTGCGCAGGGTATTAATACTGATAGATGTAAAATTATAGCCCTAGCGTTATCTAACGGATTAGCCGCTTTATCCGGCGCAATGATTTCACAGCACAACTTCTCTGCAGACGTAAATATGGCAAGCGGAACTATAGTTATAGGCCTTGCATCAATCGTTATTGGCGAGCTTATTTTTGGTGAAAAGCTTTCCTTCTGGATAAAGCTCGTTGGCGTTATAGTTGGTAGCTTAATTTACAGATTAATTTTCGTAGTAGCCGTTCAGCTTGGCTTAAAAACGGATGATTTAAAGCTTATTGCTTCAATAATTATAGTAATAGCACTTTGCTTACCCACTATAAAGAATAAGATTTTCGCGCTAAAATCAAAGGGAGGTAAGGCAAATGCTGGAGCTTAGTAACGTACACGTAGTATTTAATAAAGGCACGGTGAACGAAAAACACGCGTTAAAGGGTGTTAACCTAACCATAAATCAAGGGGACTTCGTAACCGTAATAGGCGGTAACGGCGCAGGTAAATCTACCATGCTTAACTCTATAGCCGGCGCGTTTTCAATAGAAAGCGGAAGCATTAAATTAGACGGGGTGGAAATAAGTAAATTGCCCGATTATAAGCGCGCTAGCTTTATAAGCAGAGTATTCCAAGATCCCTTAATCGGTACTGCAGGCAATATGAGTATAGAAGAAAACCTTGCTCTTGCTGCAAGACGCGGTAAAAGAAGAACTCTTAAATGGTACACCAATAACGAAGAAAGGGAATATTTCAAGGCTCTTCTTGCGGAATTTGATTTAGGCTTAGAAGATAGAATGATGCAAAAGGTTGGCACGCTGTCTGGCGGTCAGCGTCAGGCAATAACCTTGCTTATGGCCTCACTCGCTTCCCCCAAGCTTCTTCTTTTAGACGAGCACACCGCCGCATTAGATCCCAAAACGGCGTTAAAGGTTTTAAACGTAACCAAAAAAATTGCCGGTCAAAACAACCTAACCGTTCTTATGATAACGCATAATATGAGTGATGCTATTGCATACGGTAATAAGCTTATTATGATGAACGAGGGTAATATAGTATTTACCAGTGAGGGCGAAGAGAAGAAAGAGCTAACTATTCCATTCTTAATGGATAAGTTTGAAAGAACGGTTGGCGAAAAGCTTGGCGGGGATAAAATGCTATTAGGTTAGGATTTATCAAGATATTTTTTATTAAGGCTTAAATGACTTGTATTTTTACGTTTTATTTTTTAAAAATAGCGTATAATAAGTGCATTTTTTTAAAAAAAGTGATATAATATCATTCAGTTGTTGAAAAGCGCTAAAAAAAGTCAAAAAAAGGCTATAAAAAACGCTTTAACAAAAATAACAAATAAATAAAGGATAAGGTATAATTCAGTCATGATATTTGGTGAAAGACTCAAAGAATTACGCACGGAAAGAAAAATTAGCCAGATGGAACTTGCCAAAGCAACCGGCATCAGCCAATCGGCTATAGCAAAATGGGAGCTTGGTAAAACTGAACCTGTCGCTTCAGCACTTATTAAAATTTCAGCCTTTTTTGGCGAATCAGTTGATTATCTTTTAGGTGTAGAACGAAACGCTTAAAAAATTCAATTGTTTAAAAATGACTATCGTTTTTTTTGTAAAAACGGTAATATTTAGCAATAAAATTTTTAAATTTAGTTAAAATTTACTTGCTAATATGTTAGCTTTATGCTAAAATATAACGGATGACTTCGGGTGGTCCTCTTGCGATTGTGGCAACGAACACCTAGTAATATAGGAGGTATAAGTCGTATGGCAACAATCATTGAACAGATTAATCAGGAAAATCTGAAAGCCGAAACTCCTTCCTTCAACGTTGGTGATACCGTTAAAGTATCTTTCAAGGTTATAGAAGGAACAAGAGAAAGAATTCAGATATTTGAAGGAACCGTAATCGCTAAGAGACACGGTGGTATCAGCGAAACCTTTACCGTAAGAAGACTTTCATTCGGTATTGGCGTAGAAAGAACCTTCCCCCTTCATTCACCCAAGATTACCAAGGTTGACGTTGTTAGAAGAGGTAAAGTTAGACGTGCAAAACTCTACTACCTTAGAGGTCGTACCGGTAAGGCTGCAAAAGTTAAAGAAGTTCTTTAATATGCAAAGTAAACCTACGCAATTTTGCGTAGGTTTTGTTTTTTTTACGAATAATTTATTAAGTAAAGTATATGAACATAATTTTTCTTGACAAAAATATATATTATATGATATCATTTTGATATCAATTACAGCTTGTAAGGAGATAAAATGTTAGAAATTAAAAATTTAACCAAAATTTATAAGGGCGGAAAGCGCGCGGTAGATAATTTATCCTTAACGGTAGAAAAGGGTGATATTTTTGCCTTTATCGGTCACAACGGCGCGGGTAAATCAACCACTATTAAGGCCTGCGTTGGTATAATGGACTTTAATAGCGGGGATATTTTGATAGATGGGCATTCAGTAAAGGCTGATCCTTTATACTGTAAATCTCAAATAGCGTATATTCCGGATAACCCAGACGTATACGAATATATGACGGGTATTCAGTATTTAAATTTTATTGGGGACGTTTTTAAGGTGGAAATTAGCCAAAGAATAGCTTTAATAGATAAATATTCTAAGCTATTTGAAATAGATAAAAGCCTTGGCGATCCTATATCTTCCTACTCACACGGTATGCGCCAAAAGCTAGTTATAATCGGCGCACTTATTCACAAGCCCAAGCTTATGATTATGGATGAGCCCTTCGTTGGGCTAGATCCCAAGGCAAGCTTTATAGTTAAAAACGTAATGCGTGAAATGTGCGAGCAGGGTATGGCGATTTTCTTTTCTACCCACGTTTTAGAGGTTGCAGAAAAGCTTTGCAATAAGGTTGCAATTATTAAGGACGGTAAGCTTATTAAAGTGGGATATACTGAAGAAATCGTTGGCAACGAAAGCTTAGAAGAGGTCTTCTTAGATAGCGCAGAAATTTCTTCTCTATTTTCTAAAGAAGGTAGTGAGGGCGAAGAATAATGAAAGAATTTTTATTGCTTTTAAAATACGATCTGTTAAGACTTGTAAAGAGCGGTAAAAATAGGGATAAACAGGGCGGTAAGATTGTAATTACCGGCGCGGTATTATTGCTGTTTGCGGTGTTAATCGTAAGTATGTCTGCAATATATACCGGCATATTCACAGCTGTTTTACCTGATGAATACAAGCATCTTGGTCTTGCATTAATCGTTCTTTTATACTGTGTAATTTTTCTAATAACAACGGTTGGTACTTCTAAAATTTTGTTTGGAGCAACCGATTACGACTTTTTAAATTCGCTCCCCATAAAACCGCAAATCATAATACTTTCTAAGCTTGGTTACGTTTATATTATAGGCTTAGTAGGCGCGCTTTTATGTTTTGTGCCGGCTAGCATAGTTTATAGTTTTATTTGTAAAAGTGGGGCTATAACGCTGTTAAACGCACTTCTATTCATTCCTTTTATTCCTTTATTACCTTTAACAATAGGCTTAATAGTGGGAACGGTGTTTCATATTTTAATGTCTAAGGTAAAAAGAAAATCCCTTGTTGGAACTATTTTAGCGCTAGCCTTTTTATTAGTATATTTTTATTTTATGTTTGGTTTGGGCGTTAACGATATGGAAGATGAGGATTTGGCTTTAAGCCTAACACAGCTTCCCGCGTTTTTTAATCTTTTTGCATTTATGGCAAAGGGTATAACCGGTAGTTATTTAAATCTTTTAATTACGGACTTATCTCTTGCAATTCTTGCCTTCCTATACGTAATAACGGTTGGTAAGTATTATAACAAGGTTAACGGCTTAATAAGCGCAAGACGCACGGGAAAGGGCGCAGATTTAACCAAGCAAAAGGGTAGTTCATTAATCGGCACTCTTGTTAAAAGAGAATTAAAGCTCTATTTTTCAAACTCTACCGTAGTTATAAATTCTATTATAGGCCCGCTAATGGCAATAATTTTACCAATAGTTTTATTAATAAACGGCGGTGCAAACGCCTTCTTTGGCGGAATGGAGGTTACGGAAGATGACTTAGCCCTGCTTAACACGATTAAACAGGTAATATTACCTTACATTCCCTTCTTCTTTATAGGTTTATCGGTGTTTACCTCCTTTGCCGTATCGCTTGAAGGTAAAACTCTGTGGTTTATTAAAAGCTTACCTATAAGCGCAAAAAATTGGTTAACCGCAAAGGTTATAACCTGTTTAATATTCACTCTTCCAAGCGGTGTTATAAGCGTAATACTATTTGGTATAGCCCTTTCTTCAGCTTGGTATGACGTGCTTATTGCAATTGCGATAATCGCGCTATACACCGTTGTTGGCGCTTTACTTGGCTTAACGGTAAACTTAAAATTCCACAATTTTGAATGGAGCAACCCTGCAGAGGTGGTTAAGCGTGGAGCAAGCTCAACTATATGTGTGTTCGTTGGAATGCTTGCAGTTATACCCGTGTTAGCAGTACAAATTGCAGGCAGTTTAATTTCCGTATATTTAGGCTTTACCTTAGTATTTATAATTTTGTTAGCTTTAGCATATTTATTCTATTATTTAAGCTACAAAAATGCAGAGCAAAAGCTTTTAAATATGTAACAAAAAAGGCGTTTAGGTTTTCTTCCTAAACGCTTTTTGATATAAACGAAAAAGCTAAATCGATTGTTAAAAATAAAAAAACCGCCACTTTGAAGTAACGGTTTAAACGTTGACGTAAATGCAATAAATTAGCCTTCAACTCCGTCTGGGGTAAGAACGTAAATGTTGGTTTCTAGCTCACAAAGTCCGCCCTTTAAAGCGTAAATAGCGCCACAAAGAATATCTAAAACGCGTTGCGCAGTAGAATCCTTTAATTCCTTAAGATTAACTATTACGGGCTTGCCCATGTTTAAAACGTCTATAACGTCTGCAACGTCTTCAAAGGAATTGGGTTGAAAAATTTTAATACCGGGCGCAGAATTAGTTCCTGCCGTTTGGTTAAAATTCAAGCTTGCCTTTGGGGTTGGGCTTTGCTTATCTTGGCGGTTATTGGGCGCGCCTTTTTTGTTCTTTTTGTTCTTGTCGCTTTTTGTAAAAATATCAAACATAATATCACCTTTAAAAATAGAAAGTGTTTGTTAATCGACCTATAGAGTAGTTTTTTGTTAAAATTTTAACCGTAATGACGCTCGCCAAACAGTAAAGAGCCAATCCTTATCATATTAGATCCGCACTCTATAGCGGTTAAATAATCGCCGGACATTCCCATAGAAAGAAATTTAAAATTAGCGTTATCTTTTTTAATTATATCATATAGCTCGCGCATTTGCAAGCAAAGTGAAGCAAGTTTATCTTTGTTTTCGCATTTAGGTAAAACGGTCATTAAGCCTTGCACGCAAACCCCTTGCAAGCCGTTGGCGTAAGAAAGGGCATCAAAAAGCTCTTCCTTTAAAAAGCCGTGCTTTGCTTGGTTGTTAGCAATATTTACCTCCAGCAAAATATTTTGCTTAATATTAAGGGTGGTAGCTTGCGCGTTAATTGCGTTTAGCAGGCGAATACTGTCTACCGAATGAATAAGATGAGCCCTGCCCACTATTTGCTTTACCTTGTTGGTTTGCAAATGCCCAATAAAGTGATAGGTTGCCGGTGGATAAAGGGGGTATTTTTCATTAAATTCCTGCGCCTTGTTTTCCCCTATATGCTTAAGACCTAAAGCAACCGCGTCTGCAATAATTTGGGCGTTAACCGTTTTAGTTGCGCCAACAAGGGTAATATTTTCCCCAAGGTTATTTTGCTTAGGGCAGTTTTGTAAAAAGGCTTTAATCTTTTCCATAACTATATTATATCATTTTTATTAAAAACCTTCAATAGAATTTTGCAAAAAAAGCTAGCAAATAATCAAAAAAAATAATTTTCTTGGGTTAGCATTTGCAAATATTTAAAAATTTGCTTATACTTTTTGTTAAATTTACCGATAATTAACTTTTTTTAGTATATTATTTACTAAAAAAATGTTATAATTAATATAGAACTAAAAATAGAGAGGTAATTATGAAGAATAAATTCTTGCGAATTTTTACTTTAATAATGGTTATAGTGCTTAGCCTAACCGCTTTTGGTTGTAGAGAGGGGGAAAGCGCTTACGAAATTGCCGTAAAGAACGGCTTTTCCGGCACGGAAAAACAATGGCTTGAATCTCTTAAGGGCGCAGACGGGCTAGACGGACGTGACGGTCAAGCTGGTAAGGACGGCGAAAACGCTGAAAGCATCACGATAGAAGATATTTATCAAACCGCCGTTAATCACGGTTACGATAAGGATTTTTTAACCTTTATTAAGGAGTATTTTAGCGGTAGCGTTAACGAATACAATACTGAAGTTGCTATTCACAAGGCGCTTTTAAGCGCAGTTGATATTATTGCAACCTTTGACGTTCGCAATACTGTAACTAACGTAATAGAGGACGGACATTCTGCCGGCTCCGGCGTTATTTATAGTTTAGATAAAGAAAAGGGCAACGCAATAGTTTTAACCAACTATCACGTAGTGTATAACGCAGGCGCTTACGGCTTAAATAAAATTGCAAAATCAATTAAGCTTTATTTGTTTGGTAGTGAGCTTGAAGCTTACGCAATCCCCGCAACCTACGTTGGCGGAAGCTTGACTTACGATATTGCCGTTTTATCAATAGAAAATAGCGAAGTGCTAAAAAATAGCGCTGCAACCGCGGTTACTATTAAGGATAGCAATCTTATAAGCGTTGGCGAAACGGCTATTGCCGTTGGTAATTCAGATGGCGCAGGTATTTCTGCAACCGTTGGTAGAATAAGCGTGGACTCTGAATATATTACTATGAAGGGCGCAGATGACGTAACCACCGTTACCTTCCGTTCAATAAGAATAGACGCAGCGGTTAACCCCGGTAACTCCGGCGGTGGCTTATATAACGCAGCAGGCGAGCTTATTGGTATAGTAAACGCAAAAACCGTTAAAGCAGACGTAGAGGGTATGGCTTACGCAATCCCTTCCACTATAGCGGTTAACGTTGCAGAAAATATTATGTGGAACGCAACAGGCGGAAGAACGGGCGTTTCTAAGGGCTTAATGGGTGTTCAGGTAACGGCTAACGAAAGTAAAGCCGTTTACGACGAGCAAACTCAAAAGGTTACCATAGTAGAAACTGTTACCGTTGATATGGTTACCGAAGGCGCTTTAGTGGACGGGGTTCTTCAGCCCGGCGACGTATTCGTAAGTATAGAGCATAACGGCGTTATAAGCTACTGCACAAGAATGTTTATCGTGGTTGACTATATGTTAAAGGTTCGCCCCGGCGATCAAATTACCGTTACCTTTATTAGAAACGGCGAAACCATGCAACATACCTTTACACTTGAAAGCAAGCATTTTACAGATATAATATAGTAGGTGGAAAAAATGAAAATTACTCTTAACGAAAACAAAGAAGTTGTTCAAGCCGTTCAGGAAGGCTTAAAAAGAACGGGCGGTTACTGCCCCTGCAGAACGGAAAGAACGGAAGAAAACAAGTGCATGTGCAAGGAATTCCGCGATCAAATAAAAGATCCTAATTACGAAGGCTATTGCCATTGTTATTTATACTATAAAAGCAAATAAAAGATAAAAGGCAGTTCTAAAAGGACTGCCTTTTGTAATAGAAATAAACTTATAATTGCTATTGACATAATAAAAAACCTATGGTAAAATAGTGGCATAAAATTAAAAAGAGAAAGAAAATTATGAAAAAATCAACGGTGTTTAAAATTTTAACTTTGTTTTTAACTTTTATGATTTTTTCTTGTAGCTCTGGATGTATTATGGGCGTCATAGAAAATGATTTAAAAAAAGATACTCAAAGACGCATAGAAATACAAAAGGAAAGAAAAGCGCAAGCGGATGCACTTATACCTGAAATTGATGGGTATATTTTTGAGGCATTACCGCAAACGGCATTTGCCAATCAAGC
>SVHG01000006.1:0-51853 GCA_015055965.1 Clostridiales bacterium
TTTTATTCGTTCTTTTCCTTTCTTTCATAAAAATATGCACCTCCAAAAATTTGTCTAACTTTTGGGGTGCATATCAATATCGCGTGGTTTTTCTTTATATCAAAAAAGGAAGGGCTAAAAAACCCTTCCGTTACGTATATATTTTGTTTTTAATTTTTAAAACTTATCTATAATTTTAAAATCTTCACGCGCAACGCCTATTTGAGCAATATCTTTACCCGTACCACGCTCCGAAAAAATTATTTCCCAACAGTTATGAATAGCATAAGTGCTAATTACACACCCTCTATCCCCTTTATGCACGCCCTCTATCGCATATTCGGGTTTTTCCACAATTAACTCAACCACGTCATACTCTTTAACGTCACATTCGGTTAAATGAGTGTGTTTTTCCATATTTACATTCTTAAAATGCTCAGCAAACTCACTTATATCATTATCATCCGCACGCAAAATAAATTTTAAATATTTCTTATTAACCTTTGCATACGCACTTTCACCAAAATTGTATTTATTGTAAAAGCAAACGGTAAAAATATCAACGTCGATTTTTACAACTATTCCTAGATACCCTTTATGAATACCTTTTTTTGCCAAATCTTCTAATTCTTCTGTTAATTTTACGTTATCGTATAATCTCATACTATCTCCCCTTTAATCATCTGCTAATGGCGTATTGCAAGTAATAAATCCCAAAGGAAAATTTTTTATCCGAATATTATTAACTGAAAACAATTTTAAACTTATTAGGATATTCTTTTTCTGCATTTTTAAAACAAGAAATAATTCTATTAATTAAATTTTTATTGTATTCATTTTCCTGCTTATTAAAGCCAATAAACACTATCTCGCAAGGCGTTTCTATATACCCGGTTAAAACGTCCCAAAGAGCATCTGCATTACAACCAAAATATTCAGGCAAATTCATTTTCTTTTTTATAAGAAGATAAAATTCCTCCGCCCAATCAAATTCTTCTCTAATAAAAATATATCTTTTCATTTTAATCCCCCCTTTATTCTATAACTATAAAAGAGTTGTATTGATTTACTGTTTTAAAAATTAATCCATCATTTGAATATATCAATCTTTCTTGCCCCCTAAAACCAAACTCATAATTAATATCACATATATGACGCTTTTTACGTAATTTATTTTTAAATTCTTGTTTTATGATATTTTTTTACAGTTTATGGGGAAATTACTGCTTTTTCATTTGGCGAAGGAAAAGCAATACTGCTGTGGCAAATAATACAACTAAATAGCCCAATACCCACGTTAAATGGGGTAAAATATCCCCAAAGTTGCCAAAAATAGCAGCGCGTTCCATTTCTACTGCGTGAACGAAGGGTAAAAGGTAAGCTATTTTTTTAAACACTCCGCCAACAAGCTCAAGATCAAACCAGATGCCGGAAAGCCAAGCAGCAAGATTAGTTAAAAGCGCACCGCAAATACCGCCAACCTGCTTATCGTTAAGCACGCTACCAAATAGCAATCCCAGCGCGATAAAGAGCATAGAAACGGGAATTATAAGAGCTATTGCAAGCAAAATATTAACGGTTAGCTTTAGCCCCAACGCAAGCGCAACGGTATAACAAATTACGCTTTGCGCTATTGCAATAGGAATTATTGGTAATGTGTAGCCAAGTATAAAATTAACGGAGCTAAGCGGGGTTGTATAAAGTCTTTGAAGCAGAGCACTACCCCTATCCTTAGATATAATAGTTGCCGAAAATAAGCTCATAAAAGAAAGGCCGAATACCGTTATTCCCGGAGTTAATGAATCAATTTCAAATAAGCTTACGGGAATACTTGCCTGTATTGCACTTAATAAAAGTATTAAAACCAAGGGGAAGCCTAAGCCGAAAAATAGGTTTAAAGGATCACGAATAATTTCCTTTGCAGTTCTTCCTGCAAGAGCTAAGGTTTTCATTTTGCCACCCCCTTTACTATGCGAACGAAGGCTTGCTCAAAGCTGTTAGTACCCGCTATTTTTTTAATTTCTTCAGCGGTATTGCATAATAAAAGCTTGCCTTCCTTCATAATTGCAATACGGTCTGAAAGCGCTTCCGCTTCTTCCATATAATGTGTGGTTAAAATTACGGTAACCTTGCCCTTTAACGCGCGAATTATATCCCAAAGCTCACTTCTTGCAATAACGTCTAACCCCAAGGTGGGCTCGTCTAAAAAGAGTATTTGTGGCTCGCTTATAAGCGCCATTGCTATACTTAACCGTCTTTGCCAACCGCCCGAAAGCTTACCGGCCTTTCTGTTTAAAACACTTTCTAGGTTCAACAGCTTAGTTAAGCGCTTTATTTGTTCCTCTTTTTTGAATTTTTCAATGCCGTACGCACCGCAAATTAGCTCTAAATTTTCTTTAGCGGTTAGCATGGGCACAACGGCAGTTTCTTGTGGGGAAAGGGCTATTACCTGCTTAACTGCGCTCTTTTGAGTTCTTATGCTGTTACCAAGCAAAAAGGCGTCCCCACCGCTTGGCTCTGTTAAACAGCAAAGCATTTTAATAGTGGTCGTTTTTCCCGCGCCGTTAACACCTAAAAGAGAAAAAAGCTCCCCCTTTTTTACCGTTAACGAAAGGTTATCTACCGCAACCACCTCTTTATAATTTTTGGTTAAATTTTCTATTTTTATTGCATCCATATTCTAATTCTCCTTAAGGTGCTTTGCGCGCAAGCCTTGGTATACGTCTGTTAAAATATTACTAATAAGCTCCCATTCTAAATTTAAAAAAGAGGTTGCAAGCATAGTTGCTATACCGTGAACGCACGTCCAAATTTCTAAGTGCATACGCTCTGCCGTTTGTTTACTTACGCAATTAGCTTGCATAATCATTTGAACGGACTCGCTAAAATCCTGCGTTTCTATTAATGGCTCGCCACTTCTATCACGCATAAAAAGCATTTTAAACAGCTCTTTTTCTTGCTTTGCAAAGCGAATATACGCCATACCAAACGCCTTATATTTGGGGTATTCCTGCTTTTCGCTTTCCGCCTTTAAAAAGCTTAAATAGACGCCGTGAGCGTAAGCAAGCACCCCCCCTTGAAGCTCTTCCATGCTGGCAAAATTAGAAAATATGGGTTGAGTTGAGCAGTTAAGCGCCCCTGCAATTGCTCTTGCGTTAACAGCCTCTTCCCCGCCCTTTCTAACAAGCTCTATTGCGGTTTGTAATATATCTTCTTTACTGATTTTTACCTTTGGTGGCATAGCTATCTCCTAAAATATTTAATCAATTATTTGGCCTTATACCTACTTTAAAACAAAATATATCTTTTGTTATATAACACTTGTTATTTTATCATTTTTACTGCAACTTGTCAAGAGATTTTAATAAAAACATCGTTAAAAGTTGTCATCATTTTAGCACAATACAAAAACAATCGTATATAATTGTTTACATTAAAAAATTTATATATTACAGGAGAAAAGGTGACTTATAAAAATTGGCTTTACGAATGGCTTGAAAATTACGTAAAACATTCAACAAAAGCAAGAACGCACGCAAGATACTTAACTATTTGCTCATTACATATCATCCCAAGCGTGGGTGATATTCCTTTGGCAAAGCTTTCTTCCGTTGATTTGCAAAAATTCATAACCGCCCTGCTAACAAACGGCAACAAAAAAACGGGCAAAGGGCTATCTGCAAACTTTGTTAACACGGTTATTTCCGTTATTCAAAATTCGCTAAAAACGGCTCACTTAATAGGCTTAACAAAAGAATATGTTGCAAATAAAATAAAACGCCCCAAAACGGTTGAAAAGAAGGTTGAATGCTTCACCATTTTGGAGCAAAAGAAAATTGAAAATTACGTTTTGAATTGCAAAAAAGATAAATTGTTCGGCGTTATTTTGTGCTTATATACGGGCTTACGCATCGGCGAACTGCTCGCTCTAACTTGGAAAGATATCGACCTTGAAAAGGGCTTACTTTTCGTTTCAAAAACTTGCCACGATTATAGCGGCAAAGGCATTCATTCGCGCGTTATAGATAGCCCCAAAACCGCAAGTTCGCACCGCATTATACCTTTGCCAAAACAAATTGTGCCATACTTAAAAAAGCTTAAAAAGCGTTCTTTAAGCGAATATTTAATTGCAGATGGCAACAAGCCTGTTTTCGTGCGCTCATATCAGCGATCGTTTGAACTACTGCTCAAAAAACTCGACATTGAACATAAGGGTTTTCACTCGTTGCGCCACACTTTTGCAACGCGGGCGTTAGAATGCGGTATGGATGTTAAAACACTTTCTGAACTGCTCGGGCATAAAAACGCAACCATTACCCTTAACCGATACGCCCACTCACTACTTGAACACAAATCCGATATGATGAATCGTTTAGGAAAGTTATTGTAAAAGAAAAAATGTGCACCAAATAAAGTATTCGGTGCACATTTTCTATATTATAGCAGTTTTTATCGAAAAAATCAAGGTATAACGGTATAGCGAACTGTATTTCATTTGTGCTGAAACTAAATATTTTGTGCACAAAGCCATTTACGGTGTACGTGGAATACTTTATTCCGTGCACTAACTCTATGGAAAAAGGTGCACCGAATATGTCAACAAACGTGTCAAAAGAAAAGCGTGAAAAACTCGTTGAAAAAATAAAAGCAATCAAAACGTATATCGCAACTGCCGAGCAGGACGAAAACACGGCACAATTACTTACATATATTGCTGAAATTGAAAAGGATATTAAAGGCAAAAAATACGGCCTTGTTTTTGAAGAGCACCGTGAAAGCATTGACGAAACGCTTGAAACAATCTTCCCGTTTTAGTGGAAGACGAAAGCCTTTTTATTGATAACGGCGGACAAATGAACTTTCTTATTGAAGGCGACAATTTGGCAAGTCTTAAACTCTTGGAAAAAACACATAAAGGCAAAATAGATTTAATTTACATAGATCCCCCGTACAATACGGGGAATAAAGATTTTGTTTATGACGACGTTTTTGTGGATACTAATGACACTTTTCGCCATAGTAAATGGCTGTCATTTATGTCGAGTAGGCTCGAATTGGCTAAAAACTTATTGTCAGATAATGGCGTTATTTTTATAAGCATAGACGATAATGAACAAAGCGTATTGAAAATGCTATGTGATACGATTTTTGGAGAAAATAATTTCATTACGGCGTTTCATTGGGAAAAAACGCAGCATTTTGGTAGGCAAAAGATAAATTCATATTCTAATTGTGAATATGTTTTGACATATGCAAAACGATTGGTGGATACAAAAATCAAGGAATTATTGGTTGAAAAAGTTAATACTGAGCTGACAGATGCTCCGCTATACAATGCTTCTAACAATGAAAAGATTTTAACCTTTCCTGCCTATTCAGTCAAATTTAACATTGCTGATAGAACATATACTGAAACGACATCAACCGATTACAAATTATTAGCCCCCGTAACAGTTAAAAATGGAAAAAATATAAATGATTTAATATTACAGTTTAAGTCAAGATGGGCACAACCTACTGTATTAGAAGAATATGGAAAAGGAACAACTTTTTGGGTAAAAAGCACGAAATTTGCTATAAGAACAATTTACCATCAAGGAAAGTCATCCACTGTTGCTCCAAAGTCCATAATTTTTACAAATGCTAATAATCCTTTTGTTTCTACAAATAGATTTGGTAGAAAGGTTGGGGTTAACGAAAATGCTTCTATGGAATTAAGTAGTATTGTTGAAAGTGATATATTTAACTATCCTAAGCCTACGTCTTTAATTGAATATTTACTCTCGCTGTATTATAACGAAAAAGAAGCAACATTTTCAAGCAACCTTACCATTCTTGACTTTTTTGCTGGTAGCGGAACTACGGGGCACGCCGTTTTGAAGCTTAATGCGGAAGACGGCGGACAACGTAAATTTATCCTTTGCACCAACAATGAAAATAATATCTGCCGTGAAGTTACGTATGAACGCATAAAGCGTGTAATTGAAAAAGAAGATTATAGTGCAAGCCTTAAATATTTCAAGGTGGATTTCGTGCCTATTTCGGATAAACTCTATTACGAATACACCGACGAACTTTTGAAACACGTAAAAGAACTTGTGGAACTTGAAAACGCTATCAATTTTAACGGCAACGATAAAATTGCAATTATTCTTACCGAAGAAGAACTTGACAATTTTGCAAAAGCTATTCCCGAAACTTGCAAAACGGTATATTTAGGACACGACGTTTTGCCAAGTGAAACGCAAGAAAAGATTTTCAAGAAAAACGGTATCACGATAAACGTTATTCCCGATTACTATTATAGGGATTTGGAGGCTTAACAATGACGATAAATTTAGCAAACTTTCAATTAAACGCTATAAAAAGTCTATTAGAAAGTATGGACGAGCCTTGCCGTGAAATTGTCCTTAAAAGTCCTACGGGAAGTGGTAAAACCATTATCCTTACGCATTTTATGGACGAATACATAAAAGGACACGCAAAAACGGTTTTTGTTTGGCTTACTCCCGGCAAGGGCAATTTGGAAGAACAAAGCAAGGCAAAAATGGATAAATATATCCATAATGCGCAAACTAAACTTCTTGCCGACATTATGACGAGCGGTTTTAGTGAAAACGATTGCTGTTTTATAAATTGGGAAAAACTCACTAAAAAAGGAAACAACGCCTTGAAAGACAGCGAGCGTACCAACTTTTTAGAGTGGATTGACAAGGCTTTTAATAATGGCATTACTTTTAAGATTATTATTGACGAAAGCCACCAAAACTTTACGGAAAAATCCGATGCGATTATACAACTTTTCAAAACGGATAAAATAATACGCTGTTCGGCTACGCCCCTTGTAACTAAAACGGCAAAACTTATTGAAGTTAGCGAAGAAGATGTTATTGCAGAAGGTCTTATTAAAAAACTGCTTGTAATCAACGAGAACTTCCCACAAGTAATTGAAACGGAAAATCAAACGCATTATCTTTTAGAAAAGGCGTATGCAAAGCAACAAGAATTACGTTCCCTTTTCTTACAGCGTGGACTTGATATAAATCCTTTAATCGTCGTTCAGTTGCCGAATAATTCCGACGCACTTTGCGAAACTGTTGAAAAATGGTTTGAAAGTAAAGGCGTTACGACGGAAGCGGAAACGCTTGCTATATGGCTTTCGGGTAGGCGCGAAAACGAAGACGGAATTTCAAACAATAATGCCGAAAGCGTTGCCGTTATTATGAAACAAGCAGTTGCAACGGGTTGGGATTGTCCACGTGCGCATATCCTTGTGAAATTGCGTGAAAATATGGACGAAACGTTTGAAGTTCAAACGATTGGTCGTATTCGCCGTATGCCCGAAGCAAAACATTACGAAAACGATTTGCTTGATAGTTGCTATCTTTACACGTTTGACAGCAAGTTTACGCAGGGTGTAAAAGCAAGTCTTGGTAAGTCGGCGTTGGAAGCAAAAACATTGTTCTTGAAAAACGAATACAAAACGTTTACGCTTACTAAACAGCAACGTACTATGATTACGGATTTACGTGATCCGCGCAAAGCGTTGACTGCTATTGCACAGTATATTAAAAAAGAATTTGCGCTCACGGGGAATAAGAAAGAAAATAAAACTCGTTTAGAAAGTAAAGGTTTTGAATTTTCTGAAAATATTGTAAGATACACCCTTTCAGGTAGCGTAGTAGTTTTTGCAGAACTTTCTGAAAAGGATAAGTTAAACGCTATAAAAATTACCGAGCCTATTTCTACCACCACACACGGACGTGAATATCATAACCGTGTTGGTCGTATCGGTTTAGAAATCGGTATGCCGTATAATTATATGAATACGATTATCGGTAAGCTGTTCGGTGAAAAGTTTGATTATCGTGAAAAGGTGCTTGCACTTGCGCCGAGAGAATTATACGCTTTTGTAATCAATAACTTCGATTATTTGCGCCATATTTGCCGTGAAGCAATGGCGGTGCAATTAAGTCAATTATCCCTTACACTTGATATGGTATCTGAAAAGCCGTTTACAATTCCGCAATCAACGTTGTTTACATACGATTTGCAAAGCAAGGTGCAAACTATTAGCGAAAAGAACGTTTATGGCGAATATTTAATGTCAGCCGAGCCACGTTCTTCGTCCGAAAAGAAGTTTGAAAAATTCTGTGAAAGTTGTTCCGCTGTTGATTGGATTTATAAAAACGGTGATAAAGGCGACGAATATTTTTCTATCGTCTATCTCGATAACGCTAACCGTCAAAAACTTTTCTATCCCGACTACATTGTGTCTGTAAAAGGCGAAGTTTGGATTGTCGAAACAAAAGGCGGTTTTGATAAAACGGGCGCAAGCGAAGATATTGATATTTTCTCGCCGAAAAAGTTTGAAGTTTTGAAAGCATATCTTACAAAATACGGGCTTAAAGGCGGTTTCGTTCGCTATGATAAACAAAGCGAAGAACTTTGTATCTGCACCGACAATTACAACGAAGATATACACTCTGACGATTGGAAAATTTTAAGTGAAATATTTAAGTAAACACAAAAAGGCGAGCTAAAATGCTCGCCTTTTATTATATAAAATTATTTCTTATAAATTAGCGTTTCGGGGTGGGAAAAGTTTAACGTGAGCTGTTTTTGGGGGTTGAGTAGTAAATTTAAAACACCGGGCTCTTTAGTTCCCATACGGGTATCCATTACAAGCTTTCTGTACGGCTTAAAACCGCATTTTTCTTGCACGCGCTTGGATTGCGCGTTAAAATCGTAATAACCGCATATTAAAAAATCTAAACCTACTTCCTTAAACAAATACTCTATAACGGCGGTAACCGCTTCCGGCATTATTCCCTTGCCCCAGCAGGGCTTTGCCAGTACGTAGCCGATTTCCCTGCCTAAATAACCGTTAAATTCCGTTAGACTTTCTTCTAAGCCGTATTTTTCAACACCAAGCGAGCCTATTACCTTTCCATCTTTCTTTAAACAGATTGCAAAGGTCTTATCTTCAGCTATAAAACGCTTTAATATTTCTTGACTTTCTTGTTTGGATTTATGGTGAGCCCAGCCCGCTCTTTCGCCAACGCCTTGAACGGATGCGTATTCGTAAAAGTCATCTAAATCCTCTAACGTAAACGCCCTTAAAATAAGCCGTTTAGTTTCTATTATCTTGTTATTAACTTTAAATTCTGCATTCATAATAATCTCCCTATTTACTGATTAATTTTATTAGCGCGTGTTTATTGTAGCATAATATATTTTTGGCATTTCGGCAGTTTACGCTAAGTAAACAATAGAACCTCTTAACCTTTAATTTTTAACCGTAACTAATGATAAAATTAATTACAAACCGCCAAAAACCGCGCTATAGGTCGATTATCGGCAGTTTTATTTACTAAAGCCAAGCACGAATGAAGCAATATCCTTGCGTGATTGTTCGGCTGAGGTATCGTTTAAATATTCGTGGCGAACGCCTTCGTAAAGTATTGCGTTAACCTTTGCGCCCTGCTTTTTATACCACTCGTTAAGAGCTAAAACGCCCTTACCCATGTTGCCAACGGGGTCTTTATCGCCTGCAATAAGTAAAATATTAAAGTTAGCAAGGCTTTGACCTTCCTTTTTATAAAGCTTAGAAACGCCCTTGAAAAAATTATAGTAGAAATTACTGCTACAAACGAAACCGCACTCTGTATCATCCTTATACTTTTCGCATTGTTCAACTATGGAAGAAATAAAAGTGCCTTCCGTAAAGTTTTTATTATATACGTCAAAGGACGCCTTTTTTAAGAAGGTGTTGGGCTTTTCTTCCCCTTTAAAAATGCAGCCTATTTTAGCAGCTATTTTACCAACGCCAACGATAGGGCCCTTAAAATAATTGCTGCCGCCCAAAATAGCGCCATCCAGCTTATCGTTAAACCTACGAATGAACGCCTGTGATAAAAAAGAGCCGTAACTGTGGCCGAATAAAATCACGGGTAAATTTTTGCCCTGCGCCTTACAATATTTTTCCTTTGCGTAATCGCACAAAATAGCCATATCGGAAAGGGTATCTTCCCAAATATTTCCCTTGGAATAGCCAAGCGTTTCGTTATCCGTTTTTCCGTGCGCACGGTGATCGTTTGCTACGACTATTATACCAAGCTTATTCATATCCTTTGCAAAGCCGTCGTAACGCATAGCGTGCTCTGCCATACCGTGAGCAATTTGAATTATAGCCTTTGGGCTTTCTACCTCTGCCCATTCAACTATGCTAATCGACTTACCGTCCTTTCCTGTAATAGAATTTCTAATCATAATAAGCACCTCTTTACGGCGTTCTTCCAGCCGTCGTATAATTTTTCGTATTTTTCTCTATCGCTATCGGGGGTAAAGAGCTTTTGCGTTTGTCTTCCGCTAGCTATTTCCTGCACGCTCTTAATACCAAGCGCTATTTCACAAAGGTACGCCGCGCCAAGCGCCGTGCTTTCGCTTTCCCCCGGTCTATCTACCGGCGTGTTAACCACGTCTGCTTGGAACTGCATTAAAAAGTCGTTCTGACTAGCTCCGCCGTCTACGCGTAGCTTATCTAGCTTAATATCCCCTTCCGTTTGCATAATCTCTATTAAATCACGCGCGGAGTACGCCATAGATTCTAAAACAGCCCTAGTTATATGCGCCTTGGTAACCCCACGGGTTATGCCGGTAATTAAACCGCTAACGTCACTTCGCCAATAGGGCGAGCCAAGCCCCGTGAATGCGGGAACAACGTAAACCCCTTCGCTTGAAGAAACGGATAAAGCAAGCCTTTCGCTATCCTTAGAGCGCTTAAAAAAGTCCAATCCGTCACGAAGCCATTGTACTGCGCTACCTGCGTTAAAAACGCTACCCTCAAACATATAAGAGGGCTTACCGGCACCGCCGTAGCCAAGGGTTGTTAAAATAGCGTCACAATTCTTTGGCTTATCGCCAACGTTTGCAAGCATAAACATGCCCGTTCCGTAAGTAATTTTTGCAGAACCGCGTTCAAAACAGCCTTGACCTACCGCAGCGGACTGCTGATCGCCCGCAGAGCCTGCAATCTTGATTTTTCTACCGCTATATTCGTATTCGCCGTAAACACAGTCGGGGGCAACGACCTCTGCCAAAGCGTGGCGAGGAACGCCGAAGAGTGAAAGCAAATCCTCATCCCACTCAAAGGTGTTTATGTTATATAGCATCGTTCTTGAAGCGTTAGTGTAATCGGTAACGAAGCTCTTTCCGCCGGTGAGCTTAAAGATAAGGTAGCTTTCTATAGTGCCAAGGCATAAATCCTTGCGCTCAAGCGCGCTTTTAACCTCCGGCACGTTTTGAATAAGCCAACGCATTTTGCTTGCAGAAAAGTAAGCGTCTACCTTAAGCCCCGTTTTTTCCTTTATGCTATTGCCGTAACGCAAATCTATCTCACTACAAAAGTCCATAGTTCTTCTGCATTGCCAGATAATCGCGTTATAGAGGGGTTTTCCGGTAGAACGCTCCCACGCGATAACCGTTTCGCGCTGGTTGGTTATAGCAATACCCAAAACGCTATCTACCCCAACCGTTTCTAAGCAATCCACCAAAACGGATATGGTAGAAGAGTAAATTTCCGTTGCGCTTTCTTCCACGTAGCCGGGCTTGGGATAGTATTGCTTGATGGGTACGTTTTTAACCCTTTCTATCTTTTGCTTCTTAATATTAAAAAGCACCGCTCTTGTTGAAGTAGTGCCTTCGTCTAAGGCTATAATGTAACTCATAGTTTTCCTCCTAGATACATTTTAACTCATAATTAAGAATTTTTCAATAGTAAATCGTAAATTTATTACCCTTTTTTTAAAATTTTTTATGAAAAAATTTCCTTTTTGCTTCTTTTACCCGAATTTTTGGCTACTTTTTAATTTTTTTCACATATTATATCGTATGAAAAGTATTATTTTAGCAGGGGGCGGAACTGCCGGGCATATTACCCCACATCTTGCAATCATGCCACAGCTTAAAAAGCATTTTGATAAAATTTACTACTTTGGTAGCGGTAAGCAAATAGAAAAAAAGCTTATGCAAAATGAGGTTACTAAAATTTACGACCTTTCCCCGCCCGCCTTTATACGCTCTCTTTCTTTAAAAAATTTGCTAATCCCCTTTAAGCTTTATAAGGCGGTTAAAGAGTGTGAAGCTTATTTAAAGCAAATTAATCCTTCCGTAATTTTTTCTAAGGGCGGTTACTGCGCTTTGCCCGTTTGTATTGCAGGCTTTAATTTAAAAATCCCCGTTATTTCACACGAATCCGATTTAACTCTTGGGCTTGCTAATAAACTAGCTGCAAAACGCTCTACTTGCCTTTTAACCACCTTTGAGCAAACTGCAAAAGGGCAACAAAACGCGCAATATGTAGGCCCGCTTTTAAGACAGGAATTTTTTAACAAAAACAAAAGCGAAAGCAAAAAGCTTTTAGGTATTACCGGCGATAAGCCCCTTTTGTTAGTTACCGGCGGAAGTCAAGGAAGTAAAACGATAAACCAAGCTCTTTATAATAATTTACAAGAAATTTTGCGTGATTTTAGCGTAATTCACTTATACGGAAAATCAAATAAACCGCCCTATAAGGCGATTAACGGATATTACGGCTTTCCCTTTGCAGATATGCCAACCGCAATTTCCGCTTGCGATATAGCTCTTTCACGCGGTGGCTCTAACACCTTATTTGAGCTACTTTGCACCAACACCCCCTCTTTAATAATTCCGCTAAAAAAGGCTTCTCGCGGGGATCAAATTAAAAACGCGGAATACTTTTACAACAAAAAAGCCCTTCTTATGGCAGACGAGGAAGATTTAGATAAAAGCATAACCTCCTTAGTAAAAGAGCTATATTCTAACCGCCAAGCCTTAAAGGAAGAAATGCAAAAGCTTAACCTATCTTCAGGGGTAACGAAAACTGTAAATATTATTTTAAACAAAGCAAAATAACCGCGGTTTATTTTTTATAGAAATATATTTTTAAAGCAAAACACGGAATGGCGTTTAACCAATCCGTGTTTTTATTTTATTCTTTAAGTTATTTAAAGGCGTTTTTTCGCGCTATTTAACTAAATATTTTTTAGCCTAAGCAGTATTTAGATGCGGCAGCCTTAATCTTTGTAACGCCACTGCTTGAAGTACCTTGAACGTCTGTACCGCTAGGCATTTCTTCGTTAAAGATAGAATAGTAAATACATAGCGCACGCATGAAGCCCTTTGCCTTTGAGGTTGAAGGAGCCATTTCGTTATAAGCGCTTCCGTATAAAATACTCTTACAGCCAAGCTCTGCGCACCACTGCTCTACCACCGTTTGATAGTAAGTACCCATATCTGCAGCGCTTAAGGTTGATTTTTCGCCTGTAGAGGTATAAGATACGCCTTCGGGGCTAAATATAGTAGCCGTGCTAGAGCCGTTTAAGGTAAAGATGTAAATATCTTCACAGTTTCTTGTTAAAGTGGGATAAATAGCCTTTAAAGCAGCTAATTCGCTATTTGCAACGGTTGATTCGGGGGTTGCTCTACGGCTAAACTGAATAATTATAGAATCCCATCTTCTTGCGTTTAAAGCAGCTCTGGTTCTACTGTAAAGGTCCTCGTTATTGCTTTCGTCTTCACGGTAAACAAGTCTGTTGATTACGCCAACGCCATCCGTTACGTATTCAAGATGAAGCTCTTGAGATTTGCCAAGAGAAATCATACTAGATAAGGATACCGCTATATATTCGTCCTCAATTAAGTCAGAGCCGATAAATAGTATATCGTACGTTTCGTAGGTGGGAATTAATACTAGCGCTTGCTTAGCCGCTAAAATAACCGCCACCGCTTGATTTACTTCTTCTTGAGTATTTTCCTTAGTTATCTCATCTGCCCCAGCTATAGAAGCTTCAAGAGCCGTCCAGCTTGCTAAGGTGTAATTTCTTTCGTCAAGAAGCTCTATTTCGGTAAGCAATAAGGTTAATTGACTTAAATCAGTTTCCACCTTTTCTTCTAAAGCGCCCTTTGCATTTTTAATTGAAGCAACTACTGCGTCTACGTCTGCCTGCGCGCTTTCAGAATTAAGAGAGTTAGCTAATGCGATTTCATCCTGTAACGCCTGCCAGCTTTCTTCGGTATAAGCATCCTTTTCTAAAAGGGCTATTTCGCCAAGTAATTCATTCAGCTCGGTTAAATTTGCCTTTAATACCAGCCCTGCAATTGCACTATTTAAAGCAACCGTTGCGTTAGCTATAACAACACTATCAGAGCCTTCATCAAGTAGCTTAGCGCTTGCTAAAGCTTCCTTTAACACCGCCCAAGAAGCAACGGTATATTCGCCTTCCACCTTACCTTCCGCAATAGCGATTGCGCTGTTCAACGCAGTTAGGTCTGCCTTAACGATAAGTCCTTCTATAGCTTCGTTTAAGGCGCTTGCCTTTGCGTTTACCTCTTCTTGAGTTGCGTTAAAATCAAGGGCTTCCGCTTCACTTAAAGCGTTTACTAACAACTGCCAAGAGGCTTGCGTGTAATTTAATTCAACCTTACCCTTTGCCGTAGCTATAGCGCTGTTTAAGGCTGTGAAATCCGCTCTTAATAGGAGCGCTTGTTTTGCTTCGTTTAGCGCGTTATAAGCGCCGTTAACCTCTTCTTGAGTATTGTCACCGCTAAGAGCCTTTGCCGCCGTTAAGGAATCGGTTAAAAGAGCAAAGCTGTTAGGTGTATAGCTTTCTTCATTTAATGCTTCCACTTCTGCAATAAGCGCGGTTAATAATGATAGATCAGCCTTTAAAACAAGGGCGTCAATAGCTTCGTTTAATAAAAGCACGGTAGCGTCTATTTCTTCTTGATCGCTTGCGCCGGTTAATAGCTTAGCTTCAGCAAGAATTGCCTGTAAAGCATTCCAGCTGTTAGTAGTATATTCGCCTTCTACCTTACCTTCTGCAGTAGCTATTGCGCCGTTTAACGCGGTTAGGTCTGCAGGGGTTTTTTCTAGCCAATAATTTAAAGCAATCCTTCTTAAAGAGCTTGCCACTTCTGCGCTAACGCCGTTGGTATCTGCAGTAGCAGGCACTCTTGAAGCAAATATAACGTTATACAAGCAACAAGTGCGTAAATATGCCTTTTCTGCGTTGTTTGCAGGGTTAGCTTCCGCCCAAGCAGCACCGTGAAGAATAGCCTTTGCGCCAATTTCTTCTGCCCAAGAGCTGGCAAGACCGTTAAAGTACGCAGTCATTTCCGCCACCGTTGCGCTTAGCTTGTAAGAGCTCTTCGCGTATTCTATACCTTCGTTTAAGAAGATGTTGGGATTTTCGGTAGCCTCTAAGGTTACTAAGAAAAGATTTTGAGTGTTAGACTTTAGCTCGGGTAAAATAGCCTTAATTGCGTTAAGCTCGGAAAGCTCTACTGCAGAGCCGGGCGTGCATCTTCTGCTTATTTGTAGCACGATTGCATCCCATTTTCTTGACTGAATTGCCGCTAAGTAATCGGCATAGAAATCATCTGAGCTATCCTTGCTTGCAATCTTGTTAAATACGCCAACTGAATTAGTTACGTATTCAAGATAAAGCTCTTTATTTTGACCTATTTGCACCATGCTTGCTAACGAATTAGTTACGTTTAGGTTACTAATTAGCTTAGAGCCAATAACTAAAACGTCGTAGCTTTCGGGGTTGGGTAATTCGGGGATAACCGGCGCTTCATAGCTTGCCATACAGTATTTTACAACCCTTTCTTCTATTTGAGTAGCCATAGCTTGCTCTACGCCGTTGGTGTTTATTCCTTCGGGAACTTCCGCGTCAAAGATTCCGTTATATAACGCGCATGCGCGAACGTAACCTCTTTCTGCATCCGTTTGGGGATTTACTTCCGTCCAAGCAGTACCTTGAAGAATATACTTGCAACCGATTTCTTCTGCCCAAGCGCTAGCAAGTGAAGCGTAATAAGAGTCCATTTGCTTTGCAGTTAAGCTTTCTTTACTATCCGTTTTAGTATATTCATTAGCTCCGCCTTCGGTGGTGAAGATGCTGGGATTATCTTGACCGTTAAAGGTTAAAATATATAAATTGGTAGTATTTTTGCTAACTAATGAGTAGAATTCCTTTAAAGCAGCTAGCTCACTTTCAGCAACTGCAGGAGCGCTTGGCGTACATCTTCTGCTCATTTGAACGACTACTGCATCCCATTTTCTTGAGTTAAGCGCATCTTTTGATTTTGTGTAATAGCTTGAAAGAGTTGACTCACGTAATAAATTCATTACGCCAACTGAATCAGTTACGTATTCAAGATAAAGCTCTTTGCCTTGACCTTCTTGCACCATAGATGCAAAAGAGGTGGTTAAATCGTAATTATCAAGTATAGCCGTTCCAATAACTAAAACGTCGTAGGTTGCATAATCGGGCAATTCAGGGGGAGTTTCACCGCCTTCAGGCTTATAAGAAGGCATACAGTAAGGAGCAACCGCTTCTTCAAGAGTCTTTTTAACGCTTTCCTCAACGCCGTTTGTGTTCACACCTGAAGGAACTTGCTTATCAAATATTCCGTAATATAAAGCCAGCGCGCGAACGTAACCCTTTGCGCTATCAGACGCGGGTGAAGCCGCCGTCCACGCAGCGCCTTGAAGAATATATTTACAGCCTACCTCCTCTGCCCAAGATTTTGCAATAGAGGTGTAATATTCGTTCATTTGGGCAACGGTTAAGCTTTCACTTGCATCAGTTTTGGTGTAAGAATCGTCACCGTTAGCGGTTGTGAATATTGAAGGATTGCTTTGACCGTTAAAGGTATATAGATATATATTAGCGGTATTTTCTGCTAAAGTGGGATAAATCTTCTTTAAAGCAGCAAGCTCGCTGGCTTCAACGTCCGTTCCCGTGGGGGTACATCTTCTGGTTATTTGTAAAACGATAGCGTCGAATTTAGTTCTTGCTAAGGTATCCTTTAACAGATAGTCACCGCCCTCCACAGCGTATCTGTTTAATACGCCGGTGCTGTTAGTCACGTATTTTAAGTTAAGGGTTAAGCCTTCGCTTAAATTAATCATGCTAGCAAGCGCGGTCGTAGCGTCGTAATTATCAACTATGTCAGAGCCAATAAATAGAATATCGTATTTGGTTGGGTCGTCTACCTGCTCTATTTCTTCAGTATCGTTAGATAAATCGGGAATGCGTCCGCCAATAACGGTTGCAGCCGCCATTCTTTGCATTTCAAAATAAAGCACGCTACCGCCGGTAAAGCCTATATTTTCCGGGGACTGGCCGTATATAGTTGCGTATACCGTTGCAGCCGCTAGATAAGAGCCCTCTAACGAAGGATGGCGTTCGTCCGTATCGTATAGGTTAATTGAAGGATATTCCGCAATAGAGTTTTCAAATGCGTAGCCCGCGTCTATTATACCAACACCGCCCAACGCTTGTGAAATGCGTTCGCTTACCGTTCTTAAAAAGGCAACGTGATCCTTTCTGGTATAATCGTAGTGAACCTTACCCTTAACCATTGCTATAGGATTAGTTGCGTTATATTCGGTTAAAGTTCCGTCGTTATTACCCCATACGCAGTAAAGTAAAATTTCTGCGCCGGCGTTTGCAGCTAAGCGTTGCATAACCTTTGCAGCTGCAAGCTCTGCTTCAAATACGGTGTTTTCGTAAGGGGTTGTTCTTCTGGAAGGCTCTATAATAACGTAATCCCAGCTTTGCGTTTGAAGCTTGCGGTAGGCTTGTGAGCCAACGTCCGTAGTAGAGTTTGCAAAGTCAGAAATAGTTGCAGAGCCCCTGGTAACGGAATCAACGTAAATTTCCTTACCGGACTTTTCAGTAAGATTTTTAAATAACGAAGGCATATCGTTAAAGAACATTAAGCTGTTACCGAAGAATATAACTCTAAGGGGCTTATCTACGTTGTCATTACCCCCGCTACTATCGCTTGAAGAGCTGGAATCCTCTTCTGTTATACTAGAAGAGTCTTGGCTATCTTCAGGCCTAGTAATTTCAGAGCTTTCTTCGCCCGTACTAGCGTCAATATTTGGGAAAGACGCGCACGCCGTAAGAAATAAACAGCTTATTGCAAGCGCGATTACTAAAATGTTGAATAGTTTTTTCATAAATACTCCTATTTTTATTTTACAAAGATTGCTCTTTGTATTATTATATTATTAAGGGTTAATTCTACAATAATTACCCCTTTTTATCGCAAAAAAACAACATTTTATGCCGTTATCATAATAAAACAGGGTTTTATTCTCTCTTTTATTAGGCCAAACAGCATTATTTTACGCATAATATTATAACATTATATACACCGTTTGTCAATGGTAAAAAATGCCTAATAAAATCCCAAAAATTGCTCTAAGGAATAAAAATGGAAAAAATATTTAAAAGCGAATTTATTGTTACCCGCAAGCCAACTTCCCTGCTTGCCTTAAAAAACCCGCGTGATTTAAACAAAAATTTTTTATATCAAGCGTTAGACGTAGGCTACGAATATAACGAAAAGGGCTATTACCATCAGCGCGAAAACGGCGTATGCCATCTTGTGGTATATACTAAAAGCGGTAGCGCGTTGTTAGAATACGAAGGTAAGGAAATAGAGTTAAAGCCCAACAGCTTACTATTTATAACCTTCGCTCAAAAAAGCGTAATTAAGGCGCTTGATTCGCACTGGGAAATTTACTTTATGCACGTAATGGGCGCTAATACGGATGAAATTTACAGGGCCGTTTGCCAATATAACGGCTATTTAATAGAAAACTTTTCCGATAATATCTTTACGGAAGGAATTTTATCGCTATACCGTGAATACAAAAAACCCAATATCGACTACTATTCAATTTCTAAAATCATTTACTCTCTTTTACTAGACGTGGTTAAGCAATCCCATCCGGACTTCCGCCACGAAATAGTTCAAAGGGCTATTTCATACCTAAGCCAAAACTACCCAAAGAAAATCACGTTAGACGATATTTGCAGAGAGCTTTTTATTTCTAAATACTTCTTTATTAGAAAATTCCACGCAGAAGTTGGTTGTTCCCCAAAGCAGTATTTAACAAAGCTACGGTTAGAAAAAGCAAAGTATATGCTTATTCACACCGATAATTCCGTTGCAGAAATAGCCCAAGCCGTTGGCTTTGAAAGCGAAAAGAACATCTATTACGCATTTAAATCCGCCCTAGGCATAAGCCCAAGGGAATACAAAGAAAACTTCGTATAAGCAATTTAAAAACCGCCTGCTTTTAGTGAAAAACGGACGGTTTTTTATAAAAAGTAAGCCTATAAGTCGATTAACGGCACTTTAAATTAAAAAACAGGGTAACGTAATTACCCTGTTTTTTCTTTTTTACTGTTATCTATTTTGTTAATCAAAAACCTTTTCAACCTTAAAGTCGTTAACACCGAACATATACATATAGCCGTCTATATAAACACCGCGCTTGTACTCTGGCGTTCCGTTAAGCTTAGTGTTAATAAGCTCAACAAGCTCGTACCCGTCAAAATGAAGAAGAAGGTATCTTTCGTAATCGTCAGCTCTATAATCGCTAACGCCAACACCAATAAGTTGATTTTGACGGTCTATATAATAGGATTTATATTCGGTAGAATACTCTGCATTTTTAAGCTCGTAAGAGCAAACCGAACGAACGCCGGTTTCTACTTCTTCATAAACCTCAACCTTAAAGCTATTCCAAGAAGCCCCAACACCAATACCAAGAAGATATCCGTTACCAAGATTAATAAGGGAGGTTGAAAATCCTTCAATCGTTCCGGTATCCTTATAGGTAATATTGCTTAAATCAGATAAATCAAAGAAGAATACGGGGTCAGAACGCTCAATAGAGGTACAAGCATAAGCTATTTCCCCATCAAACCTTACGGACTGAATTTCTTCATAAGGTGGAGCAAAGTCAATAACCGAAGCAATAATTTCAAAGCTGTTAAGGTCTATACAATATAGGCTGGCGTTACATCTGCCCGTTGCCGTTTGAAGAACGCTCACGCTAACGTTTGCATTACTATAAGAGTGCGTAGTAAGCGTTGTTGCGTTAGTCGTTGTGAATACGCGAAGAACACCCTCGTATTCATCCATACTCCATTGATCCTTAACGTACCCCCTAACGGTGGCCTTGCCCTTTATTTCAAATTGCTCTTCACCGTAGCTCAAGCAAGATATTTCCGTCATGGCGTTTCTAGTAATAGTTCCGTCATCATTTTCTGTTTTTTCTGCAAATACGTGGGTTAAAAACAGATGATTTTCAGAAACGTAAACCTCTTCTGAATATGAAAGATAAGCAGCAGTTCCCACTAAATCTAACGTGCTTTCATCTAATTTCATAGCAATAGTATAGCGCGGATCGTTTAAATCTTCAGGGAATAAAATACTGCTTGCGGGAAGACTATATAACCCTTCCCCCTCATCAATTTGGGGAATAAAGGTGCTTTCGTCATCAAAATCCAGCCCGTTTTTATTAATAACAAATTCGGTTAGAAGTAAAATGCTGCCGTTTGCCGTACGTGAGGACATATAATCCCCGGTAATCTTAAATTCATCCTTTTTAACTATATTAGTAGGATCGCTAACGTCAAGTGAAACCAAGCTTACGAATCTGTTAGAATTTATATTCTTCTTTTCGTAATACTGGGTAATTACCGTTACCGTTTTACAATCGCTTGAAAGATAAAATTCCCATTGATTTAAATAATAATTGTTACTACCGGCATAAAGTGTGTAATTACCAACCTCTACAGTATTTTCTTTATTGATAGCGTAAACGCGAAGAACGTCCTCATCAAGATAATAAATATGAGTATCGCTTCGTTTAATTCTATCTGCTTCAATAATGCCTGCTACTTGGTTATCCGTTATTTCTTGATAGCTATCTACCTTATTCGCTGCTTCATTCATAGCAGGCGGCATAAGATCAACGTCACCGCCCTTTGCGCAACCAAAGGATAAATTAGTTTTTAAAATCCCCCAAAGCTTTTGCGCGTTGTTTTTATATCTTGGTGGGGTAAAAGTTGCAACGTTCAAATTTTGAATAACTTCGTAATATTCGCTGTTTTTATATTTAGATACGTCCGGTGGGGTTGTTCTAAATGGAAGAAACAACCATAAATTACCGGCAATTATCGCAAGGCTTGCGCAAGCCGCAACCAAAATGGTTAACAACCTACTATTATTTTTTTTTGCCGTTACGTTATTTGGATTTGACTCTTCAATATATTTATCATCAACAAGGCTAAAGCTCCGATACCAATTCTTTTTTTTCATACAAATACACCTTCCTCAATAAGATATTTTTTAAACTTAATTCTGGTTCTATGCAGAATAACGCTAACGTGACTTTCTGAAAGATGCATACTGTTTGCAATATCATTAACACTCATTGAATACCAATATCTACGCATAAAAATCACTCTAGTTCGCTCGTCAAGGCTAGCTAGAAAGCCGTTAATTGCATTTCTTAAAAGAAATTCATCTTCAATTGAAGCATCTCCGTTTGGAATACATTCCCAGTATTCTTCAATAACGTTTTCAATTTCTGCGTGGCGTTTTTGCGCGTTATAATATTTATATCTGTCTATTGCGATATTCCTTGTGATACGGGCAAGAAAGCATTTTAATCTTGTTGGCCATTGTGGCGGTATTGAGTTCCACGCGCCAACCCACGTATCGTTAACGCATTCAGCCGAATCTTCGTGCGAATGAAGTACGTTATATGCAATAGAATAGCAATAATTACCGTATTTCATTTGCGTTTCACGAATAGCCATTTCATTACGTTCCCAATATAACTTAACTATTCTTTCATCTTCCATAAAGTCACCTCCTTACACGTTACTAAAAGGCCTTTCACCTATATAGTCGAAAGGCAAACTGAATATCTTACAGCTTAAAAAAATTTTTTGTATTGTATAAATTATCGGTATCTATACGCCTATTATATCATATCTTTAGTTAAATTTCAATATGCTTTATCATTTTATCTTAAGCTAATCACTTAAAAAAGCTAAAACAAGCGCTTAAAAAATCATCAACTTTACCCTTAAAAATCCTAATATTTATAGATAAAATAAACATCCACCCGAATATCGCGTGATTTTTATTTTTCGGGCATAGCCCTTGCTCACCGGCTAGAACAAAGGTGCTTTTTATTTGACCTGCCGGTTATGCACTTATTACCTGCTACCCATGAGCGGGCTTCACTTTTGCCTTCTCCTGCGGGAGAAGGTGTTACGAGTTTTCGAGTGACGGATGAGGAGTTGTATAATTAGTGCTTTAATTTTTATTTATATTTTTTACCAAAACACCTCATCCAGCACTAACGTAGTCCCCCTTCCCCCACTGGGGAAGGCTCTTTTCCACTCACCGGTAAACCTCTACCAAGCCATGCGAATATCGCGTGGTTTTTCTTTATATCAAAAAAGACTAACGAAAATTTCGTTAGTCTTTTTTTCTTACCAATATAAAAAGAGCAATAAAGCGTCTTTTAATTTACTTGTATTTTTATTGGATTACACTTGGTTTTTTATTGTTTTTTTGTTTGAAAAGTGCCCCTTTAGCGCGATTATCGCCATTTTTTAATTATCGCGGTAAATAGGTATAATAAGCCACGATAGGTAAATCTTCTTCATAAGCTGGCGTTACAGCGTATACCTTTAATCCAACCTCTAATTCATCAAAAAAGCAAAAGCTTCCGTCTTTATTAACAACGTAAGGGCGTTCATTGTTTAAATCTATTATACCCAAACTATCTTCCAAAAACCATTTCCCAATTTGCTTTTTACCGCCGTCTAGCACGATTTCATATTCTTCAACGGTTGCCTTGATTACTTCTATTTTTATAATTTCCATATCCTTAGTATAGACGGTTGAAGGATAGGTTTCTTGAATTAAGCATTCCCCTTTATACGTTACTATAATTTTATCGCCTGCAATAAGTGGGTAATCTATTCCGTAATCTTTCGGATTAAAAAACATCATGCTTCCACTAAGAAGCAAAACGCATTTATCCGGCATATGAAAGCCGTAATCATAACCGCAAACGAAGGTAGCGGTTTTTTGTTTACCTTCTCCGCTAATATTACAACCAAAGCAACAAAGGGTTAAACAACAGGTTAAAACAGCTAAAATTCTTTTCATTTTGTACACTCCTTAAAAATAAAATAGCCGATAATCGACTTATACGCCCACTTTTAAAAAAATATTTTTTAATAGCGTTCACTTATAAGGCGAAATAAAAATTAAAAAAGTTTCATTTTTTTAAAAATTTCTTGCATATCGTAATTTTCGTTTAATTTTAAATCACATTGCAAATTATCGTAAATACCGTGCTTGCTTTCCAGCATCTTTTCAACAGGTAACGGCAAATTTCCACGCATACGTTCTTTAAATCTTTGCTTAATCACGGAAAGCTCTGCTGTTAAAAGGATTTTAAAAGCGCCTTTAGGTAGCAGATTTAAATGCTCTTTTTCGGTAATAATATAAATTACGTTATCCCCCAAAAGCGCGTTGCTTAAAAGCTCTTTAAAGCTTTTTTCTGCCACGGCAGGATTTTTTTCTAGCCTTAAATAATCCTTACCTGTGTATATTTTTGCGTTTAACCTTTCGTTAATTTTTTGTGCCAATGTAGATTTACCAACGCAGTTTTCGCCAATAATCGCAACCAACATATATTTTACCTATTAATTAAATTTTCTTATATAAAAAACAGCCTTCGTCATGAGAATATATTAATCCGATTGCCTGCAAATAAGAATAAATTATGGTTGAGCCAACGAATTTCATTCCTCTTTTTTGTAAATCTTTAGAAATATTATCTGAAAGGCTGTTAGTCGTTTTCCCTATTTCATAAAGAATTTTATCGCCGGCAAAGCTTAATAAATAGTTATAAAAAGAGCCAAATTCTTGCGTAATATTTCTAAAAATCACGCTATTATTAATACTCGCTTTAATTTTTAATCTATTTCTTATAATATCCTTATTGTTTAAAAGCTCGTTAATTTTTTGCTCGCCGTAATTACAAACTTGATTTACGTCAAAGTTATCGTAAGCAAGCCTAAAGGCTTCACGCTTATTAAGCACGCACTCCCAAGAAAGCCCCGCCTGAAAGCTTTCTAAAATAAGCATTTCATAAAGATATTGCTCGTTAAAATTAGGCACGCACCACTCTTTATCGTGATATTCAACGTATTTAGGATTTTTTAAATTACACCAAGAGCACCTCTTTTTTTCACTCATAAAACCTAACCCACAAAAACAAAAATATAAATATTTTTATCTTTTCTTATAAATAATTAGTTCGGGATTTTCTCCGTTTGCCTCATAAGAGCATATTAAAATAAAATCCATACCGGCAGCAACGCCAATACATCTATCGCCAAGAGAGCCTTCTAGTTGACTACCCAGATAGGTCTTATCGTCATCAAGAAATTTTACCAGCCTTCCGTTGGGAAGTGTATATTCAATATTAACAAACTCGCCCGGCAATACGTTCAAATTCTCTATTTGGGGCAAGCCTTCTATTTCTAAAAGGGCGTTAATTTCTTTTACTAGTCGCTTTTTAAACTCTTCAAACATTTCTCTTCCGCCAAGCTCAACGTAGCACTTCCAAACGTCAAGAGTATATTCCCCATCTGCGTAACACCATTTACAATATTCTTCGTTAAAATTACCGTCCGCTTCCTTGCCAAGATCGCTATCGTTTAGCGGCATTCCACAGCATTTACAAACCAACTCTCTTGGCGAGCCAAGTAGAGTGTTAATAGATACGTCGAACAATTTAGAAAGTAGCTTAAGGGTATCTATATTAGGTATAGTTTCGCCCGTTTCCCACCTAGAAACGGCTTGCCTGGTTACGTATATTTTTTCTGCAAGCTCTTCCTGAGAAAGCCCTTTTTTTGTTCTTAGTTGATAAATTACCTCTTTAGTTTCCATAAAAATCACCACCTTTTAATAGTGACTACATTGTACCACAGAATACTTCAACTTACAAGCAACCTGCCGTTGCTACCCTTATACGGCGCATTTAAAGCACAATGCCCTAATTTTCTTAAAACGCACCAAAAAGTTATAAATATAATAGCAAAAAGTGCTGTTAATCGACTTATAGGCGCACTTTTAAAAAATAAGCTTCCTTTAAATACCGTTTACCCATTAAACTAACCAACAGCTTCTTTTTCTTGATTTTGCGGTATAAATTACCCTATTAAGGTTAGCGTTAAAGCTATTTATTAAAGTATTTTGCAATTTCTATCATTCTGCTTTCTTGCTTTACGGCAAACGGGCAACGGCTTTCACAATGCCCACAATGCAAGCAGGAATTTGCGTTTTTAGAAAGTTTGGTATAGTGATTTACAGCTAAGTGATCACCCGCCAAAGCCAAATCGTAATACTTATTTACAAGCCCGATATCAATACCTGCCGGGCATGGTTGGCAGTGATTACAGTACACACAAGTACCGGTAACGGTATCTGCTGTAAAGCTTGCTATAACCGAATAGTCCTTTTCTTCGTCAGTTGCGGTGAGGAATTTTAAAAGTGTATCTAGATGCTCCATAGTTTGAACGCCGGGAACTGCAGTTAACACGCCGGGGCGATCAATTGCGTATTGCAAGCATTGATTATGCGTAAGAGCAACGCCAAAGGGTGAATGCTCCTTTGATAAAAGCTGACCTGCGAAAAAGGGCTTCATAACGGAAATACCAACACCTTCCTTTTCACAACGGCAAAAGAGTTCAAATCTTTCGTTAATAGAGCCTATACCGTACTCGTCACCCTTCTCAAAATCGTAAGCGGGATTGATTGAAAACATCATCATATCAACAAGCCCCGTATCAAGAATACGGTTTGCAACGCTTGGCGTATGCGAAGAAAAGCCTATATAGCGAACGATTCCTTTAGCCTTTAACTCCTTTAAATAATCTAAAACGCCAATTTCGCAAAGCTTATCAAAATCCTCGTTGTCATCTACACAATGAAGAAATCCAAAATCAACGTAATCAGTACCGAGTTGTTCAAGCTCCCAAAGAAAGGTCTTTTTTATAACGTCAAAATCGCGACACCAGCCGTACTCCCCTTTTTCATCATACACCGCGCCAAAATGCACCTGCAAAAACACCTTATCTCTGCAATCTTTTATAGCCCTGCCGATAGGCGCGTAAGAAGCCCCTGCCGTGCATAGATCAAAAAAATTAATGCCGTTAGCTATTGCCTTGCGTATAATTGCATCTATTTCTTCAACCGGGGTTTGACCTATACCCCCCATACCAAGCCCAAGCACGCTAAATTTTTCATTGTGTTTGCCGTGGGGCAATCTTCTATATTCCATATTTCACCTATACTTTTTATTTATCTACCTAATAATTAGAATTTACAACTCAAATATTAAATCGTCGCCGTCCTTTTCAGCTAATTGTTTAAACCCTAAAAGGCGGTATAACGCTTGCGCTTTCTTATTAGCCACTTCAGTTGCCAGCTTAATTGGCATTTTGGGGTTTGCAGATTTCAAAATGGAAACAGCCAACTGCGCAGAAGCTTTTCCGTAGCCCCTTCCCTGATGATTTTTATCAATAAAAAAACTCCAAGAATAGCCCTTCTTATTTGGTAGCCACGTGTAAAAATTTATAAAACCTATGGGAAGGTTTTCCGAATTATATATAACGCAAGGGTAATTATCTTCCTTAAACAAATAAGCCCTGCCAATGGAAAACCAAAATGGGTTAACAAATTGCTTTTGGCTTTCTGTTATTTCACACTCAAACCCTGCGTAAATCAATTGCTCTTCCGTTAAAAGCGGTTTGATTTTTACGTATTGATTTTGCCAGCCATTATCTGCAAGCTTTTGCAAGTCCTCACGCAAACACATAATTCTTCCCCTAATAAATTCAAGTTATTACAGCCTAATTATAGCACAATCCTTACGCAAAGTAAATACCTTAATTTATTTTAAATAAAAAAAGGTGCTTTCACGCACCTTTTTAAAAAATTACAAACGCTTGTTTTACAAGCATAATTTTATTTTTTTAATTAGTTTATTTTATCCTTACTCCAAAACCGCAAAGCCTATAACGTAGTAACGAAAAATTTAAAATTAAAAGGCAATTTAAGTCCCAAAAGAGTATAAAACACAAAATCTTCAAACCAAAAGCGTTATGACCTACTTTAATTTTTTAAGCTTTGCCGTATTCGCAACAACAATTAATGAGCTTTCTGCATCAAGCGCCTGCTCCGGATTAATATTTACGTTCACCGCTTCGCCTTTCTTGATAGCAACGATATTGAAGCCGTATTTTTTACGCAAATCAAGTTCTATTAAATTTTTACCGCGCCATTCCTCTTTTACGTCAATTTCAACGATTGAAAGGTCTTTAGATAGGGCAATCATATCAATAAATCCCGAACTAAGCAGATTCTTTGCAAGGCGTATACCGGACTCATTTTCCGGGAAAACCACCTGATCCGCACCTACGCGACTCAATATTTTTTGTTGCATCTCATTGGCGCACTTTGCAATAACGGTCTTAACACCAGCCTCCTTACAGAGAGTAACCGCCATTACGCTTGCTTCAAAATTGTTTGCCATGCAAATAATAACCGTATCAATGCTACCAATATCAAGACGGGATATAACCTCCGGATCGGTAACGTCAGCACACTTACAAACAGGCAAATATGCGGCTACGTCGTTAACAAGCCCTTCATCAGCATCCACGGCAATAACCTCTTTACCGTTTTCCACAAGCTCTTTTGCTACGGCTATACCGTATCTTCCAAGTCCAAATACTGCGTACGTTTTCTTTTTTTTCATAAATTTTCTCCTTATCCTATACTGATATCTTCCGTCGGCTCTGAAATAACGTTTTGGCTTTCGTTCTTACTACCAATCGCCACAGCTAACGAAATAGGTCCAACTCTTCCTAAATACATCGTTACTATGATAATCAACTTACCGAACTCGTTAAGCGTTGACGTTAAATTTCTTGAAAGGCCAACGGTTGCCGTTGCACTAACCGTTTCATAAACTGCATCAATTGCCGATACGCTATTTGTTGCCATCAGTAATACGGTTGATGCAGTGCAAATTGTAAGAAAGGCTACAACCACCGCAACCGCCTTTTTTATAGATTCTTCGGAAATACGGCGACCAAATAAAGTTGCGCTCTTTTTATTTCTAATAGTAGCAAACGCCGAGCAAACAAGAATAGCAAACGTTACCGTTTTAATACCACCTGCCGTTCCCACGGGTGAACCACCGATTATCATCAAAATAATAGAAATAGTTGCGGAAGAATTCGTTAAATTCTCTTGTGGAATAGAGGCAAAGCCCGCCGTTCTTGTGGTTATCGATTGAAAAAAAGATACTTGAATTTTATCGAATAAAGACAAACCTCCAATAGTTAACGGGTTTGCATATTCAAAAATAAATATAAAGATTGCTCCAACAAAAATAAGTCCTGCCGTAACGGTAATTGCAATTTTTGAATGCAACGTTAAATGCTTAAATACCTTGATGCTCTTTCCTGCTCTACTCTTCATTACGCGAAGCACGTCCCACCACACGATATAGCCAAGACCGCCAAGAATAATAAGCACCGAGGTAACTGCGTTAATTAATGGGTTTGTAGCATAATCACAAAGGCTGTTTTCTGCAAAAATATCAATTCCCGCATTGCAAAAGGCTGAAACAGAATTAAAAATAGATATCCAAATTCCCCTTGCTCCAAACTCAGGAATGAATACGATCATATACAAAATTGCACCTATTCCTTCGATTACAATCGTACCAAACAACACTTTTTTAACAAATTTAGAAAGCCCTGACATGCTGTTGAGATTAAATGCGTCTTGAATAAGCAATCTATCCCCAATCCCCATTTTTTTATTTAAAAGAATCATCAATCCAGACATAACGGTTATAACACCAAGTCCGCCTATCTGTATTAGAAGCAATATTACGATCTGCCCAAACACACTCCACGTAGATACCGTGGGTAAAGTAACAAGCCCCGTTACGCAAGTTGAGGTGGTTGCTGTAAAGAGCGCGTCAAGATATGGCACGGCATCACCGCTTGCCGAGCTAATCGGTAAGGCTAAAAGCACACTTCCTATAAGAATAACCGCTAAGAAGCTAAGCAATATTATCTGTGTGGTTGAAAGCATGAATTTCTTTTTTCTAACCATAAAATTTTCCTTAAAAATGCATAAAGGAACCAACGTCCTCTGCAGTCAGCTAGTTCCCTAATAGTTATTACCATTACAATTATATCACTTTTTATAGTTCGTGTCAATATTTTTGAACCCACATACTATCTAAATAAAATTATAGACTACTTTGCATTTGCTTTATTACCTTACAAAATTTACTCGTAAATCATCCATTATATTTTTTTGTTTTTTTCAATGCATACGAATTTTAAGTTCTAATCAAAAAAAGCCCCATGCCTTTTTTTCCTAAATACTAAACTATTAATAGTTTTCCCGATACTGTCGGGGGGTTATGCCAAGCACTTTCTTAAATGCGTAATTAATATTTTTTTCGTTTTCAAAACCAACTAAAATAGCAATTTCGTTTACTGGCTTGCCTGTTTGAACAAGCAAGGTTTTTGCATTTTCTACCCTTAATTTCATTAAGTACTGCTTTGGCGAAACCCCCACTTCTTGATGAAATTTTCTGATAAAAAAGTATTTTGAAGAAAAAACACTTTTACAAATATCGTCAACCGTGATTTGTGACGTATAATTAGTGTTGATAAACAAAAGTGCTTTTCTAATAATTTCAGATTTTTCAAGCGGTTTAGAATTTTTTAATATTTGCATTAAAACGGCGTAAATTTCGGCAGATATTTCGCAGTGATCGATTTCGCTTCCCGTATAAATGTCATAAATGTGCATAATGCGTTCCATTATCTTTTCACCTTCAAAGGTTTCGAAAAAATATCCCTTTTCGCTACTTGCAACGGTTTTGTAAATATCGCTTGTATCCGAACCGTAAACGTGCATAAAATATATTTCCCAGTGTCCTTTTAGAACCTTTATTACACGCTTGTTTGCAAGATTTAAAAAAATTAAGCTTCCCGCTTTAAGTACGGTTTCTTCCCCTTCGTATTCAAGCATTGCTTCACCGCTTTTAGTATAGGCAATTAAATACAGAGTGCCGTTTTCGGTTTTGTGATAATACCCCTGTTCGTTATATTCATACCCAACGCATCTTGCTTGATAGATGCATTTTTTATTATCATCTCGCACGGTGTCTAAAATTAATTTTGATTTACTTGTTCTTGTTTTTTTAAATTCTGCTTTTAAAATTTTTTCCATAAGCACTCTCGCAAGCAATTTTTAGGTTATCATAAAGCAGTTTTTTGCCTTGACAGGTATTAACTGCAATGTTATAATAGTGTTATGATACCATAATAATACAACTTTGTAAATTAAAATGCTAATTTTTTGTAAAAAAATGTGTTTTTTTGTAGCATTCTCATAATGCTGAAAATTTTTGCAAAGTAAAAATTATTAAATATTGCTTTAAAAATTTTCGCTAAAAATTCAAAAATTGTATGAGTTTTTAGCGATTTTATAAATTATAAGGAGGAATTTTATGAAAAAATTTTTCTTACTTTTACTGCTTTTAGTAACTTTTGGTTGCTTTACAGCTCTTACTGCTTGTACCCCAATCCCTATGCAAGACAGTTCTACTCAAAGTTCAACTGCCGATTCGTCGTCGGTAGAAGAAAAGCCGTTATCAAGCGACGCAAGTTTTACGGTAACACATATTTTTGACTGTGAGGTTATAACGAATAGTGTTTACCTTTCAGAAACGCAACTTAATCAGTTGATTCAAGCGGAAAGCGTAAACGAATTTGTTAGCGCTAACGTTGCAAACGGGGCAACCTTAGAGGTTGAATTTAATAAAACCGATAAAACCCTAAACTTTACCTGTACGTCAGAAGATGGCACTAAGCAAAAAACTGCTAACGTATCGGTATTTGTAAAAAGAATGTTTGGTGCGCATTCCGTTCAAGGCACGGGCTCTCCCGCAAACGGATCTTATAACTACGACCATAACGGCTATTACATTAAAGGTATGGTTAGCGCATATTCAGAGCAAGGCAAGGTTTTAAGCAATTACTACGTTTATGAATTTAGCGCAACTTTAACAGGTTTATCAAAGGGTAGCGAATTAGTTATTTCTTCATACCAAACCGAAAACCACCTTATTAGATTTGTTTTAAGGGGAACTAGTGATTCAAGTTACCTACTTTTTACCGACTACAGAGAAAGCTCAGGTTTCCTTAACTATTTAGAATTAAAAACCGACGTTGCTTATACCGAAGGCGAAAGCATTAACTTTAAAGTTATTCATGCAGAAAATTCTATGGTTATGATACACGAAGGCGAAACGCTTTTCCGCAGAACGCTTGCATCAATGACTCATTCAGAATTAGTTTTAAACTGCGTTGAACACCCCTTTATAGTTAACGATATTAAGACCCTAACCAAAAAAGAAGACGTTTTACTTGCATACCAAAATGCTTTAATAGATTATGAAGATCCCTTCTTTGGCGATAATAGCATAGGCTTCGGATCTAACACCGATCAAGCGGTTAAAAACGAAGACGGCTCTATTTATATTGCGGGCGCAAATTCAAACAACCGCATCATGGGCGGATATTACCAAGAAGGTGTTCCCGTTGGCGGGCACGAATATGCCGTTTCGGTTACCGTAAGAATGCAAAACACCAAAGAAAGCGGTGGTGCTGCAAGTAAGAGTGAGTTCCAAGTTTATAAGGATTCTAAAAACTCTGTAAAATTCCATATGTTCCGCTACCCCACTAATAACACTCTTATGGCTTACGAAACCAAAAACGGGGAACAAACGGATATAGAGATTAACAAGGGAAACTTCCCCATCGGCACGGATTACACTTACAACTTGCTTATTTTATACAAATTAGGTCAAGTTGAACTTTGGTTAAAAGATAATTTTGAAACCAACTCTTCTTCAATTTATCAAGACTACACATTAGTATATCAAAATTATTTTGACTGGAACCATTGCGGATTTGCCTTTGCAATGAGACAGTATGCCGATACCACTTGGTCTGACTGGAACGTTTATTACAACCAAGACTTTTACAACGTTTACTATTCGCTTCACAAGAACCCCGCCGAAACTTCAATTAGTTTTAGCGACTCTAAGGAAAATTTCATTCAAAGCTCTGTGTTTACAAAAGATGAAACTTCAACCTTTAGTAAAGATTCTTACTACTACGAAAAGGCTTTTCTTGCAGAAAACGGCACGGTATTAAAGGGTAATAAATGGATGGTTAGTTCACTAGTAAACTTTAAAGACTATAAAGTTTGGGGACAGGGTGAGTTCCAATTTTATCAAGATGATTTTAATGCAGTAAGATACGTTTTTGAATACAACGGAAACAATTTCCAAGTTTTCACCGAACAAAAGCATAATAACAGCGCTTGGAATAACTGGAAAATAGTTCGCCGTCCCACGAATACTACACCCGCACACTGGAAGATGACCGTTATAAACGATGAGGGTAATCTTTACCTACTTATTAACGATAAGGTATGGCACGAATATAAGGATACTGCGTTTAACAACCTATACGCCGTTTTCGGTGGTAAGGATGCCAGTTTAAAAATAAGAGATATTGCAATAACTACCGACGCTGAAGTAATTGACGAGTGCGTTAAAAATATGGAATATTACGTTTATGAATCTTCTTACGAAGGACGAATAAAGGAATTAGTAGCAGAATACGCATATGCCGAAAAAGGAGGTATCGTTCTTGCGGGCTCTTCTTCCGTTGATTTTTGGAATACTTGGCAAGAAGATTTAGGGAAAGAGGTTTTAGCCTATAATATGGGGATCGGCGGAACTACCACCTACGACTGGCAAGTTGCTTACGATAGACTTATTAAAGCCATGAACCCAAGTCAAATTTTATTATTCCTTGGCGGAAACGACGTTAACGGACTTGGTGAAACGGGTGAAGCCACCGCTTTACGCTTACAACAAATGCTTGAACTTATGCACGCGGATTTCCCCAATGCTAATATCGTTTACGTTTTAAGCATGCCCGTTCCAAATAACTACAGTAACGGTAAGTTTACTATAGAATACGGTAGATTAGTTCAATCAATGAAGTCTTACGGCGAACAAAATACTTCTTGGCTTAAAACTGTTGACCTTGAACAATATCTTACCGTAAACGGTGTTCCCGTTGCGGAATATTTCAGAAGTGATAATATTCACCTTACCGAAGAAGGTTACAAGGTTTGGATCGAACAAATTAAACCCTTATTAGTTCACGAAAACACCGTTTTAAAAGATACTTCAAACGACGTAGTTGGCGGTGCTTGGAACGTTGTTACCGATGAAAACGGAAACAAAACTTATACTCCCCTTGAAGATAACTCATTTATTAACTTTAACGAAGTGCAACTTGAAAACAATGCTTTCATTGAATTCGACATGAATATTCTTGCAACCGGCTCAAGTATTGCAGGGGTTATGTTCGGTTTGGATTCCCCCACTTCTAATAGCGGTTTTTGCATTGGTTTTGCCGCTAACGGCAACCCCAGTTCTGCCTGGATTACAAACGGCACAGCTAACGGTTACGGCTCAGGTGATACGGTTATAATAAAAATTAATTATGAAATAGGCAAAACCTACCGTATTAGAATTGAATGCGATATTGAAGCCGGTGTTTACAACATGTATATTAACGGTGAATTCGCACGTAAATTATATTTCCAAGCCAAGGCAAGCGATCCCGATAAGGCAACTTTACATACCGGACCGTATTTTGGACTTTACGGAGGGAATAAAGGCGGTAGAATTGAATTTACCAACATCACGGTTGGCGTTGTAGAACCCCCTGAAGAACCCGAAATTCCTGAAGAGCTACCCTATAACGTTTTAGGCGGTGAATGGGAAGTTACCGAAAACGAAAAAGGAAACAAGGTTTACACCTCGGTTGCAGATAAATCCTATTTAGTTTTCAAAGATATATTGCTTGAAAACAATGCAGTTGTAGAATTTGATATTACCATTTTAGTTAGCAGTTCGTATACTGCAGGCGCTCTTTTCGGTTTAACTTCGATTACTTCTACCGACGGACTTTGCGTTGGTAGAGCAAGTAGTGGTAACCCCGGTTCGGGTTGGATGCAAAATGGCGTTCAAGGCACCTTAGGCGGTGGCGAAACCACTTATATTAAAATGCCTGATTTAAACGTCGTTTACCATATCAGAATTGAATGCGATATTGAAGCCGGTGTTTACAACATGTATATTAACGGCGAATTTGCCCGCAAGTTATACTTTGTAGAAAACACTACCGATAAAAAAACAGCTAACGACTCTTTGTTTAAGGGCCAGTATTTCGGCTTATACGGCGGAGAAAACGGTAGAACACGCTTCGAAAATATTACGGTAAGCGTTGCCAACCCCGACGTTCCTGAAATTCCCGAAGAAGCTTCTTACAACGTTTTAGCGGGCGCTTGGGAAGTTACCGAAGATGAAAATGGCGTAAAATCTTACACTTCTACCGAAGACAAGTCTTACCTTGTATTTAAAAATATCCTTTTAGAAAACAACACCGTTATTGAATTTGACTTAAAAATTTTACAAAGCAGTTCTTACACCGCAGGCGTATTATTCGGACTTGCTTCCGACACCTCAACGGAGGGACTTTGCGTTGGTAGAGTAAACAACGGCAAACCCGGTTCTGCTTGGATTCAAAACGGCGTTCAGGGAACTTACGGTGAAGGTGACGATACTTTCGTTACGATGACCGAACTAAATAAAGTTTACAAAATCAAAATTGTTTGTGATATTGCTAAAGGCACTTACGATTTACACATAGACGGCGTTTTCGCAAGACACCTATATTTCGTTGCCGACCTTAGTGACAGTAAAACAGCAAACGATTCTTTACACACCGGCGCATATTTTGGCTTATACGGTGGAGCAACCGGCAGAACTCAGTTTAGTAACATAGTTATAACCATCGCAAACGACTCAGCGGTTGAATAACTTATTAAATTACGTTTTATTAATTGTTAAATAGCGCAAAATTATTATAAAAACCCCGCTATAAGACGATTAAATAAACTTTTAAGCAATTTTAAAGCCCGAGAAAACTTCTCGGGCTTTTTTATTTTTTACGGTAGTTAATGTTTTTAACTTAGAATATTTCCGATATAATAAACACAAAAAACACAATTATGCAAATTTTTAATATAATTAACGCAATTGGGTTATATAGTTGTTTTTTCTTTTCCCGGTTTTTCTCTTAACGCTAGTAGGCTAAAAACAACACTTAATATTGGTATCAAAAAAAGCACCCACTGTAAGTGAGTGCTTTCTTGATATAAAACCCAATTGGGAAATTATCTCTTTGAGAATTGAGGTGCTCTACGAGCTTTCTTAAGACCGGGTTTCTTTCTTTCTTTCATTCTGGGATCTCTGGTTAAGTAACCTTCCTTCTTTAATGCAGAACGAAGTTCGGGTTCAGCAACGATAAGTGCTCTTGAAATACCGTGACGGATAGCACCTGCTTGACCGGTGAAGCCACCGCCGTTTACGTTTACGAATACGTCGTAAGCAGCTTCCTTACCGGTTAAAACTAGAGGTTGACGGATAACTAGCTTTAAAGTACCTAAATCGCAGTATTCGTCTATAGTTCTACCGTTGATGATGATGTTGCCGGTTCCGCCAGGGATTAGTCTAACTCTTGCAACAGCTTTTTTTCTTCTGCCGGTTCCCCAATATTGAACCTTTTTCTTTGCAGTTTTAGCCATTTATCTTCTCCTCCCTATTAGCGTTCAATGTTAAGTACTTCGGGTTGTTGAGCAACGTGATCGTGTTCTGCGCCCTTGAATACTCTTAACTTCTTAAGCATTTGCTTTCCAAGCTTGTTTTTGGGAAGCATTCCCTTAACAGCTTCAAAAACAACAACGTCTGACTTGTTTTCCATCATGGTTCTGTAGGGGGTTTGCTTTAAACCGCCAACGTAACCGGTGTGATAGGTGTACATCTTATCTTCTAACTTGTTACCAGTTAAAACAACCTTATCGGTGTTAATAATGATAACGTAATCTCCCATATCTACGTTGGGAGTGAACGTGGGTTTATGTTTACCTCTGATAACGCTTGCAACTTGTGAAGCAAGTCTACCAAGAGCAACGCCGGTAGCGTCTACAACATACCACTTTACTTCTGCCTTGCCCGGCTTTTCCATAAAGCTATTCATGCTAAATGTCTCCTGAAAATTTTAATTTTTATTTTTTGTTGGCATTTTTCCTTGATTAAATTCACGAGATTTAACCAAAAATATTACCATTTATTAAAAAGAAAAATCTTCCGAAAAAGAGGGGCTAATTCCTTTTCATTAATTTCTCCTGATAATCGTGCCTAAATATTCTACAAAAATTTTAATTTATAGTCAAGCGTTTTTACGCCCTTTTTACACTTTTTAATAAATTTTAGGTAATTTTAAACCCTTATAACATACGGTTTTGAGCATAAGTCCCTTTGCGGGCATAGTTTTTCCCGCATTTAAGCGATTTTCGCTTTCTATTATCTCTTTAACGTATTCAGGCTTAAATTTCCCTTCCCCAACGTATAAAAGCGTGCCGGCTATGGTTCTTACCATATTATATAAAAAGCCGTTACCGCAAACCTCAAGATAAATTTCGTTACCCCTTGCGGTTACCTTGCAAGAATAAATAGTGCGAACGGTATCCTTTACAGAGCTGTTAGAAGCTAAAAAGCACTTAAAATCATGCTCTCCAACCAAATATTTCGCGCCCTCTTGCATCTTCTTTACGTCCGCAAACAAAATTCTTTGAGCGTAAGCTTCTTTTAAAGGAAGCTTTACGTCACTAACGTAAAAGGTGTAACGGTATGTTTTTTTCTTTGCTCCAAAGCGAGCGTGAAACCCTTCCGGTGCTAACATACTGAACAGTATTTGCACGTCGCCGGGAAGTAATCCGTTTAACGCCGGGGCGTACTTTTCCGGTGGCAATCCCTTTTCTATATCGAAGTGCGCCACCTGACAAAGCGCGTGCACACCGCTATCCGTTCTTCCGCTACCCGTTAAAGAAAGGTCTTTACCGGTAAGCTTAAAAATAGCTTCTTCCACGGTTTGCTGAACGGTGCGTTCGTTGGGCTGTATTTGCCAACCGCAAAAATTCTTGCCGTCGTATTGTATACCTAAAATAATTCTCATATTACGTTAATAAAGGTTGCGTTAAGCAAAATAACCGCGGTAAGTAAAGCGCCGTAAACTAAAGCACCAACTAAATCCCTATAAGAAAGCTTCATTTTTTTATAGCGAGTTCTACCCTTGCTACCGCTATAGCATCTTGCATCCATAGCGTCACCAAGCTCTTCCGCCCTTCTAAACGAGCTAACTAAAAGGGGGATTAAAATGGGAATCATTGCCTTTACTCTGGAAATAAAGCTTCCGCTTTCAAAATCACCGCCACGCGCCTTTTGTGCGCACATTATTCTATCAGCTTCTTCTGCAAGAGTGGGAATAAAGCGCAACGCTATACTCATTATTAAAGCAAGCTCGTGCACGGGAAATTTTATTAATTTTAAAGGGTATAACAGACTTTCTATGCCGTCCGTTAATTCTACGGGCGTGGTAGTTAAGGTTAAAACGGAGCTACCGGCTATAAGCATGCTTAAACGAAGCGCCATAAAGCCTGCGAATTTTAAAGAGGCATCAGAAACTAATAAAAAATTACCAAGCTTAAAGTAAACCACCTCGTATTCCCCACCGTAAAAGAAAACGTTTAAAAGCACGGTAAAGAGTATTAAAAAGATTATACCCTTTAAGCTTTTTAAAACGGATAACGGGGGAACTTTAGAAAAGGCAACAGAGAGCACCAAAAAAGCTCCGCAAGCTAAAAAGCCCCAGAAGTTTTTCACCAAGAATATGGTTATAAAATATGCAATTAAAAGCAATATTTTAATCCTTGCATCCATTGAATGAATAAAGGATTTCGTTTGATAATATTGCCCAAAGGATAGATTGTTTTTAAGCATATTTCGCTCTTATTACCCCTAAAAAGCGCCGATAATCGACTTATAGGGCTACTTATTAGTCCTTTTTAAATATTCTTCACTTACGGCGTTTATAAAATCATCCGCCGTTAATTTACAGTTTAGATCCACGCCGTTAGCTTCTAAGCTCTTTTTTAAATTAGCAATAAGCGGGCTGGAAAGATTTTCTATTTGCTCGCCGTTAAAAACCTCCTCCGGCGTGCCCGTTTTAATAATTTTACCCCTTTGCATAACTGCAATACGGCTACAGTTTTCACACACCTCATCCATATCGTGTGAAACTATAATAATAGTTCTTTTACCCGTCATTAAGGAATGAAGCAGATCCATAAGCTCTTTTTTACCCTGTGGATCTAAACCGGCAACGGGCTCGTCTAGTACGAGCACCTCCGGCTCGGTTACCAAAACGCCTGCAATTGCAACCCTGCGCTTTTGCCCGCCTGATAAATCAAAGGGGGATTTATCCTTGACTTCAAAATAATTAAGCCCAACCAGCTCTATTGCATATTGAACCCTTTTACTGACTTCTTCTGCACTAAGCGTTGGAAAGAAATTTCTTAAGCCAAAAGCAACGTCTTCAAACACGCTTTCTGCAAAAAGCTGATATTCGGGATACTGGAACACCATTCCCACCTTACTGCGAAGCTCCTTAAGGCGCTTTTTATATTCCTTATTATCTTTACTGGGATTTAAATCGAAATCGCCGATAAAAAGCTGCCCTTCCTGCAAGGGAATAAGCGCGTTTAAATGCTGAATAAAGGTGCTTTTACCGCTACCGGTATGCCCTATTATTCCAAAAAACTCCCCTTCTTCAACCGTTAAAGAAAGATTTTCTACCGCGTAAACGGGATTTTTTGCCTTTGGCGAATATGAAAAGCTTAAATTTTTGCAAAAGATTCGCATAAAAGCACCTCCAAATCCTTTGCCGTAAAGCATTTTGCATTTTTATCTATAATATTTTTTTCCTTTAATCTGTTACCGATATAGGTTGCGCGGGGAAGAGCAAGACCGCATTCTTCAAGCTCCTTTTCGCAAGAGAAAACCTCTTCCGGCGTGCCTGCAAACGCAACGTCGCCACCCTTCATAACTATAATTTTATCCGCTTCAAAGGCTTCCTCCATATAATGAGTTACCGTTATAACCGTGATGCCTTCTTCCTTATTAAGTCTGCGTATAACCTCGTTAACCTCAGCTCTGCCTTTGGGATCTAACATAGAGGTAGCTTCATCTAAAATTAAAATTTGGGGCTTAATTGCTAAAACGCCGGCAATTGCAACCCTTTGCTTTTGCCCGCCTGATAGCTGTGACGCGGGACGGTGGCGAAACTCTTCCGTATTAGTTGCCTTTAAAGCAAAATCTATACGGCGAGCAATTTCTTCCCTTTGTACGCCAATATTTTCCGGCCCAAAGGCAATATCGTCCTCTACTATGGTTGCAACCATCTGATTATCGGGATTTTGGAATACCATACCAACTCTTTTACGAATTTCAAAGATATCCTTTTTTCCCTTGGTATCCATACCGAATACGGTAACGCTACCGGATTTGGGGGAAATTAAGCCGTTTATAAGCTTGGCAACCGTGCTTTTACCGCTACCGTTTCTTCCAACAACAGCAATATATTCCCCTTGATTTATCTCAAGAGAAATTCCGTTTACGGCAAAAATGCCCTCCTCGTATTCAAATGTAACGTTATCTAATTTAATGGCTTGCATTTAAACTCCTAAATTTTTAACTGCGTCTCAATTATTTATTATACCATTTACCGGTTGTTTAATGCAAGCACTTTTTACCAAAAACAAAAAAACCTCCGCTTTTGTCCATTCTAAATGGAGTGCGAAGGCTTCTTGCGGGCGATTTTGCCCTATATAAGGAGTAATATGATGCGCTAAACGCAAATGAATAATTAAATGGTTACGCAAATAAGAGCACTCTTCTTTTCGTTAACCAGCTTTGCAACCGTTTTGCGAAGCTTTTCGCGGAAGGGAGCTTTCATTCCACCCGCTTTATCGAATATCTCTTCACTAACAAAGCTATAAATAGGCCTACCGAATAAATCCACACGCATAATACCTTGGGGATCTTCTTCATACTGACGTTTTAAGGATTCTACGTACTCGTTACACTGCTTTTCCTTGCCAACTACGGAGCTTACCTCTGCCCCGATTTCCACCTTTACGATATGTAACGAAGGGGCTGTTGCCTTTATTTTTACACCGTAAGAATTACCCGTTTTTACCATTTCCGGTTGAGAAAGGGTTATTTCTTCTTCGCTGGGCGCAACTATGCCGTAGCCCGTTTGTGAAGCTTCCTCTAATGCCCCACGGATTTTTTCATAGCCCTGCTTTGCAACTGCAGAGCTTTTAACGAAGCGCATAAGCTCTGCTCGCTGAGTTATGCTTTCCCCCGAAGCAACCGTTAAGGCTGAATAAAAGGCTTCATCCGTTGGGATAAAGTTAATACTCATTACCCCTTCCCCTAAATCCAGCTCGCTAGAGGAAGCAAGCGCAAAATCAAGTTTTTCTAAGCCCTCGCATAAAATAGCGTAGTCACTCATCTTCTTAATTTTGGGCAAACACTCCCTTACACACTGTAAAAGTGAAGCTATAAAGCGATTATCGGCATTTTCAAGGCGCATCCAATCGGGAATATCCACGAATAGCTTTCTAACGGGGAATTCCATTAACATACGGCTAAAAATTTCTTCTACGTCATCTGCCGTTAAGGAAGTAACCCTTTTAACAAGCACGGGCGCGCCGTATTTTTTAGCCATTTTTTCGCCTTCTAATAAATTTTCTTCGTTAACCTCATCTACGTTTAAAATAATAACGAAGGGCTTGCCTATTTCCTTAAGCTCTTTAATAGCGCGTTCCTCCGCCACCTGATAGGCTTCACGCGTTAAGCCGGTAAAAGAGCCGTTTGAGGTAACCACTATACCAACGGTGGAATGATCGCAAATAACCTTACGCGTGCCTATTTCGCCCGCCTTTTCAAAGGGAATAAGCTCTTCCTGCCAAGGAGTTTTAACCATTCTTGGCGCGCCTTCTTCCGTTGCGCCTATAGCCCCTTCTACCATATAACCAACGCAATCTATAAGCCTAACCCTTGCTTTAATTTTACCGCCAAGCTTTAAGGGAATGGAATCTGCGGGCATAAACTTAGGCTCTACCGTAGTAACCGTTTTACCGCTTGCAGACTGCGGAAGGCTATCTAGCGCCTCTTGCTTTTTGGTTTTAGACGTAATATTAGGTAAAACCACCTGTTGCATAATTTGCGCTATAAGAGTGGATTTACCCGAACGCACCGGGCCAACCACACCAATATAAAGCTCACCGCCCGTTCTTTTTTCAATATCCTTATAAATATCGTATTTTTGCATTAAACCTCCCACGGTGAAGCACCGCTAACATTATACCCTATGTTTATGCTTTTACCTTTAAGGTTATGCCAGCTAAATAAATTTTCCTTACCCTTTTTTTCTTTTACCTTTACACCAAACGCAATTTTTTTATAAGCTTTTATAAATAAAAAAGGATAGCGAGTTTTCACTATCCTTTTTATTCTTTAAGGTGTATTCCTTTAAAGATTTCTTTTTATAGCTGTAAGCTAGGTTTTAAATAATATTACTTTAAACTTTAGCCTTTAAATCTAATAGCTACGTTAATATTACCTTGCATTTCTGAATTATACCATCTAACCTTAAGAACGTAGGTTTGACCTGCTTCTAAATGGCATTCAATTCTAAAGTTATTATGAAATCCTAAGCTGTCGTCGTCACGCATAAGCTCTGTGCCGTTTACGTCGTAAAGGTAACCGTAGGTATCGCCGTCAACGTAAGAATACATTTCCCAAATACCGCTTTCTTCAGGTACGATAGTTATTTCATAATATTCCCCTCTATCTACGTATATGGGGAGATTAGAATTAGTTGATACTACTGCATCAAACACGTCGTCGTTAAAGGTAATAGCGTAATCCCAGCTACCGTCAGCTCCCATAGGAACGAAAGAAATTCTTACGTCGTACATATCAGGAGTTAAACCGTAAAGATTTAAAGCTAATTCTTCTACCTGAGCCTTAGAGCAAGCAAGAGCGTTAATACCTTCTATGCTAAAGATTTCAGCTTCAAATAATACTATTTCATCTGAGCCGTCTTCCATAGCCTTGTGAAGAATTAAGCTTACGTAAGAGGTGAATTCAGCCATAGAACGATCCCAATAGCCGGCAACGTAATTTTCGCCTGCGCCGTATTTAGCGGTTAAATCTTCCATAACCACGTCACCGCTTGCGCCGTTAGCGTTTTGTAAACCGCAGTTTAAGCAAACGTAACCGATTTCTTCATTAACGTAATCCCAGCTATGTCCGTGAGGATTGGTTTGATAATTATCGCCAACAAAGCCGCAAACGTAACAATGAGAACCCTCTAAGCCGTACTGAGTACAGGTTGCGCTAATAATAGTTCCGTGAGTCATACGGCAACATTCATAGTTTTCTTCGTAAGAGTAACCGTGTGAATCGGTGTGAATTCTATTACACATACAAGGTCCTTCAAAGCTATAGGTATATTCGTTGCGTTCCCAATAACCGTCTCTTACGTTTTCATAATAATATAAGATAGTATAGATGTCGCCGTAGAACCAAACGACTTCGTCGATACGAATCCAATGCTCGCCGTAAGAGCTTTCAAACTCTTCCCTAGATGAATAACCGTGATCCCCAAAAGGTCCTTGATAGGTGTAATCCATTTCAGTATGAGTTTCACTCCAATATTCGTGACCGTCGTTAGAGATATAGGTGTAATAATGGTAATTACTATAGTTAGTACTGTTAATATTACCGTTTATTTCATATTCTACGTAGGTGTAGCAGTTGATTTCCTTCTTATAAGAAATTTCTGCAAAGAAGCGGGTATCAATCCATTCGCGTTCAGATCTGATATGTCTTTCTTCATAAAGAACGTTACCCTCTTCATCCATCATTTCGTTGCCGTCTTGATCAACTCTAGTTACTCTTTCATAGCTATCTACACGCTTATAGGTTGAACTGCAAATAGTACAGGTGTAAAGCGTTCCTCTGTGATCAACGTTTTCTTCCGTGCTGGAAATATCTTCCGGTAAGTAGTGGTGACAGTCTAACCATTGTGAGGTTCTAACGGTCTTTTCGTAAAGGAAGGTATCATCCTCTTCGTTATAACCAAATTGCCAAGTGTAATGTAAGTATGCTCTGCATTCGCTTTCCTCTAATAGGTAGTAATACGCATATCTGTACTTAAACGCGCAACGGTCGGGATCGGTAACGGAGCAAGTGAATAACTCTGCGTTATATTCATACCATTGATCCATTCCGTCTACGTGGCCTTCAATAAAGCCTTCTACCCAAACGGGGTGAGATTCACCTTCAAAATGGCAAAGAACGTCATTCATATTCATTTTAGTTTCTCTACCGCAAACGCAAGATTCAAATCTAGCAATAGCGTAGCAGGTTGCGCCAAGCTCTTGTAGGTTGATTTCTTCACTTACTACCATTTCATGATGGTAATATTCTCTTTCGTTAGAATAACCGCAATCAACGCAAGTTTCAGTAACTAAAACGCCTTGTTCGCAAGAAGTTCCGGGTCTCATAAGCTGCGCTTCTACTTGATAGTTATGATCTTCTTGTCTTTGAACGTATTCGCTTTCGCAAACCAAGCTAGCGCCAACGGTTACCATAGTGTACGAATAGGTAACCTTTTGGCAAGTACCTTCTTCCTTTACAGAATAAGAATCAGTTTGAATTCTTAATCCGCAGTCGGGGCAGTAATTTACGTATACGTCGTGTAAAATGCCCTGCTCGTCTTCGTAAGTATTGCTATTTGCGTAATGCGCGCAAGAGTCGTTATAAATACGGCTTATTTCACCGCAAGGACATTCATCATATCTGATTTCGCCGTAGCAAGCGCCGTATTCGGTTAAATCGTACGTTTCCTTGGTAAAGGTAGCGTGTGATAGGAAGTGACCGTAATACTGTTCGTATCCGCACTTTTCACAAATTGCGCGAACGGTAACACCGTCGTTACAGCTTTCGCCGTCCATATCGTACTCGAACTTATATTCGTGATTTTCACGTCTTTCAGAACGTACGAAATCTAAAACAACCTCGCCGTTAATGCTGATATTTAATCGTGCGTATTCGTAGGTTGTGCATCCTTCAGCAATCGTCCAAGCATCTTGAACGTAAATTAATCCGCATTTAGGACAAGCTAAGGTTGTTATTTCGTGAGCTATACCCTTTTCATCAACCTGTTCTTCAGTTACGGGCTCACTAAATTCACAATAAATTTCTAGGCCGTGAACCTCTACTATCTTTTCACAAATAGAACAGTATAGAGCATCTGCCCAACCGCCACAAGCGCCGTACTTAGCGAATTCAATATGACCCTTATCGTCAAATCTGTGGCCGTTTTCGTAATATTCCTTACCTTCGCCACAAACGGTACAGTATTCTCTTACGTAGTAGCCGTCTTCACAGCTTTCGCCTTCAAATTCTATTTCAGTAACGAATTGGTGATTATCACGGCGGTAACTATCTGAATATTCAAAGATAACGGTATCGCCAATATACATACAACCGTACATATGCTCTACGGTAATACAAACGCTTATATTTTCTACCCATTGTTCTGATGAAACAACCGCGCCACAGTCTAAACAGGTTACTCTCATTTCTTGATGAACGAAGCCGTTTTCATCAGTAAATTCGCTCATTTCGGGGTTATCGTAATCTAAAGCGCATTCGGGTTGACCGCCCATCATATTAAGAACTAATCCGCACGCTGCGCACTTTTCAACTTCTAATACACCACCGCAAGCGCCAAATTCGGTAAGAACAATTTCAGACTTAATTGAGTTATGGCCCTTATTCCAAAATTCTTCTACCTTACCGCACTTAACGCAAGTGCCAATTTGTTTATAACCGTCCTCACAGCTTTCGCCTTCGAATTCGTATTCATATTCAAATTCGTGGCTAGTGCTTACGTTTCTTTGAGTATAATCAAATATAACTTCGCCATTAATAGTCATTACTACCTTTCTGTTAACGGTAGTTTCACAAGTGTTTGATTCTTCCCATTCGTCGTAATCGTAAAGTAGACCGCACTTAGGACATTCGCCCTTCATAATATTGTGCGCTACTCCGTTTTCATCAACGATATTTTCCTTTACGGTAATATCTAAAGGACAGCCAATATTGCCATCTAAGTAAACGATTTCTTCACAGATTTCGCACACTTCAACTCTTAAACATGCGTCGCAAGCGCCGTGCTCGCCCATGTAGATTTCCTTCCATTCAGATCTATGGCCTTCTGACGTCCAGCTATCTCTTTCGCCACAAACGGTACAAATTTGAGTTACTCTGTAACCGTCTTCACAGCTTGCGCCAAATAGCTCGTATTCATATTCCCAAACGTGTTGACTGTTCGTTCTAGTATCGTATATTTCATAAATAACCGTTTCGCCAACGCTAATAATGCCGTGTTGAGTTATTTCAGTAATGCAGCCGTCTACCACAGCCCACATTTCCATAAATACGGTAAATCCGCAGTCTGCGCATTCCATCTTTTGGTACATGTAGGGATAACCCTCTTCGGTTTCACCTTCTTGCATATCTTGTGATAGGTTTGCGCACTTAGGCATTACGTCTAAAACTTCGTCTATCTTACCGCAGTCTGAGCATCTTTCAACCTCTAAGTAACCGCCGCAAGCACCAAATTCAGTAAGGTCTAATTTTTCTTCTTTAGTATTAGAGTGCCATTCTTCTTCTACGGTAAAGGTTGCCTTATTTACTAACGTTTCTTCGTTGAAGATTATAGAAATAGCGTAATCGTAAGTTTCCAAACAGCCTTCAGAACGGCAGCTAGCTTCAGCCTTTAGAATTAATCCGCAATCTAAGCACTTAAGCGAGCTCTTCATGTATTCAACGCCATCTTCTTCCCAGTAATCGTCGTCAAACTCTTCTACATTCGTACAAGAAATGTTCATTGCTTCGCCGTGAAGAATATTGCTATCTAAATCTACGTTTTGAAGAACTACTACTTCGCCACATTCGCAAGTGTAGTATTTAATCCAAGCACCCTTGCAAGCGCCAAGAGCTTCTAAATCTAGTAATACTTCGTTTAATTCAATATGCTCGCATTCGCCGTATTGCTTACCGCAACCAACGCAAACGTCGTTTTCATATTCGTGCTCGCCTGTTGCAGGAATAACTTCGGTATAAGAATCACCGCATTCACAGGTAAATAGCTTTTCGCCATCCTCGCCACAGGTTGCTTCCTTAACGATTGATTGCACGTATTCGTGCTTACCGGTTGCAGGAATAACCTCGGTATAAGTATCACCGCATTCGCAGGTAAATAGCTTTTCACCGTCCTCGCCACAGGTTGCTTCCTTAACGATTGATTGCACGTATTCGTGCTTACCGGTTGCAGGAATAGCTTCGGTATAAGAGTAACCGCATTCACAGGCAAATAGCTTTTCGCCATCCTCGCCACAGGTTGCTTCCTTAACGATTGATTGCGCGTAAGTGTGAGCAGTTGCTTCTTGCTTTAATCCGCATACGCATTCAAACCAGTGTTCTTTTTCGTTATACTTAATTTGATCGTACGCGTGCTTGCTTGAATCTGCTTCAATAATATATAAATCCTCGTAAACGTTACCGTTATAAACTACTCTTGCTCTAACTTCCGTTCTATCGCCGGCAGGGCAAGCGCCGGGAACTAGCTTAACGTTAAGAGTTGCGCCAAAGCCTAATTGATGCGCTTCGTCGTGCTTACAGGTTAAGCGTAATGATGCGCCCGTTAAAGCGTCTTCATTCCAATCCCAAGCAAAGTCGTAATCGTGACCGATAGCTGAAGTGTAATCTGCAGTATAAGAATAATCACAGTTTTCACAGCTATAAACAACGTAGCCTGCGCTTTCACAGGTTGCTAAAACCTCAGTAGACTGTAAGGTATGCTTTAACTGAGCGTAGGTTACCTCGTAGCCTTCTTCGCAGTTTTCGTGAGCGCAACCGAATTTTTCATAACCGGCAGCAGTACAAGAAGCTTCTGCGCTATCAATTAAAATCCATTCGTGACCTAAAGCGTTAATTCTGGTGGTGTAAGAATGGTTACAGTTTTCATTTTTACAGGTATAAACGATACTGCCTGCTTCGGTACAGGTTGCGTTGGTTACGCTTTCTTCGTAATCGTGACCGCTAGCAGTATGAGTAATTTCCTTAATGGTATCGTGACAACGAATACATAATTTTAAGATATAACCGTCGTTTAAGCAGTCCCCTTCAACCTTCTTTTCAGAATAAATGTGACCGTATAAAGCACATCTTTCCTTGGGGGTAAGCTTAGTTACCGTGTAGTAAGAGAAGTGATTGGTCTTAAAGGTTACGAAGCCGTTGCTGTAGCTTGCTTGAATAGACTTTAATTCGCCGTTTAAGCCGATATACCAAACGGCAATACTGTCTACGTCTTCCCCTTCTTCCAGAACGTAGGGTAACGTAATGGTAACGAAGTTTTCTTCACCGAATTCTGCAACTGCTTTATTTTCGCTATCGGTAATAGTGAAGTTATATACTTGGCTATTACCGATTTGAGCAAGCTGTGTATCGCTAATATTAAGCTGATCTTTATCCACCGTGCCTGCAGAAATGCTAATATCTTTACCTTCGGTTTGCTCCTTAATAGCGTCAAGAACGCCTTGGTCAAGACTCATATTCGCATTGTTTAAAGCGATTTCGGTATCCTTTAAATCGTCTGCCTTAACTGCGCCCGTTTCAGTACCGGTAAACACGGTTACGGACTTGGTTTCGTGGCAGTATTTACATTCGTCGGTTCTCTTATTGCTATCAACGCTACCTTCTAACCAAACGTGGCCGTTGGGCTCTGCCTCGGTAGCCTCTGAATAACTATCGCCACAGTCTGAACAGGTTAAAAGCTTTTCGCCACCGCTAATACAGTTTGCTTCACTTACTAAGCTTGCAACGTAAGAGTGATGGTAAACGTTATCGCCTACAACCTCTGCACCACAGTCTTTACAGCCGTAAACTAATTCATACTGACATTTTATGCCGGTTTCGCGCTCTAAAGCGGTTACGCCTACTATATCGTGGCCCTTTGCAGCGCCGATTTCTTCGCTATATCTATCAAAGCAGGTTGAGCATTCGTAATAGTGGATTTCGGGAAGTAAGCAGGTTGCTTCATCAAAACCAACGAATTCGTAGCTATGACCTAAAGCAGGTGCGGTTGCTCCACATACGGAGCATGAAACGCCCTCTTCACAGGTTGCTACGCCTGACCAGCTGTGATCAACGGTATCCGTTTCGCTATCCTTATAGCTATCGCCACAGCCGTTTAAGCATTCGTGTAAGGTATAACCCTTTTCTACACAAGTGGGAGCAACCACGGTATCTTTATAATTATGACCTAAGTTAGAAACTGCTTCCGTTTTGGTGTGACCGCACTCTTCACAGGTATAGGTTAATTCACCGCTTTCCGTACAGGTTGCATGAGTGGTTATAACGCCTTCACCCCATTGGTGCTCCGTTTGTAAACGGAAAATATAATTACAGTAATCACAAGCCGCGTCTTCTGTGCAGGTTGCGCCTTCCTTAGAACAGTTTGCAACGCAGTTATGCGCTTCGTCGTTTAAACAGGTTACAACGTGAGTTCCGTCCTCGTTTGAGGTATAAACGAAATTGTGACCTAATGCGGGAATAACCTCTTGCGCTACTATAACCGTGTTACAGATAGAACAGTGTGAGCCTTCGGTTAAACCATCTTCTTCACAGGTTGCATCTACCTTAGCATCTACAACCACAACGTGATCAAAGGCTTCAACCTCACCGCAGACAGTACAGTTTTTAGCCGTTCCGCACACTTCTTGATCCCAGCTGTGACCTAAGGGCTCGCCCTTGGTTTCGCCACAGGTTAAACAGGTTCTTGGAGCAGTACAGGTTGCATCCACCCATTCGTGTTCGCCACCGCATCCGCCAAGCATTAAGCCCGTTGCTCCTATGCAACAAAGAGCTACACTAAGCATGCAGGTTAAAACAAGCTTTTTAATCTTCATAACTTTCTCCTATAAAAAATTTATTTTTTTGCCACACTCTTTCGCTAACGAAAAAACGCAACTATATATATCTTAACGGCAATTTCTATTGCCTAATAAAAAGAAATATGAGATTTTCTTCCTAAATTTTAAAAAACACCTTTTCGTTTTTTTAACAATCTTGGAAACACAATCTTAATTTTAGCACAATAAATGATAAAAATCAAATTTTATTTAATATAAATTAAATAATCTTCTACTTAATTTTTAGGCGTTTTTACCCTTTTATGGTTTAATTTAGTAAATTTCCGCATTATATCTTAATTTTTCTTGACATTAATTTTTTCTTTTTATATAATACGACTATCAGACGAAAACGGGGTGCTCCGCGCCAATCGCCTTAAGACCGGTATTAAGGTGTTTGCCTGCGCGAGGCTGAGATTATACCCATAATCGGGCGCGGTAATTCACGGCCGAGTAAGCAGTATTTTTTCTTACGCCCCTAAATTTGTAGGAGGTGTTTTTTTATGTCTGATTTACTATTTTTTAACAGTTTGGTAGAAGAAAATTTTACTGATTTGGTAACCTATACTTCTATCGCGCTAATCGTAATTTTACTAATAGCGGTTGGCGTTATGCTTGCAAGAAAAAAACTTGCTACCCAGGATATTGCCTACGCTGGCGTTGCAATATCTATATCCTTCGTGCTATCCTTTCTTAAGGTAACGCCCGTGCTGTACGGCGGTTCTATAACGTTGGCTTCTTTGGCTCCGTTACTTATTTACGCTTACTACTTCGGGTTTGCAAAGGCGCTTGTTTGCGGTTTGATTTACGGTCTGTTACAGTTTATTCAAGACCCTTACATTTTAACCCCCGCAACCTTTACGCTGGATTATTTGCTTGCGTTTGCATCAGTTAGCGTAATGGGCTTATTTAGCAAGGCCGGCCTAAACGCAAAAACGGTTACCTTGGGCACTACCTTAAGTATTCTATGCCGTTTCGTAATGCACTTTATTTCCGGCATACTCTACTTTAACCACGGCAGTATTTGGGTAAACCTACCCGCTAACAGCGCCGTAAGCTATTCATTACTTTACCAAACCGTTTATCTTATTCCCGACCTCGTTATTTGTTTAGCCGTAATGCTCGTTCTTTTAAAAACACGCGTGCTAGAACAAATTAAGCCTAGGGCTAAGTAAAAATTTTTAAGTGTTTTATGCGATTAATCGCGCTATAGGCTAATTTTTTGCAATTATTATAAATTACCACTTGCCGATTTTACATAAGCAATAAAACCTTAACTATTAAGTGTTTAATTCACACTAACTTTTTATAACACAACAAAAAACACTCCTTTGCGCTTGGCTTTTAATAAGTCAAACAAAAAGGAGTGTTTTAATTTTTCTTTTTTTACAAAATAACAAGACTCTCAAACTAGTAATTACTTATATAATAGTATATAGTTGTTTTAGATAGTTACAGAATAACAAGACTCTCAAACTAAAGACTGCATAGCAAGTAAAAACTCTTCGTTTTAGATAGTTACAGAATAACAAGACTCTCAAACATATATTGAATATGACTTCAGTTCACTATAGTTTTAGATAGTTACAGAATAACAAGACTCTCAAACATTTGTAACATTACGATAACTTAACAAAGGGTTTTAGATAGTTACAGAATAACAAGACTCTCAAACTACAATTGAGTTGCCGAATACATAAGTATTGTTTTAGATAGTTACAGAATAACAAGACTCTCAAACAACTTTGATTTTTTAGGTGTGAATGTTTTAGTTTTAGATAGTTACAGAATAACAAGACTCTCAAACTAGGCTATTGCTATAAGTATATGCTATAAAGTTTTAGATAGTTACAGAATAACAAGACTCTCAAACTAGTTTCTTCATTGGTAATAACTCCAATCTGTTTTAGATAGTTACAGAATAACAAGACTCTCAAACATCTCTAAAAAGCTATCAACCGAACTGACTGTTTTAGATAGTTACAGAATAACAAGACTCTCAAACTACAGTATAGTTGAGTTTGTTGGAAGATTTGTTTTAGATAGTTACAGAATAACAAGACTCTCAAACTATCTGGATTTAATTCTATTTCATCCTTCAGTTTTAGATAGTTACAGAATAACAAGACTCTCAAACAATATTTATTAAGACGTTTTCTTTTTGCCGGTTTTAGATAGTTACAGAATAACAAGACTCTCAAACATGATACTGCAACGTTTGTAGAATACATTTGTTTTAGATAGTTACAGAATAACAAGACTCTCAAACGTTATGATGGTCATTTACGTTACCTCCTTTGTTTTAGATAGTTACAGAATAACAAGACTCTCAAACTAACTGTTTTCAATATCTTCAGTTTCAACAGTTTTAGATAGTTACAGAATAACAAGACTCTCAAACGATTAAGGGGGAATGATTATGAAAAATTTAGTTTTAGATAGTTACAGAATAACAAGACTCTCAAACTTAGTAACAAAATTTAAGCCCGCTAGAATGGTTTTAGATAGTTACAGAATAACAAGACTCTCAAACATATTCGCCCGTTTTAATAATTAAACCGTCGTTTTAGATAGTTACAGAATAACAAGACTCTCAAACACGATACTCGTTTGCTCCATTACATTGAGGGTTTTAGATAGTTACAGAATAACAAGACTCTCAAACACAAATCCACCGTATAAATATTGCACCGAGGTTTTAGATAGTTACAGAATAACAAGACTCTCAAAC
>SVHG01000006.1:51953-136267 GCA_015055965.1 Clostridiales bacterium
GACTCTCAAACACAAATCCACCGTATAAATATTGCACCGAGGTTTTAGATAGTTACAGAATAACAAGACTCTCAAACCTCAAATAGAGGCGTGAAAGGCGCGCACTTACGGTGCGGTTATTCTGCAAGAACCTTTTTTTACTGTTCTTTTACAGTTATTTTAGCACAAAATTTAATAGTTTTCAACTATTTCGCATAAATCTTCCGTAATTATAACAGCCCTTTCATCATTTCTTAAAGGGCGTTGCTTACAGCTTTCTAACAAAAGTAAGCCAACCTGCTCTTTTTTGCAATGAGAATATATTAAAGCAAGCTTTTCATCATTTAAAACACTTTTTAAATTTACAAAAATAAAAAATTCACACTTTTTTAGTTCTATTAATGCGTTAATATAACAAACTATTTTTTCTTCCAAACTATCATAATTTTTTTCTAACTTAACACCGGCAGACTTAAAATAATCGCTTGGTTGTAACTCGTTATAATCTAAAGAAAATGGAATTTGGTAAGAAAGCTCTGTTATAAAAGAAAAGGTTTTTGCATTTAACTCATTAAAAACAGAAACGCAATCACCAAGCGCAATGCTTTCCATTTTCTTATATAGCAAGTTTAATATTTTTTTATCGTTTAAATCAAAATTAAAAATATTAGTAATCATTGCCCCACAGGTGCTTGGCAATATTGGCTGACCTTCACGCAAAAAAACAAACGCGCCATTTTCACCTTCTAACTGGTTATTTAAATCGCAAACAACGTTATAAAATTCTGCAGGATTTTCTATTATTAAAAGCTGAGTTATTTGTTCGTTAATAACCAAAGGGGTTTCTAAATGGACGTGATTAATAGTTATTTCACCTTTCATATTTCCACCAACCTATCTAAACTATCTATTACAAGCTGCTGCTCTTCCCCAACTAAATATTCTATTTTAGAAAATTGATTTTCTGTTATTTCTAAAAGCTCCACAACACCTTCCGGCGGTAAATTATTTCGCACACGTTGTTTCACGGCAGAGCTAGTTACGTTGTTAATTACAAGCTTTGTGTAAACGGATTTTTGCATCATAATAAAACCGTTTTTTAACAAAAATTTATGAAAACGGTTATATTCGCGCCTATTTTTATCCGTTAGCATGGGTAAATCAAAAAAAACTAATAATCGCATAAACTTATAATTCATTTGGAGTGATTTTTTGCGGAAAAATAATTAAACTTTCGTCTTGCATTTGCAATGCATTAAAAACGCTTCTTGTAAACTGCCTAATAGCCAAATCTAACGTGGTGTTTTTATCCGCCACCAACGCGGTATAATTTAAAACGTTTGCCATCTTTCTTTTAAATTCCTTATCACCTTCTTCTATAGTCATTGCCGCTCTATCCACAACAACCCTAAACGGTTCCATTAAATCACAAGATAAATTAAATTGATTAAACTCATTATCGTGCCATATGCCAAGTTGAGTTAAGTAACCGGCGGAAACAACCTCCCTGTTAAAAGCAGATAATAAAACTGCGTAACCGTAATTTAAGCAACCGTTAAAAAAGCCTCCGCTTTTACGGGAATTACCCATACCTAAAATACAGTTGAAATACACCTTGGCAGCATGCCCTTCACGGTTAGTACAGTCGTTATCCTGCACCTCTTCTATATAAGAACGAATAAGCTCTGCTTGGTTTAAAAACCCGCAATCCTCTAAATGCTCTGCCTGTCCTTCTATTTTGCGCTTAATAATAGCCTTCCAAACCCTTGCTTTGGTAGCATAGTCCCAAGCAATTTGCTCTTTGTACCTCTTGGAAGTATTGTGAGCCCCGTAATATGGCAAAAGCTCTGCTTGGGGGTTATGCTTTTCATCGCAAAAAATCACCTTTATATTATTTTTAATAAGCTCGCTTAACAGGGAAGCAGTTAAGGAAACGGCTGTGCTTTGCACTATTAAGGTGTTAATTTCACCAATATAAATTTTCCTTTCCTGCTCCCCACGAATAATTAAGCTATTTAGGCGAAGCTCTAGCTTGGCTCTGTTTTTTATAATAACCGTGCGAAAACCCATATTATATTTTTTGCACTCTTTCTGTTAATCCGCAAGCAGATTGATGTATAATGGCAAACTCAACGTCAGTAATATTTTTTCCTATCAGCAACTTTCCACAAGTCGCCCCGTCTTCAAGTAACGTTAAATCCGCACATTCCGCATTACACTTCATAAATCTAATGATTTGCAACAATACTTTAATTTGGTTAAAGGTTGTTAAAGCAATAAACAAATCTCTTTTTTCACCGATTTTTAAAGCAAAACTCTTTACACTTGATAACCCTTGGTAGATATTCTTATTTAGCGTTTTAATAATTGCATCGTATAATTGCAAATTACTTTCTTTAGTTGCATACAAGTTATCATTAAATCTATTGCTCATCAAGGGGATTTGCTCTTGCTCTTTTTCTAAAATAGAAAGCCTGCCTGCTCTATCGCGCTCTATAAGCTTTATAAGCTGTTTAACGTATAAATCCGTGTTTGAATTCGTAAACCACTGCTGTGCATTGTGAATAAGTATTTGTTTCCCAGTCATACCGGCAAGCCAAACCTTATAACCGTTAATAGAAACTAAGGATTTTATTTTTATTTTGGGAACGATAATTTCAGGCTCAATTAAGCCCATACCGTGCAAGTATTCAATAATTGCATTTTGATTATTTTTTACTGCATAATCAACCATAACGGGAATGGCTTCTATTGTTTTTATAACGTTGTTCTTTTTATCTTTAGATTTTACTATCGCAAAATATGCCGTTGCGGGAGATTTAAAACCGCCGTATTTTTCCGTTTGATCATAGGGGGCTTTACCTTTACGCGGATACGTTGCATTATCATCCTTTTTATAAACGGTTTCATTATAAAATGCACCGTGGTTAGTTACAGCATAACGGGTAACAGACATGCTTGTTTTTGCAACGATTTTTTTAATACGATTAATATCTTCACTTCCTGCCCACGCACCTTCTATTGGGCGATAAAATAACGTTTTTAAATTGTATTCACGCCAAGAATCATCTGCCTTGCGGTAATAATAATCCATAGCAGAGGTAAATTTGGTATCATAAACGTTACCAACAACAACGTTCAAATAAGCATCGCGTGCGTGGTGCAAATCGTTGGTTTCACGGCATTTAATTATTTCGTTTTTCTGTTTGAATTCATCCACGTGAATAGCCTTGCTGTAAACTATTTTCGTTCCAAATGCACCGTATTTTGCCTTTAATAGCTCTGCAACCGCTTTTACCGTTTGATTGGTTACAACCAATTGGCGATTTGTAAATTCCCTAAAATCATCTTCCGTTAACGGCTCTACCCTTGTTAGTTTAGCATACTTATTTTCACTCATTAAGCCCTTAATCTTTAAAAGCTTCCAAAATGACTGCTGATTAGTAAAGCCTAAAGGCAAGGGATAAATATCCGTTTTTTGCGCATTCTTAACCCTTTTAACCAAAACTTTATTATCTATACCGTCATCCTTAGTTATGGACTGAGGCACTATGTGGTCAACGTCATATAGATCGGTTGCAAGCTGATTAAGCTCTATGCGCTCACCGGTGTAAGCACAACGACCAAGCTGTAAGAAATATAAATATAGCCTTTCTTGGCGTAATTTAGAATCTGTTATTTCATCACAATTAAGTTCTTTTACAAGCTCATCTATATTGGCGCAATCTTCCCCTATTTGGTCATATAAGGCAAGTAAACTGTTTTTTCGTGAAATAGTACGTTTTTTCTCTTCATCGCGCCTGGTTACTTCTATAAATATTTTATCGGGTGCTTTACCCACTGCTTTTACGTATTCATCCGCCATAATAAGGGATTGCCAAATTCCACGGCGCACCATCGGTGAAACATATAGTGATGCAACGTCCTCATACGTGATTTCTTCCTTTAATCCACTGTTTTCTTCTTCCACCGCTTTTGCAAATTCATAAACTTCCATAATTTGCATAAAATTGTAATTCGTATTATACAATCTATTTAAAACAGTATAAGCTTCACCGGTTGCAGGATCTATACCACCAATAATTCCATCTAGCAATTTTTTAGATAATCTACCAAATTCCTTAAACGAGGTTAACCCCTTTAACCACTTAATATTTTCTTTTATTTGGGGAATTGTTCCGTATTTTTGCTTAATTAAATTTTCTACTATACCCTTATCGGTATTTAATGTGTGCCACAAAATAATGTTTTCAAATATTTCAGGATTTTCATCCACCATAGCCCCGAACTTATCTGCAAAAAGCCTATAGGAGGACATAGTTGCGTTTAACCCAATTTCCGTATCAAATCCACCAATAGAAAGCTCTTTTGCTTCTGCTAAAGTGCATCTTCCGCTTAATACAAGATACTCCCTTATTTGCTTTACACTTATTTTTTTATTCTTTAAAAATAAATTATGAAAAAGCTCTTGCTTTAACTCTACACTTATAGGAACGGTATCTAACTTTATTTTGTTTATTTGATTAAGTGTGTTAAAGGCTTGATAATACATAGAACCCTTAGGCAATACGTCTTGATTGTGCAAATAAGTGCATTTATTAGTCATTCGGCGAATAAATTGCTCGTTACTTGCAGCTTTATCTACTATTTCATCAAAATCCCAAGGCGTAATTCTTTCTATTTTACCTTCTTTTCTACGCATCCAACTGTTACCCCTTCCACCGTTTTCATGCGCGGTATTCAAAGGTCCAATGTAATATGGGATTTTAAACAAGAATGTTTTTTTGATTTTTTCACAAGCAGTAAAACCAGAATCATCTTTATCTGCGAATTCAGGGTAATTTTTTGCTAAATTTTGTAAAATTAAGTCTAATTCCATCCCGTTTATTTGGTGTGGGAATAAACCGTTATCTGCGTTAAGTATTTTAGGCAAAAACGTTCCGTTTTCTATTTCCGCTTTAACGTAATTTAGAATTTCTGCCCCTTCACCTTGAATTTCTGTTAAATTTTTCTTTAAAAACGCATAGAATTCATCTTTTTTGCATTTTTTACTAGCATTAATCTTCTTACCTTTATTTTTATTGTAACCAACGTAATTAACGTAGTTTGCGCTTTCTTTTAGACTTCTAAAAATTTTATAATACGTTTCTTTTGAATAATTTTGCTTTACTAGCTTCTTTAATAGCTTTAAATCTTCAGCATGCTTATCATAAAGGGCAACCATTGCTTCCGATATTGTACCTTTACCTTCCAAAACCTTTTCTAACACAATAAAATTGTATATTTCCCTTGCTCTTTTTAATATTGCAAATTGTTCTTCTTCAAAAATCTCACTTTTTTGTTCAAAGGCATCATCATCAATTTCTTTAAAAGAAATCTTTTCATCTTTATATTTTTCTTCATATTCTTCGCCAAATATTACAGACATTTTTGCCTTTGCACCTATTAAAAGAGCAAGCATTTCTTTTAACTGAGGGGAAGTTGCATTAAAGAGTTTCACTATCGCCTTCTTTTTATCATTTAATCCCTTGCGTTCCATTGCTAAACTTCTAAATTCTTCAGCTTTTTCAACCAAGAGATATAAATCATCCATCTCTATTTCTTCAACTGCATTGTTATAGTTTTCAAACAATTTTTTAATATCTCTTATACCGTTAACGTCTTCACCCTCGAATAAAAAATGTCCACGATACTTAATGATATGATGTAACGCTAAATAGTAATGGCGCAAATCTGCCCTTTCACCACAGCATAACCTTTGACGCAAATGAAAAATGGTAGGATATTCCCTATAAAAATCAATATCGGTATAGTCTTTTTCGTTAAATAAAGAAAATTGACTACTCAATCTTTCATCTTTATCCTCTTCAAAAAAACCGCTATTGTTTAGACGAATAAAAAATAATTCATCTTCCATAAAAGGAGCAAATATTCCCTGTAAAAATTCTACGCGCTGTCTTCTGCGCTGCAATCTTCTTCTAGCTGTTCTTTTTATTCTGCGTTCAGATGCATCTTTTGCTTCATCAAACAAACGAACAGCCCATAAGTCTTTGCCTTTTGCACGAAGTAAATTGTAATTCTCATCCGTGCAAGCCATTCCAACGGATTCCGTTCCTATATCCATGCCTAAATAAAATTTTTTCATTTTTTTTACCTCTTTTATTGACAAGTAGTTTCTTTTGTGCTATACTGATGCTACAGAATAAACAAGACGAGTTCAAATAAAAATTTATTCTAACCACTTGTTCGCATTGGCGACGCGCTCTCTTCGGAGAGCTTTTTTCTTGTCAATTTTTTGCAAATGTTAACTCGTTTAAGTATAACATATAAAAGTAATTTTGTAAATAGCAAAATTAAAATTTCATGTTTTTTTCAATCAAAAACAATTATTTTGAAAAAATAAAAAACACTTTTTAGGTACGTGCTTATTTTATAAAATAATAAGCGTTCCTTTAAAGTGTTTTTTTATTTTTTGTTTAATATTGTTAAAAAAGATATTTTGCACACTTAATATGTACCTTTTGTGCTTTTTGGTTTTTTGTGTACCTATAAGGTGTTGATTTTAGTCGAAAACAGTTTTTTCTTTGGTTAAATCGAATTCGTAAAGGCAAAAGGTGGGAATATGCTCAAAATTGCGGGATAAATCCTTATTGCCGGCATAAGAAAAGCCTAAGGATTCGTAAAGTCTTCTTGCGGGATAGTTATCAGGAACAACGTCTATGCGAACGGCCTTGTAACCAAGCTCTTTGGCAAGATTTTTAGCAAAATTTACCATTTCAGTTGCATAACCCTTTCCGTAAAAGGAATAATGTACCGCTAAAGTGTGAATAATTAAATATTCACCCTCTTTTAAATTCTGCTTCCATTCCCCAACTGAATAATCGCCTGCAGGATCTTCGTTAAATACGAACGCGCCCGCAACGAAAGGGCCTATATAACCTATAAACTGCTCCCCCTTTTGAATTCTTTGCCTTATGCTTTCTTCGCAAGGGTAAACGCCCTTTTCCCAACGGGGATAGTTGACGTTTTCGTATAAATAATCTACTACCTGATCGTAAAATTTAGTTAAAGCAGGCAAATCTGCCATTTCACTTTTTCTTATATACATTACGGCTAAACCTCTTTTTTCATAACGTAATCGCAATTAACCAAGCCCCTTCCAAGGGGAATAATTTCTTCCTTAACAACGGTAAATCCATTTTTTAAATAACAGCTTATCGCAACCGAATTATTCCTATTAACGTTAAGCGTAAGCGCCTTTTTGCGCTCTGCAATTAATTTATTGAACACCCTTGAAGCAATACCCTGCCCGCGGTTTTCGGGGTAAATATACAGCTTATCTATATACACGCTATCCTCGTTCTCAACTATAACGAGCAAGCCATTACCGCCCACGCTAAAATATTCGTAGCCCTTTGAAAGGTAATAATTAATTGCTTCTAGCGAAAAGTATTTATCAAGCAAAAGCTCCACCTGCTCCGTTGGCAAAAAGGAATAGGTATCAAGCCAAATGGGGCGCATTACTTGGTAAAGTCCCTTAAATTCTTGCTGGGTTAACTTGGTTAAAATAAGCTCATCTAACATGTTTTTTCCTACCGTTAAAAATAGTTTAGCATAACTTTTTTTTGCTGTCAAGCAAGCAAAAGGCAAGATATTTAAACTTTAAAAAAGAAGCGTTTTATCCTTCTCCTTATTTAAAACACACCCTTTATTAAAAACTTGTAAAGTATTTGTGAAGCGACTGTGAAAGCACAATGAAAAGTGCATTTTACCTATTTTTAGCGTGCTTTTTGCTTTGACAATTGCATTTATTAAGTATATAATAACTTGGAAATATATGGAAGAAGGAAAAAATTAACAATGCAGCCACTAACGCATAATAGAAAAGATAGAATTTTTAAAGTTCTGCTTTACCTTTCGTTTTTTGCTTTTGTAGTTCTTCTTATTTGGGGAATTTACTTTAAAGCAAATCAATATTCCTCGGTGATTAAAAACTATAAAAGAAATTTACACAGAGATCTTTGGGGAAGATTTACCTATAATTTAATACCCTTTGATAAGCTTGCAAAAACACCCAAAAGCGTTATTAAGGATTTCATTTTAAACACGATTGCCTTTTTACCCTTTGGTATTTACCTACCCTTGCTTAATAAAAAGCATTCACTTTTTAAAGGCGCTTTATTTTGCTTTTGCTTTTCGCTTTGCTTTGAAGTTGCGCAGCTTTTTACCCGCGTTGGCTCTTTTTCCAGCAACGATTTAATAGCAAACACCCTTGGTTATTTTCTTGGTATTTTAACGTTTAATTTAACGAAAAGCAAGCTTTCTAAAAGACTAATTGCAGTTGCAAACGCAATAATTATTATCGCAGTCCTTCCATTTTTGGTTTACGAGTTTTCAGATACCTTTTCACACCTTTCGGTATATTTATATAAAACGCTATGAGAGCATTAAGAAGCTATTTAAAAAGCCCAACGGTATTCCGCATTTTAACGGTTTTGGCATTTGTTTGCTTCGTTATTTTGCTAAATTGGATTATAATATTTAAAATTAGTAGCGAGCTAATCCTAACGGACTCCTTTTACGGAATGGTGAATAAACCCTTTAAAGAAAGATTTATGCTTGGCGCTATACCGTTTGTATTCAGCAAAGACTCGTCAAATTCTCTAGTAGACTTTTTATTGAATATAATCATCTTTATTCCCTTTGGTATTTTATTCCCCACCCTAACCAAAAAGCGCACCTTCTTTAGGTTTTTGCTTGTTTCCTTTTTAATCTCGCTTACCTTCGAGATATTTCAGCTAATTACACTTTGGGGGCATTTTGACGTAGACGATTTAATATCAAACACCCTTGGTTTTATAGTTGGCTACCTATTTTACCTTTTTATTTTAAGGGATATGAAAAAATCAACGGTAACCGCGCTATATACCCTTGCAATCGTTATAGCAATCCCCTTTTGCACTTACGCGATTATATCGGTATTTAACAGATGGGAGATATACGACTCTCTTTTACGTCAGCTACCCGCCTATTATTCAAGGCTATTCAACTAAAGCAATCGTTTAAAAAAATCAACCGTTGCTTACAATATCGTTTTAACTAAAAATCAAAACCGCTATATTACGTAGCGGTTTTTTATATTAGCTTACAAACAAAAAGCGCTCTTATCTGCTTTTTATCGGCAAGAGCGCTTTTATTTTTTGTTATTAAGTTTACAAATTATTTACTTGCGTATTCTTCAAAAATTTGAGTAAAATCAACCTCTCCAACTACGTAATAGCATTTATTTCCAAACAAGAAATGCTTGGGTGATAAAAGCTTTATTTCAAAACCGTTTTCTAAAATGAAGTTATAGCCGAAATCAACTATGGGAACGTTTGAGCTTTCCACCCCTATAAACACTATTTCGCCCAAAATATTAGAGTATTCTTTAACCTTTTCGCCCGCAATATAAAGAGTGCTAACATTTTTATAGGTTACAAATCCGTAACATTCTTCATATTCGGTAAGCTGTGGAATTCTTTGGCTTACCTCGTAATATTTACCGCCGGTGTAAATAAAGCCGTTGCTTTGCGTTAGGCTAAATTCGCCTTGATTGGTGTATATAGTTAACGTTGAGCCACCACCGCCGTAAACGGAGGTTTCCGTAAGGGGCGCGTCTTGCATGAATAAGAGCTGTAAATAATCAATTACCGCTTGTATATCGTTAGCACCTTTACTTACCTTAACACTGTTAAACGAGCCGGGCGCTACGCCGTAATAACCGCTTTCTACCTTAACGGAAGATATTTCACACTCTTCTAAAGTGGTTTGCCAATCGAATAACTCGCTTGAATGGTATTGCCGTATTGGCTTAAAAATTAAGGTTACGTCCTCGTAAAACCACATATCCAACTCGTATTCCCACTCGTCAAGCCCGCTTTCCGTTTCTATTGGGGGCAATACCCGCGTAATACCGGAATATAGCAATCCGTTTTCTAAATAGAATCCAAGATCCGCATCCATAATAATCGTAGAATGCAGCACTATCGTTTGACCGGGACAAAACACGATTTTACCGTTGCTTGGTAAATCGGTTAATCGATTAGAGTTATCTATAACCGTTAAGGTAAAAGTGCCCGTAGGGGGCTGAGCCTCTCCGCCTATCCAAGTAAAGTAAAAGGCTTGTGATTTAGTTACTTTAAAGCCAATATAAAAATCATTTCTGCTTGCCGGTAAAGACACTTGCAAGGTGGAATAAAACCCCTCAAAGGTATAATATCCGCCTGAATCGTTAGGTATTCTTGCGGTAACCTCTTTATATATTTTATCATATTCCTCTTTAGTTATAACGTGTCCTATTTTAAATTCATATACAAAAGTATATCGTGGCGTTGCAGAGCTTTCCGCCAAATGACCGCTACCATCTTCTTCTACGTATTTAAAGGTTAAAACGGCTAATTGCGACAGGTCTTGGTCTATCCATTCCTCTGCCGACCCGCTTTCCGTTAAGGAATTTTCCGGAAGGGCTGAGTTATTAGAGTCCTTACATCCAACGAATAGCCCCAAAGAAAAAATTATGGCAAATATTAAACAAATTATTTTTTTCATTTTTACCTCCTAAATAAAAGTTAAGAGTTTGCTTTATAACTAAGCTGAATTTTTATTTATCTTAGCCTATAGGTTGATTATCTAACAAAAAGTAGCTTTCGCCCTGCCAAGTTAAACTAAACGAGCCGTTATCCTCTAAAAGGGTAAGAGTTACGTGTTGGTCACCGTAATAGCTCTTTATAACGTATTGATTATCCTTAACGGAAAGCAGATAACAAAACAGGAATCCGCTTTGATTAAAGCAAATCTTGCCTTGATTAGTTATTTCTATAGTCTTACCGCTTTGGCTCAAATAGCTACCCACGAAGCCCGCCCCGTTAAAAGGCTCTTCGTTAAGCAAATAGCTTGCTTCGCCCATTTTTATCTCTTTTTGCGTTCTGTTAAGCTCAATATTAAATTTTGAGCCACCGTCACTTGAGCAAAGCATGGTTACTACATTAGTTAAGCCGTCGTATTTGCTAAACACAACGCTTCCGCTATCACTTAGGAAATAGTCGTTATAAGCCTCGTAATAATAGCTTTCCGTAGAGGTTTTTCCCGCGCACCAAGCGTTCTTTATAACAAAATAATTACCTAAATCGCCGTAGATAACGTCGTCTATATCAATCATTTTTATAGTCCAAACGGTAACGTTATCAAAGGTTGTATCTTCATAAATAGGCTCGCCGTTATATCCCTTAATTTGAAATACGCTTATATTAATAGGCTGCACGATAGAGGCGCTAAGGGATTCGCCCTTATTAACCACGTAGCGGTAAACGCCGTAAGATCTATTCATTGTAACTATTGCCTGCTTTTCGCTATTATACCGGCGAAGCCTTTTGATAAAGGCGTCGTTTCCGTCGCAAACGTCAATTACGTCTAATGCGTGGCGATAATAAAATCTTTCCATATCAGCGCCTATTCTAAGCAAGGTATCAGCGCCGTCCGATTGCGCAGTGTATTCCTTTTTGGTAGAGCTAGAGCCAATATAAAGCCCGCCTTCTTTTACGGTTAAAAATATCTCACCATTACTATCGTAAAACACACCGCAATATTCTCTACCGTTAGCTTGCTCGCTAGCACCAACGAATAGCGTGGTATCTTTTGTAAAAGCTGTATTTTCATCAACCGCTTCCTTTTTTTGCTCGTCCTTCCATAATCCGCCGTAGGCTTGTTTTAGGTATTCAACCGTACCCTTAGAAAGCTTACCGTTTTTTGCAACGTAATATCTGCCGTCGCCAAAGCTATCGCCTTTAAGATTAATTAAGTAATCGTTTAAGCCAAGCTTAAAGCAGGTAAAATTAGGATCGTCTGCGCTGCCTATAAAGGTTAAAGTGCCGTTAATCGCGTTATAGAGGGCTTTTTGAGAATGCCAAGCATCCCCGATTACTATTTGCCCGTTATCTATTTGCTTAGTTATTCTACCTTCTAAAATCACCTCTGAATAGTAAGAAGTAATGAAATTTTGCGTTATTGCAAAGGCTAAATAGGTGGGCGCGTTTAAGAGCTCGTCTTGCGTAAAAGCGTAAAGCCCGTCTAAATATAAATTACTTAAATCCTGCACTAAAACGGTACAGCTTGAGTTGAATTTTTGGTTGGTGTTTAAAACCACGTTAAGGCTATAAACCCCCTCGCTTACAAGAAAGCCGTCCGGTTGTTTTATAGAATATTCGGTGGGCTTACCCTCTTTTTTTACCGTAAGCGATTGATTTTCTTTACTTATTTCGCCACTAAAATCTTCGCCAACGACATCCTTGCTTATTAGCACCTTGCGAACGGTTATATCCTCTTTTGCAATTTCTTCGCCAACGAAATAGACGCTTCTACCCAAATCCACCTCTATTCCGCAAAGATAATCATCCGTTACCTTAACGGTGTATTCCGTTTTAATTTTATTGTTAGATTTTAGACTAACCACTATCGGGTATTCGCCTGCTACCCCCTCTTTAAAGGCAGAATAGTCAATTTCTATTTCATCCTGCAAGCACTCTTCCAAGCTTCCGTTTTTAAACTGCTTTTGAACGGATATACCGCTTGCAATAAAGCTGCCGTTAAGCTGATATTCAACGATTAAATCGTTTAAGTTACTAATTACTATTTTTTCAACGCCATCTCCCTTTATAAAGAATAATGAAAGGGGAATAATTAACGCTATTATAGCAATAAAGGTAAGCGCGTAAGCTAAGCTTTTGCGCCAAATGGAAATTTTAAAGGCTTGCTTTGAGCCATTAGCGCCTAAATCCACCCCGCTTTTGTTTATTATTCTTTCAAAGGAAGTATTATCTTCAATTTTTTCGTATACGGCGTTTAAAAGATTTTTTTCACTTTTTTTCATTTACTTTTCCATCCGTATTTTTAATTTTTTTAACGCGCGGTAATATTTACTTTTTACCGTTTTTACGTTTTGCTCTTTTTTCAAGGCTATTTCTTCAAAGTTAAAGCCTTCCGTTACGTGAAGTAAAATTATATCTACGTCCTCGTTGGGTAAGATTTCTTGCATTAGCTTAACCATACGGTTAAACGCATCATGCGAGCAAACGCTCTCTTCCACAGATAAACCGCCACAAGCAACGTTAACACCCCTATCAAGCTCTACGGTAGGCCGTTTAGCCTGCCTTCTAAGCATATCTAAGCAATTATGCTTTGCGGAAACGGATAAATATCCCTTTAAGTTACTGCCCACCCCTAATGGGTTTTTGAATAGCTCTATAAAGGTTTCTTCAACTGCGTCGTTTATATCAAATTCGCTTTTTAAAAATTTTGAACAAACGAAAAATACCAGCGGTTTATATTTATTATAGATATAACGAAAGACTTCCTCCTTACCTTTGTTTAAGCGTATTGCCTTGAAGAGCTTCTTTTCATCAGTCATAAAGGGCCCCTTTATTTTTTCTCTTCACATACAAGGCGAAAAAAAATTCAAAAAAGTTTCAAATCTAAAAAAATTTTTCAAAAATTTATCTTTTAAAACACAAAATGCCCAGATAATCGACTTATAGGGGCATTTTTGTATTTTTTCATATTTTATTGTCAGCCGTTTTTAGGGCGTTTTTTGTGTTGTTTTTTATTATCTTTATTTTCTGCCTTTTTAGGCGCGCGCTTAACCTGCTTGGACTTACTCTTTTTCACAGTATCTTCTTGGGGAGCAGCAGGAATTAAGAACATAGTAGTTCCGTCTTGCGCGGTGCGAATATCGTAATTGCCAAGCATGGGTTGAATTTTAAACATTAGCTCCTTTAAGGATTTGCAGTTATAGTTGCGTGGAATAAAGTCCGAAAACTTGTTTTTCATTTCGGTTGCAATACGCGCAAACAGCGCCCAACCGTCCTCTTCTATAAGCTTATCTATAACCTCCTTTAGGGCGCTAAGTCTATCGTACTCGATAACGAACTGATGCTTATCCTTCTTCTTTTCAGGAGTGGGCTTGGTATCCTTATTCGCTTCGCTATCTAAATAAATAAATTCAGAAAAGGCGTTTACGAATGCTTGTGCGGTTTGCTTTAATCCAAGACCGATAACCGTTTTTTCGCGCTCACGAAGAACTTGAACTAATCTTGTGAAATCACTATCTGAAGAAGCCAAACAGAACACGTCTATATCGCGTTCAAAAAGCACCATCATAGCGTTTATAATAAGTGAAATATCCCCTGAATTTTTGCCCTTAACGGCAGAAAACTGCTGTTCAGCAAGCAAGGAATGGCGGTTTACAACCTCTTTCCACGCCTGAACGTTAACGCTAGACCAATCTGCAAAAACTCTGCGAATGATAACGTCGCCGTAATTTGCAGCTTCTGCAAACAAACGGTCTGCAAAGCGGGCGGATATATTTTCTGCATCTATAAAAACTGCTACCTTTTTATTTTCTTTCATTTATATAAATCCTTTATAATTATGACTTTTGGTTGTTATTTTTAAATAACGTATTCTTTTTTTATTAACCTTTAACCGTCTATTCCGCGAAGAGCGCAATTAATATTAAGTCCTTTAATAAAAGAGCAAAGCTCCTTCATTTCCACCTCTGAATAAGCGGAATAGCCCTCTTTTATAACCTTGTGGGAATGCTTGTATTGCTGTAAAAAATATCGCTTACAACCCTTTATAAGGCTTGCAATTTCTTCAAAGTCCTGCTTGGAATGCAACTGCTTAACGACGGTGGTTCTAAACTCATAATCCACCTTATTTTGAGCAATAAGAAAGGCTATACTTTTTAAAACGTTATCTACGTTTACCATTCCACCGCAAGCGATATTATAGCCGTTAGGACTTGATTTAACGTCCATCGCAACGTAATCGCATAAGCCTTCGTTTACGATAGCAACTAATTTGTTATGCATACTGCCGTTGGTATCAAGCTTAATTAAAAAACCAAGCTTTCTTATTTTTTGCATAAACTCAACTATATCCGGCTGTAAAAGTGGTTCTCCACCGGTAATACAAACCCCATCTAGCTTGCCCTTACGGCTAGCTAAAAATTCAAAAAGCTCCTCTTCGCTAACCCCTTCCGTTTTATTATACACCACGTCTGAATTATGGCAAAATGGGCAACGGAAATTACACCCCGCCGTAAAAACGGTACAAGCGGTGTGCTCCGGATAATCTAATAAAGTTAATTTTTGCAATCCTGCAATTTTCATATTTAACCCAACGATTTATAAAAACAATCTTTCCTTATTATAATATAATCTAATTAAAAGACTTATAACTATTATCAAATAACCAATAAAAGCCTGTAACAAAAACGCACTCTTCTTATAGGAAGAATGCGTTTACTTCATCTTTTGTAAAGCTAAATTATTCAGCATCACTGCTTACGTCAACGTCGGTATCAACGTCCCCTTCGGGAAGATCTTTTGCAGCTAAAGACTCTTCGATAAGAGCCATAGCGTCAACGATAAAGGGTTTTCTTCTTTCTAACATACCGTGTTGTTCAGCGCATTGGTCAATAAGAATTTTAGCGTACTTAACTGCTCTACCAGACTTAATACGAAGCATAGTGGGAACGGTTACGTAGGTCTTCTTATCAGACATATCCTTACAGTGGAACTTAGGATCGGTAGTATTGATATCCATATTTAAGTAAAGCTTTAAGGTCTTACCGGCAAGGCCAAGCTTAACGAATTGGAATCTACCTTGGTTAATACTATCAAACTTTCTTGAAATTCTTGATTTAAGCTTTCTGAAGCGAAGAGCGTAGTTCTTAAGCTCGTCATATCTATCCTGAAGAATTTCAGAAGCATCACGCATTTTTTCTGCAAAGCAACGGCTTCTTACAGCGGGAGCTTTGGGAGCTTCCTCTACTGCAGGCTCAACGGGAACAACTTCTTGAGCGGGCTCTTCAACGGGAGCGGGTTCTTCTGCAGGAGCTTCCGTAGCGATAAGAACGATAGTGTTATCGGGTTCTTGAGCGGGTTCAACGAATTCCGTAGCAGCAACCTCTTCTGCAGGTTCTTCTACAGGAGCGGGTTCTTCTGCGGGAGCAGGAACTTCCTTAACAACAACCTCCTTAACAGAGTTTGCAAGTAAGTCAATAATAGCATCACACTTGCCAACAACTTCGCTAAGTAAGGTAATCATACCGCTATCCGTTTGAACGATGGGCGCAATGGGGGTAGTTTCTACAACAACCTTAATGGGTTCCATCTTGATAGGAGCAGGCTCTGCTGCAACAACGGGTTCTTGAGCGGGAGCAGGTTCAGCCACAACGGGCTCTACAACCTGCATTGGAGCAGGTGTGGGAACGTAAACGGGCTTACCGTTTTTATCAACCATTACCTCTTCTACGCGAGCGAAATATCTCTTTCCGCCACTACTCTTACCATCGTTAGATAACCAGATTTTCATAATCTACCTCTCACGGACAAATTTGCGACCTTAATCGTTCAGGCAAAGGGTATAAAATACCCCTACGCATATCCTTCTGCTAATATTATATAATATATTTTAATAATAATCAAGTGTTAAACGAAAATTTTTTTGATTTTTTTAAAAAATTTCTTACTTTATCCACAAAAATATCCCTGTCGAAGTCGGTTATCAACATTTTTAGAGTTTTTTTATTAAATTTTTGGCAGTTTATCCACAAAACCAAGAAAACCGACCTATTCAAAGACTTTTTAATTGTTTAACTTTTTTTAGCCCTTATTAAGCCCTCGTTATTAAATTATTTTAAACGCGCCCCATATATGCTTAACCCTATTAAAAAGACTAATAAGTTAAGGTGTAAAAAATAAAAAAAGCGCAACGGTTTAATCGCTGCGCCTATTTTTATTAAATATTAACTATTATTCTTCGTCCTTAAAGTTTTCTTCAAGGTAGGTTTCAATAGCTTCCTTAGTTGCTTCAGACTTAAAGCTGATGCTATGACCTAAGTTAACGTTGATTTGTTCTTCGCTAACTTCCCTGATTTCTGCAATTTGTTCTTCGGTTAAAGCGCCGTTAGCAGCGATATCAGAAGCGAATACTAAAGCAGTATAGGGTTCTGCACTGTAAACAGAGAAGAAGTATCCGTTAAGAACTTCAGGGGTATACCAAGCAGAATCTGCAAGAAGAGTAACGGTTGCGGGCTCTACCTTATTGCTGGGGGTAGTTAATAAAGCGTTAACGTCTACTCTGTAATAGTAGTTAGAAGAATCGGTTAAGTATACGAAACCGTCTTGCCAGAACTTAACGGTGTAAGTGATTAATTCCTTACCGTAACCGATAAGCTTTCTACCTTCGGGAAGAGTGGTATCGGTATAGTTGTATTCAACTAAGCCGTAAGTCTTATCTAAGTAAACGATACTGGTTAAACTTCTGTACCAAGAGTTTGTGCTAAAGATAGTAGCAGCAGACTTAGAACCGTTATTTAAAAGAACTAAAGCTTCGCCTTGGTTGCTTTCTACGTTAGCAGAGCTTATGCCGGACTTAACAAGACCGTAGTAGTTGGTAACGGTGGTAACTGAAGTATCAACGTAAACAACGCTTAAGAATAGGTTTTCTGCAGTTTCCTTAATAAGAGCGATCTTAGCGCCGGAAATACCAAAGTTCTTACCGTTTAAAAGCATTTCCTTAGTACCGTCTAAATTAACGCGCCATAATTCGTTAAACGCTTCGTCCTTATCTAATTCTTCGTCGTGAGCGGTAACGGTGTAATAAACGTATTCAGATGCACCGTCAGCAAAAAGAACTGATTCTACCTTTTGAGTTTCTACGATAACTTCTTTAGTTTTAGCGCTGATAATCTTAATAACGCTTTCGCTATCTTCGTTAACGGTTTTTAAAACAAGGTAAACTTCGCCGTTAGATTCAACGAAACGGTATTGAGTGGTGTTATCTTCAACGGTGGTGATGATAACTGAAGTCTTACCGTCTAAAGAAGTTCTGGTGAAGCAAAGCTTGCTATTTTCAATTTCGCCCGCTTTATTCTTAGCGGTAGAAGGAGTTGCATAGTAAACTTCGTTACCGAAAATATAAAAGCCTGAAGTCTTATCGCCTGCAACAAAAAGTGAAGGAATAACGATTTCGGGATTTTCATAAAGCTTATCTGCTTTAACTCTTGCTAAAGCGCCCATTTCTACCTTACCGTAGGTATTATCTGAGGTGTGGGTTTCTACGCCGTTAATAAAGTAAATATAGTCACCCTTTTGAACAACGAAACCACCGTTTGAAGATACTTCACCTTCAAAGCCGGAAAGCTTGTTTTCGTAACCGGTTGAATCGCCACAGCCTGCAAATACAGCAGTTAAGCAGGTTAAAACTGCAACGAGTAAGATAATGATTTTTTTCATTTCTATTGCTCCTTTATTGTGCGGAAAAATCATCTTGCGATTCTATCCGCAATTATATACTCGTATATTATATAACAAATAAAGAAAATAATCAAACATTTTTAGCAAAAAAATTCTATATTCTTAAAAATATTAATATAAATATATTAAACCTTTTACACTTAAAGGCGTTTTACTACCCTATTTTACCATGCAAGGAGGTATTTATGGAAAATAAAGGCATTTGGGATTTAATAACTAAGCTAAGCGCACCGTTAAAGGATAAAACCGCAACCGAAGAAAAGGCTAACGACGCTAATAGTCCACAAGAAAACTCTACCGAAGAAGAACAATCCTTTTTGTTAAGCGGTAGCCACCTAAAAAGCTATAACCCATTTGCTTCCCCACTTATTAAAAAACCGCAAATATCCTCCGCCAGAGCAGAGCGACCGCCACGCTCCGTTATTGATTTGCGTTCTAGTAAAAATTTAGCAAACGGCAAAGCTAAGGATAAAACTCACAATATTATAGAGCTTATTAACAGGCATAATTATTATTCCCACAAGATAACCAAAAAACCGCCTAACGGCTGATAATTGCGCTATAGCTCGGTTTTTAATAATCTTAATTTTGTTAAGCTTCCCCTAAAAAAATAATAAAAAGCATATAAAACTCAAGCGAGCAACAGGTATTTTAAATACGCGTTGCTCGCTTTGTTTCGTTAAATATTAAATGTTTTGTTACGAATTTGGAACGGGATTGCCTGCATCATCATAATGCCATTCGTTTGCATAATATACTTTTGCATTTTCAACGGCAAAATCATCCGCCCAGCCATCAGGCTTGCTTTCCGCTTCACAATAGACTATCGTATCAGTAAAGGCCTCTAAACCAATCATCTGCACACTGCTTGGAATTACTATTTGTTTTAAATTTTTACACCCTTGAAATGCTTTAGCTCCTATTTCCTTCAATCCATCATTTAAAGAAATATCTTCAAGAGTTTTGTGTTTTGAAAAAGTTAACATTCCAATTCTTTGCAGATCTGAACCACACACTATTTTCTTAATTGCTAAATTAGTAAACACACTACCAGTAAGAGCTTTAATCTCATTAGGTAAAGCAAGTTCTCCCTCTCGCGTAATAACCTCTTTAGAAATCCATAACAATACATTACCTTTTTCTGAAATCGAAAAATAGTCGCTAATACTATTTATCCCAAACAAAAAATACGGCAATCCAATATCGGCACAAACATAATCTTCAAAATGATAATAACTTTTTAAAAAATCAGCCCCAGCATATTGAATAAAGGCATTTAATTCGCCTTTATAAATAATTATATAATAATTATCTTTCTCTTCTGATACCACTAAAACAATCTCTTCAAACTCTGGCAGATTTTTATAATATGCCTTACAATCATCATATTCATCTGCTGAAAGAGTGTCCTTGTTTAAAAAAACAAATTTATAACTTTCGCCAAAACTTACGTTTTTTAACCTATTTAATGAAATCCTATCTCGAAGATAATTTTCTTCCATTTCTGTTCCACTTTTGTTAAACCAACTGCAAGACGGATAACTTATTATTAGAACAAATGCCAATATAATTACTGCTATAACAGATACAACTACGAGCAATACCTTTCTTTTCCCTCTTCTCAACATTATATAATCTCCTTTTACCATACAGGATCAAATAATAACTTCAACACCCAATCTTCTTGACATGCGCGCGCCAATCCTAAAGATCCACCACCGTGACCTAGCCCATTCATAAGCCAATGCATATTATTTAAATTTGAAACATATAACGAATCGTTATCAGAACTTAAAATTGCCTCATTTAGATCTTGTTGCGCGTTGCTCGCTTTGTTTCGTTAAATATTAAATGTTTTGTTACAAATTTGGAACGGGATTGCCTGCATCATCATAATGCCATTCGTTTGCATAATATACTTTAGCATTTTCAACAGCAAAATCATCCTCCCAGCCATCAGGCTTGCTTGCCGCTTCACAAAATACCATTGTATCCGTAAACGCGTACGCACCAATTATTTCCACACTTTTAGGAATCACTATTTGTTTTAAATTTTTACACCCTTGAAATGCTTGTGCTGCTATACTAACTAAACCGTCATTTAAAGAAATATTTTCTAAACTCGAATGATAAAATGTTATTTGCCCTATCCTAATCATATTGGGCGAGCACTTTACATGCTTTATTTTAGATGACTTGTAAAATGGCGCGCTGGATATATGTGTCACCTCTAATGGAATTTCAAATATACCATTTTGATAACATTCCTCCTTAAAACCTATCAAAACTTTCCCGCCCATAGTTGTTGCGATACCTTCCTCATTATAAGATATATCTCCTAATAGGAAATATGCACACTCGTCATCCAACACGCAATAATCTTCATATTTAACATAATGAGATTTATTGCAAAAATCATGCATTTTTAATAAATTTATAACATCACCCTTAAAAACAATAAATGTATATTTATGTTTTTGGACTAAGCCTCCATTATTTTTATCAATAACAATAGATTTATCATCAAGCTCAAATATACAAACTTCTTCATAATCAGGCAATTGGTAATACTCTTTACTAGCATTATATTGTTTTTTTGAAAGAGATTTTTTACTTAAAAAAATCAATTCGCCCTTATTTTCTTGGCCAAATAAGGATTCGAATCCTTTATCGAAATATTCTTTATCTGACAAATATTCCTTTTCCATTTGAGTTCCACTTTTACCAAATCGGCTGCAAGACTGATAAGTTATTATCCCAACCAAAGTTAATATAATTGTTGCTATAATAGATACAGCTATAAGTAAAATCTTTCTTTTTCTTCTCCACTTAAACATTTTATAATCTCCTTTTTACCAATATGGTTTAAATAATAACGATTGTACATCCCAATCATTTTTATTAGCATATGCTAATTTAAATGCTCCACCGCCGAAACCATAATTACATCCTGATCCAACCACAGCATTAGAAATACTAGTTGCACCCTCCGCCAAACTTTGAATAAACTCCTTTTTTACCTCAATTTGATACGACTCTTCTGCGTTATTAAGATTTGAGGAATCCGTATTTTCACCGTTTAGAGTAGATTGCTCCTCTTTCACAAAAAACTCAGATACTGAAGTCCACGCATCTACAAAAAATCCACTTACTGAATCCCATGCATTTGTAGCATATTCTTTAATCGAGCCCCATGTGTTTACAAAAAAGTTTCGTGTTGAATTGTAACCTCTTTCTAATCCTGTTGTAATTATATTTTTTAAGGAATTGTAGTCAGATATTAGGGAGTTCTTAATATTCTTAATACCTTTATCGATAGTATGTAATACTTTCTTTGCTGCAGGAATTATGTCTTCCTCTACATGTTTAACTATTACAATAGCTGCAACGATTGCACACACGGCTATGACTCCAGCAACAATAATTGCCCAGGTTGGGAAATTACCATTTTCATCAGCATACATAACAGGGTTGTTATTACAGTAAGAATAAAGGTTAACACCGTTAAAGGAGTTTACATCCATATAAGTGATAGCATCCATAGAAATAAATCTACCGATAACAGGTGCATAATATCTACTTTTTAGGTAATAAAAGCCTGTTTCTTCATCATAGAAGTAGCCTTTAAACATAAAGGGGTTATGGATAACGTCTAAAGATTCACAGCCTTGAGTGATGGTTTGTGTGGGAACACCCCATGCATCATAATTGTATTTTACCACATAATCACCCTCACTGTCAAATATTCCGGTAATATTTCCTAATATATCCCTATGATAGAAATATACCCCATTAGAAGTGTTTACCCCCACTAATTTACCACCAACATCATAAATAACGCCTTTAAACTTCATAACTCCACGAATTAATGATTTATTTTGAATCCACCCAACTTTATCGGCAAAGTTTTTGCCAAAAATTTTTGATAAAACCCTATGGCTTTTTAGACCATCGTAATAAGCAGTTCCAGATAATTTTGCAACTTCTTTATAAGTGACTCCCTTCCCTATAGTTAATCCTTTTGAAGCATAATTTGCAACTCTAATAACTCTAAAAAGAGATTGCCCTAATGCAAAAATTCCTCCTGTTAATGCTCCATTGGCGGCACCTTCTACAAATCCTTCCCAAAAATTTTCACCATTAATTGTATTAACAACACCTTGCGTTAAACCACCTAAAACTATACTAGAACCCATTTGAATAAACATTGGAGCAAGTGCTCCGCCTGTAAAAGCCGTTAATAATAGAGCAGCTGTAAATGCACCCCCACCAATTAACCATTTTGCCCATTCAGGCATATTACCACTTGGGTCGGTGTACATTATTGGGTTGTTTAAGCAGTAAGCGTATAGGTTTAAGCCACCGATAGTTTCGGGGTCTAGGTATTCATAAGAGTCTGGGCTGATAAAGCGACCAATTGTGGGATCATACCAACGAGTTTGTAAATGGTACATTTGAAGCGCTTCACACCAGTAATAGCCACGGTATCTAAACGGGTTTAGATTGCCAATTGAGAAATCCTCATCCGTTCCTTCTAACGGGAAATTTTCTACCTCGCAATTACCCCACGCATCATATTTATAGCTTGCAACGCGGGTGCTACCATAATATATATCTGTAATATCGCCAAATAGGTTTTTACTTATTGATATATTAACATAATCAAAACCTTTTGTCAATATACGGTAAAGAAAAAGGCGGTGGCCATATAAAAAGCCCCGCCTGTTAACTTATTAAACTATTTTATTAACCAAGCTTATTGTAAGCGGAAACGATTAGCTCCACACAAGAATCTATGCCAAGAACACCGCTATCTAAGCAAAGGTGGTAGTTGTTAACGTCACCCCAAGCGGTATCCGTGTAATATTGATAATATGCCTTACGGCGTTTATCTTTATCCTTTAAACGGCGTTCCGTGGGCTGTTCCGTTTCGCCGTATACGTTTACGATACGCTCCATTCTTTTTTGCATATCTGCGTGAATAAACACCTTTAAGCATTGCGCTTTATCCCTTAAAATAACGTCTGCACAGCGACCTACTATAACGCAATCGCCCTTTGAAGCAAGCTCCGTTATAATTCTTTCTTGCTCTATCCACAATCTATCCTGTAAGGAAAGTCCGTTTGCATAGCCTGCGGAAAGGGCGTTAAAAAATCTGCTGCCGGTGTTAGCATATTCCCCTTTTTCGCGAATAAATTCTTCACAAAAGCCTGATTCTTTTGCTATTTTATCTATAATTTCTTGATCGTAGCAAGCAATTCCAAGCTTTTCCGCCACCCTTTTTGCTATAGTTCTGCCACCGCTACCAAATTCACGGCTTACGGTAATGATTTTGCTCATATTAAAACCTCCTTAAGGTTATTTTACAACTGAAATATAATTACTTTCGCCTTCCCCGCCAATGATTTTGCAACCCTTTTTCTTGGCGTATTCTACGTGCCCTATGATTTCATCCGTAATGACTTCACCGGGGGCAAGCAAGGGAATTCCCGGCGGATAACAGGTTACGTATTCACCGCTAATTCTACCCTTGGCGCTCGTTATACTTATTTTTTCCTTGGGATAATAAAAGGCATCCCTTGGCGGAATTTTTACGATTGGCTTAATATATTCGTAAACGTAGGCGGGCTTTTCTTCCCTAGAATACTTTTTAGATATATCGTTAAGAGCATCCACTAGCTTAGCGCAATAATCAAAGCCGTCGCCAATAGCCGGGATTGCCAAAATATTACTTATATCGCCAAATTCAAGCTGTATATTATATTCTTTTCTTAGTAAATTATACACTTCTATACCCGTTAAACCCGTTTTATAGGTGTTAACGGCAAGCTTAGTGCTATCAAAGGCGAAAACCGCCTTATTTACAACTGTATTTTGCGCGGTTAGCGGAGTAAACCCGGGAATTTCCTTTATTGCGTTTACCGCGTTATTTACCCTTTGTTTAACCCTTTCTATTAACTTGTTACCTTCAAGCGCAAGCGTTTTTCTTGCTATATCTAAGGAAGCAAGCAGTAAATAGGAAGCACTTGTTGTCATGGTTAAATTGATTATGCTTCTAACGTATTCCTTATCTACCCCAGCCCCTATTAAAAGAACAGAGCTTTGAGTTAAAGAACCGCCCGTTTTGTGAATGCTAACGGCAGAATAATCTGCCCCTGCGCTCATTGCGGAAGCGGGCAAGCCGTTACCAAAATAAAAATACGTTCCGTGAGCTTCATCCACAAGCACCTGCATATTGCGCTTATGCGCAAGCTCTACTATTTTCTTTAAAGAAGAACAAACGCCGTAATAGGTGGGGTTATTTATTAAAATAGCCCTTGCTTCGTTATTGCTTTCTATTGCGGATATTATATCTTCTTCGCTAACGCCAAGCGGAATACCAAATTCTTCATGCACGCCGGGATCTACGTAAACGGGAATACCGCCTGCTAAAATAACTGCGTTTATTACGCTAAGATGCACGTTCCTTGGCAAAATTATTCTTTCGCCCGGCTTAATAGCGCTCATTACCATAGCCTGCACGGCAGAGGTAGTGCCGTTAACCATAAAGAAGGCGTGCTTTGCCCCAAAGGCTTCCGCAGCAAGCTCTTCCGCTTCCTTTATAACGCCCGTGGGGGAGGTAAGGTTATCTATTTCCGGCCTAGAGTTTTTATCTAATGCGACTGCCCTTTCCCCAAAATACTCACTTAACGGGGTAAAAACCCCTTTATGCCCGGGTACGTCAAGCGCAATACGGTTTAATTTGCATTCTTCAACCAGCGCGGTTGCTATTGGCGTTTGTGCTTGGCGGGTTTTATTTAGTTGTTTTATCGGAGTAGAAGTCAATCCAATATTCATACATCTTTTTTGCCCCTTCAAAGCAACCTTCGTAATTTTTTAAATCACTCCACGCGTTATCCGTAAAGCCCTCGCACTCTATAGCGCAAAGCCCGGAAAACATATCAAAATAGAAGGGAAATGCCACGCATAAAGTGGGTTTATCCTTGTTTATACTGCACATTCCGTTAATGAACGCCTTACAAGTTCCGTCCTCTTCTAAAGCCATTTTATAGTATTCCTTTTTCATGGCCTCTGAATACCCGCGTTCTACAAAATGAAGCAGACCTGCGTTATAAAAACGCTCGTAATCCTCGTTAGTTAAAACTATTTCTTCAAACGGTCTGTTATCTATACTGCCAAGCTCGTTAGTTATTCCACCAAAGGGCCCGCAGCAGCTATGATCACATTCGCTCATTTTACAGCAAAAATTTATTTTACCGTCCTTAATTTTCACCTTAGACATCTATTAGTCCTCTTTTTCGCCCATAAATTTATCGTAGCTAATAAGCAACGGCTCTACCATCCACGAACAGTTTTCGCCCACCGTTTTGTAGTTAGGTAAGCAATAATACTCGTCTACTGCAAGCTTTTTAGAAGAAAGTATGTAGTTAGAGGTTTTGTTCGCCCTACCCTTGCCCCTAATGATTTCATAGCCTATTACAGTTATGTTATCACGCTTAATCCTGGTTTCCCTAACGGATGCAAGCATGGGGAATATGCAGTAAGATATATCAACGTTTTCTGCGTTAAAATATTCGTCTACACTTTCGCTTTCCTGCCATTCGTAATTCTTGCCGTACTTTAAGAAGCAGAAGAAGTTCTTAATTTGTAATCTTACAGGCTCGTTTTGAACAAGCTCGTTGCTTACTGCAAGCTCTCCGCTGGCTTCCTTAAATTCCTTCACGTTGTTTAAAAGATTTTCCATAATCTTTTCCTTTTCGTGAATTCTTCTGTACGTTTTAGGCGCTATTATATTGTGATATTTGGTTATTCTTAGCTTTTGTGTTTCGTCGTAAGCAGAATCCGTCCACATTTCGTCTACGAAGTCGGCAATATTCTCGTTTTCCAAGTCTACTGCAAGAATAAAGTGGTTTCTTCTGTCTTTATCTTCCTTGCTATCGCCGGGGAAACGGTTTAACGCTTCCTTATGCGCCGTTAATAGCTCGTATTCCACGCTTTCACGCAGTACGGAGGACTTACTAACGAACATTACTACCATTACGGTATTCTTATCTGTAATTGCGGAGTGTACCCGTTCCATCCAACCGTCGCTTGAATCAATAGAAGAGGTATCGAAGAATACGTTTATACCGCGCTCTTTATAATATTCTGCAAAGCGGGTTATCTTGCAGTCGGGCTCTTTATTATCGTCACGGCAGTAGCTTATGAACATACCCGGCTTATCACCGCTTTCTATGATAGAATTGGGGTTAGAAGATCTGTTAAACATCTCTTGATTTTCTTCCCTTAATTCTAATATTTTCTTTTTAAAGCCAGTAAGCTTGGTTAAATCACAAATACATTCTCTGCCGATAAGCTTTGCTATAACCTCGTTACCGCTTGATCTTTCTACTATGGAATGAAAGGCGTTAAATAAATATTCTACACCTTTTTCGGGTAAATATTCCTTCTTTAACTGCGCAACGTCCTTATAATACTTTTCTGCGTTAAAATCTACGCGGTTTTTAAGTAACGCGCCGTAGAATGAGCAAAGTAATGATAAAAGTGAGCTTAAATCCTCTTCCATAGAGGTTGCAGGATTGGTGAACATATCGTAAAAATCGTCTATAGAAAGAATTTCTTCTGCATCTGCAACGATTTTATTATTTCTAATACCTGCAGTATAAAGTAAGCAAATGGTTCTTTGCTCTGCCTTTATTTCGTTTGCTCTTAAAATGAACGCCATACTGTTCATTTGAACTATCTTTTTAAGCTTTAAAATATGCCCTTCTATCTTTTCCTTGCAAATAGCAAGCCTTTCTTCACAATCCTGTTCGCTTATGATACCGCTCTTAACAAAGCTCTTCATCATAATTTTGAACATTTTTTCGCTACTTTGCGCGCTATCGCTACCTTCGCCTGCGTGCATTAAGCAGTATACCGTTTTAAAAATACCCTGAGTTATAAATAACTCGTAAATAAACATCTTTACCTGTGAAGGATAAAAGGTCTTATTTTCCGGAACTACACCCTCTAGGCTTGTTCCCTTAAACATACCCTTAAGCTGCTTACTAACGTCTGAAGTGGCGCGTTGGGGGGTATCTAAATCCAGCGCCTTTAACAAGCTGGAATCTGTAATATCCGCAAGCTTTTTAATAAATGCAAAGTCACACCAATAGGTATCTTCAAGCCATTGAATTTTTATGCCTAAAGAACGGCAAATCATAATTAGATTTTCGTCGTCGTAAATCTTACCCGTTTCCCTGCTTCTTCTTCCGTTTTTATCCGCGCTGTTTATCTTGGTATAATAAAAGTGTAACTCGCCGTCACGCTCGCCCTTGGTAACGGTGGTTAAAAGGTAACAGTTTTCGGTTACCTTGCGTGATAAACAGTCGTCGTCTAGCTCGGGATTAAATTCGTAAAAGGCAAAATACGGAGCGTATTTACATTCCACCCTGTGCTTGCCGGTATCTATGATTAAATTACCGCTCTTAGCGTCAAATTCCGTTTGACTAAGAAGGGGTAATGCAGCTAATAGCTCTTTAAATTTTGCAAAGCTTACGGGCGAAGCCTTCATAACCGATCTGGAATTTATCTTAAGATAAGCATCCCTTAAACCGCCGATTATATTTGATATTTCGCCCCTTACAAGCTCTTCGCTACCAATAGACGCGCAAAGGGTTATAAAAGAGAATATACGCTCGTCGTCGCCAATGCTCTTTCCTTCCGTCCAAAGCTTAGAAATAGCATCCGCCACCCCGCCGTATTCCTTTAATTCCTTAACCTCTACTCCCTTTTTTTGCGCCACGCCAATAACGTACGCCTGAACTAAGGCAGAGTAAAATAAACACACCTCGTGCGCGGTTTTAGGTAACATATCGCTCATAAGAACGATTCTTCTGTTGTAAGCGTTGCCAAATAACCTTTCGCCAACCGATTGAGTTATTAGCTTTTCGTTTATCAATTTATTAAACATAATACTTCCCGTTTTAGTCTTTGGTATTTACTCAAAAACCTGCTTTTAAATCTCTTTGTTAATGAATTGAATTACCTTATTCTTTTTATGCTCCACGGAGCAATTCATGACGGAACGTCAATTCACGCGCGTTAGCGCAATTCATGCCATCGGCAATTCATTGTTGAAAAATCGTGTAATTTACACGCGTTTTCAACTTATATTAAGTATTTTCTATAAGTCTTTTTGCAAGCTCTAAGTAAATTCCGTATGCCTTAGAAGCGTCTTCGGGCATAGTTTTTACGTCTGCGTATAGGTCGGATATCCTTCTTACCTCATCTGAAAGCTCGTGCGCATCCTTAACCCCTAATATTTGTTCACGCCATTTGAATAAGCCAACCTCGTGAACGCTCTTTTCTACCTTACAGAAATATCCATCCGTAACGTGAGCGAAGTCCTTTGCAATTTTAGAAATTTCTGCAAAGCTTGCCTTTTGAAGCTCTTTGGTTTGTTCGCTTTCTTCAGGAACTGCGGTGGGAAGAATAATAACCATTTTCTTATTATCGTCACTCTTATATTCCTTCTTTTCTGCAAGCTGAGCTTCGTAGGTTACAAGCTGTAATCTAGTGCCGTTAATAAACTGTTGAGAAGGTCTCATACAGCAAACGATAACGTCTGACGTTTTATGTAATGCGTTTGCAGAGCTTTGCACGCCCGCACCGCTATCAAATAATATTGCGCCGTATTCCCTTTTTTCACATTCGCCAACAAGCTGCATAATTGCAAAAACGGAAGTGTTTGCAACCAACTGCTCTCCACTATAAGAAACGTCTACCCCTAAGAACTTAACCGTTCCTTCTTCTTTTCCGAAGAAGCGTGAAACGTCCATAAAGCTATAGGCGGGTAAAAAGTCGGTAATAGCCTTGCGCTTTGAAGAAAGCTTTTCTTCTAAAGAAAGCTCGCTTTTTTCTATTTTATCAAGCGCGGTTAAAAGTCTGCCTAACGCGCTTATATACTTTTCTACGATTTCAAGATCTTGACCTTCAACGCAGGCGGTGTTTTCCATATAACGGCTACACTCATCCGCTATTTTTTGCAATATCTTTTGTTCCGTTAAGGGAAGCTCTAAATCGCCGAAAATCGCTTGAATATCTACCTGCTTAAAATGGGGAGATAAAGCCTTAATTACCGCGTTTAGATTTCTTTCATCCCCGTAAGTTGCGCCGAAAACGCTTTCGTTTCTGCTTAAATATTCACCGCTGTTTATAATTTTGCAGGTGTGAATGCTCTTGGGGAATAAATCGGTAAACTTATCTTGCGCGTTAAAAAAGTAGGTAAGACCGGCGCTTTCTAAGTCCGCATCAACAAGCAATAACGGCTTTTGGGGATTAGAGCCCAATTCATCTATAAGATGCTTTGCCGTGTTTAGTAAGGTGGTCGTTCTACCTGAACCGCCCTTATATGAATAAAAAGTATAACATGCAGTCATTTTTCTTCTTCCGCCTTAGTTATTATTTCTGTTGGTTAAGTAATTCCTTAAGTACGCTGTATAAATTGATTAAGTAGTTAGAATCGTTTCTGGAAATATCGGTTACGAACGCGTTGAATAGGTTGGGGAATCTTGCTTCAAAGCTTTCCATCTTTTCAATAGCGCCTTCGGTATATCTGCGGAAGGTTCTATCGTCTTCAACGGTAAATAATTCGTTGCCGTCCTTCGCCTTTTCGCCAGCCAAGAAGCCCTGCTTTGCAATAGTTGCGCGGTTTGCGCAGTTTTGCATAGCCATAAAGAATCTAAGCAATTCGTAAGCAAGCTTTTCCTTTTCGCTTTCCCCGTTTGCGCTGGGAATATCAGTTTTAACGAATGCTGCAACCTCGCCAAGCTTTGCGCAAATAGTTCCCATATCGCAAGATGCGCTTGAACCGCTTACTCCTTCTAAACGCTTTTCTACCGCGCTGTTAATAAGCGCTTCTATATCGTTATTTTTCTTACCGCCAAGCTCTTTTTCTACGCAAGCCTGAACGGTTTTTCCCATGCTTTCTGCGGTTAAAACCTTCTTTAACGCGCTTTCTATACGCTTATCAACTAGGTTTGCGATATATTCTTCTATCATTCCGCCACCCGCTTGAGTGGTTGCGCCCTCTGCTTCCTCTTGCTTTTCGTACTTACAAACGTAATCGTAAGAGTCGATTATAGCTTCTATAGCGCGCTCTGTGATAAGTAGGTTGTAGTTTTCGGTATCCCATAGGTTGGTTACGCAAGCGGGGTTTCCGCTATCAACGTATCTATCCCCCATAATCTTATCAAACATATCGTCTACAACCTTATCGGGCTGACCGGATACGTAATAGCAATACTGAACGTTTACGCGAAGCGCCATGGGTACTAACGCAGGCTCTTTAATATCCACCTTAGCGCCTGCAACCTGTTGCATAATTTCGTGATCGTCGCCGTATTCCCATTCAATTTCAAATTCAGAGTTGCCAATCCAGAATGCGTAACGCGTTCTTGATGCGTTCATGTAGCTGGTTCTTGCAGAGTGAATTGCCTGAGCAACGTATTCACGGCAGAAGTTAACTGCGTTTTTACCGTTTTCATCTATGAAATAGTAATACAAGTCGTCTACGGGAAGCTTCATATCGCTCTTTGCACCGCCAACGCCGTAATGCTTTTTAAGCGCCTCAAATTCCTCTTCGTTGTTAACGATACTTTCGTAACGTAAGTCCGCAGCGCCGTCAATTAGCATATCTATCAAATAGTAGGTATGGTATAGGTTGAAGTAGTTGTATTCTTGCTCTGAATTGTTTTTCTTCTTTCCAATGTATAAAATTTCCTTTTCTGCATCAGTAAGGCTTTGGCAGGTTGCTAGCTTGGGAAGAAGGGGTAAACAGTTTTTAATAAGCCAATCTTGAACCTTTGCTCTTGCTTGGTTAACGGCTTCAACAACGTCTTCAAATCCACCCTTATCGTTAAGGTAATCAATAAACTTATCGTCACGGCCACCGCCTAAAAGTTCAGCGTCGTTATTCTTTTCTACCTCGTCTATTTCGCCTAACGCATAGTTAAAGAAATCCGCAAGAGCGGCGTTAACTGCGTAAGTGAAGTATAAAGACCCGCGTGAAGGATTGCCGGCGTCTGCTCTAAAGCCCCAAGTGCCGTCCTCTCTTTGCCCCTTTAGTAATTTTAGAAGGGTATCTGCGCCGATATGTAATAATCTATCCCTAACCTCTTCCGTTAAAGAAAGCACACCCTTTCTTTGAGCGTAACGGGCTAATATACATGAAGAAGAAACCCACGTCATAACGTCGGTATAGCCGTATTCGCCAAAAAGACCTTTGGTTACCTCCGCTCTCTTATAAGGGGTAATAGAATAGCCTTCTTTTTCTACCATGTTTAGCATGGTGGTAATCATTTTGTTTACCTTTTGGTTGATATCTGCCTTTTCGCTATCTGGGAAAATGCTCTTGTTATCGCCAAAAACAACCAATAACAGTAATGCGGAAGCAACCCCGATAGACTGGGGAATTAAGCCTTCGCTCATCATGTGGTTTTTATCAACGAATTTTTCGCCGCACTTAGACCATTCTTCAAATAGCGCCGTTTTCGTTGATGACGCTGCTTCTAATACGGTTGATAGGTTAAGAATGTGTGAACGCATATCCATTTTACTGCTCCTGTTTTTGGCTTTTGCCTTTTTTATTTTTTTGGCTACTACGCCATTATATAAATATAATATTATTTATTATATACTATAAGTAGAGTAAAGTCAAGTGCAAAAATTATTTTATTACAAGAAGTTTAAAAACAGTAGTTTTTAAATGACCGCCCCCCGTTTTTCTGCAATTACTTGCAAAGTTGGGCTATACGGCGGTTATTCGCTTTTTGGGGCTGTTTTTGCTTAAAAAATAGGGTTTTTGCTATAAAATGAGCAAAAAATAGGGCTATAACGCGATTATCGGCACTTTAAAATTTAACAAAATAAAAATTCGAGCAGTAAAACGCCACCCGAATTTTCTTTTAATATATTCTTTTTATTTGTTATAAGACCGTTATTATAAGCTTTTATTTTGTGATAATAGCAATATAAATATCTATATTAGAAGCAAAGTTAAAGAATAAATAAGCAAAAATAGTAAGAGCAAGGATTAAAAATATAATAAGTAGCACGTTATAAATTTTATACCTTTCGCCCCTTGTTACTATTAAGTAAATAACCGCACCTAACGCACCGCCAAGAGTATTTAAGATTAAATCGTTTAGCATAAACGAGCCTATTACGCTACTTAGCTGAAAAAGCTCTATTATTAAAGAGAATAAAAAGCTAACTATAAATGCCTTTAACAGCCTTTTACTTTGGAATAAGCCAGCCGTAAAAATACCAAATGGAATAAACACGGCAAGGTTTAAAAAATCTAAAAGAAGAGTTTTTTTAATTACCCCTATTTGCGCTTCTATCTTATAAAACTCAATTAGCTTTAATCCCCTAACGAGCCTTTGCTTTAAGCTCATAGTGGATAAGAAGTTATAATTAGCTATTAAATCCTTAGGCATAATCGCCTTTAGTGCTATACCCCAAATAAGTAGTAACGCAAACAATGCAAAAGATGCCTTTATTAAATAATTAAAGATTTTTTTACTATTCATATATTTATTACCTTTTTATAATTATATATTTATTATAATCCTTTACAGTTATTAAATCAACCACTATAAGCATATTTGGTACTGTCAAGCATTTTTCGCAAAATTGAAACTGATAAAACAGAAATAATTTGAAATTGCCTAAGGCGAGGCGTTCAGCCTCGTTAGTTGCTCACAAGCATTTCGGGGCGGCGGTGTCAAGGACAGCGCAGCTGCTCGTTCTTATCCTTGACTCCGCCCGCACGAAATGCTATGCTACTTGCTCCGTTTCGTACAGATATTTCATGCACAAATATCTTTTCGTTCCCCAATCTTTTCCCGATACGTATCGCAGTCTCGCACATACCAGCATCAACGCCGATTTCCCGTCCGGAAAAGCTCCCACCACTCGCGTCCGTCTCCGTATCTCACGGTTCATTCGCTCTATCACGTTATTCGTACGTATTTTCAGCCAATGTTGCGTGGGAAATTCCATATACGTCAGCGTCTCTTCTATCGATTCTTCTACCTTTTTCGCCGCTTCCTTTAACCTCATGCCTTTCAGCGCCTCTACCACGTCCTTTGCCTTCTTTCTCGCCGATTCTTTGCTCTCCTGCGCGTGGATCGCTTTCAGCATCCGCGTTACTTCACGCATCCTGTTTCTCGGCGTTACCGACATTACGTTCCGATAGAAATGTACCGTACACCGTTGATATTTCGCTTGCGGATATACTTCCTGTACGGCGTTATTCATTCCAAGACATTTATCTCCTACAATCAACCGTACCCCTTCTAATCCCCGTCCTTTCAGCCATTTCAGAAAGTTTCTCCAACTTTCTGCGTCTTCTTTCATTCCTTCCGCCGCGCCGATTACTTCCCGATAGCCTTCTTCGTCTACTCCGATAGCCACCAGCACGCTTACGTTTTCATACTCTCCGCCCCAGTTTCGTTTCAGACAAATCCCGTCTACGTATACGTACGGATATCGACCCGTAAGCTTTCTGTTTCGCCATTCTTCTATATGTACGTAGGCTTTTTGATTCAAGTCGCTGATCGTAGAAGCCGAAACCCGACTTCCCCAAAGCGCTTCGGATATGTCTTCTACCCGCCGTACCGATACCCCTGCCAGATACATTTCGATTAAAGCTTCTTCCACCGAACTTTCTCTACGCTTATACCGTTCGATGATTGCCGTTTCAAAGGGGATTCCTTTGAGCTTCGGCACTTCTAATTTCACCTCGCCCGACGTGGTCGTTAATTTTCGGGCGTAGTGTCCGCTGCGGTAACCCTGACGGGTTTCGTTGCGTTCGTATTTCGCCGCACCCGTCAATTCGTCGGCTTCTTTGTCTAATAGTTCGTTTAACGTCTCTTCTACGCTTTTTCTTACCAATTCTTTCAATTCCGACTTGACAGCCGCCTCGTTTAGTTGTATAATTTTATCAGACATGTTGCAATACTCCTTTGAATGTTGTTTTTTTTTGCTTATTCCATTCTATCAGAGTTTTGCTTACATGTCTATTTTTTTGTATGCCTTTCTTCATTTTGCGAAATTTATTATACCTTATCGCATATTTCTTAAATAAAGGAATTTTTGTTATTGTAAACTTCTAAATTTACTTATTACAATAATAAAAAAGTATAAAAAAACTCGACTATTTTTTATAGCCGAGTTATTTTTATTTTTTTGTTGATTATTCACCTTTGAAGGGAAGTAATGCAACGATTCTTGCTCTTTTAACAGCTTCTGCAAGCATTCTTTGGTGCTTAGCGCATACGCCGGTCATACGTCTGGGGAGCATTTTACCCTTTTCGGTAACGTATTTTCTTAATTTGCCAACTTCTTTATAATCAATAGAGGTTGCTTTTTCAACACAGAATTGGCAAACTTTTTTCTTGTTTACTCTTTTGAAAGGCTTTTTTGCAGATGCTACGGGAGCAGAAGCTTCGGTAGCAGGAGCAGCCGTGTTTACGGTGTTTTCTTCCATTTTTATTTCTCCTTATGATATTCTTTGTTTTCGCGTTTACGCGATTTTTTTACGCTTTTTAAGCGCCGTGTTTTGCTTTTTTAGAGCATAAAATGCCTACCCCGCCCTTTTTACGCGAGGTAATAGGCTTAATGAAGGTTTGTTAATTAGAAGGGAAGCTGATCGTCGTCTGCCATAACCTCTAACTCGGGTTTCTTTGAACCGGAGCTTATGGGACGGGGTTCTTCTTCCTGACCTTCCCCTGAACCTTTTGAGGATAGGAATTCCACTTCGTTTGCCACGATATCCGTTACCGTGCGCTTATTACCGTCTTTATCTTCATAAGTACGGTTTTGTAAGCTACCCACGATTGCAACCTTGCTACCCTTTTTAAGGTATCTTCCGCAATTTTCTGCCTGAGTTCTCCAAACGGTGATATTAAAGAAGTCTGTTTGGCGTTCGCCGTCACTGCTAGAGTAATTGCGATTTACAGCAATTGAAAAACGGCAAAGAGCAATACCGCTAGGGGTTTCGGAAAGCTCGGGATCACGTGTTAAATTACCAATAAGATATACTTTATTCATCTTTATTCCTCTGTTGTTTTTTCTTGTTTAATAACCTTTAGCTAATTATTAAGCTCTTTTGGTTACCATTTGTCTTAACATACCTTCGGTGATGCCTGCAACACGGGTGATTTCCGCGATAACGCTGGTTTCACATTCGAACGTCATAAGAACGTAGTAGCCTTCGGTTTGGTAGTTGATAGCGTAAGCGAGCTTCTTAACACCCCACTTATCAATACCTTCAACCTTTCCGCCTGCTTCAGTTACGATTCCTTCAAACTTAGCAATAATTGCATCCCTAGCTTCGTCTTCAAGCTTGGTTGAAAGAATGTAAAGCATTTCGTACTTCGTCATGATTTTTTTACCTCCTGGTCTTAATCGGCTTGCGTTTTCATCGTTTTATATTCCTCGCAAGCAAGGTTTGCCTTTCGGCATATAATTAAAAGCTTAACGCCTTAATTATTAGAGTAACGGGTTACCCCGCCCTCGGCTCGCTACGAGCCGAAGGCAAGTATAACACTTTTAGTTTGTTTTGTCAACTGTTTTAACGCTTAGTTTATAATCTGCTTAGGGAAGAACGGGAGCGCTATCAATTAGACCGAATACGATATCGAAGAAGTCAGCCATTGTGATTTGTTCCCAAGTCTTCTTTTCGCTATCAGCTTTACCGAAGTTATAAAGTTCAGTAATCTTAGCCTTTCTAGCGTCGGTTAAATCAGTTTCTTTTACTATGCCGATTTGAACTAATACGTCAAGTGATGCATCCTTAGATAGCTTCTTTTCAAACTCAGTTGAAAGTGAGGTTAAGGTTAACGCGTTGTATTCAGCTTCAGTAAATACCTTGAATACGTCACAGTCGTCGTATCCAATGAAGGTGCTTAACTTAACGTCAGTCTTAATCTTAGCACGTAAGTCGGTGCTAAAGTCAGCATCTAAGTCCTTAATCTTGTAATCAACAAGTATCTTAACGATATCGTCGGTTACTTCTTCGCCAGCATCGTATAAGCCGTCCGCATCAGTATCGGTGTACCAAGTGCCCGTTAACTGATCTTTCTTGTAGCCCATTACTTCACCAATGTATAGCTCGTCGATTGCACTGCTTAACTGGCCAATCTTCTTGTCTTCAAGTAGTTCAAGTAGAGATCCGTCGGTTACTTCAATTACGTCGCCTAAAGTGAATTCATTAACAATGCCACCAAAGTCATTCTTAACCTCGCTTAAGGTGTAATCGCAAAGCTTACCAAGTAGTCCGGTTACAAGAGTAGTACCGTCATACCAGCCGTCTGCGCCTTCGGTGTATCTGAAGATGTCACCAATCTTAAGCGCTTCAACCTTATCCATGATAGTACCGATTCCGTCGCCGTGGGTAATATCCTTAACAAGTATTCCGGCAAGAGCGTTAGTTAATTTATCAGCAGGCTTAGCTAGGTCAACGATTAAGAATGCATATCCGTTTTCATCAAGAACTACTTCGTTTAATCCGTCCTTAGTCTTGAAGCTGTAATATACGTCTTCGCTACCACTGTATGAAACTCTTGCTAAGTGCATTAGCTCGCCAAGAGTGATTTCTTCAACCACGCTGATTATATCTAACGTTCCTTCTATTAGCTCGTGAGCGTCAAGAGAAGAAATACGTTGTGTTAATGTATCAACTTGAGTATATGCGTTAATTACGCCTACACCCTCTACGTAAACGTCTTGCTTGCTGAACCATACGCAAGATGCATCGTGAACGTGACCGTCTACTAGGTTGCCTTCACAGGTGTAGCCAAGTAGCTCGCCCATATAGAAGCCGTCCATTAATGCGTCGTAATCGATATTCTTATTGATTACGTTAGCAAGCTTCATTTCGTAAATAACTTGTTTTACGTGATCCTTGATGCCGTAACCAAATTCTATCTTTTCGCCCTTGTTGGTCCAAACCTTATTAACTTCGTCGTATACGTTATAACCGTCTAATAGCTCGCCAACACGCATATCGCCAAGAACAGCGGTTAATAAGTATTCCTTACCTTGAGCCTTAGTATTGATTATGAAGTCGTATGCGCTTATGTTACATACGGTTGCAATTAGTTTAGCGTAAGCTTCGGTTGATAGCCACTTACCGGTTGCTTCATCATAAATTGCATTGTAAGTAGCAACTTGACCGGCTTTTTCTGCGCGATTGTTAAGAGCTATTAACGCTTCGCCAACGATATCACCCATCGTTAAGTGGCTAATTGCATCAATTACTAATAACTTAATTCCGCCTAAACCGCCGTCGATAGCAGCCTTAACGTCACCAACCGTGTAGTTTAGAGTTACTTCAAGTAGTTTTTCGAATGAACCTTCGAAATCCCACTTTCCGTTTTCTAGCTTAGTTGAGGTAATGTTTACACCTAACTGATCAGCTAAGGGGTGAACGCCTGACTGTAATCTGCCAAGCATATCAGCAAATACGATATCGCCTACTCTTAATTGTTCAACTAGGCTTAATGCGTATCCCTTTAGGTCATCCTTGTTATCAAGAATATCCTTTAAGCTTACGTTTAGAATAATATCCATTACGCTAACCATGCTGTTTACCATAGTCCACTCTTCGTATGACTTCTTGGTTAAGGGTGCTTCGCCGGGTAGGATACCTTCTGCCTTAGCTTGGATATCGCTAGTTACGGTTAACAAGTTACCAAGAGTTACGTGAGTGAATATCTTATTACCAAAATCGTAACCGGTAGCTACTAAATCAATAGCTCTTTCATTAAATACTTCGTTCATTAAGCTATTAACGATGCCATCTCTTGAGTAAATACCGTCGTTTACAGTGTAACCTAAGTTATCAGCAAGAACGTCGCCTACGGTTGCATCAGCTACTACCTTGTTAACAAGACTTACTAATAGGTCGTTTGCTGCGAAGTATAGAACTGCGCCAACACCTACGCCAGCCGCGATTGCGAAAGGTCTGTAGTTTTCGGGTGTTGCTGCCCAAACGTCTGCTGCGTTGAATTTAATTGAACCAAGAGTTCCGCTTAGACCTGCGTGAAGTAGACTGTATACGAAATCAATCATGCTATGAGCAAAGATTTCATCAGTAACAGAGTGTACTGCAGTAATTACTCTATCTACGTCAAGACCTAAAGTTCCAGCCTTAATATTTCTGAAGTTAATATCTTGATATAGGTTGATAAGCTCTGCGAATACTGCGTCTATTATTCTATGTTGTACCACGTGATCTAAGGTATTCCATACGTCGATTATAATATCAGATACCTTGCTGTCACCGTTTAAGGTTATACCGTTTAGAGGACCGGTAATTAAGCTGTTTGTTAATCTTACTATATCTCTTACTAAGCACTCGTCTAGGCTGGGAAGAGCGGTTACAACTACGTTTGCAGTTGAATCTAGTAGATCGTTTACGTTAATTGCTAACGTGCCTTCTAATACTCTACCAATGATTACGCCTTCGTATAGACGGCCAAGCTCAGTAAATACGCTATCTATAACGTCGTGTCTTACGATATGGTCTAAGATTGCCTTACCGTTGATTAACGCGTCGGTTATTAGCTGTTCAGCGTGGAGATATACGTCTCTTAATTCGCCACCAATGCCGAATTTTGCAATTCTTGCAATATCGGTAACGAAGCATTCGTGTCCTACAAAGGCAATTGCTACCTCTGCAAGATAATCTACAACGTCATCAAATTCAAGACCTAAAGTACCTTCTACGATTTCATACTTAATATGAGTATCGCCGTATAGCTCAATTAGTCCTTCAATTACAACGTCTGCCTTTTGGCTAGGTCTGTACTTAGTTACTACAGCGTCTACCATGCCAAGAACGTTTTCTACGCTCATCTTATGATAGTATGCAGCCTTGAAGTCAAATCCAAGAGTTAACGCGTCTGCTACCTTCGTTCTGAAGATTGCGCTTGCTAATTCATTTTCTTCGCCTTCGAATAAGTAAGTTCCGATTTCGTATCCTAAGCGGTGCGCTAAGAAGTCGCCAAGTAATGCGTCTTCACCAAGTACGCGTTTAACAATCTTAACTAGTAAGGGGTTAGCTAATACGTACATATGAGCGCCAACGTCTACAGCTGCGATTATTGCTAAAGGTCTTAGATCTTCAGGAACTGCCGCCCATGCTGCTGATACGTTGAATACGATTGAACGTAACTGACCGTCCATGCCTTCGTGCGCTACGTTGAAGATAGCTTCAATAACGTCGTGAGTTATGAATAGTTTAGTTATATTGTGTACAGTAGTAATTACGTCGTCTACGTATAGGTCAAGTAAATCTTCCTTAACGTTTCCTACGTATACCTCTGCAAGTAGGGTTGAAAGCTCGTCGATTGCTGCTGCAAATCTGGTTGACTTAATATAGTCGGTAGCGATTGCCTTTGCAAGCTGTAAGGTTACGCCTACGCTTGCGTTTGCTTCAAGAGCAATATGAGCTAAGTTGCCTGCTAATACGTAAGTTAATAACGCTGCGCTTTCGTTAATTAATTCTACGTGTGCGCTTAACGCGTTGATGCTTACAAGTACCCTTGCAGCTGCGCCGATTACGTCGTCAACTAAGAAGGCGGGGATTACGTTAATTACGTTAGCCGCAATAGTTTCACCGTATAAGCCCTTAACCTCTTCGCAGAATACGTTAACCGTTTCGCTTTCACGATAGAATGCGGTAAATACTGCGTTTGCGTCGTCTACTAGGTCTTTAACTAGTGCTTGTCCGTCTAATCTAATAGCTCTTAACTCGCCTGCTAGTACGCCTTCTAATAGATTTGCAACTGAAATTATCTTAGCTTCGTGTGCAGCAATTGCATCTATGCTTGCTACTATTCTTCCGGCTGCGCCGATTACGTCGTCAACTAAGAAGCCGGGGATTACGTTAATTACGTTAGCCGCAATAGTTTCACCGTATAGTGCCTTTGCTTCATCACAAATTAAGTTTGCAGTTAAGCTTTCGCCTACGAATGCGGTGTAAATAGCGTTTGCATCGTCGATTAAGTCTTTAACCAGTACGCTGCCGTCTAATCTAATAGTTCTTAATTCGCCGTCTAATGCGTCTACTAATAAGTCTTCAATTGCTACTATCTTAGCTTCGTGTGCCTTTAATGCTTCTACACTTGCTACTACGTTTGCAATTGAGTTAATTACGTCGTCTACCTTGAAGCCAAGTATTGCATTGAAGATATCCTTAGTTAAGGTTTCGCCGTATAATTTAGCAATTTCTACAAACATTGCTTCAATAGTATCACTTTCTGTGAAGTGACGTACTACTTCGTACGTTTCATTTACTAAATCTGCTACCTTTTGTGTTCCGTCCATTCTAGTTTCGGGAAGCTTGCCTTCTACTATAATTTCCAGAACGTCTGCTATATCACTTATTAATTCTGCTTGTTCTGATAGTATTACGCCCGTTACGTTTGCTACTGATCTGATTACTTCATCAATTTCAATTGCTAACGTGCCTTCTACTATACCAAGTACGGTTACGCCGTCGTATAACTTATTAATTTCATTGAAGATTGCTTCGCTTGCGTCGCTAATGTAATAGTTGCCGATAATTGCTTCTACTAATCTTGCAGTTTCGCTTACCTTTGCTTTTTCTTCAAATACGGGAGCGGTAATAGTTTCAGCTACTAAGTATTGTACTAACGCTGCGCTATCACTAATGATTCCTTCGTGTGCCTTTAACGCTTCTACGGCTACAAGTACGTTTACAATTGAGTTAATTGCATCGTCAACTTCAATTGCTAACGTGCCTTCTACGAAGGTATTTACGGTTACGCCTTCGTATAGCTTAGTTAGCTCTGCAAATACTGCTTTAACTATTGCATTTTCGCCAACCATATGGTCTACGATTGCCTTAACGTTAGCTAAAGCTACGGAAATTTGTTGTTCGCCGTGATATCCTACGTTAGCTAGCTCGTTACCAATTGAATCGGTTAGAAGCTGAGCAATATCTCTTACTAAGCATTCGTTTTCTACGCCAACGATTGCTACTACTACGTCTGCTAAGTAATTAATTACGTCGTCTATTTCAAGCGCTAGGGTTGTTTCTACGATTTCGTCTACGATATGAGTTTGACCGTAAAGCTCAATTAAGCCTTCTATAGCGGCATCTGCAATTTCGTTTGCTGCGTACTTAGTTACAACCGCATCTGCTATTCCAAGAATATTTTCAACGGTTAGTAATTCATAGTATGCTGCCTTGAAGTCATAGCCAAGAGTTAAAGCATCTGCTACCTTAGTGTTGAAGATTGCGCTTGCTAACGCATTTTCTTCGCCTTCAAATAGGTAGGTTTCAGCTTCGTATCCTAGAGGCTCTGCTATATAATCGCCAAGAATTGCATCTTCGCCAAGTGCCATCTTAGCAAGCTCTACTAACGCGGGGTTAGCTAGTACGTACATATGAACTAGTACGTCTGCAAGAGCAATTACTACGATAGGTCTTAAATCTTCAGGAATTGCTTCCCAAGCAGCTAACGCGTTAAAGGTTAGGTTGCCTAAAGCACCGTCTAATCCTTCGTGAGCTACGTTGAAGATTACGTCTACTATATCGTTTTCTACGAATACGTTTACTATATTGTGTGCAGTGTCTAAAGTAACGTCTACGTCAAGCGCAAGAGTATCTTGGCCGATAGTTACGATATAAACCTCTGCAAATAGGGTTGAAAGTTCGTCAAATACTGCTTCTAACTGTTCAGATTCAACGTAGTCACTTACGATTGCCTTAACTAGTTCAAGCGTCTTGCCTACCGTTGCTTGTGATTCAAAGCCGATAGAACCAATCTTGCCTGCTACTAAGTAAGTTAGTAGGTCGCCAACGTGTTTAGCGTTAGCTTCTAGTTCGTTGAACGCAGTTACTACTACGCTTTCTACTGAACGAATTAGATCGTCCATAACGATTGCTAAAGTACCTTCCGCAATACCTATTAAGGTTACGCCGTCGTATAGCTCGATTACTTCTGCAAAGGCTACGTCTACAACGTCGTTTTCTACGCCGAAGCTATCTACGATTGCCTTAACGTCTACAAGCACTACGGATACTAGCTGTTCAAGTACGAATACGGGTTCAGCAATAGTTCCGTCTACTAAGTCCTTTGCTAATGTTGCAAACGCATCAACGATTGCTGCGTTACCTGTTACAGGCTCTTCATCTGCTAAAGCAACAACGCTTGCTTCATTACCCGCAACGAATATCTTAACAATACTTGCAACGGTATCGATTACGTTATCAAGAGTTAAACCAAGAGTTCCGTTAACGATATCAAGTAATAATACGCCGTCGTATAGCTTAGATAGCTCGTTAAATACTGCGTCTACTTCAACGTATGCTAAGTAATCCATAGCGATTAATTTAGCAAGATCTAACGTTCCGCTTACGGTTGCGCTTTCTTCAAATACGGGAGCGGTAATAGTTCCGGCTACTAAGTACTTAGCTAGTTCTTCTACGTGTTGTACCTTATGTTCGTTACCTACTAAAGCTACTTCAACAACGTCTGCTACGGAAGCAATTAGATCGTCCATAGTAATTGCTAAAGTGCCTTCTACGATAGCGTTTAAGGTTACGCCGTCGTATAACTCGGTAAGCTCTGCAAATACTGCGGTTACAACGCCGTTATCCACAAAGTGATCTACGATTGCCTTAACGTCTGCTATAACTACTGCAACCTCTTTATCACCGTGGTAGCCGATTAATCTTAATTCACCGCCGATTACGTCGTTGATAAGCTTAGCTACGTCTCTTACTATACATTCGTTTTCTTCACCAAGTGCAACTACTACTACGTTTGCAATTGAGTTGATTACGTCTGCTAGTTGAATTGATAAAGTACCTTCTACAATAGTGATTAAGGTTACGCCGTCGTATAGACCAATTAATTCTTCAAATACTGCGTTAACTATTGCATTTTCTGCTACTAAGTGATCTACGATTGCCTTAACGTCTACTATGAGTCCGCTTACTGATTGTTCACCGTGGTAGCCTAATTCCTTTATTGTGCCACCGATCGCGTCGGTTAGAAGCTTAGCAATATCTCTTACTATGCATTCGTTTTCTTCGCCAACGATTGCTACTGCTACGTCTGCTAAGTAATTAGTTACGTCGTCTATTTCTAAAGCTAAGGTTGCTTCTACGATTTCATCAATAATATGAGTTTGACCGTATAGCTCAATTAAGCCTTCGATTGCAACGTCTGCTATTTCGTTTGCTGCATACTTGGTTACAACCGCGTCTGCTATTCCAAGAATATTTTCTACGGTTAGTAATGCGTAGTATGCTGCTTCAAAGTCGAAGTCGTCGTTTGCAATATCAACAAGCTTGGTGTTAAATACTGCGCTTGCTAACGCGTTTTCTTCGCCTTCGAATAAGTAAGTGTCCTTAGTGTATCCTAAGGGTTCTGCTAAGTAGTCGCCAATAACGGCGTCTTCACCAAGTAACTGACCAACTAAATCTACTAAAGTATCGTTTGCAGCTACGTATAGAACGCCTACGGTAGTTGCTAATACTACAACCGTAACTATTTGAGCTGCTTGAGGCATGGTTTCAAAGGCTGCTAAAGGATCAAATCCTAAGTTGCCTAAAGTGCCGTATAAGCCGGCGTGTGCTACTGCGTAAATAGTATCTAATACTTCGTTGGTAACGAATACGTTGGTTATGTTGTTAACGGTATCTATTACGTCGTCAATATCAAGCGCAAGAGTATCTTCGCCAATATTAACGATTACTACTTCTGCAAATAAAGCTGAAAGCTCGTCAAATACCGCTTCAAGCTCTTCAGATTCTACGTAGTCGCTTACGATTTCCTTAACTAGATCAAGAGCTCCACCTACCGTTGCAGCCTCATCTAATGCAGGAGCGCCGATAGAGCCGGTTACTAAGTACTTAACTAATTCTTCTGAGTGTTGTACCTTTGCTTCGTGACCGGGGATAACTGCTTCTAATACGTCTGCTACTGATCCGGTTAAATCATCCATAGCAATTGCTAACGAGTAGTCTACTATATCTCTTACTAGTACGCCTTCGTATAGACCGATTAGTTCTTCAAATACAGCGTCTACTACCGCGTTATCTTGTACGAAGTTACCTACGATTGCTTCTACGTCTTCTAATAAGGTGCTTACGTAAGCATCGTCGTGATAGCCTAATCTATTTAAGTTAGTTCCGAACGCATCTGCTATTAATTTAGCAATATCGTTTACAAGCTTAGCTTCTGCAGGAATTGCAGTTGCTACTACTGCTGCTACTGAATATACTAACGCGTCGAAATCAAGACTCGTTGTGTGAGCTACTACGTCTTTTAGTAGTACGCCTTCGTATAACTTAGCAAGTTCTTCAAACGCTACGCTTACTACGTCGTTAATTACGAAGTTTTCTACTATTTTACGTGTGATTGCTAATAAATCGGTTACTAAAGCTAAATCGTTGAATACGGGTTCGCTAATAGTACCAAAGACTAATTCCTTAACTAATGCAGCTACGTCGTTTACAAGAATTTCTGCCGTGGGAATAGCTACGCCTAATACTCTTGCAGTTGAATCAACTAAATCGTGAATTTCAATTGCTAAAGTTCCTTCTACTATAGCGTTTAATACAACGCCTTCGTATAGACCGATTAATTCTGCAAATACAGCGTCTACTACTGCATTTTCTACGCCGAAGCTATCTACGATTGCCTTAACGTCTGCAAGTACTACGGTTACTAACTGTACGTCGTTGAATAAGGGAGCGCTTACAGTTCCGTCTACTAGGTCTTTAGCTAGTTGAGCTACTGCGTTAACGGTTGCCGTTTGTTCTACTGCAAATGCGTTTACGATATTTGCAAGGGTATCAATTACGTTATCAACGGGTAGATCAACGGTTGCTTGAACTACGTCAAGTACTAGTACGCCTTCGTATAGCTTAGCTAATTCGTTAAAGATCGTTTCTACTTCTACGAATGCTGCGTAGTCAAGAACGATAGTCTTAACAAGACCAAGAGCTCCGTCTACCGTTGCGCTTTCTTCAAATGCAGGAGCGCCGATAGTTCCGGCTACTAAATACTTAACTAATTCTTCTACGTGTTGTACGTTATGTGCGTTAGCGGGAATACCTGCTTCAACAACGTCTGCTACGGAAGCGATTAGATCGTCCATAGTGATTGCTAAAGTACCTTCTGCAATCTTTTCTAGGATCACGCCTTCGTATAACTCGATAAGCTCTGCAAATACTGCGTCTACTACTGCGTTTTCTACGCCGAAGCTATCTACGATTGCTTCTACGTCTGCAATTAGCTCGCTTACTAATACGTTACCGTTATAACCAATCTTGCTTACCGTACCGCCAACAGCGTCTACCACTAATTCAGCTACTGCGTTAACGGTTGCTGCGTTTTCAGGTAGCGCTACTGCAAGCACGCTTGCTACTGCCTTAACGGTTGCGTCAAAGTCTAAAGCTACGGTTGCGTTAACGAATTCGTCTACTATTACGCCTTCGTATAATCCGCTTACCTGTGCAAACGCTTCGTTTACTACTGCATTTTCTACGCCAAAGCTATCTACGATTGCCTTTACGTCTGCTAGGATTACGGTGATTAACTGTTCGCCGTGATATCCTATCTTTTCTATCTTACCGCCAAGAACGTCTTTTGCTAGAGCTGCAAATGCGTTAATCTTTTCTTCTTCGCCAAGTCCTGCAATTAGAACGTTTGCAACAGAAGTGATTACTGCATCTACCTCTAAGCCTAAGGTGGTCTCGCCAATTAGGTTAATAGCGCTATCGCCGTATAATCCGCTTAGTTCGCTAATTACTGCATTTAATACTGCATTTTCGCCAACGAGATGTTGGATAATGTACTTAAGATCGCTTAGGATTAGGCTTACTGACTGTTCGCCGTTATAACCTGCTTTTTCTACCCTACCGTCGAACAGATCGGTTAGAAGCTTAGCGATATCTGATACTAGACATTGATCTTCCGTGAAGATTGTCTTTGCAACGCCTTCGCCTGCAGCAATTACAGCGTCAATATTTAACGCTAGAGTGCCTTCTACGATAGCGTTTAAGGTTACGCCTTCGTATAACTTAATAAGCTCTGCAAATACTGCGTCTACTATTGCGTTTTCTACGTCTAAGCTATCTACGATTGCCTTTACGTCTGCTAGAATTAAGCCAACTTCGTGATCACCGTGGAAACCAATTAATCTTAATTCGCCGCCTAATACGTCTTTCACTAGGGTTGCTGCTGCGTAAACGGTATCTGCGTGGGGCTTTAACGCGTCAACGCTTGCTACAACGTTTGCAATTGCATCAACTGATTTATCAAAGTCAAATCCGGGAATTACGCTGAAGATTTGGTAGGTTAAGGTGTCGCCGTACATAGCTGCTATTTCATCAAATGCAACCGCTACAGCTTCGTATTTTACAAAATAGGTTACAACTTCCTTGGTTGCTATAACTAAGTCTGCTACCTTTTGGCTACCGTCTAATCTTAATTCGCCAAGAGCGCCGTCTAGCATGATTACTAGTACGTCTGCTATATCTGCAATTAGGGCTTCCTCTTCAGGTAAGAATACGTTAACTACTGCTGCTACTGATGCGATTACGTCGTCAATTTCAATAGCTAAAGTACCTTCTACGATAGTTGCTACCGTTACGCCTTCGTATAGCTTAATAAGCTCTGCAAAGATTACTTCGCTTGCATCACTAATATAATAGTGGCTTAAAATTTCTTCTACGTCTGCTAGAAGTACGGGAACTAATTGTTCACCGTGGAATCCTAGTTCGCCTAAGTCAATACCGAATGCATCTGCTAATAGCTTAGCAACGTCTCTAATAACGCATTCATCTTCGGGGAATGCAACTACTAATACGTTTGCGATTGAGTTAACTAGTACGTCAAATTCAATAGCTAAAGTACCTTCTACGATAGTTGCTACCGTTACGCCGTCATATAGAGCGGTTAACTCTTCAAATACTGCGTTAACTATTGCATTTTCTGCTACTAAGTGATCTACGATTGCCTTTACGTCTGCTAGAAGCACGCTAATTAACGCGCCACTGTGGTAGCCTACGTTTGCTAGCTCGTTACCGAATGCGTCGGTTAGAAGCTTAGCGCTATCTCTTACTATGCATCCGTTTTCTACGCCAACGATTGCTGATGCTACGTCTGCTAAGTAATTAACTACGTCGTCTAATTCTAAAGCTAAGGTTGCTTCTACGATTTCATCAATAATATGAGTTTGACCGTATAGCTCAATTAAGCCTTCGATTGCAACGTCTGCTATTTCGTTTGCTGCATACTTGGTTACAACCGCGTCTGCTATTCCAAGAATATTTTCTACGGTTAGTAATGCGTAGTATGCTGCTTCAAAGTCGAAGTCGTCGTTTGCAATATCAACAAGCTTAGTGTTAAAGATTGCGCTAGCTAACGCGTTTTCTTCGCCTTCAAATAAGTAAGTGTCCTTAGTGTATCCCATGGGTTCTGCGATATAATCGCCAAGAACGGCGTCTTCACCAAGGAATTGACCAACTAAATCTACTAAAGTATCGTTTGCTGCAAAGTATAGAACGGCTACGGTAGTTGCTAACGCTGCAATCGTTACGATTTGCGCGGTTTGAGGCATTTCTTCGTAAGCAGCTAAAGCGTCAAATCCTAAGTTGCCTAAAGTGCCGTATAAACCAGCGTGAGCTACTGCGTAAATGGTATCTAATACTTCGTTGGTAACGAATACGTTGGTTATGTTGTTAACGGTATCTATTACGTCGTCTACGTCTAATTCAAGAACGTCTTCTGCAATATTTGCAATAGTTACGTTTTCGAATAGAGCTGCCAGCTCGTTAAATACTGCGTCTACTTCTACGAATGCTGCGTAATCAAGAACTACGTCCTTAGCTAATAATAGAGCTTCGCCAACGGTTGCGGTTTCTTCTAATACGGGAGCGCCTACCGTGCCTGCTACTACATACTTAACTAATTCTTCTACGTGTTGTACGTTATGTGCGTTAGCGGGAATAACTGCTTCAACAACGTCTGCTACGGAAGCGATTAGATCATCCATAGCGATTGCTAAAGTGCCTTCTGCAATCTTTTCTAGGATCACGCCTTCGTATAGAGCAATTAGTTCTTCAAATACAACGTCTACTATTGCGTTTTCTACGCCGAAGCTATCTACGATTGCCTTTACGTCTGCAATTAGCTCGCTTACTAATACGTTACCGTTATAACCAATCTTGCTTACCGTACCGCCAACAGCGTCTACCACTAATTCAGCTACTGCGTTAACGGTTGCTGCGTTTTCAGGTAGCGCTACTGCAAGCACGCTTGCTACTGCCTTAACGGTTGCGTCAAAGTCTAAAGCTACGGTTGCGTTAACGAATTCGTCTACTATTACGCCTTCGTATAATCCGCTTACTTGAGCAAACGCTTCGTCCACGATTGCATTTTCTACGCCAAAGCTATCTACGATTGCCTTTACGTCTGCTAGGATTACGGTGATTAATTGTTCGCCGTGATATCCTATCTTTTCTATCTTACCGCCAAGAACATCTTTTGCTAGAGCTGCAAATGCGTTAATCTTTTCTTCTTCGCCAAGTCCTACAATTAGAACGTTTGCAACAGAAGTGATTACTGCATCTACCTCTAAGCCTAAGGTGGTCTTGCCAATTAGGTTAATAGCGCTATCGCCGTATAATCCGCTTAGTTCGCTAATTACTGCATTTAATACCGCATTTTCGCCAACGATATGTTTAATAATGCACTTAAGGTCGCTTAGGATTACGCTTACTGACTGTTCGCCGTTATAACCTGCTTTTTCTACCCTTCCGTCGAATAGATCGGTTAGAAGCTTAGCTATATCTGATACTAGACATTGATCTTCCGTGAAGATTGCCTTTGCAACGCCTTCGCCTGCTGCGATTACAGCGTCAATATTTAACGCTAAAGTGCCTTCTACGATACCTTCTAAGGTTACACCGTCGTATAGAGTAATTAGTTCTGCAAATACAGCGTCTACTACCGCGTTTTCTACGCCGAAGCTATCTACGATTGCTTCTACGTCTGCAAGTACAACAGTTACTAGTTGCTCTCCGTTGAATACGGGTGCGCTTACAGGACCGTCTACTAAGTCTTTAGCTAGTTGAGCTACAGCATTAACGGTTTCTTCGTTTTCAGGTAGTGCTACTGCAAGTACGCTTGCTACTGAATCGATAACGTCGTCGATTTCAAGAGCTAAGGTTTCATCAGCAATTGCTACTAACTCTACGCCTTCATAAAGCTCAATTAGTTCTGCAAATACTGCATCTACTACCGCGTTATCTACGAAGTTACCTACGATTGCTTCTACGTCTGCAATTAGCGTGCTTACTAATGCGTTGCCGTGGATACCGAAGGTCTTAATTTGTACGCCGAATACGTCGGTTAGAAGTTTTGCAATATCTTCAAATAGTTCTGCTTGAGCAGGTACTGCTACTGCAAGTACGCTTGCTACTGAGTTGATAATATCGTCAACGTATAGGTTCTTAGTGCCTTCTACGATAGCGTTAAGAGCTACGCCTTCGTATAGTACGGTTAACTCTTCAAATACAGCGTCTACTACCGCGTTATCTACGAAGTTATCTAAGATTGCCTTTACGTCTGTTAATACTACGGGTACTAACTGAACGTCGTTGAATAAGGGAGCACTTACAGTTCCGCTGATTAGATCTACTAATAGCTGTTCTATATCTCTAATTAATTCTTCCTGTTCAGGTAGTGCTGCCGCAAATACGTTTGCTTCCACGCTGATTACCTTAGACATTTCTATTGCTAACGAGTAGTCTACGAAATCTCTTACTAATACGCCTTCGTATAAAGCGATTAGTTCTTCAAATATAGTATCTACTACTGCGTTTTCTACTACGAATCTGTCTAAGATTGCCTTTACGTCTCTTAATAAGGTGCTTACGTAAGTATCGTCGTGGTATCCTAATCTATCTAAGTTAGTTCCGAACGCATCTGCTATTAATTTAGCAATATCGTTTACAAGCTTAGCTTCTGCAGGAATTGCAGTTGCTACTACTGCTGCTACTGAATATACTAATGCGTCGAAATCAAGACTTGTTGTGTGAGCTACTACGTCTTTTAGTAGTACGCCTTCGTATAGCTTGTTAAGCTCTTCAAACGCTACGGTTACCGCATCGTGAATTACGAAGTTTTCTACTACGTTATAGATAATATCTAATAATTCGGTCACGTACGCGAGGTCGTTGAAGATGGGCTCGCCAATAGTACCGTAAACTAGCTCTTTAATTAAATCTGCAGAATCGGTTACAAGAATTTCAGCCGTGGGAGCTGCTACGATTAATACTCTTGCAACTGCATCAACTAAATCGTGGATTTCAATTGCTAAAGTTCCGTCTGCAATATCTTTTAGCATTACGCCGTCGTAAAGAGCAATTAACTCGTTAAAGATTGCATCAACTACTGCGCTTTCTACGAAGTTATCTAAGATTGCCTTAACGTCTGCAAGTACGTATGCAACGTATTGAGTATCGTTAAATAAGGGAGCTTTGATAGTTCCGTCTACTAGGTCAGCTACAAGTTGAGATGCTTCTCTAATAACTGATTCATATTCGGGGAATGCAACTACTAATACGTTTGCAACTGCATCAACTAAATCGTGAATTTCAATTGCTAAAGTTCCGTCTGCAATTCCGCCTAAGGTTACGGCCTCGTATAGCTTAGCAAGCTCTGCAAATACAGCGTCTACTACTGCGTTTTCTACGCCAAAGCTATCTACGATTGCCTTAACGTCTGCAAGAACTACGGTTACTAACTGTACGTCGTTGAATAAGGGAGCGCTTACAGTTCCGTCTACTAGGTCTTTTGCTAGTTGAGCTACTGCGTTAACGGTTGCCGTTTGTTCTACTGCAAATACGTTTACGATATTTGCAAGGGTATCAATTACGTTATCAACGGGTAGATCAAGAGTTGCTTGAACTACGTCAAGTACTAGTACGCCTTCGTATAGCTTAGCTAATTCGTTAAATACTGCTTCTACTTCTACGAATGCTGCGTAGTCAAGAACGATAGTCTTAACAAGACCAAGAGCTCCATCTACCGTTGCACTTTCTTCAAATGCAGGAGCGCCGATAGTTCCGGCTACTAAATACTTAACTAATTCTTCTACGTGTTGTACGTTGTGTTCGTTACCTACTAGAACTACTTCAACAACGTCTGCTACGGAAGCAATTAGATCGTCCATAGCAATTGCTAAAGTGCCTTCTGCAACAGCGTTTAGAGTTACGCCTTCGTATAACTCAATTAGTTCGTTAAATACAGCGTCTACTACTGCGTTTTCAACGTCTAAGCTATCTACGACTGCCTTAACGTCTGCAAGTACTACGGTTACTAATTGATCGCCGTGAATACCAATTAATCTTAATTCGCCACCTAATACGTCTTTTACTAGGGTTGCTACTGCGTAAACGGTATCTGCATGGGGCTTTAACGCGTCTATACTTGCAACTACTCTTGCAAATGAATCAGCAGATTCGTCAAAGTCAAATCCGGGGATTGCGCTGAAGATTTGGTAGGTTAAGGTGTCGCCGTACATATGAGCAATTTCTCTAAAGATTGCTAATACGGTGTCACTTTCCGTGAAGTGGTATACTACGTCGTAAGTAGCGTTAACTAAATCTGCTACCTTTTGGCTACCGTCTAATCTTAATTCGCCAAGAGCGCCGTCTAGCATAATTACTAGTATGTCTGCTATATCTGCAATTAGAGCTTCTTCTTCAGGTAAGAATACGTTAACTACTGCTACTACTGATGCGATTACGTCGTCAATTTCAATAGCTAAAGTACCTTCTACTATACCTTCTAAGGTTACGCCTTCGTATAGCTTAATAAGCTCTGCAAATACAACTTCGCTTGCATCACTAATATAATAGTGGCTTAAAATTTCTTCTACGTCTGCAAGTACTACGGTTACTAATTGTTTACCGTGATATCCTAGCTCGCCTAAGTTAATACCCAATAGGTCTGCTAATAACTTAGCAACGTCTCTAATAACGCATTCATCTTCGGGGAATGCTACTGCTAATACGTTTGCAATTGAGTTAACTAACGCGTCAAATTCAATAGCTAAAGTACCTTCTACGATAGTTGCTACCGTTACGTCTTCGTATAGAGTAATTAATTCAACGAAAATTGCGTTTACTACGTCGTTGTTTACGAAGTGAGCCAAGATTCCCTTAACGTCTGCTAGAAGTACGCTAATTAACGCGCCACTGTGGTAGCCTACGTTTGCTAGCTCGTTACCGAATGCGTCGGTTAGAAGCATAGCGATATCTCTTACTAAGCATTCGTTTTCTACGCCAACGATTGCTGATGCTACGTCTGCTAAGTAATTAACTACGTCGTCTAATTCTAAAGCTAAGGTTGCTTCTACGATTTCATCAATAATATGAGTTTGACCGTATAGCTCAATTAAGCCTTCGATTGCAACGTCTGCTATTTCGTTTGCTGCATACTTGGTTACAACCGCGTCTGCTATTCCAAGAATATTTTCTACGGTTAGTAATGCGTAGTATGCTGCTTCAAAGTCGAAGTCGTCGTTTGCAATATCAACAAGCTTAGTGTTAAAGATTGCGCTAGCTAACGCGTTTTCTTCGCCTTCAAATAAGTAAGTGTCCTTAGTGTATCCCATGGGTTCTGCGATATAATCGCCAAGAACGGCGTCTTCACCAAGGAATTGACCAACTAAATCTACTAAAGTATCGTTTGCTGCAAAGTATAGAACGGCTACGGTAGTTGCTAATGCAGCTATTACGTAAGGTTGAACCTCTGCAGGAAGCTCTTCGTAAGCAGCTAAAGGATCAAATCCTAAGTTGCCTAAAGTGCCGTATAAGCCGGCGTGAGCTACTGCGTAAATGGTATCTAATACTTCGTGAGTAACGAATACGTTAGTTATATTATTGATAGAGTCGATTACCTCATCAACGTCTAAATCAAGGGTTGCTTGAACAACGTCCTTAACCATAGCGCCTTCGTATAGCTTGTTAAGCTCTGCAAAGATTACTTCGCTTGCGTCACTTACGTAGTAGTTGCCAATAATTGCTTCTACGTCTGCAAGTACTACGGTAATTAGCTGTTCGCCGTTGAATACGGGTGCGCCTAAAGTTCCGTCTACTAAATCGTCTACTAGCTTAGCAATTTGATCTACCAGTGCTTCTTCAGGTAAGAATACCTTAACAACGTTTACTACTGAAGAAATTACTTCTTCTACCGGTAAATCAAGAGTTTCTTGAACAACGTTAACGACTAACGCGCCTTCGTATAGCTTGTTAAGCTCTGCAAATACTGCTTCGCTTGCATCACTAATATAGTGCTTACTAATAATTGCTTCAACGTCCGCAAGAATGGTAGTTACAAGAACGCTTTCATCAATAATGGGCGCGCTTATAGTACCGTCTAATAAGTCGGTTAGAAGTTTTTCTATATCGTCTATATTAATAATGTTACGGCCAACAACGTAAGACGCTGCCTCAATTACGTCATCAACGGGTAAATCAAGAGTTGCTTTAACAAACTCTTCTAAGGTTACGCCTTCGTATAAATCCTTAAGAGCGGTGCAAACGTCAGTTATTAACTTAATTTCGCCTACGTATAGGTCAATTAGAGTTTCTACGTCTTCAATTACTACGGGTACTAACTGCTTGTAGTCTACAACGGGGTTGGTAACCGTGCCTTCTAATAAGTCAATTAGAAGCTTAGCTATAGCGTCTATATCTATAAAGTTGTAACCTACAACGTACGCAATTGCGCTAATTACTTCGTCTACGTCTAAGTCGTAGCTTGCTTGAACGAATTCGTTAAGAGTTACGCCTTCGTATAGGTCTTTTAATACGTAGCAAATATCAGTTATTAAAGTAATTTCGCCTGCTAAAGTATCTATAATAGCTTCAGTATCTTCAATTACTACGCTTACTAGCTGTTCGCCGTTGAATACGGGTGCGCTTATAGTACCGTCTACTAAATCGTCTACTAGCTTAGCAATTTGATCTACCAGTGCTTCTTCAGGCATAAATACCTTAACGATAGCAACGGTTGATGCAATTACTTCTTCTACGGGTAGGTCAAGGGTTGCTTGAACAACGTCCTTAACCATTACGCCTTCGTATAGCTTAATAAGCTCGTCAAATACTACTTCGCTTGCTTCACTTACGTAGTAGTTGCCGATAATTGCTTCTACGTCTTCAAGTACTACGGTTACTAGCTGTTCGCCGTTGAATACGGGTGCGCTTACAGTACCGTCTACTAAATCGTCTACTAGCTTAGCAATTTGATCTACCAGTGCTTCTTCAGGTAAGAATACCTTAACAACGTTTACTACTGAAGAAATTACTTCTTCTACCGGTAAATCAAGAGTTTCTTGAACAACGTTAACGACTAACGCGCCTTCGTATAGCTTAATAAGCTCTGCAAAGATTACGTCAATAAGCTTGTTATCCTCTACGTATTTGTCAACGATAACCTTAACGTCTGCAAGAATGGTAGTTACAAGAGCGCTTTCATCAATAATGGGCGCGCTTATAGTACCGTCTAATAAGTCGGTTAGAAGCTTTTCTATATCGTCTATATCAATGAAGTTATAGCCTACAACGTAAGATACTGCCTTAATTACGTTATCAATGGGTAAATCAAGAGTTGCTGAAGCAAACTCTGCAAGAGTTACGCCTTGGTATAGGTCTTTTAATACGTAACAAATATCGGTTATTAACTGAATATCTTCTACGTATAAGTCTAATATTGCTTCTACGTCTTCAACTACTACGGGTACTAGCTGATCCATATATACGTAAGGAGCGCTAATAGAGCCTTCTAATAAATCGGTTAGAAGCTTAGCAATAGTATCTACGTCCATTAGGTTGTAGCCTACTACGTATGCAACTGCGTTAATTACGTTATCAACGGGTAAATCAAGAGTTGCTGAAGCGAAGTTGGCTAGAGTTACGCCTTCGTATAGATCTTTTAATACCTTGCAAATATCGGTTATTAGAAGTATTTCGCCTGCTACGGTATCAATAATTGCTTCTACGTCTTCAACTACTACGGGTACTAACTGTTCGCCGTTAAATACGGGAGCGCCTAAAGTACCGTCTACTAAGTCGTCTACTAGCTTAGCAATTTGATCTACTAATACTTCTTCAGGTAAGAATACCTTAACAACGTTTACAACTGAAGAAATTACTTCTTCTACGGGTAGGTCAAGAGTTGCTTGAACAGCATCCTTAACCATAGCGCCTTCGTATAGCTTAATAAGCTCTGCAAATACAACGTCGCTTACATCACTTATATAATAATTGTAAAGAATTGCCTTAACGTCTTCTATTACAACGGTAATTAACTGTTCGCCGTTGAATACGGGTGCGCCTAAAGTACCGTCTACTAAGTCGTCTACTAGCTTAGCAATTTGGTCTACTAATACTTCTTCAGGTAAGAATACCTTAACAACGTTTACAACTGAAGAAATTACTTCTTCTACGGGTAGGTCAAGAGTTGCTTGAACAGCATCCTTAACCATAGCGCCTTCGTATAGCTTAATAAGCTCTGCAAATACAACGTCGCTTACATCACTTATATAATAATTGTAAAGAATTGCCTTAACGTCTTCTATTACAACGGTAATTAACTGTTGACCTTGAAGACCGGGAGCATTTAATCTTCCATCTAGTAAATCCATAACAAGCTTAGCAGCTTGATCTACTACAGGTTCGTCGGGGAATATTTCGTTAATTACGTTTGCAGCTGCAACCACAACGTCATCAATAAAGAATCCGGGAATTGCAGTTAAGAATTCTCTAGTTAATGCGTCGCCGTATAAGCCTGCGATTTCTTCAAAGATTACTTTTACAAACTCTTCTTCAGTAAAGTGAGCTACTACGTCGTACGCTGCCATTACTAGGTCAGCCATCTTACGAGTACCGTGTAATCTTACTTCGCCAAGAGTTCCTTCTAATATAATTTCTAGAACTTCTTCGATATCGTTAACTAAAACAGCGTGCTTCTTTAACGCGTCAACGCTTTCTACTACGTTTGCAGTTGCTGTTATAACGTCGTTAACGTCAAAATCGGGAATTGCGGTTAAGAATTCTCTAGTTAATGCGTCGCCGTATAAGCCTGCGATTTCTTCAAAGATTACTTTTACAAACTCTTCTTCAGTAAAGTGAGCTACTACGTCGTACGCTGCCATTACTAGGTCAGCCATCTTACGAGTACCGTGTAATCTTACTTCGCCAAGAGTTCCTTCTAACATAATTTCTAGAACTTCAGCTATATCGTAAACTAATTCTGAACGATCTCTTATTGCCTTAACGCTTACTAGTACGTTCGTAATTGAATTGATTACGTCGTTTACGTCAAAGTCAAGTATTGCCGTGAAGATATTCTTAGCAATGGTATCGCCGTATAAGCCCTTTAGTTCTTCAAAGAATACATTTAGAGTTTCGCTATCATAGAAGAATGCGTCTGCTAATAAATCTGCATCGTCTATTAATTCGCATACGGGAACTGAACCGTCTAATCTGATGGTTCTTAAAGTTCCGTCTAGCACATCCTCTAAGGTTGCTGCTACTGCATTAATCTTATCACTATGTTCTCTTATTGCTTTAATACTTGCTAGTACCTTTGCTAATGAATCAATAACGCTATCTACGTAGAAATCTAAGGTTGCGTCTACTACGTTCATAGCAACGGCATCGCCGTATAATCCTGCTAATTCTTCAAACGCTACTCTCATAGCTTCACTTTCGGTTATTAGTTTTACAACGTCGTAAGTTGCAAGTATTAAATCTGCTATCTTCGCGTTGCCGTTTAGGTGTGCGTCAGCTAGAGTACCTCTATGCATTATTGCAATTACGTTTGCTACACCCTTGATTATTCCAGCTACCTTTTCGTCTTCTACTGCAGCTGCTCCTACGTTACCCATTGCGCGAATTACTTGAGCTACGGGGAAGTCGGGGATTGCAGATAGGAATTCTCTGCTTAACGCATCGCCGTATAGAGCTGCTAACTCTTCCATTCCTACGTTTACTGCATCTATAGTTACAAAGTAGTTTAATATTTCTTTTGCTCTTAATATTAAGCCAGCCATCTTAGTTACGCCGTTTAATGAAACGTTTGCTAACGTTCCTTTTAGCATATCCTTAAGAAGAGCTTCTATTTCTGCAATTACTACTACGTCTTCAGGGAATGCAACGACTGCTACGTTTGCTAATGCAGTTATAACGTCGTCAATTAAGAAGTTGGGGATTACGTTAAAGATGTCTTTAGTTAAGGTTTCACCGTATATCTTTGCGATTTCATCAAAGATAGCTAATACTGCCGCGTTATCCACAAAGTGATCAACCACGTCCTTAGTTGCTAGAACTAAGTCTGCCACCTTTTGATGTCCGTCTAATCTTACCTCAACAAGCGCGCCTTCGTGCATTATGGTTATAACGCCAGCGATACTGTTTACAAGCTCAGCATCCTCGGGTAATACTAATGCTACTACTACCTTTGCCATTGCAAATACCACGTCATCAATAGAGAATCCGGGAATAACACTGAATATATCTTTGGTTATAGTATCGCCATAAATAGCTGCTAATTCATCAAATGCAACCGCTACAGCCTCGTGTTTTACAAAGTAAGTTGCTACCTCCTTGGTTGCTAGAACTAAATCTGCAACTAATTGACTTCCGTCTAATCTAATAGTTCTTAGCGTTCCGTCTAACATTATTATTAGAACGTCTGCTATTTCGTGAACTACTACCGCATCTTTCTTTAACGCTTTAACACTTGCTACTACGTTTGCAATTGAATTAATTACGTCGTCTACTAAGAAGTCAGGTATTGCCGTGAAGATATGCTTAGCAATAGTATCGCCGTATAAGCCCTTTACTTCTTCAAAGAATACGTTTAGAGTTTCGCTATCATAGAAGAATGCGTCTGATAATAGATTTGCGTCGTCTATTAATTCGCATACGGGAACTGAACCGTCTAATCTGATGGTTCTTAAAGTTCCGTCTAGCATATCCTTTAAGGTTACTGCTACTGCGTTAATCTTATCGCTATGCTTTCTTATTGCTTTAACACTTGCTACTACGTTTGCAATTGAATTAATTACGTCGTCTACTAAGAAGTCAGGTATTGCCGTGAAGATATTCTTAGCAATAGTATCGCCGTATAAGCCCTTTACTTCTTCAAAGAATAGGTTTAAAGTTTCGCTATCGTAGAAGAATACGTCTGATAATAGATTTGCGTCGTCTATTAATTCGCTTACAGGAACTGAACCGTCTAATCTAATAGTTCTTAAAGTTCCGTCTAGCATATCCTTTAAGGTTACCGCTACTGCGTTAATCTTATCGCTATGCTTTCTTATTGCTTTAACACTTGCTACTACGTTTGCAATTGAATTAATTACGTCGTCTACTAAGAAGTCAGGTATTGCCGTGAAGATATGCTTAGCAATAGTATCGCCGTATAAGCCCTTTACTTCTTCAAAGAATACGTTTAGAGTTTCGCTATCATAGAAGAATGCGTCTGATAATAGATTTGCGTCGTCTATTAATTCGCATACGGGAACTGAACCGTCTAATCTGATGGTTCTTAAAGTTCCGTCTAGCATATCCTTTAAGGTTACTGCTACTGCGTTAATCTTGTCTTCATATTTTTCTAATCTAGCAATGCTTACTAGAATTCTTGCAGCAGAATCAATTAAATCATCTACTAAGAAGCCAGGAATTGCCTTGAAGATATCCTTGGTTAAGGTGTCGCCGTACATGTTAGCGATTTCTTCAAAGATAATTCTGGGGGTATCGCCGAATGTAAAATGCGTTACTATATCGTAGGTTTCATTTACTAGATCTGCTACCTTTTGGCTACCGTCTAATCTAACGGTTCTTAAAGTGCCTTCTAGCATAATTACCAGAACGTCTTCGATATCGTTAATGAAAACAGAGTATTTCTTTATTGCGTCAACACTTTCTGCTACGTTTGCAATTGCAGCTATAACGTCGTTAACGTCAAATTCAGGAATTGCCTTGAAAATATCTTTACTTAAAGTATCGCCGTATAAGATTACTAACTGATCGAGAGCAGTATTTAAAGTAACGTTAGTGAAGTATAGGTTAATAATGGCTTTGGTGCTTAGAATTAAAGAAGCTACTTTTACGTAACCTGATAATTCGGGCTTACCAAGAGTTCCGTGAAGCATATCCTTAAGAAGAGCTTCTAACTCTACGACTAATTCAACCTCTTCAATACCGGTTGCTAAGATAACGTTAGCAAGAGAGGTGATTACCGCGTCAATATCAAACTCGGGAATTGCCTTAAAGATATCCTTGGTTAAGGTGTCGCCGTATAAAGCAGCGATTTCTTCAAATGCAACCGCCACTACTTCGTTTACGGTAGCGGATGCTCTATCCTTAATAATATAATTAATTATATCATAAGTTTCTAATACTAAATCTCTTACTAATTGATAGCCGTCTAGGTGAGCAGTTTCTAAAGTGCCGGCGTGCATAACTACTAGAACGTCTGCAATTTCGTGGATTAAAGTAGCTTCATCCTTAATAGCAACCGCTAATACGTTTGCTAGCATTCTAATAACTGCGTCTATATCAAGATTTAGCGTGCCTTTTGCTATATCAACTACCAATACGTCGCCGTAAAGAGCAGTAAGCTCTGCAAATATTGCATCAACAAGCTCGTTATCTTCTACGTATTCGTCAACTATAGCTTTAATATCAGCAAGAAGCTGTGCAACGGTGCAATCCTTGAAGAATTCGGGCGCGTTTAAAGTACCGCCAAAGGTGTCTTTTGCAAGAGCTGCCACTTTGCCAATCATTTCTTCGTATTCTTCGCCGATTATTGCTAAAACAAGGTCTGCAACGGCATCTATAACGTTTGCAACAAGCTCGTCCCCGTGGTAGCCGATAAAGTTCAATCTACCGCCAAATACCATCTTAACCAGCTCTGCAGCTTCCGTAATTATCTCTTGGTACTGTTCGTTAGTGATAAATGCGTTTGCAACCTCTGCAACGTAATCAATAACGCTATCTAATTCAAGATTTAAGGTTGCTTCTACGATTTCATCCACAACGTGGGTTTGACCGTATAGCTCTACTAAACCGTCAATAACGACGTCTACTCTTTCGTCGCCTAAATGCTTGGTTAAAGCAGCGTCTGCAATACCAAGAATATTTTCAACGGTTAATAGATCGTAATATGCGGCTTCAAAGTCAAAGTCGTCGTTAACGATATCAACAACCTTGGTTCTGAAGATTGCGCTCGCTAAGGCGTTTTCTTTACCTTCAAATAGGTAAGTATCTTCGGTAAATCCTAAGGGCTCTGCTAAGTAATCACCCACTAAAGCGTCTTCGCCAAGAATTTGCGCAACCGCCTCTACAAGGGTGTCGTTTGCAACGAAGTATAATACTCCGCCGAGTACAGCGCCTGCAGCTATTACGTAGGGTTGATATTCTTCAGGAATTGCATCCCAAATAACCTCACCGTCTACGGTTAGGTCGTTAAGAGTTCCTTCAAATGCTTCGTGAGCAACTTCATAAATTTCATCAAGGATTTCTGAATCATCTACGAATAGATCGGTTATAGAATTAACAACGTCTATAATTTCGTCTACGTCAAGCTCTAAAATATCCTCTTCTATATTGCCAATGGTTACGTCTTCTAATAAGTCAGCAACCTCTTCAACAACGTCAACAACGTCTTGGTCAACACCAAGCTCGTCAATAATTACTGCAACGTTTTCTAAGATTTCGCCAATGGTAGCATCCTCGTAAACAAGCTCGGGATCGCTAATGCTTCCATCTACAACCAGATCAACGATATTAGAAACGGCATCAAGAATTTCAGCGTATTCGTCATCCGTTACAACGTTAACGATATCTACTACGCTGTTTACGATATCAGAGATTTCTAAATCGCTTAGACCTTCTTCGATATTGCCAAGCTCAACGTCGCCAAGTAAATCTGCAACGATACCCGCAATTTCGGTAACCGTGCCGTCCTCGTCTAATTCAAGAACGTCTACGATATCTATTACTTCGTTAATGATTTCACCAATAGTGGTTTCTTCATAAACAAGCTCGGGATCGCCAACGCTTCCACCTACTACTAGGTCTACTAAATCGGTTACTTCTTCTAATAAATCAGAGTATTCGTCATCCGTTACAACGTTAACGATATCTACTACGCTGTCTACGATATCAGAGATTTCTAAATCGCTTAGACCTTCTTCGATATTACCAAGCTCAACGTCGCCAAGTAAATCTGCAACGATACCTGCAATTTCGGTAACAGTTCCGTCCTCGTCTAATTCAAGAACGTCTACGATATCTATTACTTCGTTAATGATTTCGCCAATGGTAGTTTCTTCGTAAACAAGCTCGGGATCGCTAATGCTTCCGCCTACTACTAGGTCTACTAAATCGGTTACCTCTTCTAATAGATCAGCGTATTCGTCATCAGTTACAACGTTAACGATATCTACTACGCTGTCTACGATATCAGAGATTTCTAAATCGCTTAGACCTTCTTCGATATTACCAAGCTCAACGTCGCCAAGTAAATCTGCAACGATACCTGCAATTTCGGTAACCGTGCCGTCCTCGTCTAATTCAAGAACGTCTACGATATCCATTACTTCGTCAATGATTTCACCAATAGTGGTTTCTTCATAAACAAGCTCGGGATCGCCAATGCTTCCGCCTACTACTAGGTCTACTAAATCGGTTACCTCTTCTAATAAATCAGCGTATTCGTCATCCGTTACAACGTTAACGATATCTACTACGCTGTCTACGATATCAGAGATTTCTAAATCGCTTAGACCTTCTTCGATATTACCAAGCTCAATGTCGCCAAGTAAATCTGCAACGATATCTAAGATTTCGGTAACAGTTCCGTCCTCGTCAACACCAAGTTCGTCAACGATTACGGCAACGCTTTCTAAAATATCGCCGATAGTTGCGTCTTCATAGTTAAATTCGGGGTTGCCGATAGTTCCATCTACGAATTCCTTAACTAAATCAGCTATTTCTTCAACTGCGTCTGCGTATTCGTCTTCCGTTGCGATATTAACGATTTCACTAGCGGTATCAACTAGGTCGTGAATCTTAATATCGGTAATACCTTCTTCAAGCTCGCTTAAAGTGATATCTTCAAGTAGCTCTTGAACAACGTCTATAATTTCGTTTACGGCAGGATCTACGTCAACTGCTTCGTTTAAAATATTTTGAGCGTGTTCAACGATTTCATCAAGAGTAATTAAATCGTTAAATATAACGTCGCCAAGCTCGCCGTAGAATAGGTCTGAAGCTAAATCTTCTAAAGCGTCAACTAAATCCTCGTATTCGCCGTCGGTTAAGATATCAACGATATCGCCAACTGCTTCAACTAATTCACTAACCGTTTTTTCTTGAATTCCTTCAACTGCTTCGTCTACGGGAATACCCTTTAAGAATTCTTCAATTCTATCAATAATGGGGTTAGCGTAAGTATCGTCCAGCACTTCAAAGGGAAGCGCGTTAATAACCTCTTGAACGTCGTTAATTAGTTCGTCTAAGGTGTAAGAATCAAAGGTGATTTCTACGTTTTCTATTCTACCGCCCAGAATTTCGTGAAGAATCTCTTCTAATTCTTCTAAAGCATCACCAAGCTCTGAATCGCCGTAAAGCTCGTCTACCTTATTAGCAATATTGAATAGCGAGTCAATAACTTTGTCTACGAAAAGCTTCTTAGTGGTTTCAACGAAATCTTCAAGCTCTGAATCGCCGTATAAACTGGTAAATTCATCTAAAACGGTATCAATAAGCTCGGTTGCGTCGCCTAAAGCGTCTGCAACGATTTCGGTGTTAATAATATCCTTTAAGTCGCCTATTAATTTGTCTAGGGCAAGAGCTTCATTAACGTCAAGCTCAACCATCTTACTACCTGTAAATAAATCGGTAAGAAGCTGTTCAACGGCGTCAATAAGCTCGTGTGCCTTGGCGGGTTCGTCTTCGTAATCGTACCAAGCCTTGGCAACTACCGCTAAGCTTGCGATTACGTTATCCATTTCAAATTCTTTTATGTAATCAAGAGCTTCATTAACAAGCTTTTCTTCGCCGAATAGATTTCTTATTTCGGTTAAAGCGGCGTTAACGGTGTCTATAATTTGTTCGGTCAAATTCTTAGATACCAGTTCGGTATTAAAGATAGTTTGAACAACGTCTATAACCTCTGCAACCTTAACACCCTTGTTAACCTGGACGTTATTTAACGTTCCGTCAAACATTGCCTTTAGAACTACTTCTAATACTGCTAACGCTTCAATAATATCTTCGTTGCCATCTCTTAAGCCCATATCGTCTAAAACAAAGAAGGTAACGTTGAATATTGAGGTAATCGTTGCGTCAACGCCAAAATCGCCGATTGCGCTAAAGATGTTAGCGGCAATTTCTTCTGCTTTATAGTGATTTTTAGCTTCTTCGCATATCTTTAGAAGAATACCGGTATCTACCCTACGGATAATAGCGGGGTTAACTAAAATTTCCTCTAAGTCTTCAATTAAGGTATGAACTAAAACTCTACCGTCTAAACGGATGCCAAGCTCGTAGCCTGCTTCTAAGCTACCTTCTAAAACAGTTCCTGCAAGCATATCGCAGGTAAGAGCTTCAACTGAAGCAAGGAATGCTAAAAGATTTTTAGAATCTCTGTTTCCCTCCATTTCAGCAACGGCAAATTCTACGGTGTTAAAGAAGGCTTCAATAACCGCTTCAACCTGAGTTTCGGTAAGCTTATCGAAGATGTGTTTAGCAATAGTTTCTTCGCCGTAAATAGCCTTAATTTCGTCAAGCGCTTTAGCAACTATGTCACGGTTAATAAAGTCACCGGTTACGGCATCCCAATTTAAAATATCGGTAAATATTGCCTTAGTAACGGTATCTAATTTTGCAATAACTGCATCTAGCTTTACCCAAACGGAATTATTATTTAGAAGCTCCTTAACGTCCTCTATTAAGGTAGCAACTAAAACTCTGCCGTCTAAGGTGGGTTGTTCCTTTAAACCACCGCGAAGCATATCGCAAGCTATCTTTTCTAAATCGTTAATAAGCTTTTCTTTATCGGAAGAAGAGTTATCGGTAAGTCTTAAAGCAAAGGTAGTAAGGTCTGCTACAATGCTTACGTAAACGTCTATTTCCTTAGTTAGTAGCTTTTCGCCACCGTTTAATAAGTCTTGAACGATTAGTAAAACGGAGGTATTTAAAAGCTCGGTAGTACCGCTTTCGGTATTTCCGTCCCAAACGAATAAATCGCCGTCGTCCTCAAATTCGCTGTAGTCCATATCTAAAACGATAAGAACTAGTTGGAGTAAATCGCCCACTCTAATATCCATGATTTCAGGATAGGTATCAACGGGTGAATCTTCATTTAAAACGGTTTCTAAAACGTCTGCAATCTTAAGGTTTAGTAAGTTAGACCAAGAGTCGGAAAGAGGTCTTTCACTTACGCCTTCCTTATAGTATTCGTTGGTAACTTCGTTATATTCAAAGCCAAGAGCCATGCAGAATATATCGCCAACGGTAAGGGTGGGGAATAAATCTCTAAATATTTCTTCAGGCGCAACGTCGCCTTCTACGAATGAAAGTGCAAGGTCAAATATATTATTAAATGAGAAGTCTAAAACTAGAGTTAAGTATTCGTTGTCACAAATCCAAGCGCCGGTTTCAGCGTCCTTTTCGTAACCTAGAATATCGCCTAAAGAAACGTTACCGAGGGCATTTCTGAACGCTTCAACGATTTCATCAATACTTTCTGCAGAATATTCGTCTAAAATTAAATCTGCAACGCATAAATCGAACAAGCCGTCCACTAAGGGGTTGTTCGTCTTTTCAAGATTAAATAATTCACCTAAGGTAGTTTCGCCAAGCTCTTCCTTTAAGCTATCCTTTAAAGCAGAAAGGAAAAGCGCGCCGTCAAACTCTTCGCCTTGGCCGGCAAGAAGCTTACCAACGTTAAGTCCGCCTAAAACTTGTAAAATTACGCTATCTTCGGTACTTAAACCAACGGCTTCAAATACGTACGCAAGATCTACGTCACCGAATAGGGATTGGATTTTAACTAGAATAGCATCGTCACTTAATAAAGTTCCAATATCCATTCCTGCAATAACCTGTAGCATATCGCTAGCAGGCTCGCCGTCCTTTTCCCAAATACCGTTGCCGTCTTCATCCGTTAAGCCTAAGATATAGCCAACCTTAACGTTTGATAAAACGCCAAGAACAGCAAGCGTGTTAAAGCTATAACCGCCCTCTTCGGTGGGAACGATTAAATCAGCTAACGTTGCGCCGTTTAAGAACTTTAAGAATGAGCCGTATTCAGAAGAAATGCTGTTTCCGCTACCGTCTACGGTATCCAATAAATCGTAAAGGATATCCTCTAAAGGCATTTTAGCGATAGAAGAAAGTGAGCCCTCCATAAGCTCTGCCATAACGTCGTCTGCGAAATTCTTACTGTTGAATAAAACGGAAATAACCTCAAGTGAAACGTTACCCAATAATCTGATTATGGGAAGAGCTTGAGCCTTTTCGCTTTCTTCGTTAAGCACGTATGTATATTCGTGTAATACGGGATCGTAAACGGAGGTAAAGTATCCGGGTAAGAAAGCGCCTAGCTTTAAGGGCTTAATCGCTCTGATAAGACCTAAAGCGTCAACTCCTTCACCTTCTTTAGTAATAAGCTCTAATAGGGTGTAATCGCCCAATCTTTCCTGAGCTTCCCTTGAAAGGATCATGTCAAGATCCTTACCTCCGAACACGGCGGGAAGGAAGTTGTAAAGAGCCCTTACTCTAATGCTGCCTAAAAGCGCGTCAAATCCGTCCGATATATTGAAAAGAGAAATACCAAGTAAGGCTTCCCAATTTTCACCTTCGGTATCAACGTTTTCTACGCCTAAACCTGCAAGCAGTTTTTCAAGGTCTAATCCATATTCGCCCTGTAAGCGGTCAAGCGTGTAAGCATTAGGATCTTCCAATGCCTTCGTTAACAGCATTACCAGGTCTTCTATGGACTGGTCACGAAGGTCATTCAAGCCGTCGTCAGGCTTGCTAACCATCGATAGGGGTTTGAGGTTTTTATAAGACCAAAATAGGCCGCCAACTATAGAGCCGACTACGGCCGCAATGGTAAAAACCACACCGAGTACAAATGCCAGTACTCTTCTTAAAAAGCTTCTCATCAACATGTTGTCATCTCCTTAGTGTTTTTGGCTGTTTTACACCTCTTTTTTTAAAAAAGGGCATAATACGGCCTTTTCTAATGACTAAGTAATATTATAACATCACTAAGGGAAAGTGTCAATAGTAATTGTTAAAAAAATATAAATATTTTTAATTTTTCTCAAAATTTTCACACAGTAAAGCACGCGCCCTCGCCCTTTTACTTTTTTAGGGATAAAAAGGGGCAAAAAAGTGTTTTTTATTAAAATAAACCCTAAAATTGTTTTACAAAAACAGAAGAGTTTCTTGTTCGGGCGGTAGAGTCCCGCTCTTCTTGCCAAAATTAAATAAAATATTTTTCGTTTTGCTAAAAATTTTGCTATTTTACTCCCCAATATGGCGATAATCGCGCTATAGAGCCACTTTTTAAATCCTTTAAGAGTTAAAAATAGCTATAAATTACCAAATTTTGACATTTTTGGCTAAAAGCGGTTGCTTTTTTTATCTTTCTAAGGTATAATTTAAAAAGAGCGAGCGTTTTTTTCGCTTCATTGGGGAGAGTTTATGATTGATTTTATTGTCAACGGTAAAGCCGGATACGCAAGATCTTGGCTAAAAACAAAAAGAAAAATAACCGAAATTTTGGAAAGTAAAGGGATTGAATACCGCTTCCATTTTACGGAATACGCAAAGCATGCAACAAAAATCGCTAAAGATCTTTGCGAACAAGGCGCTACTGATATAGTCGCTATTGGCGGTGACGGAACGGTAAACGAGGTTCTTAACGGTTTAGCGGTAGAAAAGGTAAACTTCGGCATTATTCCCCACGGTAGCGGAAACGACTTCGTAGATAGCGTATCAATCCCCCACAAGGTTGCAGACGCCTTAAACGTTATTCTAAACGAAAGCCCCAAGCCCACCGACTTTTTGGTTTGTGACGGCGTTCGCGGTTTAAATATTATAGGCACGGGAATAGACGTTGAAATTTTACAGCGTTGCGAAAATAATAAAATATTTAAAGGCAAACTAAAATATTTCATTTCGCTAATAATAAGTCTTATTAAATTTAGATTTTACGATTTTAAATTAAAGAAAGAAGATGGCTACCACGATAAAAGCGCCATGATTATTTGTTGCTGTAACGGAAGGAACTTTGGCGGTGGAATCCCAATTTGCCCCATTGCCGTTGCAGACGATAACAAAATGGAGTTTATTTTGGTTAACAAAATGAATAAGGCTAAAATGGTTGGCTACTTAATTAAGCTTATGCAGGGCAAGCTTTTAGAGCAAACCTTTTGCGAGCACGTAACCCAAGACGAGGTTGAGGCCATTTTTGATCACCCCGTAACCATAGAAATAGACGGCGAGCTTTATAACGACTTAAAGTTTGATATACATATTGAAAAGGGCGCTTTAAAGCTTTACAGACCTTAAATTGAATAAAGCAAAAGGAAGGCAAACGGCCTTCCTTTTTTGTTTTTTGCTAAATTTTTAAAAAACTATGCCTTTACTGCAATTACTTTATTAAAACGAACGAAAATCATGGCAATTTTAATATATTTTTAACACAAAAACCCCGCTATAAGTCGATTATCGGCACTTTCGCATTTTTTACAACCTAATTTCAACACCCAAAATAAACCCAAATTTACAATAAAAAATTTAATTTTAACACAAAAACCCCGCCGTTTTTATGCCCGGCGGGGTTTATTTTTATTATTTACCCTGTTTTAGTTTTCTTTTGACTTTTTAACAACCGTAAATAGAGCTACTGCTAATCCTAAGCTACCTAATAAAGAACCGCTTAAGCTTGAGCTACAGCCTTGAGCCTTAGGTCTTTCTGAAGTGCTATCTTGATTTGAAGATGAAGAGCTATCCTGAGTACCTAAAACGGGAATAGTTTCACTAACCTCATCACCGCAATGACGGCAGGTTTTAACTTTTAAACCTTCTTCCGTTTCGGTTGCGGGCTCAACAACTACCCAATCACCGTAAGAGTGCTTACAGGGCTCGTTTTCACCGCCGCCTTCATTACCGCCACCTTGGTTTCCACTATTAGAAAACTCCATAATCCAAGCGTTCTTAAGCTGCGCGCCGTTATAGTTTCCTACAACCGTTAATAGCTTAACGGTATCGCCTGCAACGGGGGTGTTTTCCATTTCACCAAAGCGCTTATCACCGTCTGCGCTGAAAGAGCCGTATACTAAAATGGTGTTGCCCTGTTCGTCCTTTATAGTCATATTACCGTAATAAGTATCCTTTACTTCCACGATAACGCCTTCTACGTAGTATTTAACAGGGGTTACGGTGTTATGAGTTAACGCCGCGCCCATTTCTAATGCTTGACTAATAGTAATAGTTTCAGCTTCTACGGGAGGAGTTACCTCACCGCCACCTTGGTTTCCGCCTTCACCGGGGGTTATTTCAATAATCCAAGCGTTCTTAAGCTGTGCGCCGTTAAAGTTTCCTACAACCGTTAATAGCTTAACGGTATCGCCAACCTTGGGTTGAACGGATAAAGAATCAAATCTGGTTTCTCCGTCTGCGCTCCAAGTGCCGTAAACTAAAATGCTTGAACCGCTTTCATCTTTAATACACATATTACCGTATTGAGTATTAGTTATTTCCGTAACAACACCGCTTACGTAATATTGAACGTCCGTAGTAGTATCGTGAGTCATTGAAGAGCCCATTTCTACTGCTTGACTAACGGTAATAGTTTCAGTTTGTGCGGGAGGAGTAACCTCGCCACCGCCTTCATTACCGCCACCTTCATTACCGCCTTGACTAGGAGTTGAAGAGTGGAATGAAATGCTATCTATCATAACACGTAAACCGCCTGAAAGGGTTGCAAAGGTTACCTTTTTGTTGGAAGTTGTATCAACGGTGATAGCAGTATATTCGCCTAAGTTAGAAGAGGTTGATATCGTATAAGTCGTGCCGTTAACGGAAACCTTAGATGTGTTTGCCTTGTATTGTGCAATATTTAATACTACGTATTCAACGTCACTGGGAACGGTAAATTCAAAGGCCGCAGCAACACTACCGGTGCCTAATTTTAAACAAGAATTACCCGTTTGGTCGAAAGCACCCGCGAAAACCTTGATTGCATTTTGAAGTTTTAAGCTGTAATTGCCAACGGTGTAAGTTTTGCTTGTTCCAACGTCATTACCGTCTACGTGAGCGGCAGAGCCCTTTTCACCGAAGTCGAATAAAGCAAGTATTGTTTCATCATCGTAATCAGGTGTTGTTCCGTCACCGCTAGTGCCCTTAACAACGTCCGTAATCCAAGCGTCTTTAAGTTGTGCGCCGTTATAGTTACCTACTACGGTGTAAAGAGTAACGGTATCGCCTTCTTGGGGCTTATCTTCCATTGAGCTGTAACCAACGCTTCCGTTCTCGTTATAAGTACCGTAAACGTAAATGGTGTTGCCGTTATCATCTTTTATAGTCATATTACCGTAAGTTTCATTAACAATGCTAATAATCTTACCGGTAACGTTAAATTTCTTTTCAGTCGTAGTATCGTGAGCCAAGCTCTTACCGATTGTAGTTGCTTCCGCAATAGTTAGAGTGTCCTTTGCTAAAAGCTCGTTAACGTCTACGGAAGGAGTATCGCCACCACCAACGTCAGGCAATTCGGGAAGTCCGTCGCCACCGGCTAAGCCGTTTTTAGCTAAACCGGAAGGGGTTTGCATATCTTCAGGAACTGCTACGCCAAATAATAAATAAGCGTATTCAGGATAGTCAACGAAAACGTTTCTTACGCCGGTAATAGATTCAACTGCGTCGTTTCTACCAAGCTCCCAAGTATCAACGGGGTCATCAAGCATCCATTGAAGTAAAATGGTTGAGTTTTCTATAACACCACCCGTTCCCCACATATAAGAGGTATTACCCCAACGAACGTAACCGTAAAGAAGAGTTCTTGCAATATCACCACGAACGTATTCTTCGGGAACGTAATAACCGCTACTTAAACCAAAAGCCTTATTTCCACGGCTACTGTTAGCATTGGGGTTTTCAGGGCGAAGCATCATAATATCCGCAGAGTCTTCCGCCTTGCTTTGGTTGATAGATTTACTTCTGGGCCAAACGTGTTCTCTGTTATAAGTAGTACCACCGTCCCAAGTAGAGCTTACAAGCTTGCCGGTATAGAAGGTAGAAAGCTTTGAAGAGTTACCGCTAACACCATCCGTATAGCCGTATAGGGGGCGAGTTGCGTCGTAAGTAATGATATAGCTGTGCTTGCTCTTCATCATTGACTGAAGAGCCTTATATAAAGCGCTTTGGGGAGCGTTTGCCTGAGTAGTACCGCCAGCGTTTTCTGAAAGCACGCTGTAGGTTATACCTGAAGTGTAATATGAAGCAGCCTTAGTCGTTAAAAAGGTTGCATCTTCACCTCTTGCGCCCCAGTTATGAACGTATTTTCCGGTATAAACGTAATCAACGTCACTTGCTTGTGTGTAGCCCGTTGCGGGGGTGGTTACTTCCGCTGCGTTAACGTTATAAACGTTAAAGTTAAATACGGGGAACAGAATTGAAAGAGTTATCGCAAGCGATAAAACTACTTTTGATAAAAGCTTCATTAGTTTTTCTCCAATAAATTAGTTAGCAAAGCGCGAATAGCCGACACTTACCAATTATATTTTATCACTAAATAGACTTTATGTCAACCGCAAAACCACCCATTTGCCTTTTTACCTTTCTATTTGCATTATTAAAGGCATACTCGCGCGCACGCGTATTATACGCGTGTATATAATAATGTTAGCAAACCTCCCCTTTAAATAGCATAAAAAATCCACGGCTCACACCGTGGACTTTAACGTTTTTTATTCTTCAAAATCATTAAAATAATCTTTATTAAAAAATTCCGATAAGGTTATTCCAGCGCCTTGACAAAAAGCTTTAATAGTAGACACTTTAGAGCATTTAGTTCTTCCTTTAATCAAATCGTATATAGCAGAAGGAGATTTACCGCCATTCAACGCAGTTTTGCAAACGTTTATATTTTTTTCTCTGCATATTTCTTCAATTCTTTTTATTATTGCACTATTTAAATCCATACAACACCTTCGTGAACCATATAAAATAACAAGCTACCTATAAAAAGCAATTTAAATATTTATTCTTCTAAAAGCTTCTTGATTTCGCCTTTAACGTATTCAAGATTGCTATTTGTTAATAAGGGGATTAAATCATTAATCTCTTCTATATCCTTATCCCACCATTTTAAGCATAAAAGTAGGTCTATAAGCTCGTTATCGAACCTTTTGCGTATAACTCGGGCAGGGTTTCCCGCAACTATAGTATATGGCTCAACGTTGCTTGCAACAACGCTATTCATACCAATTATTGCCCCGTCCCCTATATGCACGCCGGGAAGAATCGTTACGTTTTGCCCTATCCATACGTCGTTACCAATAACGGTATCCCCTTTAAGTGGCATTTCTTCTAAAGGTGGAACGGATTGATCCCAACCCTCCATTATATAAAAGGGAAAGGTGGTAACTGCATTCATTTGATGATTTGCCCCACTCATAACGAAATTAACGCCCGACGCTATCTGGCAAAACTTACCTATTATAAGCTTATCCGGGTAATATTCGTAACGGTGGGTTACGTGGCGTTCAAAGAATACGTCGCTAAAATAGGTAAAATCCCCAACTATGATATTTGGGTTCGTAACCGTTGGCTTAACGTAAGTAACGGTTTTAAAGCCGGGAACGGGAAACACTTTGTTTGGGTTTGGTTTAATTCCGTTTTTCATAAATACACCTAACGGCAAAAGCCGTTGCCTTTATGCGAACTGTCTTTAAAAATAATACTATAATATTCATAATTTGTCAAGGTTAAAAAGCAAAAAAAGCTAAAGGCAAGCAAAACCATGCGTATTTTTATCAAAAGTGGGGCTATAACGCGATTAACGCACGCTTTAATATATCTACTATAAGTAAATAACCTTTTTTGCAAAGGCTTTTATTTAAAAAATATTTTTGTTTTTTCGTTTACTTTTACAATTTGTTAACAATTTTTTAATATTTTGTTATAATTAATAGGATATACTAATGGCGTAAAATAAAGACGCGCTAAAAAAACGCCACACCCTAAAATGATATTAATTTAACAAGGAAAAATTATGATTAAGATTTTAGTTGTTGAAGACGACACCGATTTAAACCGCTTTGTTTGTTATAGCTTAAGAAACTCCGGCTACGAGGTTGCAACCTGCTTTAACGGCAAGGAAGCGCTTGAAAAAATGGAAGATTTCAAATGCGATTTATTGCTTACAGACGTTATGATGCCCGAAGTTAACGGCTTTGAGCTTGCAGAAAGCGTTAGAAGCGTTAATAAAACTATGCCCATAATTTTTATGACGGCCAAGGATGATAAACCTTCCAAAATGCTTGGATATAACATTGGAATAGACGAATACGTAACCAAGCCCTTTGATATAGATATTTTGCTTTTAACCATAAAAGCTATTTTGCGCAGAGCGAAGATAGAAAGCGAGAAGGAAATTACTATAGGTAATTTTTATATGAATATAGAAGAGCGTACAGCCACCGTGAACGGCGAAGAAATTGCCCTTACCGTAAGGGAATTTGATATACTGTTCCGCCTGTTATCCTACCCCAAAAAGACCTTTACACGCTCTACCTTAATGGCAGACTTTTGGGATTACGATTCTTCTGCAACCAGCAGAACGGTGGACGTTTATATGGCTAAGCTTCGCGAAAAAACTGCCGACTGTGACGGATTTAAAATAGTAACCGTGCACGGACTTGGCTATAAGGCGGTGCTACAATGAGAAAAAAACGCTCCCCTTTAAACTCCTTTAGCTTTAGCGGGGCAATTACCTTCTTTATTTTAATTGCCTTAACGATGCAGTTTGCAATTTTACTTTACGAGTATATTTGTAAGCGCACTACGAGCATCCCACTACTTGCTGTTTTAATACTTATAGAAATAATCATTATTTCTGCATTTTGCACCTTTATTGACTGGATTCGTAGAAAATTCACCGTGGAACGCCCAACTAAAAGAATTTTGGACGCAACCGAAAAGATCGCGCAAGGCGATTTTAGCGTTAGACTTGATATTTACCATGACGATTCTAAATATAATCAATACGATTTGATTATGGAAAACCTTAACAAAATGGCTGCAGAGCTACAAAAAACGGAGGTTTTAAAGGTGGATTTTATTTCTAACGTATCACACGAAATAAAAACTCCGCTTGCAGTTATTCAAAACTACGCCACACTTATTCAAAATGAAAATTTAAGCGCGGAAGAAAGAAAAGAATATGCAAAAATTTTAAAGCTTGCTTCTAAAAGAATAACGGACTTAATTACCAATATATTAAAGCTAAACAAGCTGGAAAACCAAGAAATTCAAGAAAAAAAGGAAGTTTTTAGCGTTACGGAAGCGCTTTCTGAAAGTATCGTTGACTTTTTACCTATTATAGAAAGCAAGAATATTAATTTAGAATGCGATTTAGACGATATTAAAATTCTTTCTAACAGATCACTTTTAGAAATAGTTTGGAACAATCTAATTTCTAACGCAGTAAAATTTACCCCCAACGGCGGAGATATAAATATTTTACTCAAAAAACAGGAAAACAACCTTAAAATAGAGGTTAAGGACTCCGGTTGCGGTATTTCACCGGAGGTTGGCGCAAGAATTTTTGAAAAGTTTTTCCAAGGGGACACTTCGCACGCAGCGGAAGGCAACGGCTTAGGTCTTGCTCTTGTAAAGCGCGTAATAGACATTTTGGGCGCGCAAATTTCAATTAATAGCGCAATAAATAAGGGAAGCACGTTTACGGTAATTTTACCTGATTGCATTGAAGAATAAACGTGTTTTTACAACGATTAATTTAACTAAAGGAAATATATTTTATGACGAGCGAACAATTTAATTACAACTACAGCGCTTTAACGGAAGCAGAAAAGCGCGAAATTAACAGCATTAAAAAGAGATACGAAAACAAAGCTGAAGAAAAAGAGGCAAACTTAAACCGCTTAAGAAAATTAGATAACGCCGTTAAAAACGGCTCTGTTATTCCCCCGCTTTGCCTTGGTATTATAGGTTGCTTAATTTTTGGATTAGGCTTAACGATGGTTTTAACTTGGTATTTAACCGTTTGGGGAATTATGGTTGCAGTTATAGGTTGCGCCATAATGTTACCCGCCTACCCCCTTTATAAATTTTTATTAAAGCACCTCAAGGAAAAATACGGTAAGGAAATTTTAAGTCTTTCTAAAAGTCTGCTTAACGAAAAAGAAAACTAATATTTATTAAAAGTAAAACGCACCGCTTTATTTATTACAAGCGGTGTTTTTTATTGCCCAAAAACCTGTTTTTTGTAAAAAGTCGCGTTTTTTAGCATACGTACCCATTTAATTTTTACAATTCTTTTACAAATAAATAACTTTTTAGCAACTAAACGTTGATTTTTTAATAACGTTTATTTCGTATAATATAGGCGTAAGGTGAAAGCAAGCGCAAATAACTTTGCGAAAAATAAATTTTATTAGGAGATATAAAACCATGAGTATAAAAGAATTTTTCAAGAAAGCATTTTCAGACATGAAGGAAAGTACCAAGCAACAGCACGAAGTAGATAAGGCTAACTTTAAAGCAGCTAAGGCAGAGGCTAAGGCTTCATTTGAAGAGAATAAATTCCACAACTCATATAAAAAAGCAAAGGCTACTGCTAAAAAGAGCTGGGATGAAGCGCATATGAGCGTAGACGAAAGAAAGGCTAAAATGCAAGAAGAACGCGAAAAGCAAATTGCCGGCGCTAACGAAAGAATAGAAGAAGCTAATAAAAGATACGAAGCAGCTAAGAAGTAAGCCTACTTCTTTAGCTTTATTACAATAATTAATTAAAACCTTTTTTATTCTACGTAAAAACTCAACTATCTTTTACCTCGCAACCCTACAATCTACCAAACTGCAAAAATTTTTTTATAGTAGTTTATATTAACACTACGTTTAACTTAGGAAGAACTATGTATTTATTCTACTCGCTTATTTATCTTGCAATAATAAGTATAGCCGTTTTTTCGCTTGGAAGATTTTTCCCAAGAAAATGGATAAACGAAAACGCCTTCCCTTTTATCTGCTTTAGTCGCGAAAGGGGTGGCGCTCTTTATGAAAAAATAAAAATTCGCAAATGGAAAACAAAATGGCCGGATGCAAGCATGATTTTACATAGATTTTTTCCAAAGCGTTACCCTAAAAAGAGATTAGACGGCGAGCCGATTATAAAGCTTCCCGTTTTAATTAAAGAGTCCTGCATAGCAGAGCTAACACACTTTTTATGTTGCATTCTTGGCTTTAGTTGCGTTTTTATTTGGAAGCATATAGGCGGATTTATTCTTTTTATATTATACCTTTTTGTAAATATACCGCCCATTATAATTCAAAGATACAACCGCCCAAGATATAAAAACCTTTTACTGTTAGAAGATAAAAAATTAGCGCAAAAAGCAAACACCCATAAATGCCGTTAACAAAAAAGGAAAAGCCACGGCTTTTCCTTAAAAATATTTACTTTACTATTACCCCCCCTAAATTATTTACTAATTTTAGGGGATTTTTTATAAAAAGTAGGGCTATAACTCGATTAACGACTATATTCGCCTTTTTTAAAAAACGATAAAAACGCCTATTTTTTTGTTAATAACCAAAGTAAGCCCTGCAATATTTACCCAAATATCTATTATAATTAACCCTTTTAAAAATATCTAAAAGCATTAAATGCTTAGAATATTTAAATAACAAATAATCACACTCAACACCCAACTCTTTACATTTGCTAAACATAGCTTCGCCGTTTTTTGCTTTAACTAAATCATCTCTTCCACCGTAAGCTAAAAGAGTTGGCGGAGCGTTTTTACTTAAACAGCTTAAAGGCTCTACTGCATTCATAGCCTCTTCTAAATTTTCGCTAGCGGTATTTTGCACTACTTCCTTTCCCAACAGCCTGTTTGCGATTGCCAAATAAGAATCTCCCCAAAGCTCCTTAGAAAAATCCGCAGGACCTGCAAGGCTTGCCGTAAAGGCTATTTTAAAGGGGGCTTTATCTGCTTGAGAGTAGGCGTAAAGCATTGCTAAGTGCCCCCCGGCGGAATAGCCTGCCGTTGCGCCCATAGTAATATTAACACCCTTTTCTTCACAAAACTGCTGAATTTTAACAAACGCCTTACTGATTTGTTCCATTACCAGCCAAACGTTATAGCTATCTTGATTACTTTCTGAAAACACCGAATAGTTCATGGTTGCGGTAACGTAGCCTTGGTTAGCAACAACCCTGCACTTTAGACTTTCTTCCGCCTTATCACCGCCCGCCCAAGAACCGCCGTGAATAAAGAGTAAGCAACCGTTATTTTCGTTATTTTTAGCTGAATGGGGTATAAAAATATCCACGCGTTCTTCCGCTTTATCGCCGTAGCTTACGTTTGCATAATGGGCGTATCCCGTAAAAAAGAGGGCTACAATCGGCGCTATTATCACAAAAATTAGCGGTATAACTATAAATATCTTTTTTCTTTTTTTCATACTGTTAACCTTTTGTCTGCGTTAATCGCAAGCTTTATTAATTCAATTATACACTACTTTATAGCAAATTACAATAAAATAGCCAAAAAGTCTTTTAAGATTTTTTAAAAAGGGTATACAAACTTGATTTTATTGTAGCATCATTACTTATTTCTTAGACTCTATCACTTCGCTTCGCTCGTTCCAGAGTGACAAAGACAAATACCTGTCATTATGAGTTTATTGAAGGCAGTCCGACGCAAGTCGGCGTAAAAAAACAGTAGTCATTATGAGTTTATCGAAGAATCTGCCAATGCTTGTCATTCTGGAGCGTTAGCGATAGAATCTCTTAATTTAAAGCAATAAAACAGCCGTTAATCGACCTATAACGCGATTAACGGCATTTTTGTTTTTTATTTAATAGCAAAAAAATTCTTGTTAACTTATAGAAAGTAGGGCTACGGCTACTGCGCCAACGGCTATTCCCACCCATTGCCACCAAGCAAGCTTTTCTTTAAAAATAAATGCAGAAACGCAAGATGCAATAGCTAAACAACCAACGGCAATTGCCGGGTAAATTAGGTTTGGGGAAAGCGGCGTGGTTGCTAAAAGAACGACGAACATATTTCCAAGAGCGCTACATACGCCTGCGCCAAAGGGGAAATACCAAGAACTTTTAACTGCGCTTTTAACGTTTGCCTTATCGCTAAATAAAAAGGCAACACCGCAAATCACGGTTGCTATGAGCACCCCAAAGAACATAAACATAGAGCCGTGCTTGCCGTTAAAGGCAATTTGCTCGCTTTTTTGAATTATAGAACAGCCCGCGTTAGCAACGAACACCAACGCCACTTTAACAAGCCAACCAAGGGTTATCTTTCCGCCCTTTTCTTTGCCTGAATATAAGCACAACGCCAGCGACACTATAACCAGCACCAAGCCGGAAAGAACTAACGGTGCTTTACTTGCTTGCCAGGTATTCCAAAAAACAAAGCCCCACACCGTTGCGCCTATTAACGAAAGCTGTTGAATTAAAGCAGTTAATGAGGTTGGACCTTTTGCCAAGGCGTTTATCATACCTATCATTACAACGGCAAAGCAAACGCCAAAGCCTAAAGAATATAAAAGCGCTTTTGCTTCAAAGCTAAAATCAAAAATATAAATGACGCCCCAACTAACGCTTGCAAATGCGCAGAGCAAAGCGTTATAAACGGCGGTTACGTCTTTTTTATCTGCGTTTTTTCGGTTGTACCCCGCGCCCAAAACACTTAAGGTAGATAAGGTTATCAGCGCGCTTACTAAATACAAATAAGGCATTATTTTTTTCTCTTTTCTTTTATTTTACTCTCGGTTTAAGCTTAATATCTATATAATACAACTTTTACGTTTCTAACGCAACTAATTTTTTTAACTTTACACAAACTGCGCTCTTTCCGTTTTAGTTTTGACTTGCATGCACTAGGCTTGCCGTTTTTCTGTCATTCTGGAGCGTTAGCGATAGAATCTCTTGTGTTTAAAGCAATAAAAACAGCCGTTAGTTAACCTATAGCGCGATTAACGCATAATTTGCAACGCTTTTATTTCTATATTTTAACAAAGCCATTAGCAAAGGCAAAGAGCTTGTTTTGGTTTTTTTGCGAGTATTCCACTTCTGCGGAATATTCGCGAACGATATCGCAAATAAGAGCAAAAGCGCTTTCTAAATCGCTATTTTTATCTCTTTCATTTTGGTATACGCTATTTATAATCCACCACGAAAAAACGCAAGCGAGCGCTACTGCGCGAGCGTAAGCCACGTCTTCCGCTTCGCCAATAAATCTATACAGTCCGTTTGCCAAAAACTGCTCGCAATAAAGAGTCAAATCTTCGTTTACGTGCGTAACAAGCGGAGCTTTTAGCCCCTTTAATACCTTTAATCTTTTGCCCCAGCTTTTTTCTAGCCGTTCAAGGGTAAAATATTTATTTATAATTTTCTTGTGATCCCCTTGGGTAACCTGAGCGTTACATAAAGCCAAAAGGCGCGCTAGCCTATCGTTTATATTAACGCTTCTATCTTGAATGATATCAAGCGCTTGCGTTCTGAATTTTAAAAGCTGAGCTTGAATAAAAGGAAGTCCTTTTTCGCTAATATCTTCACTAACACCCTCGCTAACGGGTACGGCGCGAATTTTTTCTTGATAAGATAGAATAATTCGTGTTGCTTCCTCGCAGGCAAAGCCCAAGCCTGTTTCCACGCGGTCATCAAAACAGCTCCTAAACCTTGGGTGGTCACGGCATATTTGACACAAGCCTTCTTCGCCAAGATTAATTATAATTTCGCAAAGATTTTCGCCGTTTAAAAAGGTGCAACGCCCATTTTTATCCGCCCTAAAGCTTCCCTTTTTAAAGTTCACGCCCTTTTTAAGAGTGGGAGCAAAGCTAGACGCGCAGTTTTTATAGTCGTTTAAGGTTTTTTCGTCTATGCACATTTCCCAGCCCTTACAGCAAGAATGGGCGCACTCCCCCGCAACGCACTTAAATTTTGTATAATAGCTTAAAAGGTATTCTTTCATGGCATTATTATAGCACAATTATAATAAATAGGGCAACGTATCGGTGGAAAAATTCAAAAAAACTGTATATTGACTTTTTGTATATAGTGTGATATAATAGTAAAAACGGAGGATATTTCATGAAAAGACTATATAAACCATTTCTTTGTATATGTTTTTCTTTTGTCGTAGCACTTACTTCCGGTTGTGGTTGTAAAACCCTTGATGAGTTTTTGCCAGATATGAGCGAATACGGCGAGTGGGATGGTAACTACATATACCGCGGAAACGTAAGAGCCAAAACAACGGGTGAAGATGAAGAACTTTGCTTACCCGAAGTAACCTATAATGAAAATATTTATCTTTTAGACAAATTAAACGATCAAGGCGAATTTTACTACCTTAACGATAACGAAGTTTTGTTTTTGGCACGTACACAATTAAAGACCAATGAAACAACCAATGAAGAGTCCGATAGTTTACAAGAAAATCAAGACTCAATCAATACTGCCCCCGTTAAAAAAGAGGATTATAATTCAACGAGTGAAAACAGTAATGAAATAAGTATTGAAATCGGTGAAGAAGGTAGCGCGGAAGATTCTTCAAACAATAAAAACGAGAACCACTCCCCCCACCCCCCAAACACACTCCCAATGCTCATAAAATATTTCATAAAAGAAAAAACTTATGATATTATATACGCCTTTGAAGACATGAACTTAAATTATGACGTTTTATCCTTTGCAACGCAGGATTTTGCGATAATATGTCAGAGTATTAAATATGGCCACAATGCTTACGTTGTTGACCTGAACGAAAAAAGTATTCGCGTTTTTTCCGGCCATAGCGAAGTTATAATATTAAAAGATTGCATAGTGATTGGGGATTATAAAACATATTACAACGGCTTTAATGGTGAACAATGTATTTATTACGTGCCATATAGCGATTTTAAGATTAGAAAACTGCTTTCTTTTGATAGCAATACCACAAATTTGAACTTATCGGCGGAAAACTGCGTTATTGATGATACCACCCTTGTTAAATTACAAATTAGGCAAAATTTCAACGGTAAAGATAATTTTAACAACATTTATTACTTAAATACACAAACTGAAAAGTTTTCGCATTGCGAAGTTTTAAGCAAAACCGACCATCAGTATTCTTTTATTACGGATGAGGTGTTTGTATCTGGCATAGAAAGAAAATCCACCACACTAAAACAGGGGGAAATATCCTTTATAAATACTTGCAAATTATATAGGCTATCGTATAAAAGTGACGAGCTTATCTGTAATTTGGTTTACACTTTTCCAGAAAAATTAACCTTTTTATTTGGATACATATTTGAAAATGCTATATTAGGTGTGAGGTTTACTACCGGTAGAAGGGAGTTTGAAGGCTTTAACAAATGCTATGTATATGATTTAGCAAACAACACAGTAAACAAAATGTCATCTTATAAATTCTCGTATCTAAATAGTCCAACTGTAAATGAAACTATAATTTGTGGGAATTGGGAATATTTTATCGCAAGCATACAAGGTGATGGATTTTACGGTCAGTTTGTGTATATGCTTAAGGGAAAAAACTCCACCACCGGCGAAGAAAGACTTTTTCAAGCTTTTGCATACAAATATGATAGAGTTATTGGTTATTATGAAAATGATAAATATGCAGAAAACATTTTTAATAATGAGAGTATAACGAAATTTAGTAATTTAGACGGCTTTGTTTATATCAAGATTTTACCCTATTAAAAAGTTAAATAATTTTTTATTCATTACAACCACAGCGCGATTTAAACACTTTAATTAACAAAAAAGCAAGTCTATTGTTCGTAGTCTTGCTTTTGGTTTTATTGAATGAAATTTGCAAATTTAGAAACAAAAAAACACTTACCGAAGTAAGTGTTTTTCTCTGGTGACCCCTACGAGACTCGAACTCGTGTTACCGCCGTGAAAGGGCGATGTCTTAACCGCTTGACCAAGGGGCCGTATTTTCGGCATAAGCCGTTGTGTGTTCATACCGAAAATATGGTAGCGGCGGTCAGATTCGAACCAACGACCTGCCGGGTATGAACCGGCCGCTATAACCAGCTAAGCTACGCCGCCATATGCTCCTTTTTCTAAAGAAGCTAAACTAATGGTTGCGGAGGCGGGACTTGAACCACACGACCTTCGGGTTATGAGCCCGACGAGCTACCAACTGCTCCACTCCGCGTCGATTTAATGCTATGTTATTTTATATGATATAAGAATTTTTGTCAACTGTTTTTCGCCCGTTTTTTAAAAATTATTTTTTATTTTTATTTTTTTGTTTTTCGTGCGCCATAAGCTTTCCTTTTTTTGAGTAAGTTGTAACGCTTAGTATATATTTTTTGGCTTTTTATGGGGAATTTTATACAATTTTTTTTGCTTTTTTAATTAATTAACCCCTTGAATTTATAAAATAATGAAAATCCGTGAAAAATAATTAACGATAGTATAGTTTAAAAAATAGACTATTTTTTTATATTATGTTATAATTTTTTCATGTTTTCTAAAAATCTCTTTAACAAAAAAGAGGTTGTTGCCGTAGCTATTTCCGGCGGAGCGGATTCCGTTTGCCTACTGCACCTTCTTCATACAAACGCCAAGGCGCTTGATATAACCGTTAAGGCGATCAACGTTGAGCACGGCATTCGCGGTGAAAGCTCCTTGCAGGATAGCCGGTTCGTTAAGGATTTTTGCGCTTTAATTAACGTAGAGCTTAAAAGCTATACCGTTAACGCGCCGAGCTTTGCCAAGCAAAAGGGCTATTCTTTAGAGCAAGCTGCGCGTGTTTTACGCTATGAATGCTTTGATAACGCACTTATAGAGGGGTTTTGTGATAAAATTGCAACCGCCCACCACCTTAACGATAACGTTGAAACGGTGCTTTTTAATTTATTCCGCGGAAGCGCGCTTGCCGGCGTTTGCGGGATTGACGAGATTAGCTTAAACGGCAAAATAGTTCGCCCACTTTTGGGCTGTTCTAGGGCTAAAATAGAAGAGTACGTTAAGCAAAATAACTTACCGTTCGTGCATGACGAAAGCAACGATTGCAACGATTACACAAGGAACTTTTTACGAAATGAAGTCCTTCCCCTTATAGAAAGCCGTTTTGAAGGCGTACAAAGCAGAATAAACAGTTTTTCTTCGCTTGCAACCCGTGACGAAAGACTTTTAGACAGTATGGCAGAAAAGCTAATTGAGGGCTTTTCCGTTGAGTTTGTGGAAGAGCTTTATCTTCCCCTATTCACCCGCGCCTGCCTTAAGGTTATGAAAAAGCTTGGAATAACTAAGGATTTTGAAAGCGCGCATTTAGAGGCTGTTTATAATTTAAAAGAGGCGCAAACGGGAAAAAGCGTTGACCTTAAAAACGGCGTTAAGGCTTATAAGAGCAAAAACCGCGCCGTGTTTGAAAGGGCTACCTCCCCAACCGAATGGCAGTTTGGCTTTGAAATTAACAAGCACTTTGAAAGCGAAAAATATAGCTTTAGCTTTGAAAAAACGAATAGATTAGATCCTGATTTTTTATGCTTTGACGGCGATAAGTTGCCCTATAACGCGATTATCCGCACAAAACGCACTGGCGACAAAATAGTTACGTTTGGCGGGCAAACCAAGAGCTTAAAGAAATTTTTCACAGATAAAAAGATAGATTCTCGCATATCTAAATTCATACCCGTTATTGCGGTAGGGAATGATATTTATGCAGTTTTAACGGTTGATATTTCACAAAAAATAGCGGTTGACAACAACAGCTTAAATATAATAAAAATAATTTGCAAAGGAAAAGGAGAATAAGCACTATGTACAACGATCTTGAACGAATTCTTTTTAGCAAAGAGCAAATCGCAACCAGAGTAAAAGAGCTTGGCGCGCAGTTAAGCAAGGACTATGCAGGCAAGAACCCAATATTCATTTGCATTTTAAAGGGAAGCGTTTTGTTCTTTTCTGACCTAATTAAAGAAATCACCGTTCCCATTAATCTTGACTTTATGGCAGTTTCTAGCTACGGAAGCGGTACAGTTTCTTCCGGCGAAGTTAAGATGGTTAAGGACTTAGATAGCTCTATTGAAAACAGACACGTTATAATCGTTGAAGATATCGTTGACACCGGCCACACTCTAACCTATTTAATTAAAAACCTTAAGGCAAGAATGCCCGCTTCCATTAAGGTTTGCACCCTTTTAGATAAGGAATGCAGACGCGAAGTAGACCTTACCCCCGATTATATCGGCTTTAAGGTTGATAACTACTTCGTTGTTGGTTACGGACTTGATTACGACGAAGCTTACCGCCACGTTCCCGAGGTTGGCGTTTTAAAGCCTGAGGTTTATACGAAGTAATAACGCAAAGATTCTGTCACTAGGAATAACGGATAATTTTAAGAGATTCTATCGTTTTCTTGCGAAAACTCCAGAATGACAGGTATAGAAAGAGTTTCTTCACTCCTGCTAAAAAACGGGCTTAATAACTTAATTAAATAATTAGCCACGCGAAAATGATATGCACCCCAAAAGTTAGACAAATTTTTGGAGGTGCATATTTTTATGAAAGAAAGGAAAAGAACGAATAA